>NZ_CAMQSF010000028.1 GCF_947036865.1 uncultured Caulobacter sp. | reverse complement strand
GAGGCGGGGCCGCCGCCTACGGCCGCTCGATGGAGACCGACGGCCTGTCGCGCCTGGCGCTGGAGGCCGACCTGCGCGGCGCCATCGGTCGCGGCGAGATCACGCCCTATTTCCAGCCGATCGTGCGCCTGTCGACCGGCGCCCTGTCGGGCTTCGAGGCCCTGGCGCGCTGGATCCATCCGCGCCGAGGCATGCTGCCGCCGGACGAGTTCCTGCCGCTGATCGAGGAAATGGGTCTGATGAGCGAGCTGGGCGCGCACATGATGCACGCCGCCGCTCAGCAGCTGGCCACCTGGCGCGACTGCCACCCGGCCATGGGCGCCCTGACCGTCAGCGTCAATCTCTCGACCGGCGAGATCGACCGGCCGGGCCTGGTGGCGGACGTCGCCGAGACCCTGCGCGTCAACCGCCTGCCGCGCGGCGCCCTGAAGCTGGAAGTCACCGAAAGCGACATCATGCGCGATCCCGAGCGGGCCGCCGTGATCCTGAAGACCCTGCGCGAAGCGGGCGCGGGCCTGGCGCTGGACGACTTCGGCACCGGCTTCTCGTCGCTGTCGTACCTGACGCGCCTGCCGTTCGACACGCTCAAGATCGACCGCTACTTCGTCCGCACCATGGGCACCAACGCCGGCTCGGCCAAGATCGTCCGCTCGGTCGTCAAGCTCGGCCAGGACCTCGATCTCGAGGTGGTGGCCGAGGGCGTCGAGAACGCCGAGATGGCCCGCGCCCTGCAAGCGCTGGGCTGCGACTACGGCCAGGGCTTCGGCTACGCGCCGGCCCTGTCGCCGCAGGAGGCCGAGGTCTATCTGAACGAGGCCTATGTCGACGGCGCCGCCCCGGTGAAGGCGCGGGGCTGATTCCCCATCCTTCCCCTAGCGGAGGGGGGCGCGAAGCGCCGGTGGGGGAGGTCCTGCTGAACCTGCTGGTTTCCTCTCCGTCGGCCGCGCCGACACCTCTCCCTCGGGGAGAGGATTTCTAGATCTAAGCCCGTCCCGCCGTCGCCGACAGGTGGTCCGCCGTGATCCCCAGCTTGGCCAGGGCCCGGGTCCACTTGTGCGCGTGGTCCTCGTCGAACAGCAGGCCCTCGTCGGCGTCGCAGATCAGCCAGACATTGTCGCGCAGCTCCTGCTCCAGCTGCCCAGGGCCCCAGCCGGCGTAGCCGAGGGCCAGGATCGCCTTGCGCGGGCGGGCGAGGGGGCTGGCCATGGCGTCCAGCGCGTCGCGGGTGGCGGTCAGGCCCACGCCGTCGGCCACCGGCAGCGTCGAGTCCGGCGAGGTGAAGTCGTCGGTATGCAGGACGAAGCCCCGCTCGCGCTCCAGCGGGCCGCCCAGCAGGACGAGATCGCTGGGAGCCTGGATCTCCGACTTGACGCCAAGACGCTCCAGGAGCTCGAACACGGTGAGGCCCTCGACCGGGCGGTTGACCGCCAGGCCCATCGCCTGCTCCTCGTCGTGGGCGCACAGATAGAGCACCGTCCGCTCGAAACGCGGGTCCTCGATGCCCGGCATGGCGACCAGAAGTCGCCCGGTCAGGAAGTCGCTCTCGGGATCGTCGATCAATCTGGCCATGGAGGGAGCATTGGCCTTCGGCGTGGCGGTTTCAAGTCGGCATATTGAAAAGAGCCGCGCGCGACAGGGCGCTTGGCGGCCGGCCCGGCGAGGGCTATTCGAGGCGCGCCACTCACCCCCAGACGAGGAAACACGGCCCATGGCGATCCAGGTTGGCGACACGCTGCCCGCGGCGACTTTCATGACCAGCACGGCCGAGGGGCCGGCCCCGATCACCACCGACGACATCTTCAAGGGCAAGACCGTCGCCCTGTTCGCGGTGCCCGGCGCCTTCACCCCGACCTGCTCTGCCAAGCACCTGCCGGGCTTCAAGGATCACGCGGCCGACCTGAAGGCCAAGGGCGTCGACACGATCGCCTGCGTCTCGGTCAACGACGTGTTCGTGATGAAGGCCTGGGGCAAGGATCAAGGAATCGACGGCGAGGTCCTGCTGCTGGCCGACGGCAACGGCGACTTCACCCGCGCGGTGGGCCTGGACTTCGACGGCAGCAAGTTCGGCATGGGCGCGCGCTCGCAGCGCTATTCGCTGATCGCCAAGGACGGCGTCGTCACCCAGCTGAACATCGAGGACGCCGGCCAGTTCAAGGTCTCGTCGGCCGAGTACATGCTGGAACAGCTGTAAGGCCTTCGCCCAGCCGTTCGTGACAGGCGTCGCCGCGAGGCGGCGCCTTTGTCGTTTCAGCGCTCCAGGATCGCGCCGTGCAGCGCCTGGACCCGCTTGTTCAGCGCCTCGAGATCGGTCGGCGTCAGGCCGGACTGGGCCAGCAGCGTGTCGCCGAGGCAGGCGGAGCGTTCAAGCAGGGCGCGGCCGGCGTCGGTCATCGTCACCTCGACCTTGCGCTCGTCCTCCAGGCCGCGACGCCGGGCGACCAGCCCCGCCGCCTCCAGCCGCTTGACCAGCGGCGTCACCGTGCTGGATTCCAGGTCCAGCCGTCCGGCGATCCCGCCGACCGTCAAGTCGCCCGCCTCGCCCAGCACGCTCAGCACCAGATACTGCGGATAGGTCAGGCCCAACGCGTCCAGCATGGGCTTGTACAGACGGTTGATCGCCATGCTGGTGGCGTAGAGCGTGAAGCAGATCTGTTGGTCCAGAGGGCGGGCCACGCGAGGTCTCCGTTGAGCACACGATCTCGTTACCACAGAAATTGATATCGCGATAAATAATTCACTGGACTCGCACCCGCTTTGGGGCCATGGTGAAGCTATCGCGATAATCGTTATCGCGATATGAAACATGAGGGACAGATCATGAGTTCGTCGAACCAAGCTTCCCGCCGAGGCGTGATGACCGCTGGCATCGGTCTGGCCGCCGCCGCCCTGCCGCTCGCCGCCGCCCAAGCCGCCGCCCCCGCCGCCGCGAAGTCGGGCGGCAAGCCTAACCCGGCGCATGCCGCGCGCGCGCAGAGCGGCTTCGTCACCACCAAGGACGGCGTCCAGATCTTCTACAAGGACTGGGGTCCCGCGACCGCCCAGCCCATCGTGTTCCACCACGGCTGGCCGCTGTCGGCCGACGATTGGGACGCCCAGATGATGTTCTTTCTGCTGCAGGGCTACCGCGTCATCGCTCACGACCGTCGCGGCCATGGCCGGTCCACCCAGACCGACACCGGCAACGAGATGGACACCTACGCCGCCGACGTCATCGCCCTGACCGATCACCTCGACCTGAAGAACGCCATCCACGTCGGCCACTCGACCGGCGGCGGCGAGGCGATCCACTACGCCGCCCGCGCCAAGCCGGGCCGCGTCGCCAAGGTCGTGCTGATCGGGGCCGTGCCGCCGATCATGGTCAAGTCGGCCAAGAACCCGGGCGGCCTGCCGATCGAGGTGTTCGACGGCTTCCGCGCCGCCCTGGTCGCCAACCGCGCCCAGTTCTTCCGCGACGTTCCGGAAGGTCCGTTCTTCGGCTTCAACCGGCCGGGCGCCAAGGTCAGCCAGGGTCTGATCGACAACTGGTGGCGCCAGGGCATGATGGGCGGCGCCAAGGCCCATTACGACTGCATCAAGGCGTTCTCCGAGACCGACTTCACGGCGGATCTGAAGAAGGTCGAGGTTCCGGTGCTGATCATGCACGGCGAGGACGACCAGATCGTCCCGATCGCCGACAGCGCCCAGCTGGCCATCAAGCTGGTCAAGAAGGGCACGCTGAAGACGTATCCGGGCCTGCCGCACGGCATGGCCTCGACCCATCCGGAGATCATCAACAAGGACCTGCTGGCGTTCTTCAAGGCGTAGGTCGGGCTCCCACCCTACCCGTCATCCCGCGCCTTGTGCGCGGGACCCATGGCTCAGCTTTCGCGTCGGAGCTTGATCTTGTTCCGCACTCGCGGCGGACAAATGGGTCCCGCGCATGAAGCGCGGGATGACGGCCGTTGGTGTGGGAGGGCTCAGGCCCCCAGCACCTCGGGCGTCATCGCCTCCAGATCCGCCGCGCCCAGCATGACCGCCGCCGCCGCGCCCGGGACCTGGGCCAGTACGCTCTCGGCGAACACCCGCGCCAGGACCCTCTTGCTCTCGGCCCAGGCCGCGTCGGCTTCGCCCGCGGCGGCCAGGGCGCCCTTGGCGAGCATCCAGCCGCCGACCACGTCGCCCAGCAGCTTCAGATAGGCCGTCGCCCCCGACAGCGCGTCGGGCATAGCCTTGGCCCGGCGCTCGACGAGCCAGGCGGTGGCGTTGGCCGCCGCGTCGAGGGCCGCCGCCAGGCGCAGGCCGACCGCCTTGAGATCGGAGGCCAGCAGGGCGTCGATGGTATCGCGGATGTCGTCCATCAGGTCGGCCACCGCCTGGCCCTCGCCCATCGAAAGCTTGCGGCCCACGAGGTCGATGGCCTGGATGCCGTTCGTGCCCTCGTAGATCGGCGCGATGCGGGCGTCGCGATAGTGCTGGGCCGCGCCCGTCTCCTCGATGAAGCCCATGCCGCCGTGGATCTGGACGCCCATCGAGGCGACCATCACGCCGATGTCGGTCGACCAGGCCTTGGCGATGGGGGTCAAGAGCTCCTCGCGCAGCTTGGCGGCCGTCCGCGTCGTTTCGTCCGGCGCGGCGCGAGCCAGGTCGGCGGCGACGGCGGTCGACAGGCAGATCCCACGCGCGGCCTCGATATGGGCCTTCATCAGCACGAGCGAGCGGCGCACGTCCGGATGGTCGAACAGCCGCGCGGGATAGGCGCCTGTCCACGCCGACCGCCCTTGGGCGCGCTCCTGGGCGAAGGCCAGCGCTTGCTGATAGGCCCGCTCGGCGATGGCCACGCCCTGCATGCCCACCTGCAGGCGGGCGGCGTTCATCATCACGAACATGTTGGGCAAGCCTTGGCCCAGTTCGCCGACCAGTTCGGCCTTGGCGCCCTCGAACAGCATGACGCAGGTGGGCGAGCCGTGAATGCCCAGCTTGTGCTCCAGCCCGCCGACCCGCAGCGCGTTGGCCTCGCCCAGCGCGCCGTCCTCGCCGACCAGCACCTTGGGCGCCAGGAACAGCGAAATGCCCTTGACACCCGGGGGCGCGTCCGGCGTGCGGGCCAGCACCAGGTGGATGATGTTGTCGGCCGCGTCGTGGTCGCCCCAGGTGATGTAGATCTTCTGCCCGGTGATCCGCCAGCCGCCGTCGCCGTCGGGCGTGGCCAGGGTGGTCAGGGCCGCCAGGTCCGAGCCGGCCTGCGGCTCGGTCAGGTTCATGGTGCCGGTCCATTCGCCGGACACCAACCGGGGCAGGTACTTGGCCTTCTGTCCGGGCGAGCCGCACAGTTCCAGCGCCTCTATCGCGCCGAGGCTCAGCATCGGGCAGAGGCCGAAGGCCATGTTGGCGGCCTGGACCATCTCCATGACCGCCACCTCCAGCGTCTTGGGCAAGCCCTGGCCGCCTTGCGACGCGGGGGCGGCCAGGCTGGTCCAGCCGCCCTTGGCGAACGCCTTATAGGCCTCGGCGAAGCCGGGCGCGGTCCGCACCACGCCATTTTCCAGCTGGGCGCCGACCCGGTCGCCCTGGCGGTTCAACGGCGCCAGCACCTCGGCCGCGAAGGCGCCGGCCGCCTCCAGCACCGCCGACACGGTGTCGGCGTCCGCGTCCGGGAAGGCCCCCGCCAGTCGCTCGAAGTCCGCCGCGTGGCGCAGCGAGAAGGCGAGATCGCGGAGGGGCGCGCGATAGGTCATGGCCGGGAACTCCAAAAACACGGCCTCCCTTTAAGCCCGGGACGCCGCGCCACCAAGCCGACGCCCCCTTAATCCGAGAAATCACGCGGTCGTGATCACTATGCCCTTCAACTCCATGGTGGAGTTCCTAAGTCGTGGATCCGTAACCGGTGCTGTTTTAATTTTCGGAGCCCACGATGTATCGTCCTCTCGCCTACGCCGCCCTCGCCGCGGCCCTGCTGACCGCGCCGGCCGCCTATGCCGCGCCGTCGACCGATCCGGCCAAGATGCCGGCCGGCCGCTATGTTCTCGACAAGACCCACGCGGCGCTGACCGCCAAGCTCAGGCACATGGGCCTGTCGAACTACACCCTGCGCTTCACCAAGCTGGACGCCGAGTACACCTATGATCCCGCCCAGCCGACGGCCGCCAAGCTGTCCGTCACGGTGGATCCGGCCTCGCTCGACACCTCGACCGGCGCCGACGAGTTCGGCCTGAAGTTCAACAAGGAACTGATCGGCGACGGCTGGCTGGAAGCCAACAAGTACCCGACCATCACCTTCGTCTCGACCGCCATCGACGTCGGCGACGGTCAGCACGGAAAGGTCACGGGCGACCTGACCTTCCATGGCGTGACCAAGCCGGTCGTTCTGGACGTGACCTTCAACGGGTCGGGTCCGGGCATGAACCCGCTGACCACCCGCGCCGGCTTCTCGGCCGTGACCACGATCAAACGCTCGGAGTTCGGCGTGAGCAAATATGTGCCGCTGGTCGGCGACGACGTGACGCTGAACATCGAAGTCGAGTTCCAAAAGAAGTAAGGCTTTCGCCAACCGACCTGGGAGATCCGCATGGCCGCGAACCGGACGCAGTACACGACGGTGGCGATCATCCTTCACTGGCTGATCGCCGCGACCATCGTCTTCCAGGTCATCGTCGGCTGGCGCATGGGCGACGGGCCGAAGGGGTCGCCGACCACCTTCGCCCTGTTCCAGCTGCACAAGTCGATCGGCATCACGATCCTGCTGCTGAGCCTGGCGCGCCTGGCCTGGCGGCTGGTCAATCCGGCGCCGCTAGGTCCGGAGGATCAGCCCCGTTGGGAGCGGATCGCCTCGAAGACCGTCCATCTTCTGTTCTATGTGATCATGATCGGCCTGCCGTTGACGGGCTGGATCATGGTTTCGGCCAGCCGGGTGACGATCCCGACCCTGCTCTATGGAGTGATCCCGTGGCCCCACATCCCGGGGCTGCCGGAACTGGCCGCGGGGCCCAAGCACCTCTGGCACGAGGTCGGCGAACTGGGGCACGGCGTGCTGGTCAAGCTGACCTATGTCCTCCTGGCCCTGCACCTGGGCGCGGTGGCCAAGCACCAGATCCTCGACCGCGACGCCGTGCTGGCCCATATGGCGCCGGGCGCGCGGCCGGGCTGGCGGGAGCCCCGCGCGTGGCTGGCCGCCGCCGGCTTCGACCGCACGGTCGACGGCAGCTTCGCGGTCAAGATCAAGGCAGCCCCGCCGCCGCCGACCGCCGCCGAACCGGCGCCCGTCGAGAGCCCCGCCCAGACCAAGCCCGTGCAGCCCACGCCCGCCGACACGGCCGCGCCCGCCGCTCCGACCGCGCCCGCTTTGAAGGACCCGGTCGCCTGGAGCGTCCAGAAGGGCTCGACCTTGGGCTTCGCCGCCAGCTGGTCGGGTAACGCCATCGAGGGCCAGTTCACCCGCTGGACCGCCGATATCCTGTTTTCGCCCGAGGCGCTGGACCGCTCGAAGCTGACCGTCAGCGTGGACATGGCCTCGGCCAAGACGGGGGACGACCAGCGCGACGCCAGCCTGCCCGGCGGCGACTTCTTCGACGCCGCCGACCATCCGAAGGCTGTCTTCACCGCGACCAAGTTCCGCAAGACCGGCGAAGGCAAGTTCGTCGCCGACGGGACGCTGGATCTGCGCGGGGTGCGGAAGCCGCTCAGCCTGCCGTTCTCGCTGAAGATCGACGGCGACAGCGCGACCGCGCGCGGTGTAACCACCCTCGACCGGACCATGTTCGGGGTTGGACAGGGCGAATGGGCGTCGACGGATCAAATCGCGGGCAAGGTGAAGGTCAGCGTCTCGCTGACCGCCAAGCGGAAATAGACCACGCCGCCAAGGCGTTGCGCGAAGGCGCGCTCGTCATCCTGCCGACCGAGACCGTCTACGGCCTCGGCGCGGACGCCGCCAACCCGGCGGCGGTCGCCTCGATCTTCGAGGCCAAGGGCCGGCCGCGCTTCAACCCCTTGATCGCTCATGTCGCCGATCTGGACGCGGCCCGCCAGGTCGCCGCGCTGGACGACCGCGCCCTGGCTCTGGCCCGGGAATTCTGGCCAGGGCCGCTGACGATCGTCGCGCCGATCCGGGACGCCGCCGCCGTCTGCGACCTCGCGCGGGCCGGGCTCGACACCGTGGCGATCCGCGTGCCGGGCCATCCCCTATCGCGCGCCGTGCTGGAGGCGTTCGGCGGTCCCGTCGTCGCGCCGTCGGCCAACCGGTCGGGCCGACCGAGCCCCACCACCTTTCCCGACGCCGTCGCCGAGACGGGCGACAAGGCCGCCGCCGCGCTCGACGGCGGGCCTTGCGCGGTCGGCCTTGAATCGACCGTGGTCTCGGTGCTCGCCGGCGAGGTCCGGCTGTTGCGGCCCGGCGCGGTGACCCGCGCCCAACTGACGGCGATCGTGGGCCCCCTGGCCGAGGCCGAGGACGACGCCAAGCGCTCGCCGGGCCGGCTGGCCCTGCACTACGCGCCCGACGCGCCGGTGCGGATCAACGCCGCCTCGCCCGAGCCCGGCGAGGCCTATCTGGCGTTCGGCGCGTGGCCGCGCGGCGGGGCGAACGTGTTCAATCTCAGCCCGTCCGGGGACCTGGCCGAGGCCGCCGCCAATCTCTTTTCCTATCTGCGCGCCGCCGACCGCCTGCGCCCCCGCGCCATCGCCGTCGCCGCGATCCCCGACGAGGGCCTCGGCGAGGCGATCAACGACCGCCTGCGCCGCGCGGCGGGCTTTGTCGGCTAGATCGCCGCGCGTACGTCGGTCTGTGAGAAGTCGTCGCCCTTGTAGAGCAACGGCGCGTCCAGCGCCTTGGCCAGGGCATAGGCGAAGCAGTCCGAGAGGTTCAAGCGCGCCGGATGCCGGCCCTTGCCGTACCGCACAAAGGCGTCCAGCGCGGCGCGGTCGATGACCGGCTCCCGCGCGACGGAGACGCGGTACATGCCCAGCCAGTCGTCGAGGTCCTCCTGCGACAAGGTGATCTCGCGCCCCAAAAGCACGATGCCAAGCTCGACATAGGTCATGGGGGACATCACCGGCTCTTCGGCGGCCTCGAGCGCGTCGATGAAGGCGTCGCATTCGGCCTCTTCGAGCGCGATGGCCACCAGCGCCGAGGTGTCCACAACCAGTTTCACTGCTCGAGATCGTCCAGGCCCGGGATGAAGTTGAGCTCGTCGAAATCCGCCTTCGTGATCGGGGGGATGAGTCCCGCCCGCGCCTCGGGAGTGAGGTATTTCCGCGTGATCGCCTTCATCTCCTCGGCGCTCCGCCGGCGGCGAGGCGGGGCCTCGGCGCGCTTGGTCGCGAGCCGTTCCTTCACCGCGACCTCGATCGCGGTCGTGAGGCTCTCGCCAGTCAGGGCCGCCAACTCCCGCACGGCGCGCTCGGCTTCGGGGTTCTTGATCAGGATGCCCATGGAGCGCCTCCGTATAGACGCGAGTATATACTGACAGCGACCGCCCCGGAAGCTTATCCTCCGCCCATGACCAAGCCCGTCCCCGCCGATGTCGTCTCCCGCCTGAAAGCCGTGCTCGGCGAGGGCGGCTGGAGCCAGGATCCGGATGTGATCGCGCCGCATCTGGTCGAATGGCGCGGCCGCTGGGTCGGCGAGACGCCGCTGCTGGTCACCCCGCGCTCGACCGCCGAGGTCGCGGCCGTGGTCGGGATCTGCGCCGCCGAGGGCGTGGCGATCACCCCGCAGGGCGGCAATACCGGTCTCGTCGCCGGCCAGATTCCGCGCGGCGAGATCCTGCTGTCCACCCAGAAGCTGAAGGCGATCCGCGACGTCGATCCTATCGACGACGCCATGGTGCTGGAGGCCGGCGTCACCTTGTACGAGGCTCACCGGCAGGCGGCCCGGGTCGGTCGCCGCTTCACGGTGGGCGTGGCCTCGGAGGGCTCGTGCACGATCGGCGGCCTGATCTCGACCAACGCCGGCGGCACCGCGGTGCTGCGCTATGGCATGATGCGCGAGCAGGTGCTGGGGATCGAGGCGGTGCTGCCGAACGGCGAGGTCTGGAACGGCCTCAAGCGCCTGCGCAAGGACAATACCGGCTACGATCTCAAGCAGCTCCTGATCGGGGCCGAGGGCACGCTGGGGATCGTCACCGCCGCCTCGCTGAAGCTGCACGCGCCGCTCGCCTCGCGGGCCGTGGCCATCGTCGGCCTGGCTTCGCCCGCCGCCGCGATCCAGCTGCTGGCGCGAGCCAAGGACGAGACCGGCGGCGCGGTCGAGGCCTTCGAGCTGATGAGCTTGCTCGGCTTCGCCCTGACCGTCCGCAACGTGCCGGGCCTGCGCGATCCGCTGCCGACCGAGCACCCGTGGTACGTGCTGATCGAGATCGCCAGCGGAGAGCCGGGCGCGGCCGAGGCGGCGCTGGAGCGGCTGCTGACCAAGGCTCTGGAAGCGGGCCTGATCGCCGACGCGGCCGTCGCCCAGACCGAAACCCAGATGAAGGCCTTCTGGCAGATCCGCGAAGGCCACTCGGCGGGACAGAAGCCGGAAGGCGCGGTCTGGAAGCACGACGTCTCGGTGCCGGTCTCGAAGATCCCCGACTTCATCGGCCAGGCCGACGCCGCCCTGGAGAGCGCCTTTCCCGGCGTGCGCATCATCGCCTTCGGCCACGTCGGCGACGGCAATGTTCACTACGACGTCCTCAAGCCGGTCGGCGGCGACGACGACGCCCACGACGCCCTGCGCGAGAAGGGCGCCCGCATCGTCCACGACATCACCGCGACCTTCTCGGGCTCGATCAGCGCCGAGCACGGCCTGGGGGCCATGAAGACGGCCGAGGCCCTGACCTACAAGGACCCGGTCGAGGTCGCGGCCCTGCGGGCGATCCGCCAGGCCCTGGATCCGCGGCGGATCATGAACCCCAGGGTGCTGTTCTAGCGGGGGGCGATCAAAACACGCCCTCGGATCACCGCTCGGGCAGCATGACGTTCAGGGTCTTGTCCGCGTCGCCCGCCAACGCGTTGCAGGTCAGCTGAGCGGTGTCCGTGTTCGAGCTGTTGCGGAAGTAGCCGACGACCACCTCCGGCGGCTCATAGGTGACTTCGCCAAGCCCGACCAGGCGTTCGGGCGCGTCGCCGATCTTCACGCGGAACGCGCCGTGGCTGACGAGGCAGATCACCGGAACGGTGTGCTTGTGCCGAGGCATCGCCTGGCCGGGCGCGAAGTCCACGCGTGTCGTCTCGACGCGGGTGACCGTCTTGCTAGGCGCGATGGGGATGGTCGCCAGCGGCGTGCGTGACGGAATCGCCTGCGCGCTCGCGCCGCCGGAGACGACAGCCGCGAGAAACAAACTCGTCGGAAATGCGCTCTTCATGCCCTTGGCCCCTCTTGCGAAAGGCCAAGCTAGCATGACGGCTGGAGGCTCCGCAGGCGTCTTGTCCCGCTATGCCTCCGGCACCCCGGCGATCATCGCCTTCAGCGCGGCCAGATGCGCCTTCAGCGCCTTGCGGCCGGCGCTGCTCAGCGACAGCCAGGTGCGCTGGCGACCGCCCGACGCGGCCTTGCGGACCTTCAGATAGCCGGCGTCCTCCAGCGTCTTGACGTGCTTGGACAGCACCGATTCCGACACGTCCAGCGCCTCGCGGACGGTCGCGAAGTCGATGGTGTCCACCGGCGCCAGCATGCAGCACATCTGCAGGCGATTGGGCGCGTGGATCACCGGGTCGAGCTGAGCGCTCAAAGCGAACCGCCGTCGCGCAGGTCGGCGCGGAAGGCCGCTTCCCAGACGTGGCCGGCGACCGTGACGATCGCGGCGATGATCGCGCCGAACACCAGCGGCGCCTCGGACATGCCGCGATGGCGCGCCAGCCACAGCGCCAGGAAGCCGCACAGCGCGATGAGCACCGCCATGCCGATCGCCACCCAGCGCGTGCGTCCGGCGCGGAAGCCGCCGACCCACAGGCCGGTGTGACGCTTGTAGGCGCGGACCAGCAGCGCCACGCCCAGCACGAACAGGCCCGTATAGGCGACCTTCAGCGTGGACGGCTGGCCCTGGATCGCCACCATGCCCCCCGCCAGCAAGCCCAGGGTCGGATGATACCAGACGGGCGCGCGAGCCCGTTCGGCCAGATCGGCTTTCGCGGCCTCGATCTCGGCCAGCATCGTCCGGGCGTCCTCGTCGCGGGTCATGACGACCTCCTTGCTTTCCATGATGGAAAGTCATGCCGATGACTTTCCGTCTTGGCAAGCAAAAACTTTCCAGGATGGAAAGTGAATCGACATTCCCGGTGAAGCTGGCAAGCTCGGACCATGAGCGCGCTGTTCCATTTCCCCGGCGCCATGCGGCGCGATCCCGGGGTCGAGGCCTGGTTCTTGGGCGACGATCCGCTAAGAGCCCTGGCGCTCGCGTGATTCGCGCGAATCCGCGACCTCGGCCCCGACGTCCGCGAACTGATGCACGACGGCCATCCGACCGCCTGCGTCGGAGACGCCGCCTTCGCCTATGTCGACGCCCACAAGGCGCATGTCGCGATCGGCCTCTACGCGGGCGCGGCCTTGCCGGATCCGATCGGGCTTCTGGAGGGCGCCGGCAAGCGGATGCGGCACGTCAAGCTGCGCCGGGGCCAGCCGGTCGACGAGGGCGCCCTGCGAGCTCTGCTGGCCGCCGCCTATGCAGACATGCGCGCCCGGGTCGCCGCGGGCGAATAGTCGAGCCCTTCGGCTAGCGAAGCCCGCTCGAACCCTCTATTTCCCCGGCCATGCTGATGGTCATCTCGCCCGCCAAGTCGCTGGACTTCACCGCGCCCGCCCAGGCGCTGCCGCTGACCACGCCCGAGCTTAAGAGCCAGATCGCCGAACTGGCCAAGGTGACGCGCAAGCTGACGGCCGCCGACCTGAAGCGCCTGATGCACATCTCCGACGCCCTGGCCAAGCTGAACCGCGAGCGCTTCCAGGCCTTTGACCCGCAGGTCGAGGACGGGCTGCAGGCGATCATCGCCTTCAATGGCGACGTCTATGCGGGCCTCGCCGCCCGCGAGCTGGACCGGCCATCCCTGGAGTGGGCGCAAGATCACCTGCGGATCCTGTCGGGCCTCTATGGCGTGCTGCGCCCGTTCGACGCGCTGCAAGCCTATCGGCTGGAGATGGGCACGCGGCTGAAGACCAAGCGCGGGGCCAATCTCTACGACTTCTGGGGCGAGACGATCTCCAAGACCCTGAACCAGGCGCTGGACGGCCACGCGGACCCGACCCTGGTGAACCTGGCCAGCCAGGAATATTTCGGCGCCGTCGACGCCAAGGCGCTGAAGTCGCCGGTCGTCACCTGCCACTTCAAGGAGGAGAAGCACGGCGAGCTGCGCGTGCTGGGCTTCTTCGCCAAGAAGGCGCGGGGGCGCATGGCGCGCTACGCCATCGACAACCGGATCGACCGCGCCGAGGGCCTGAAGGGCTTCGATCTGGACGGCTATCGGTTCCAAGCTTCGCTTTCGACCCAGGCCGACTGGGTTTTCGCTCGCCCGCAGCCCTGAATTCATCTATCGATGAATTTAATAAGCGCTCGCCCTTCGCAAAGGCGAGCTATATGCTGCGTCGCAGCAATGCATTAGGGCGTTTTTCGGGAGCGAGCGCATGGCCGTGGATTTCGGTTTGCAGGGGCAGGTCGCCATCGTCACCGGTTCGACCAGCGGCATCGGTCACGCCCTGGCCGACGCCCTGGCCGCCCAGGGCTGCAACATCGTGATGAACGGCCTCGGCGAAATGAACGCCATCGAGCGGGCCCGGGCCGAGATGGCGCAAACCCACGGCGTCGAGGTGCTCTATCACGGCGCCGACATGACCAAGCCCGATCAAATCGCCGACATGGTCAAGGCCGCCAAGGCCGAGTTCGGCGAACTGGACATCCTGGTCAACAACGCCGGCGTCCAGCACGTGGCCCCGATCGAGGATTTCCCGGACGACAAGTGGGACCTGATCATCGCGATCAACCTGTCTTCCGCCTTCCACGCCACCAAGGCCGCCGTGCCGGTGATGAAGGAGCAAGGGCGCGGGCGGATCGTTAACATCGCCTCGGCCCACGGCCTCGTGGCCTCCCCGTTCAAGTCGGCCTATGTGGCGGCCAAGCACGGCATCCTGGGCCTGACCAAGACGGTCGCCCTGGAGGTCGCCGAGCACGGGATCACCTGCAACGCCATCTGCCCGGGCTTCGTGAAGACCCCGCTGGTCGAGGCCCAGATCGCCGACCAGGCCAAGGCGCGCGGCATCTCCGAAGAGGCGGTGATGAAGGACGTGATCCTGGCCGCCCAGCCGACCAAGCAGTTCGTCACCTTCGACCAGCTCTCGGGCATGCTGCTCTATCTGGTGTCGGACGCGGGGGCCTCGGCCAACGGCGCGGCCTTCCAGATCGACGGCGGCTGGGTCGCGCAATAAGGCGACAGACGCGCCCGGGAGGAAGCGCTACTGAAGGCGAGCCTGGTCCTTCGGGAGTTCGCATGCCCATTCCGCCGTTCACCAAGAAGAAGTCGGGGCCCAAGGGCCTGAGCCTGGCCCTGCAGGGCGGCGGGGCCCACGGGGCGTTCGAGTGGGGCGTTCTGGACCGCCTGCTCGAAGAAGACGAACTCGAGATCCGCGCCGTCACCGCCGCCTCGGCCGGGGCGATGAACGCCGTTTGCCTGGCCCAGGGCCTGATCGACGATGGCCGCGAGGGCGCTCGAAAGCGGCTCGAGTCGTTCTGGCGAAACGTCAACCGCGCCGGCGGGCGCAACGTCTTCGGCGACACCTCGATCTGGACCAGCGCCTTCTCCGGCGGGGTGGACTGGTGGAAGAACACCCCCGGCTGGCGGATGGCCGAGACCTTCGCCCTGTCGCTGAGCCCCTACGAGTTCAACCCTTTCAATCTGAATCCGCTGCACGACACGCTGGAAGCCGAGATCACCTTCAAGCAGATCCGCGAGCGGAGCCCGATCAAGCTCTACATCGCCGCCACCGCGGTGCGGACCAGCAAGTCGACGATCTTCCGCGAGACCGAGCTGACGGCCCGCCACATCATGGCCAGCGCGTGCCTGCCGCAGGTGTTCCAGGCGGTGGAGATCGACGGCGAGCCCTACTGGGACGGCGGCTTCCTGGCCAATCCGCCGCTGTGGCCGCTGTTCTACGACGACACGCCCGACGACATCCTGATCGTCAGCCTCAATCCGTTCGTCCGCGAGGAGACGCCCAAGACGCCCGGCGAGATCATGGACCGGCTGAACGAGATCACCTTCAACGCGTCGCTGGCCTCGGAGCTGCGGGCGATCGGCTTCGTGCAGAAGCTGCTGGACGAGGGTCTCCTGAAGGACAACGCCCGGGGGCGCTACCGCCGGATGCTGGTCCACGCGATCACCGCCGACAAGCCGCTGGCGGATCTCTCCTTGTCGAGCAAGTTCAACACCGAATGGAGCTTCCTGTCCGACCTCAAGGAGCGGGGGCGCGCGGCGGCGGAGGCTTGGCTGGGCGAGTGCGGCGCCTGCGTCGGCCAGCGCTCCAGCGTCGATCTGAAGGTGGGCTTTCCATGAGCCATCCTGTCCCGACCGTCGGGGTGGTCTGTCTGCGGGGCGACGAGGTTCTGCTGATCCGGCGGGGGACCCCGCCGCGTCTCAACCAGTGGAGCCTGCCGGGCGGGCGGCTGGAGTGGGGCGAGACGGCGCAGGCGGCCGCCCTGCGCGAGCTGAAGGAGGAGACCGGCGTCGAGGCCGAGCTTCTTGGCCTGATCGACGTGGTCGACGGCGTGTTTCCGGCGCGGCCCGGTGGAGAGATCACCCGTCATTACGTGCTGATCGACTACGCCGCTCGCTGGCTGAGCGGCGAGCCCCAGGCCGGCGACGACGCAGCCGAGGCCCGGTTCGTGTCGCGCGACGAGGCGATGGCCCTGGTCGAATGGGACGAGACGCGACGGGTCATCGCCGAGGCCTATGAGCGGTTTGGGGTCTTGGAGGCCTGATAATTCCCGCCTTCCTGGGCCTTGTGCCCAGGACCCAGGCCGGCGGAGAGCTCCCAGCGTCCGCTGAAGCCGCGCCTGTTCCGACGCGTCATGCCGACGGATCACTGGACCCTAGGCGCGAGGGAGGCGAACAAGGTAGGGCTTGACCCGCGTGGCTTCACCCTCTCTCTTTCAAACAAACGTTGGGAGAGACGCCATGGCCTACGCGCCGTTCAACCTGTCGGGCAAGGTCGCGCTGGTGACCGGCGGCAATCGCGGCATTGGCCTTGGCATGGCCAAGGCGATGGCGCAGGCCGGCGCCGACATCGTCATCTGGGGCTCGAACGCCGAGCGCAACCTGGCGGCCGAAACGGAGCTCACCGGCCTGGGCGTCCGCGTGAAGGCCCAGACGGTGGACGTGTCCGACGAGGCCCAGGTCGCCGAGGGCATGGAAGAGGCCGTCGCCGCCATGGGCCGGGTCGACAGCGTCTTCGCCAACGCCGGCATCGGCTACGGCTCGCCCTCGTTCGTCGAGATGAAGACCGAGACCTATCGCAAGGTGCTGTCGGTCAATCTGGACGGCGTGTTCTTCACCCTGCGCGAGGCCTGCCGTCACATGGTCGAGCGGGCCAAGGCCGGCGATCCGGGCGGCTCGCTGGTCGGGGTCGCGTCCCTGGCCGCCATCGAGGGTGCGGCCCGCAACGAGGCCTATGCCGCCACCAAGGGCGCGGTGATCTCGATGATCAAGTCGGTGGCCGTCGAGCACGCCCGCTATGGCGTGCGGGCCAACGCCATCCTGCCGGGCTGGATCGCCACCGACATGACGGCCGGCGCCCAGGCCAATTCGGCCTTCGCCGAGAAGGTCATCCCGCGCGTTCCGGCCCGTCGCTGGGGCGAGCCCGAGGACTTCGGCGGCATGGCCGTCTATCTGGCCTCGGACGCCTCCAGCTATCACTCCGGAACGACGATCGTCATCGACGGCGGATACTCGATCTTCTAAGCAGGCGTATCTTGGACTCTGTCGTCCAATAAAAGCCCATTGAAAACAGCCTCTTGCGGAACGGGCCCGCTGGTGAGAAGCTTTCCGTCTGGCAGCCTGGACATCAGATCCGGGCGCCGACGAGGAAACCGAGACGATGACGCCCCAAGACGTTGTCAGCCTGACGCCGCCGCGTGGCTTTCTGATGATGCTGGCCCTGGCCTTCAGCGGCATGATGGCCTGCTTCTGGACGCACGACACCGACGTCGAGACCGAACTGGCCAAGCGCGGCTAGGGCCTGCCCTCGCGGCAGGCTTGCCCGGCCAGGTCCGGGCCTCGATCCTCCCGGAAAAGACACGGGAGGAACGGCCATGGGGCTGCGCACGCCGCTCTGCGATCTTCTGCATATCGAGCATCCGATCCTGCTGGCCGGCATGGGCGGGGTGTCCTACGCGCCGCTGGCGGCGGCGGTGTCGAACGCCGGCGGCTACGGGGTGCTGGGCATGGCCGGGACCTCGCCCGACTTCATCCGCGAGCAGATGCGGCAGGTGCGCCGCCTGACCGACAGGCCGTTCGGCGTCGACCTCTTGGCCGCCACGCCCGACGCCCTGACGGCCAGCGTCGACGTGATCATCGAGGAAGGCGCCTCGTCCTTCGTCGCCGGCCTGGGTGTGCCCATGCCGATCATCGAGCGGCTGAAGACGGCGGGCCTGAAGGTGATGGTCGTCTGCGGCGCGGTGAAGCACGCGGTCAAGGCCGAGCAGGCCGGCTGCGACGCGGTCATCTGCCAGGGCGGCGAGGGCGGTGGACACACGGGCCTTGTCGGCACCTTGCCGCTGGTGGCCCAGGCGGTCGAGGCGGTGAAGATCCCTGTCGTCGCGGCCGGCGGCCTGCACGACGGTCGCGGCCTGGCCGCCGCCCTGGCCCTGGGCGCTCAGGGCGTGTGGATGGGCACGCGCTTCATCGCCTCGGCCGAGGCCCACGCCGGCGACCTCTACCGTCAGGCCATCGTCGAGGCCACCGACGAGGACACCATCCGCACCCGCTGCTACTCCGGCAAGCCGATGCGGGTGAAGAAGAACCCCTATGTCGACGACTGGGAAGGCCGCCCGGCCGACATCCAGCCGTTCCCGCAGCAGGCCATGGTCTCGATCCGGGCCGGAGCCATGGGCGGGATCGGCGGCCAGATCGAGGGGCTGGATCCGGCGAAGTCCTGCTTCGCCATGGGCCAGAGCGCCGGCGGCGTCCGCGAGATACTGCCGGCCGGCGAGATCGTGCGGCGCCTGATGGCCGAGGCCGAGGCGGCGCTCGACACGGCGGCGAGGTTCCGGACCTAGCCCTCGACCCGGGGGAGGATCCGCTGGAAGTGGCTCTCGACAGCGGCGTGGCATTCGCAGGCGCGCCGTTCCAGGCCGGGCCGGTCCAGCACCTCGACCCGGCCCCGGCCGATATGGATGACGTCCGACTCCTGCAGCGCGCGGGCGACCGCGCTGATCGTCGTGCGCTGCACGCCCAGCATCTGGGCCAGGGTCTCCTGGGTCAGGCGGATCGGCTCGTCGCCCGAGCGGTCGTGGGCGAACAGCAGCCAGCGGCAGACGCGCTGCTCGATCGGATGCAGGGCGTTGCAGGCGACCAGCTGCATCATCTGGGCGATGAAGACGTCGGCGGCGCGATCGAACAGGTCCGCCACCACGCCGAGCCGCGACTTGATCTCCTCCAGGCGCTGGGTCGGCAGGCAGAAGGCATGGCCCGGCACGCGGACCACGGCCCGGCCATAGGCGGGCTTGTAGCCCGCGCTGACCACGCCGCCGATCGCGCCTTCGCGACCGATGCTGGCGGCTTCGATCTCCTGGCCGTCCGAGGTGACGACCAGAAGCGACGCCTGGGTGGGCCCGCAGGGCAGATAGGTGTGCTCGACGTCGTCCCCGGCGTCGAACAGCACCGCGTCGACGGGAAGGTCCACCAGAACCAGGTGCGGGGCGATCTCGGCCAGGGCGTCCGGGCGCAGGGCGGCCAGCAGGCGATTGGCGGAATAGGGCGGCGCGGCGTCGCCTTCGACGGTGCTGCGCGCGATACGGGCCATGGCGGTCATGTGAACCTCCGGTGACGGTTGGCTTCGTAAAAGCGCGCGGGACACGGCTTAGTTTCCCGTGGACGCCGAGAGTCTTCCGAAGCACCTTTCGGCGAACGCGGCGCGGCGGAGGGAAAGACGGCGATGATCGCGAAAAGGCATCTGCGGCGACGGCTCGGCCAATACGGCGCGCTTTGGCTGGGCGCGTTCGTCGTCACCCTGCTGGTGATGGCGGCGATGGTGTTCGGGGTTCGCCTGCCGCTGGCGCGGACGGCCGATCTCGTCCTGCCGGTGGCGTTCGGCCTTCTGGGCCTGACCGTGATCGCCGGCGTGGGCGTCACCGTCGTCAAGGACGTCGGCCTTTCCACCAAGACCCTGATCACGGCCCTGGCCCTGCTGCTGATCCTGCCGCTGCTGTGGGCGCCGGTGCTGGCGGTGGTGGTCACGGCCGCGATCGCCGGGGCCTCGGTGGAGTACTCCACCGCCTACGCCCAGTTCAGGATCACGGTCAGCCACCTGATCTATCCGCTGGCGGCCATGCTGGGCGAGGACCCGCTGGTCACGCTGATCTGGCAAGCGTTCCAGGTGGTCGCCTCGATCGTCGGGGCGGTCGCGTCGGTGCTGCAGGTGTGGAACGTGGTCCGCCCGCTGCTGTACGGCGACGACGCGGAAGAGGCGGCCGAGGCCTAGCCCAAAACGCCGATCTTCGCGCGGATGAGACTAGCTCAGGGGTCTCGGCCCCGGCAGCTCGCCGTCTTCTTCCTGTTCGTGCAGCAGCACGGGCAGGCCCAGGCCCGCCGGATGCTCGGCCAGGCGACGCGCCGCGGCGCTGGCCTCGTCCCGCGTCTCGTAGGCGCCAAAGCGCAGGTGGTCGCCGATGATCGACCAGTGGTCGCCGACACGAACGACGCCGTAATGCACCTCAGTCATGATCAGACCTCCTTGCAGTGTCGTCAGGGAAACCCCGAACCGTGGCGATCGCAAGGCCTTTATCGCTCAAGCTTTTGGCGAAAATTCATCGCCTTCCCGCCCGACGGCCGGCGCGCGTTCGCGCCAGAGGCGCGGGGCCGTGACAGGCCGCCCGGCTTTGGCGATAACAGCGCCATGTCGCGTCCGTTCCTTCTCGGCGTCTTGTTGAGCGCGTTCGTCGCCACGCCCCTGCTGGCCCAGGAGCGGGCGGCGGACGAGCGCCAGCGGCTTCTCGATCTCTCCTACGTGCTGGGCGAGAGCCACGCGCTGCGCCAGGTCTGCCAGGGCGAGACCGACCAGTTCTGGCGCTCGCGCATGGTGCGCCTGACCGAGGTCGAGCAGGCCGACCAGGCCTTCGACGCCCAGATGCGCGAGCGGTTCAACACCGGGTTCGCCTCGCGCCGCAGCGAGTTCCCGCTCTGCGACGAGGCCAGCCGCAAGGCCGAGGCCGCCGCCGCCCGGCGAGGCCAGGCCCTGGCTCAGAAGCTCTCGCAGTCGATGCGGCCGACAACTCATCCCGGCGCGACGCCGGATTCCGTGGCGGACGGCGAGGCGGCGCGCTAACCTCAACCCAAAGGTTGTTGGGGAGCGTCGTCTTGGGCACTTCGATCGTCGTGCTGGTCCTGTTGATCCTGGCCTTCGTGCTGGTGATCAGCGTCATCAAGATCGTGCCCCAGGGGCGCGAATTCACCGTCGAGCGGTTCGGCCGCTACACCCGGACCCTGAAGCCGGGCATCTCCATCCTGACCCCGTTCGTCGAGACGATCGGCCGGCGGGTCAACATGATGGAGCAGGTGCTGGACGTCCCGCAGCAGGAGGTCATCACCAAGGATAACGTGTCGGTCAAGGTCGACGCGATCGTCTTCATCCAGGTGATGGACGCCGCGGCGGCGGCCTATCGCGTCGACAATCTGATCTACGCCATCACCCAGCTGGCCCAGACCAATCTGCGCACCGTGGTCGGCTCGATGGAGCTCGACGAGGTGCTCTCGCAGCGCGACGCGATCAACACGCGGCTGCTGTCGACCATCGACCACGCCACCGGGCCGTGGGGCGTCAAGGTGGCGCGGATCGAGATCAAGGACCTGACCCCGCCGCCGGACATCACCAACGCCATGGCCCGCCAGATGAAGGCCGAGCGCGAGAAGCGCGCGGTGATCACCGAGGCCGAGGGCGAGAAGCAGTCGCAGATCGCCCGCGCCGAGGGCCAGAAGCAGTCGGCCATCCTGCAGGCCGAGGGCCGTCGCGAGGCCGCCTTCCGCGACGCCGAGGCGCGCGAGCGGGAAGCCGAGGCCGAGGCCAAGGCGACCGCCTTCGTCTCCGAGGCGATCTCCAAGGGCGACGTCAACGCCATCAACTACTTCATCGCCCAGAAGTACGTGGAAGCGTTCGGCGAGCTGGCCCGCAGCCCGCAGCAGAAGACCGTGATCGTGCCGGCCGACTTCGCCAGCCTGACGGGCTCGGTCGCCGGGGTCGGCGAGCTGATCAAGTCGCTGGGCGCCGACGCGCCCAAGCCCGCGCCGCGTCCCTCGACGTCCACCACCACGCCCGCCGGCGGCAAGCGCGGAGCCTGACGCATGGGGGGCTTCCACGCGCTGCATCCGCTCTGGGTCTGGCTGGCCATCGCCGCGGCCCTGCTGGCGATCGAGGTGGCGACTGGCACCGGCTGGCTCCTGTGGCCGGCCGGCAGCGCCTTCGTCGTCGGGCTGGTGGCCCAGGCCGTCCATCCGGGGCTGGTGATCGAGGTCGGCCTGTTCGCCGTGCTGACCATCGCCTCGACCTATGCGGCCCGCCGGTTCCTGAGGCCGGTGCTGGAGCCGCCTGGCGCGCCGGATCTCAACGATCCCGCCCAGCGGCTGATCGGCCAGCGCGGCCAGGTGCTGTCGACCTTCGAGCAGGGCCGCGGCCGCGTCTTCGTCGACGGCAAGGACTGGGCGGCCGAGACCGACGAGCCGATCCCGGCCATCAGCCAGGAGGTCGTCGTCATCGGCGTCGACGGCGCGACCCTGAAGGTCCGCAAGCTGCCCAGCTGACGGAAGTCGGCGCCGCCCCCTGTTATCGCGGCCACGCCGCACCATCTAGGCCGCGAGCAACTGGGGCTTGTTGTAGGGACGCGTCGCATCGCGTCAGGGGAGAGGGCGTGACCTCGATTATTTTCGTGAAGGGTCTGACCAAGACCTATGCGTCGGGCCATCAGGCCCTGAAGACGATCGACCTCGATATCCGAAAAGGCGAGATCTTCGCCCTGCTGGGGCCGAACGGGGCGGGCAAGACCACCCTGATCAGCATCATCTGCGGCATCGTCAATCCGAGCCAGGGCGTGGTGCTGGCCGACGGCCACGACGTGGTGAAGGACTACCGCGCCGCCCGTTCCAAGATCGGCCTGGTGCCGCAGGAGCTGAACACCGACGCCTTCGAGACGGTGTGGGCCACGGTCAGCTTCTCGCGCGGCCTGTTCGGCAAGCCGCGCAACGACGCCCTGATCGAGAAGATCCTTCGCGACCTGTCGCTCTGGGACAAGAAGGACAGCAAGATCATGGCGCTGTCGGGCGGCATGAAGCGGCGGGTGATGATCGCCAAGGCCCTCAGCCACGAGCCGACCATCCTGTTCCTGGACGAGCCCACGGCCGGCGTCGACGTCGAGCTGCGCCGCGACATGTGGGAGATGGTCCGCCGGCTCCGGGAGAGCGGCGTCACCATCATCCTGACCACCCACTATATCGAGGAGGCCGAGGAGATGGCCGACCGGATCGGGGTGATCAACAAGGGCGAGATCATCCTGGTCGAGGACAAGGCCGTGCTGATGCGCAAGCTCGGCAAGAAGCAGCTGACCGTGCACCTGAAGGAGCCGATGACGGCCCTGCCGGCGAGCCTCGCCGATCCGTCGCTGAGCCTGACGAGCAACGGCGCCGACCTCGTCTACACCTTCGACGGGCAGGCCGAGGACACCGGCGTGGCCAGCCTGCTCAAGCGCCTGGCCGAGCAGGGCGTCGAGTTCAAGGACCTGAAGACCGACCAGAGCTCGCTGGAAGACATCTTCGTCAGCCTGGTGAGGGCCCCGCAATGAACCTGTTCGCGATCAAGGCCATCTACCGCTTCGAGATGGCGCGGTGGTTCCGCACCCTGGCCCAGAGCGTCATCTCGCCGGTGCTGTCCACGAGCCTCTATTTCGTGGTGTTCGGCTCGGCGATCGGCTCGCGCATGCAGGCCATCGACGGCGTCAGCTACGGCGCGTTCATCGTGCCGGGCCTGATCATGCTGTCGCTGCTGGGCGAGAGCATCTCCAACGCCTCCTTCGGCATCTACATGCCCAAGTGGGCCGGCACGATCTACGAGCTGCTGTCGGCCCCGGTCGCCTGGTTCGAGGCGGTGACCGGCTATGTCGGCGCGGCGGCCACCAAGTCGATCTGCCTGGGCCTCCTGATCCTGGCCACCGCCCGGATCTTCGTGCCGTTCGAGATCGCCCATCCGATGGTGATGATCCTGTTCCTGGTCCTGACCTCGGTGACCTTCAGCCTGTTCGGCTTCATCATCGGCGTGCTGGCCGACGACTTCCAGAAGCTGCAGATCGTGCCGCTGCTGGTCGTCACGCCGCTGACCTTCCTGGGCGGCAGCTTCTATTCGATCAAGATGCTGCCGCCGATCTGGCAGAAGGTCACCCTGTTCAACCCGGTCGTCTATCTGATCAGCGGCTTCCGCTGGAGCTTCTACGGCCAGTCGGACGTCGGGGTGGGCGTGAGCCTGGGCATGACGGCGGTGTTCCTCGTCGTTTGCCTCACCGGGGTCTGGTGGATCTTCAAGACCGGGTATCGGCTGAAGGTCTAGGGGCCTTAAAATCCCAGCGTGATCCCGGCGCTGCGCTACGCTTCGGCGGGGATGACACGACGGGGAAGGGCGTTGGTCTAGTCTTCCTCGTCTTGGTCGTCGGTCTCGGCCCCCGCCGGGGCCGCCGCCTTCAGCCCCTTCATGCCGCCCGCGTTGGCGCCCCTAGCGACCAAGGCCGTCTCGGTCCGCCGGACCAGGGCGCGCTCGCCGTTGAAGGCGGCAAGGGCCGCGACGGCCGCGAAGAAGCCGGCATCCGCGCGGGTGTCGATCTCGGGCTGCTGGACGACCAGGTTCAGGCCGCGGGCGCGCAGCTTCAGCGCGACGTCCAGAACCGCGACGAGGTCGCCGCCGAGGGCGTGCAGGCTGGGCGCGGCCAGCACGCCGCCGGGCTCCAGCGCGTCCAGGGCCCGCTCCAGCCCCGGACGCACGACGCCGGAGGCCAGGCAGCGGTCGCTGAACACCTGCTCGCAGCCCAGCAGCAGCAGGCGCTCCTCCTGGGCCGGGCTGAAGAACACCCCTCGCGCGGGCGGGACGCGATAATAGCCGACGACCTTCATGGACCGCCCATCGCAGACCCGCCGCGTCGTGGCGAGCGAAAAGCCCGGATCGCCCACAGGGTTCTCGGGCGATCCGGGCCAGCGGGCTAAAGGGACTCCAGGACGCCCGCGACGAACGCCCGCCAAGGCGTGGTCGGGCGGCCGATCAGGCGCGAGAGCCGCCGGTCTTCATCGAACAGCGCGTCCTGGGCGGCGCCGACATCGGACTGGGCGAGCATGGCGGCGACCGGCGGCGGCAGGCCGACGCCTTCCAGCGCCTTGGCGTAGGCCTCTTGCGGGAGGTCGGCGTAGGTCAGCGCGCGGCCGGTCTGGCGCGAGGCCTCGGCGGCGAGCTGCGCCATGGTGAACGCCTCGTCGCCCGCCAGTTCGTAGGTCTGGCCCGCGTGGCCCTCGGTCGTCAGCACGACGGCGGCGGCGTCGGCGTAGTCGGCGCGCGCGGCGGCCGAGATGCGGCCTTCGCCGGCGCTGCCGATGAAGGTCCCCGACGCCAGGGCGCCGGCGATCGCGCCGGCGTAGTTCTCGAGGTACCAGCCGTTGCGCAGCAGGGTGTAGGCCAGGCCGGAGTCCCGGATCATCGCCTCGGTGGCGCGATGCTCCTCGCCCAGGCCGATCGGCGTGGCGTCGGCCTTGAGGATGCTGGTGTAGACGATCCGCTGCGCCCCGGCGGCCTTGGCCGCCTCGATCACCGCGCGGTGCTGGGATACGCGCTGGCCGATCGCGTCGCTGGAGATCAGCAGCAGGACATCGACGCCGGCGAGGGCCGGGCCCAGGGTCTCGGGCTTGTCGTAGTCGGCGGCTCGGACGTCGACGCCGAGATCCGCGGCCCTGGTCGGATCACGCGCCAGGGCGACTAGGCCGTCGGCCGGCGCGCGGGTCTTCAGCTGCTCGATGACCAGGCGGCCCAAATGGCCGGTGGCGCCGGTGACGGCGATGATCGTCATGGTCCTGCTCCTGTTCAGAGGATCGCCGCCATCCAAAATCCTTGCTTATTTTTCGTAAGTACGCACTTTTATGTAAGTATGGAAAAGCTTCACCTTTCCGGGGACGCCGCGCGCCGCCCCTTGTCCGAAGTCGTCGCCGAAGGGGGGCTTCAGGGGAACGTGATGGCGGTCGCCTGCCCCTCGCGCGAGGTGCTCAACCACGTCACCAGCCGCTGGGGCGTCCTGGTGCTGATGGCGCTGGAGACGGGCGCGCTGCGGTTCAGCCAGCTCAGGCGACAGGTGGGCGGCGTCAGCGAGCGGATGCTGGCTCAGACGCTCAAGCAGCTGGAGGGCGACGGCTTCGTCCGCCGCCAGGCGTTCGAGGTGGTGCCGCCGCATGTCGAATACAGCCTGACGCCGTTGGGGCTGGAGGTCGCCCAGCGCGTGCGCGCGCTCGCCGACTGGATCGAGGTCAACCTGGGCCGCATCCTGCCGAACTGGGATCCCGAGGTGCTGGCGACCTATGCGCCGGAGCCGGTCGCCTAGGACCTGTCTGGCTTGCGGTGGGTGATCCCTTCTGACGCTAAACGACCTTAGCCGAAGCGCGGATTGGCCGCGCGCAGCCCCTCGTTCGCCAGCGCGTCGGCGCGTTCGTTCAGCGGGTGGCCGGCGTGGCCCTTGACCCAGCGCCACTGCACGTCGTGGCGCTCGCGCGCGGCGTCCAGCCGTTTCCAGAGGTCGTCGTTCTTGACCGGGCTCTTGTCGGCGGTCTTCCAGCCGCGCGCCTTCCAGCCCCGGATCCACTCCTGGATGCCCTTCATCACGTACTGGCTGTCGGTGTGGAGTTCCACGCGGCACGGACGGTTCAGGAGCTCCAGCGCCTGGATCGCCGCCATCAGCTCCATGCGGTTGTTGGTCGTCCCGGGCTCGCCGCCCGAGATTTCCTTCTTCTTGTCGCCATACATCAGGATGGCGCCCCAGCCGCCGGGGCCGGGATTCCCCTTGCAGGCCCCGTCCGTATAGATCGTCACCGTCGGGGTCATGCGAACAGCGTCAGGCCTTCACGGTGGACGGCCAGCTTGCGCTCGTATTCCAGCGGGTCCTTGGGCTTGACCAGCGCCCCGGCGGGCGTCGCGCCCCAGTCGGCCAGGCGGGTCAGGAAGAAGCGCAGCGCCGCGCCGCGCGCCAGGATCGGCAAGGCTTCCTTCTCGGCCGGGCTCAGCGGCCGGCGGCGCTCATAGCCGTTCAGCAGGGCCTTGGCCGCGGTGATGTTGAAACTGCCGTCGGCCTCGAAGCACCAGGCGTTCAGCATGATCGCGACGTCGTAGGCGTAGGCGTCCTCGCAGGCGAAGTAGAAGTCGATCGTCGCGGCGAACTTGCCGTCCGGCTTGAAGAAGACGTTGTCCGGAAAATAGTCGGCGTGGATCGTTCCGGCGGGCAGGTTTCGGGGCCACATCAGGGCCAGCTGCGCCAGGTCCTGGTCGATCACCGCCGAGAGGCCGGGCTTGAGGTCGTCGGCCGCCTTGCGGTGCTTGGCGAACAGCGGCGACCAGGCGGCCTGGCCCAGGTCGTTGGCGCGGCGGCCGCCATAGCCCTCGCCGGCCAGGTGTAGCCAGGCCAGGCCCTCGCCGGCCTCGCGGCAGTGGGCGGCGGTGGGCTTGCGCACCGACAGGCCCGGCAGGAACTCGACGATGGCGGCGGCCTTGCCGCGCAGGGTCGCGAGGGTCTTGCCGGCGCGATCGGCGACCGGCCGCGCGCTGGGATAGCCCCGGTCGGCCAGCCAGGTCAGCAGGTTCAGGAAATAGGGCAGATCGTCGGCCTTCACCCGCCGCTCGTAGACGGTGAGAATGTAGCGACCCTTCTCGGTTTCCAGCAGGAAGTTGGAGTTCTCCGTGCCCTCGGCGATGCCCTTGAACGCCAGCGGCGCGCCCAGGTCGTAGCCTTCCAGGAAGGTCTCGAGTTCAGCGTCGGTGATGTCGGTATAGACGGCCATGCCGCCGGGATGCGGGAGGGGAGGCTGGCGGTCAAGGGGGAGGTGCTTGGCGCTGGACATGATAAAGGGGAAGAAAGGAGGCGCGCTATGGACGAGACTGAAGGCAAGCCAGCTCCCATGTGGCCGCTTTCGCCAGCGAGCCCTGGCGTTGTTGGTCGAGATGCCGAATTGGAATGGCAGGTCGAGCTAGGTCAGGAAATCCTTGAGCGCTTTTCGGCGACGTTTGAACTGCTTGCGAAGTGAGCGACCTTCCGCGCGGAAGGAAGCCCTCCTTACATCTCACGGCGAGACGATCGCAGGGCTGATCAGGTCACTCAAGGACCGCCCTCTGGGCGGCTGCGCCGCGGCGGCAAAGCCGTCCTTGACTGACCTGATCAGCCCTGCACGCTGCAGCCTCCAAGAGATGTAAGGATCGCACCCGACGCGGAGGGCGGCTTTCGACCCGTTGGCGATATTGGGAATGTCTGCTTCTATCAGGGACGGCTCTGCCCGCTTAACGTTCGCGGCCTTTTGGGCCGCTCTCTCGCTACCTAGCCGGAGCTCAAAACTTGCTCGGGATTGGCCAGCCAGAATTCAAGAGAACCGGCAACTTCGTTGTAGAGGACGCTGGACGCGGAATTTGGATTCGACGATCCGGGGGCGACGTTCAAGGCGGAGACTTCCACAACGAACAAGGCGTCCGGATAAATTGGCCCGTGGAATATCGAACCGATGAAATCCATTTCGACGTTCCGGTCTACTCTCGGGACGTTTCCTATTTAGTCGAACTCGCCGGCGAGCGTGTAGAGAGATCGTATCGGGCGGCATATGCATTGCCCGTAGATATTTTAGCGAAATACTTCTCGATAAACTACCGTCGACGGTATGGCGATGAGCCAACGGAGGCCGATGTACTCACTTTCGTTCGCGACATAGGTTCTGCTCTTGAATGCATGAGCGAGCCAAACCTAGATGACGCGAAGCAACATCTCGGCGATCAGGTAAATTTCCAGATCATACCCTTCGACACGTTTGGCATAGGGGCTGTTCCTATTCAAATCGACTGGAACCGGGTGGGTAAAGCCGCGATCGCAGTGCTCGCTGCTTCTGAGCGGAGGGCGCCCCCTCTCTCTAAGAGAGAGGGGGCGCTACGTCCGCAAACCACCCGTTGCGGACATGACCATCGGTCCATAGCGTGGCTTCATGGTGTTGGAATGGTTGAGGACGTGGATCGCTAAAGGCAAGCCGCCCTCTTGGACGGTCGCGGTTGTTGACGACTTAATCACAATCAACGACGGGCAGGGGACCGAACGCACGGTTCTGGTGAGCGAATTGCGGCGGGTCGTTGTCGCCACCGACGCCAGCGGACCTTGGGGCGAGGACGTCGTGTTCCTGCTCTACTCCGAAGCCGCGGAGCCAACGGGCATCTTTCCGTTGGAGGCGATTGGAGTTCATGACTTCATCGCCTTGCTCAAAACGTTGCCCGGCTATCATGACCGCGAGCTTGCGAACGCCATGTCCTCCGCCAAGGCCGCCAGGTTCGTCGTCTACGACGCGCTGGCCTGAGTTTGGAACCACCCTAAGCCGTCAGCAGCCTCGGCAGCTTGAACGTAATCGTCTCCCGCGCCTCGACCAGTTCCTCGACCGTCGTGTCGAACCGGGCCGAAATCGCGTCGATCACCCCCTGCACCAGGTCCTCGGGCGCCGAGGCCCCGGCCGTGAGGCCCACGCGCGAGACGCCGTCGAACCAGGTCCAGTCGATGCCCGAGGCGTCGTCGATCAGGTGAGCCTCGCGGGCGCCGGCCTTCAGCCCGACTTCCTTCAGCCGCACCGAGTTCGACGAGTTCTTCGAGCCGACCACCAGGACGAGCTCGGCCTTTTCCGCCAGGTGCTTGACCGCGTCCTGGCGGTTCGTCGTGGCGTAGCAGATGTCTTCCTTGTGCGGCGCGGCGATGCCGGGGAAGCGTTCGCGCAGCAGGGCCACCATGTCGGCCGTGTCGTCCACCGACAGGGTGGTCTGGGTCAGGAAGGCCACGTTGGCGGCATCCTTCGGCTCCCAGGCGGCCGCGTCGTCGATGTCCTCGATCAGGGTGACGGAGCCCTCGGGCAGCTGGCCCATGGTGCCGATGACTTCGGGGTGGCCGGCGTGGCCGATCAGCACGATCTCGCGGCCGGCGTCGTAGTGCTTTTGGGCCTCGACATGCACCTTGGAGACCAGCGGGCAGGTAGCGTCCAGATAGATCATCTGCCGCGATTGCGCCTCGGCCGGCACCGATTTCGGCACGCCGTGGGCCGAGAACACCACCGGGCGGTCGTCGGGCGCCTCGGACAGCTCCTCGATGAACACCGCGCCCAGCGCCTTCAGCCGGTCGACCACGTGGCGGTTGTGGACGATCTCGTGGCGCACATAGACCGGCGCGCCGAACTTCTCGACCGCGCGCTCGACGATCTGGATGGCGCGATCGACGCCGGCGCAGAAGCCGCGCGGGCTGGCCAGGACGAGCGAGATCGGGCGACGGGCGGGCGTATCGGCGGTCATGGCGCGGAACCTAGTGGGTCCGGCCGCCAGGCGCCAGGAGTCTGCGTCGTTGCGACGTCACGCATATGCCTTTATCAGGCTGCATGACGCCGACGGGGGCTCAAGGTCCCGCTTGGCTCTCTTTCTTCTCGGAACCGACGTTTCATGCGCCGCACCTTCACGCTCGCCCTCAGCGCCCTGATGGCCGTCTCGATCGCCGCGACGGCGACGACCGCTCTGGCCCAGCGCCGGCCGAGCGGCGACCAAGGCGGCGGCGGGGACGACGACTCCGCCAAGAAGAAGAAGCGCGACGAGGAGTGGAACCAGCCCAAGGCGCCGCTGCCGCAGCTGCGCAACGCCGGCCCCTGCCCCTATGTGAAGGTGCTGTACGACGCCAGCCGCTATATCGAGTTCAAGGACGGCAAGGAGGCGGCCAGCCAGGCCGGCTTCACCGGCGAGATCCAGAGCCTGACCTCCGGCTGCGCCTACAAGAGCGACGAGCCGATCAAGATCCGCGTCGAGGCGCTGTTCCAGCTGGGTCGCGGTCCGACGGCGCAGGGCGACAAGCACACCTATCGCTACTGGGTCGCCGTCACCGAGCGGAATCAGGCCGTGATCGCCAAGGAATATTTCGACCTGCCGGTCAGCTTCTCGCCCGGCCAGGATCGCGTCTATACCACCCAGACGATCGAGCAGATCACCATCCCGCGCGCCGACGCCAAGGTCAGCGGCGGCAATTTCGAGGTGCTGCTCGGCTTCGACGTGACGCCGGAGATGGCCGCCTTCAATCGCGAGGGTAAGCGCTTCCGGGTCAACGCCGGCCAGACCGCCCAGAACACGTCGGGCCAAGCCGGCCAAGCAGGGACCTCCACCAAGCAATGAACGATTTGAAGCGGTCCTTGAGCGAAGCGGCCGCGGCCGCTTTCCAGGCCGCCGGACTGCCCCCCGAATTCGGACGCGTCACCGCCTCCGACCGTCCGGACCTGGCCGATTTCCAGTGCAACGGCGCCCTGGCGGCCGCCAAGAGCGCCAAGCGTAACCCGCGCGAGATCGCCGTGCAGGTGGTCGACATCCTCAAGGGTGATCCGCGCCTGGCGTCGGTGGAGATCGCCGGCGTCGGCTTCATCAACATGCGGGTCAGCGACGAGGCCCTGTCGGCCCGCGCCCGCGAGATCGCGGCCGACGCTCGCGCCGGGGCCCAACTGCTCGACGCGCCGCGTCGCGTGCTGGTCGACTATGCCGGCCCCAACGTCGCCAAGCCGATGCACGTGGGGCACCTGCGGGCCTCGATCATCGGCGAGTCGGTCAAGCGGCTCTATCGCTTCCGCGGCGACGAAGTGGTCGGCGACGCCCACTTCGGCGACTGGGGCTTCCAGATGGGCTTGCTGATCAGCGCCCTGATGGACGAGGATCCCTTCATCCGCGCCCTGATGGAGAAGCTGCCCGAGGCGCCGCGCGGCTTCTCCCCCGCCGACGAGGCCAAGCTGATGGCCGAGTTCGACCGACGGATCACCCTCGCCGACCTCGACCGCGTCTATCCGGCCGCCTCGCTGCGCCAGAAGGAAGATCCGGGCTTCAAGGAGCGCGCGCGCAAGGCGACCGCCGAGCTGCAGAACGGCCGCTTCGGCTATCGGCTGCTGTGGCGTCACTTCGTCAAGGTCAGCCGCGTGGCCCTGGAGCGCGAGTTCCACGCCCTGGGCGTCGACTTCGACCTCTGGAAGGGCGAGAGCGACGTCAACGACCTGATCGAGCCGATGGTCCATCAGCTGGAGGTCAAGGGCCTGCTGGTCGAGGACCAGGGCGCCCGCATCGTCCGCGTGGCCCGCGAGGGCGACAAGCGAGACGTGCCGCCGCTGCTGGTGGTCTCGTCCGAGGGCTCGGCCATGTACGGCACGACCGATCTCGCCACGATCCTGGATCGCCGCAAGTCGTTCGACCCGCACCTCATTCTCTACTGCGTCGACCAGCGCCAGGCCGACCACTTCGAGACGGTGTTCCGCGCCGCCTATCTGGCCGGCTACGCCGAGGAGGGCTCGCTGGAGCATATCGGCTTCGGCACCATGAACGGGCCGGACGGCAAGCCGTTCAAGACCCGCGCCGGCGGCGTCCTGAAGCTGCACGACCTGATCGAAATGGCTCGCGAGAAGGCGCGCGAACGCCTGCGCGAAGCCGGCCTCGGGGCCGAGCTTTCCGAGGAGCAGTTCGAGGACACCGCGCACAAGGTCGGCGTCGCGGCGCTGAAGTTCGCCGACCTGCAGAACTTCCGCGGCACCTCCTACGTCTTCGACCTCGACCGCTTCACCAGCTTCGAGGGCAAGACGGGGCCGTACCTGCTGTACCAGTCGGTGCGCATCAAGAGCGTGCTGCGCCGCGCGGCCGAGGCGGGCGCGACGGCGGGGCGGATCGAGATCCGCGAGCCGGCCGAGCGGGATCTGGCCATGCTGCTCGACGCCTTCGAGGGCGCGCTGGGCGAGGCCTACGACAAGAAGGCCCCGAACTTCATCGCCGAGCACGCCTACAAGCTGGCCCAGGTCTTCTCGAAGTTCTACGCCGCCTGCCCGATCATGAGCGCCGACACCGAAGAGATGCGCGGCTCGCGCTTGGCCTTGGCCGAGACGACCCTGCGCCAGCTGGAGCTGGCCCTGGACCTGCTCGGCATCGAGGCGCCCGAGCGGATGTAGGATCCCGAGCCCCTTCCCCCTCGCGGGGAAGGGGAGATCGCCGTTGCAATCTCGACAACGCCGCCCGACAGTCCCGCCGCGCCATTCGCGCGTCGGAGGGGTCATGAAGAAGTCCGTGGTCGCCATGTTGCTGGCGAGCGTCTGTGTCAGCGCCATCGCCGCGCCAGCGTTCGCCGAGGCCCCCAAGTCGGGTGTCGCCGACAAGAAGACCGACAAGTTCGCCGACGCGATCGCCGGGCTGGAGCGCAAGGACGGCCTGGCGCCGATCTTCGTCGACAAGAAGAAGAGCAGGATCCTGATGCTGCTGCCCAAGCCCAGCGCGGACGGGATCGCGGGGCGCTACATCTACCAGACCTATCTGCGCGCCGGTCTCGGTTCCAACCCGACCGGCCTCGACCGCTCGGCGCCGGGCGACACGCAGATCCTCGCGTTCCGCAAGGTGGGCGGCAAGATCGTCGCCCAGTTCGAGAACTGGGGTTTCTCGGCGGCGCGCGGCTCGGTCGACGAGCAAAAGGCGGTGGCCGACTCGTTCCCGATCTCCAGCGTCTGGTCGAACACGGTCGAGGCCGAGAGTCTGGACGGCGGCCTTTTGGTGGACATCACCTCGTTCCTGGTTCGCGACGCGCAGGGCATCGCCAAGACCCTCAAGCGCAGCAAGCAGGGCGATTTCCGCCTGAACGACGGCCTGTCCTACGCCGACACCGGCGAGGTGAACGTCTTCCCGACGAACGTCGAGCTGGAAGCCGTCGAGACCTTCGTCGGCGACGATCCCGGCGGCGAGGTGCGCGGCATCGTTCCCGATCCGCGCAACGTCACCCTGGCCCTGCACCACTCGTTCGTGGCCCTGCCCGAGCCGGGCTATGTCCCCCGCCAGAACGATCCGCGCGTCGGGGTCATCGACCACACCGTCGCCGACTATTCCGCGCCGCTGGGCGAGCCGATCGTCTATCGCCTAGTGCACCGTTTCCGGCTGGAGAAGACCGACCCGGCCGCCGCCCGCTCGCCGGTCAAGAAGCCGATCGTCTTCTATGTCGACCGCGCCGCGCCCGAGCCGGTGCGCTCGGCCCTGATCGAGGGCGGCCGCTGGTGGAGCCAGGCCTTCGAGGCCGCTGGCTTCATCGACGCCTTCAAGGTGGAACTGCTGCCCGAGGGCGTCTCGCCGCTCGACGCGCGCTACAATGTCGTCAACTGGGTGCACCGGCAGACGCGCGGCTGGTCCTACGGCCACGCGGTGGTCGATCCGCGCACGGGCGAGATCATCAAGGGCGACGTGCTCCTGGGCTCGCAGCGGGTGCGCCAGGACCGGATGATCTTCGAGGGCCTGGAAGGCGCCGACAAGACCGGCCAGGGCGGTCCCAACGATCCGATCGAGATCTCGCTGGCGCGCCTGCGCCAACTGGCGCCGCACGAGATCGGCCATTCGATCGGCCTGCAGCACAATTTCGCCGCCAGCACCTATGGCGGCCGCGCCTCGGTGATGGACTATCCGGCCCCGAAGATCGCCATCAAGGACGGCCAGCTCGACTTCTCCGACGCCTATGCGCGCGGGGTCGGGGCTTGGGACAGGTTCGTGATCGATTGGCTGTACGGGGTCGCGCCCGCCGGCGTCGACGAGAAGGCCTGGCTGAAGGCGAAGGCCGACAAGAGCCAGGCCGACGGCCTGCGCTACGTCTCCGACGAGGACGCCCGCGCCGCCGACACGCCCCATCCCCTCGGCGCGGTCTGGGACAACGGTTCCGACCCCGTCGCCGAGCTCGACCATGTGATGGCGGTGCGCAAGATCGCGCTCGATCGCTTCGGCCTGCGCAACCTGCCCAAGGGCGCGTCGGTGGCGGATCTGCGCAGGATCGTCGTGCCGATCTACATCTTCCAGCGCTACCAGGTCGACGCGACCGCCAAGCTGGTCGGCGGGATCGACTTCACCTACGGGGCCGAAGGCCACAAGCACGAGGCGTCGAGGATCGTCTCGGCCGATCGCCAGTCCGCCGCGATCGACGCGCTGCTGCGAACCATCACCCCCGCGGCGCTCGACCTTCCCGATACCGCGCTGGACGTCCTGACCTCGGGCCAGTCGCAGGGCGGGGACCACGCCTACGAGATCGAGACCTTCCAGCAGGGGCCGGTCTTCGACCTGCCCGCCGCGGCCGAGGTCGCCGCCGACCTCGTCTGGAGCGATCTCTTCGCCCCGGCGCGCCTGAACCGCCTGATGGAGGCCAAGCGCCGCGATCCGGCCCAGCCCGGCGTCGAGGGGCTGCTGGACAAGGCCCTGGCCTTCGCCGCCTTCGACGGCAAGGCGACCGGCCGGCAGGCCGAGCTGGCGCGCCGCGTCCGCCAGCGGCTGGTGGTCGGTCTCGCCCAGGCCCTGGCGGACAAGGACCTGTCGCCGACCGCCGGCGCGCTGATCCGCGCGCGCCTTGTCGACTGGGGCAAGGGGCTGAAGACCGCCGTCGGCGACGCGGCCGACAAGGCGCAGGCGCGAGTCCTGGCCGGCGTGGTCTTGGACGAGAGCGGCGAGCGCCTTGCCGCCCTGATCGCCGAGGGCAAGGCCAAGGTCGCGGTCCCGCCCGGTCCGCCGATCGGCGAGGACGACTGGTTCGGAGATCTCCGGCTCTAGGTCCGCTCCAGGTCCTTCAGAACGCCCAGCTGGTCCTCGACGCCGCCGCGCTCGAGATACTGCTCGGCGACCAAAACCAGGCGCAGCTGCTTGGCCAGCAAAGCCAGTTGGCGGTGACGGTTTTCGCACCTGGAGCGGCGGCCGTACGGCCGTCGAAGGGAGCTGACGTCACAAAATGTGACCTCAAATCCTGAGCATGTTCTTGGATTGTTCGCAATCGCCGGGCGCGCGGACAGGTCCGTCGTTGACTCTTGTTCCCGCCTCGCCCAAAGAGCCGAAGACCCTCGCGGGAGACATCGGGATTCGCTCCCGAGGCCGAAGGCGCAACCGCCCCGGAAACGCTCAGGCAAAAGGACCGCGCGGGTTTAGGAACGCTGGAAAGAGGCCCCCGAAAGGGCGGCTCGCCGAAGGAGCAAGGGGCCGCAAAGCCCCGGAATCTCTCAGGTCCAAGGGACAGCGGGGGCGCGACCAGCCGGCGACGCCGGCCGCCTCGCCGACCCCGCTTGGAGCCCTCGCCGCGTGTCCGACCAAGACCTCAAGAAGACCCCGCTCTATGACGCCCACGTGGCGGCCGGCGCGCGCATGGTCCCGTTCGCGGGCTATTCCATGCCGGTGCAGTATAAGGACGGGGTGCTGAAGGAGCACCTCTGGACCCGCGAGCACGCCGGCCTGTTCGACGTCTCGCACATGGGCCAGGCCCGCATCCGGGGCGCCAATGGTGAAACAAGTCCGGCCAAGGCGTTCGAGAAGGTCGTCTCCGCCGACTATCAGGGCCTCAAGCCCGGCAAGCAGCGCTACGGCGTGCTGCTGAACGCCGAGGGCGGCATCGTCGACGACCTGATGACCGCGCGACCCGATGACGACGGCCTGTTCGTCGTGGTCAACGGCGCCTGCAAGGACAACGACTACGCCATCATCGCCCGCGAGCTGGCCGGCGAGGCCACGGTGACCCGCCTCGAGGACCGCGCCCTGCTGGCCCTGCAGGGGCCCGAGGCCGCCGCCGTGCTGGCCGCCCATATTCCCGAGGCCGCCCAGATGGTGTTCATGGACGCCCGCGCCCTGACCGCCTTCGGCGTCGACGTCATCGTCTCGCGCTCGGGCTATACCGGCGAGGATGGCTACGAGATCTCGGCGCCCGCCGGGGCGGCCGAGCGGGTTTGGAACACGTTGCTGGCCGACGCGCGCGTCCGCCCCATCGGCCTGGGCGCCCGCGACAGCCTGCGCCTGGAGGCGGGCCTGCCGCTGTATGGCCACGACCTGGACGAGACCGTCTCGCCGATCGAGGCGGGCCTGAACTTCGCCGTCGGCAAGTCGCGCCGCGAGGCCGGCGACTATCTGGGCGCCGATCGCATCGCCAAGGAGCTGGCCGGCGAGCTCACCCGCGTCCGGGTGAACCTGAAGGTGCTGGAAGGCGCCCCGGCCCGCGAAGGCGCCGAGATCGCCGACGAAAGCGGCGCCATCATCGGCAGGGTGACCAGCGGCGGCTTCGCGCCTAGCCTGGGCTATCCCATCGCCATCGGCTTCGCCCCGCCCGCCTTCGCGGGGCTCGGGACCAAGCTTAAGGTCATCGTCCGCGGCAAGCCGGCGGCCGCCGAGGTCGTCGCTTCGCCCTTCGTTCCCAACCGCTACGTCCGCAAACTCTAAGCGAGGACTCCCAAGATGCGCTTCACCAAGGATCACGAATGGGTCGTCGTCGAGGGCGACGTGGCCACCGTCGGCATCACGGCCTACGCCGCCGAGCAATTGGGCGACGTGGTGTTCGTCGAGGTTCCGGAAGCCGGCAAGACCGTCAAGCAGGGCGACGGCCTTGCGGTGGTCGAGAGCGTCAAGGCCGCCTCCGACGTCTATGCCCCGGTCTCGGGCGAAGTGGTCGAGGGCAACGCCGAGCTGTCGGACAGCCCCGAAACCGTCAACGCCCTGCCGGAAAGCGGCGGCTGGTTCGCCAAGATCAAGCTGGCCAACCCGGCCGAGGTCGACGCCCTGATGGATCGCGACGCGTACGAAGCTTTCCTGGCGACTCTCTAAACCCCGCTTTCCCCGCGAAAGCGGGGACCCATGCGGCCTCCTCAGCTTAGGTCCCCGCTTTCGCGGGGATGCGCGGATTAAAAAGCATGCGCTACCTCCCCCTGACCCCCGAAGACCGCGTCGAGATGCTGGGCGCGATCGGCGTCAAGTCGATCGACGACCTGTTCGTGGACGTGCCGGCCTCGGCCCGCCGCGACGCGCCGGTCGACCTGCCGCATCACGCCGGCGAGCTTGAAGTCGAGCGCGAGATGGCCGCCTTGGCGCGTCGCAACCGCTCGGCGGGGGAGGGGCCGTTCTTCTGCGGGGCCGGCGCCTATCGCCACCACGTGCCGGCCACGGTCGACCACATCATCCAGCGGTCGGAATTCCTGACCAGCTACACGCCCTATCAGCCGGAAATCGCCCAAGGCACCCTGCAGGTGCTGTTCGAGTTCCAGACCCAGGTCGCGGCCCTGACCGGCATGGAGGTGGCCAACGCCTCGCTCTATGACGGCTCGACCGGCGCGGCCGAGGCGGTGATGATGGCCCACCGGATCACCCGCCGCGGCAAGGCGGTGATGTCCGGCGGCGTCCATCCGCACTATGTCGGCGCGATCGAGACCCTGGCCCACGCGGCCGGCGTCGCCACCACCCGGATGCCGGCCGCCGTCGACGCCGAGGACGCGGTGATCGCCGCTATCGATGCCGACACCGCCTGCGTCGTCGTCCAGACGCCCAACGTGTTCGGCACGGTGACCGACGTGAGCAAGATCGCCCAGGCCGCCCAGGCCGCCGGCGCGCTGCTGATCGTGGTGACGACCGAGGCCGTCTCGTACGGCCTGCTGAAGTCGCCCGGCGAGATGGGCGCCGACATCGCCGTGGCCGAGGGCCAGTCGATCGGCAACGGCCTGAACTTCGGCGGCCCGTATGTGGGTCTCTTCGCCTGCAAGGAAAAGTTCGTCCGCCAGATGCCGGGCCGCCTGTGCGGCGAGACGGTGGACGCCGACGGTCAGCGCGGCTTCGTGCTGACCCTGTCGACCCGCGAGCAGCACATCCGTCGCGACAAGGCGACCTCGAACATCTGCACCAACAGCGGCCTCTGCGCCCTGGCCTTCTCGATCCATATGAGCCTCTTGGGCGAGACGGGGCTGCGCAAGCTGGCCGCGCTCAATCACCAGAAGGCCCTGGCCCTGCGCGACGCTTTGAAGACCGTGCCGGGCGTCGAGATTCTGACGCCCCGCTTCTTCAACGAGTTCGCCATCCGCGTGCCGAAGAACGCCGCCGATCTTGTCGAGACCCTGGCCAATAACGGCGTGATCGCCGGCGTGCCGTTCTCGCGCCTCGACGCGGGCGCGGGCCTGGACGACGTGCTGCTGGTCGCCGCCACCGAGACCACGCTGGACATCGACATCACCGTTTTCGCCAAGGCCCTGACCAAGGTGTTCGCCCAATGAGCATGAACAATGTCGGCCGCCCCACGCGTCCCGAAGCCGCCAATGACGCCCCCGCCAGCCACGCGACCCTGACCGGCGCGCGCGGCCTGCTGCAGGACGAGGCCCTGATCTTCGAACTGGACGGCTGGAACAAGACCGGCGTCGACCTGCCGGACGCCGCCGCCCCCTCGGACGACCTGGCCGGCCTGCTTCGCGCCGAGCCGATCGGCCTGCCGGGCCTGTCGGAGCCGGAAGTGGTCCGCCACTATGTCCGCCTCAGCCAGAAGAACCACGCCATCGACCTGGCGCTCTATCCGCTGGGCTCGTGCACGATGAAGCACAACCCGCGCCTGAACGAGAAGATGGCGCGCCTGCCGGGCTTCTCGGACATCCACCCGCTGCAGCCGACCTCGACGGTGCAGGGCGCTCTGACGCTGATGGACCGCCTGGCCCACTGGCTGAAGACCCTGACCGGCATGCCGGCGGTGGCGCTGACGCCCAAGGCCGGCGCGCACGGCGAGCTCTGCGGCCTGCTGGCCATCCGCGCCGCCCACGAGGCGGCCGGCAACGGCCACCGCAAGACGGTGCTGGCCCCGACCAGCGCTCACGGCACCAACCCCGCCACGGCGGCCTTCGTCGGCTATACGGTGGTCGAGATCGCCCAGACCGAGGACGGCCGCGTCGACCTAGCAGACCTGGAATCCAAGCTCGGCGACCATGTGGCCGCCATCATGGTCACCAACCCCAACACCTGCGGCCTGTTCGAGCGCGACGTGGTCGAAATCGCCCGCCTGACCCACGCGGCCGGGGCCTATTTCTACTGCGACGGCGCCAACTTCAACGCCATCGTCGGCCGGGTGCGCCCGGGCGACCTGGGCGTCGACGCCATGCACATCAACCTGCACAAGACCTTTTCGACGCCGCACGGCGGCGGCGGTCCGGGCGCGGGTCCGGTGGTGCTGAGCGCGGCCTTGGCCCCGTTCGCCCCGACCCCCTGGCTGGTCCATGACGACGGCGGCTTCTCGCTGGCCGAGCACGCCGGCGAGGCGGGGGCGGAGACGGCGTTTGGCCGGATGAGCGCCTTCCATGGCCAGATGGGCATGTATGTCCGCGCCTATGCCTACATGCTGAGCCACGGGGCCGACGGCCTGCGCCAGGTGGCCGAGGACGCGGTGCTGAACGCCAACTACGTCAAGGCGCGGCTGAAGGACGTGATGAGCCCGGCCTTCCCGGACGGCCCGTGCATGCACGAGGCCCTGTTCGACGACAGCTGGCTGGAGGGCACGGGCGTGACCACGCTCGACTTCGCCAAGGCGATGATCGACGAGGGCTTCCACCCCATGACCATGTACTTCCCGCTGGTCGTTCATGGCGCGATGCTGATCGAGCCGACCGAGACCGAGAGCAAGCAGGAGCTGGACCGCTTCATCGCCGCTCTGCGGGCCCTGGCCGGCGCGGCCAAGGCGGGGGATACGGAACGCTTCAAGGGCGCGCCGTATCACGCCCCGCTCCGGCGCCTCGACGAGACCCTGGCGGCCCGCAAGCCCCGGTTGAGGTGGAAACCTGTGGCCGCGGCGCCACTGGCGGCTGAATAGCATTTTCCATACCCCCCTTGCGACCTCGGGGCGCCTTTACGGCGTCCCCGAGCCTCCACATATCGGGGAGGCGCGACGAGGCTGGCTGGGTGTTCCAGGGAGCCAGGGCCGCGCAAGCCCGTTCGTCCTCCCATGACCGCTCTCGCCTTCGCCATGCCGCGCGCCCGCCGGACCGCCGATGACCTCGCCCGAGACCTCGTGGCGCGCTTTTGGCGCGTGTCGCTGGTCATTGTCGGCCTGCTGATCGTCGTCGCCGGCGTGCTGATCGCGCCGCTGCCCGGCCCCATGGGGCTGCCGGTCATGGTCGTGGGCCTGATGCTGATCCTTCGCAACTCGTTCAAGGCTCGCAAGCACTTCGTCCGGTTCCAGCACGCCCATCCGCGTCTGGTCTTCCCGATCCGTCGCCTGCTGCGCCGCGAGCCCGAGGTGTTTCCGGTGGCCTGGCAGCAGGTGCTGCGCGTCGAGCGGCTCGTCGCGCCGGCCCGTTACCGGGTGGCGTCGCGCTGGCGCAAGGCGCTGCGTCGGCGCGCGACGAAGCGGGCGACGCGGTGAACGCCACGGTCGCCAGAATCGACGACATCAAGCACAGGGTCCGTCGCAGGGCGCGGCTGGCTCTGCTGCTGCGCGAGTCCGCGGCCCGGGCCTATCGCTGGATCGCCATCGGCTTCGGCTCGCTGGTGATCCTGGCCGGCGCGGTGCTGACGCCGCTGCCTGGACACCTGGGCCTGCCGCTGCTGGTCATCGGGCTGATGATCGTGCTGCGCTACTCGTTCCAGGCCCGCAAGACCTTCATCCGCTGGCAGAAGCGTCACCCTAAGCTGGTGTTCCCGATTCGCCGCCTGATGCGCCGCGAGCCCGAGGTGCTGCTGGTCGTGTGGCAGCAGATGCTCCGTACCGAGAAGCTGGTGCTGCGCAGGGCCCGCTGGCGGCTGCTGGTCAAGACCCGCAAGCGGGTGAAGCGGTATCTGGCGCGCAAGACGGCGAAGAGCGTCGCGACGCCGGCGGTTTCGGCCTAGGGCGTTTATCTGTTTCGAATGACTCCATTCGAAACAGACGGGCTCTAGAGGGCGTCGCCGCCCTCGATGTCGTCGTCGGAATATTCGTACCCCAGCAGGTCGCCCGGCGCGCAGTCCAGATAGCGGCAGATCGCCGCCAGCGTCGAGAAGCGCACCCCCTTCACCTTGCCCGACTTCAGCAGGGAGAGGTTCGACTCGGTGATGCCGATCGCCTCGGCGAGCTCCTTGGAGCGGATCTTCCGCCGGGCGAGCATGACGTCGAGATTGACGATGATGGGCATCAGATGAAGTTGTCCAGATCGCGCCGCGCCGCAAGCCCGGCCTCGATCGCCCAGACGGCGGCGTAGGCGGCGAGTCCCAGAAGCAGGCCGCCGCCGATCCTGTCGAGGTAAATCCATAGCTCCAGCTTAGGGCCTGTCGGCGTGCCGCCGGAGAGGACGGTCGCCCGCAGGCTCTCATGAATCGGGCTGGTCAGCGCCCAGGCGATGGCGGCCAGCGACGCCAAGCGCAGCCAGCGCAGGGCCTGGCCCAGCGCGTTCGGCGCGTCTCCGGCCAGGCGGCGCAAAGCCACGCCGACGCCCAGCAGCAGAAGCGCCAGCGGGCCTCGGTTGAAGACCTCGACGGCGGCCAGCTCGAACCGGACGTCCGGCCGGCGGACGAAGGCCTCGAAGGCGCGCCGATGTTCGGGCGTGGCGATGACCTGCGAGGCGATGTCGTCGTCCAGCAGGTCGACGGGGCGGTTGCGCCATTCGCAGCCGTCGACGCCGCAGATCGGCGACGCGCCGGGCGAGGTCCCCGCGACGACGATCACGATCGTGACCGCCAGGGCGGCCAACAGGAACACCGCTCCCATGGCGCGGCAGAGCCTGGCTTGGTGGCTCGCGAGCCCATACCCGTTTTGCATAATAATCTTTCTGTTTTACGAAAAGATATTTTTATCCTACACGATCGCGAGGGGCTGGGAGAAGTCCCGCTTGCGAGGAGAGTTGAATGATTGGCTGGAAAACGAGCGTTCTGTGCGTCTCGCTCGCGCTGGCGTCGACCGCGGCCAGGGCCCAGGACGGCGCGGAGGTCGGCGTCGGCGTCCTTCGGCATGGGGCGAATTTCCATCCGCTGGGCAGCCGGCTGGTGTTCGACCTGCCCGCGCTCCCCCCTGGCCAGATCTACGAGGGCCAGGAGGAGAACGGCACGGTCGATGTCGAGCTCGTCTATCGCGGCGCGCCGCTGCGGATCCTGCTCAAGCCCCGGCTGACCGGAAAGCTGCAGATCAACACCGACGGACGCACCAGCTTCGCCAGCGTGGGCGCCGAGTGGCGCCAGAGCCTGCTGGGCGGACGCGTCTACGCCCAAGGGGGCGTCGGGCTGACCGTGATCGACGGCTATCGGTTCACCCCGGATCCGTTCCAGCCCGGGCTGGATCGTGGCGAGGCGACGCGTCGCTACGACATCTATCGGCGGCGAACCTCGTTTGGATCCAAGGTGCTGTTCAATCCCAACGCCGCCCTCGGCGTTCGCCTGAGCCCTCGCTGGTCGGCGGAACTGGCGTGGGAGCACTACAGCCATCGCCGGGTCTTCTCGGAACAGAATCCCGGCATCGACAATGTCGGCCTGCGGCTGGTCAGGGTTCTGGGTCGCTGATCGAGGCCTCTCTGGGTCCGCGCTCGGCATTAGCCAAGAAAAAGGGCGCGGACCTCGCGATCCGCGCCCTTCCTTTTGTCTACCCGACGTCGCCGGCCGCTATTGCAGCTTGGCGCCCATCTGGCCGATGGCGGCGTCCGCCAGCGGGTCGGTCTTGGCGCCGGCGAGGCGGGCGGCCAGGACGGTCTCGGCGGCCTGGGCGGCGAGATCCACCGCGGCGGCCTTCACGTCGGCGGCGGCTTGCGCCTCGGCCTGGGCGATCTTGCGTTCGGCCATCTCGGCGCGGCGCTTGATCTGCTCCTCGAGCTTTTCCTTGGCTTCCTCGGCCAGACGCTTGGCGTCGGCCTTGGCGGCTTCCAGCATGCCGGCGGCCTGACGCTCGGCCTCCTCGCGCTGGGCCTTGACGTCCGCGAGCAGGGCTTGCGCCTCTTCCCGCAGCTGCTGGGCCTCGTCGAGCTCGGCCTTGATCCTGGCGGCGTGGGCGTCGAGCGCGCTGAACAGGGCGCCCGGAAGCACCTTCATATAGATCAGCAGGCCGATGAACAGCACGAGGCCGACCAGGACCCACAGTTCCGGGTTGGCCAGGCTGAACAGGGATTCGTGTTCCATCGTCGACGCTCCTTAGGCCAGGGCAGACTTCAGCTCGGCGGCCGAGGCCGCCTTGCCGGTCAGCTTTTCGACGATCGCGCCGGCCGTCTCCTCGGCCACGACGCGGACCTGGCTCATGGCCGCGTCGCGGGCGGCCTGGATCGAAGCCTCGGCCGCGGCCAGCTTCTCGGCCAGGATGGCCTCTTCCTTGGCCTGACGCTCGGCGGCTTCGGCCGAAGCCTTGGCCTTGGCGTCGGCCGCGGTCTTCTGAGCCTTGGCGCGGGCCTCGGCGACTTCAGCCGCCGCGGCGCGAGCCTGGACCTCGGCCTCGTCCTTCAGGCGACGGGCGTCGGCGATGTCGCCGGCGATCTTGGCGCCGCGCTCGTCGATCGCGCCGCTGACGCGGGGCAGCAGAGCCTTCGACAGCACCGTGTAGAGCACGGCGAAGATGAGCAGCAGCCAAACGATCTGACCGCCCCAGTGCTCGAACTGCAGCTGCGGAAGGCCGCCGCTTTCGTGCTGGGGAGCTTCAGTCGACTCGACCGCGCCTTGATGTTCCGTCGCCATGGGCGAGGGCGCCTCTTAGCTGGAGCGTCCTGGAGACGTGCTCAATGGAGCCGCGCCGAACGGACGCTTTAAAACAAGGAACCGGGGCGCGGCCGCGAAGGCGCGCCCCGGTCGTGGATCACTTCGCGAACAGGATCAGGAAGGCGATGACCAGGGCGAAGATGCCCAGGGCTTCCGTCAGCGCCATGCCCAGGAACAGCATCGGGCGCTCTTGAGCGGCGGCGGTCGGGTTGCGCAGGGCGCCTTGGAAGTAGTTGCCGAACATCACGCCCAGGCCAACGCCCGCGCCGATCATGCCGAGCATGGCCAAGCCAGCGCCGATGTACTTCGCAGCAGTAGCGTCCATGATTGAGACTCCTTGGAAGGGTATTTGTTGGAAAAACTAGAGGGTGATCAGTGGCTGTCGAGGTGCACGACGTCGTTGAGATAGACGCAGGTGAGCACCGCGAACACGAAGGCCTGAAGGAAGGCCACCATGAACTCGAGCGCCGTCAGGGCGACGACGGAGGAAAGCGCCAGCGCGCCGACGGCCCAGTACGCGGGGGCCATGGCCAGCAGGATCGCCACGAAGGTCGCGAAGATCTTCAGCACCACGTGGCCGCCCAGCATGTTGCCGAACAGACGCAGGGCCAGGGTGATCGGGCGGATGAGGAACGAGATGAACTCGATCGGCACCAGCAGGAACAGCAGCGGCCACGGCACGCCCGACGGCGCGAACAGCTTGAAGAACTTCAGGCCGTTCTTGGCGAAGCCGACGCCGATCACGGTCAGGATCACCATCATGCCCAGCGTCAGGGTGACGGCCAGCTGCGAGCTGGCGGTGAAGCCCAGGAAGTTGCCGGTCCAGCCGAACAGCATGCCTTGCAGGTTGCAGAACAGGATCAGCGAGAACAGCGTGAACACGAACGGCAGGTACTTCTTGCCGTCGTGACCGATGATCGAGCTCGTCAGGCCGTCGACCAGCCCGTACAGCAGCTCGCCCGTGGTCTGCAGGCGGCCGGGGACGACCTCGCCCTTGCCCGCCAGGGCGTAGAACACGATGATCAGGGTCGCGGCCAGCAGCATGGCGGCGATGGAATTGTTGATCGACAGGTCGATCGCGCCCAGGCCCGGAACGTTCACGGTCGGCAGCGTCACGATCTTCTGGATCATGAACTGGTGCATCGGGTCGATCGGCGTGGCCAAGGCCCTAGTCTCTCTTCTGCTTGGGGACGGTTGACCCGTCTCCCGTGTCTTCGCCGGGCTCTCCCGACCGGGAGGACGCCGACGCCTGCGCGCTCAGTTTCATCGCCTTGCGGACGATGGAGAAAATCGCGAGCCCCAGACCGATCAGCAGTCCGCCGACCATGCCCCAGGGCCCCGTGTGGGCGTAGCGGTCGAGCAGCCAGCCAAAGCCGAGCCCCACCAGTACGCCACCGATCAGATCCGCCAGAAGGCGGTAGCCGTCCTGGCTGGCCTTTTCGGACGCGGCCTTCGCCGGTCTTTCCGCCGCCTTCCTCGCCTCAAATGCGTCGAGCCGAGCGTCGAGGCTCGAGAGAGCCTTGTCGTTCGGGTCGTCGGCCTTGGGCATGGGAAGCGGCAGGTCCGAAAACGCCGCGGACACGCCAAAACAAGGCGCTTTTCCGGCCGGCTTGATCGGCGCGGAACCTATAGACCTCGCCGCGGTGCGTCAAGGCGAGCGAATCCGGGGCCAAGTGACCGGAATACTTAAGGATTTGGCGTTCGGGCGCCGCGAGGGGCAAAACCTTCCCCTGTTCGCGCCGAGGTTCCTTCGGGGCAGGCCCTGTCGAAACAGGGAACGAGACCCTACATGAGGCGTACTCTTTAAGGCCGCTCCCCCTAGGCAAGGCGCGGCCGGCGCCGATGACGCATTGATTTTTTCGCCGAATTGGGCTTTAGAGCCGCCGCCTCCTAACAACACGAAGATTCATGTCGCACCTGAAGAACACCGGATTCGCCGATCGTATTTCCGCCCAACAGGAAGCCAAGAAGGCGATGCTGGCCAAGTTCAAGGCCAAGCCGACCGTCCAGGATCCTGATTTCGACAAGCGTGAGGAGCTGCGCGCCGCCGAACTGGAAGCCGTCCGCGCCGCCCGCGCCGCCGCCAAGGAAAAGGCCCGTCTCGAAGCGCTGGCGCGCGAGGAGGAGCTGATGGCCGCCAAGCGCGCCGAGCGCAAGGAGCGCAAGGCGCTCGAAGCCGCCGAAATGCGGGTTCGCAAGGAAGAGAAGGCCAAGGAACGTGAAGAGCTTCGCGCCCTGGGCAAGACGACCAACAGCAAGCAGTCCCGCGCCCACCAGTGGGCCAGCCTGCTGGGCTAAGCTTGATGAGGGCTCCTTCGGGAGCCCTTTTTCTTTGCGCCCCGCGCCAAACGGGATCATGAGCCAGCCATGGTTCATCTCGATCTCGTCGTCGGCCTGTTCGTGGTCGCGGCCCTGGCCGGGGCCATCGACGCCATCGCCGGCGGCGGCGGCCTCCTGACCCTGCCGGCCCTGCTGCTCGCGGGCCTATCGCCGGTTCAGGCCTTGGGCACGAACAAGCTGCAGGGCGCCATCAGCGCCATCTCCTCGACCAGCGCCTTCGCTCGCCGCGGGCTGATCGACTGGAAGACCGCGCTGCCGGTCGCGCTCGGCGCGGCGATCGCCGGCCTGTGCGGCGCCCTGTGCGCCAGCCTGCTGTCGCCGGGCCTGCTGCGCGCGGTCGTGCCCCTGCTGCTGATCGGCATCGCGCTCTATTTCGGCTTCTCGCGGGCGCTGAAGGCCGAGGACGTCGCCCCGCGACTGGCGCTGATCCCGTTCGCCTGTTTCGTCGCGCCGCTGGTCGGCTTCTATGACGGGATCTTCGGTCCCGGCGCGGGAGCCTTCTACATGGTGGCGATCGTCACCCTGCTGGGCTACGGCGTGCTGAAGGCCACGGCCCACACCAAGCTGGCCAACGCCGCCAGCAATGTCGGCAGTCTGGCGCTGTTCATCCTGAAGGGCACGGTCGTCTGGCCGGTGGGCCTGGCCATGGCGGCCGGGGCGTTTCTCGGCGCCCAGCTCGGGTCGCGGCTGGCCATGCGTTTCGGGCCTCGGCTGATCCGGCCGCTGCTGGTGACGATCTCCTGCGCCATGGCCGTGAAGCTGCTGGCCGACCCGGCCAATCCGCTGCGGATGGCGGCGGAGCATGTCTTGAGAGGTCTGTGAGGGCTAACCCCTTAGGTCTGCCTTCCTGGGCCTTGTGCCCAGGATCCAGGGTTCAGCACATTCCGCGACTAGGGGTTAGAGCTTGGCCTCGCCGCCGCGATGATCCGATCCTCCGAGCCCGCCTCAAGCATGGGTCCTGGGCACAAGGCCCAGGAAGGCGGGGTGTTTGGGGGCTGACATCATCGGACCTAAGCCGCCACCAGCTTCTCGGCGGTGCTCAGGTCCACGCTGACCAGCTGGCTTACTCCGCGCTCGGCCATGGTCACGCCGAACAGGCGGTCCATGCGGCTCATGGTCACCGGGTTGTGGGTGATGGCGATGAAGCGGGTCTGGGTGCGCCGGCGCATCTCGTCGAGCATGTTGCAGTAGCGGTCGACATTGGCGTCGTCGAGCGGCGCGTCGACCTCGTCCAGCACGCAGATCGGGGCCGGATTGGCCAGGAACACGCCGAAGATCAGGGCGCTGGCGGTCAGGGCCTGCTCGCCGCCGCTCATCAGGCTCATGCTGGCCAGACGCTTGCCGGGCGGGCAGGCGAAGATCTCCAGCCCGGCCTCCAGCGGATCCTCGCTCTCGATCAGCCGCAGCTCGGCCTGGCCGCCGCCGAACAGGGCCTGGAAGAGGGTCTGGAAGTGGCCGTTGATCACGTCGAAGGCCGCCAGCAGCCGCTCGCGGCCCTCGGCGTTCAGCTCCTCGATCCCCGCCCGCAGCTTGGCCACCGCGCCCGACAGATCGGCGCGCTCGGTACGCATGCTTTCCAGGCGGGCGGCGTATTCCTGGGCCTCTTCCTCGGCCCGCAGGTTCACCGGCCCGATCGCGTCGCGCTCGCGTTCGAGGGCGAACAGGTGGGCCTCGACCCCGGCGGCGTCCTTGGGCACGGCCACGGCCTCGCCGGCCACGTGGCGGCCCAGCTCCTCGGGCTCCATGCGGGCCTGCTCGCGAATGGCCGAGGCGACCTCGGCGAAGCGCTGGCGGGCGCCGTCGAGGTGGGCGACCAGGGCCGCGCGGGTCTCGCGCGCCTCGCCGGCCGCGCGGTCGGTCTCGCGCGCGGCGCGGTCGGCGTGCAGGCG
>NZ_CAMQSF010000027.1 GCF_947036865.1 uncultured Caulobacter sp. | reverse complement strand
ACCCGCGACCTCCGGCGTGACAGGCCGGCGCTCTAACCAACTGAGCTACATCCGCGTCGTGCGCCAGGGGCGCGACGGTCGTCCGTGGACCGAGGGGAGGGAAGCTGGCCACCGCGAAGGTGGCGCGAATGACGGGGCTCGAACCCGCGACCTCCGGCGTGACAGGCCGGCGCTCTAACCAACTGAGCTACATCCGCATAACCGTTCGCCGAGGCGAAAGCGCGACCCGCCGATCGGCGAGGCGCGTCTGATATGTCGCGCGGGGACTCGTGTCAACGGCCATATCGTGGAAGCGGCAAATCGCCGTCGCCGGCGCTCGAGTCCCGGCGCGAAACCCTTCGGCCGGCCAGGGCGGTCGGGCCTTGTCGGGCAAAGGCTTGGCCGCGCCGTCGCGACCGATCGCCGATCCGCGAAACCTCGCTAGTTGCGATCGTTTCTCAATGTGTCCGGGGTGTTTGAAGCGCCGACGACAGTGGGCTACAACCCGCTCGATTCAAGCCAAGGGCTGTCATGACCGCCTTCCTCCTCCAGTATCTGCCGATCGTGATCTTTCTCGGGATCGCGGCGGCTATCGGCATCGTCTTCCTGCTGGCCGCCGCCGTGCTCGCGCCGAAGGCGCCCGATCCGGAAAAGCTCTCCGCGTACGAATGCGGCTTCAACGCCTTCGACGACGCGCGCATGAAGTTCGACGTCCGGTTCTATCTGGTGTCGATCCTGTTCATCATCTTCGACCTGGAAGTGGCGTTCCTGTTTCCCTGGGCGGTCACGCTGCTGAAGCTGCCGCACGACGTGGCGCAGTTCGCCTTCTGGTCGATGATGGCCTTCCTCGGCGTCCTGACGGTCGGCTTCATCTACGAATGGAAGAAGGGCGCCCTCGAATGGGAGTGATCGTTCCCGCCAATTCCGCCGGCCGCTCGACGGTCGAGGGCTATGACCCCAAGCTGCACGACCCGTTCTTCGACGGCGTCTCGCAGCAGCTGGCCGACAAGGGCTTCATCACCGCCGCCGCCGACGACCTGATCACCTGGGCCCGCACCGGCTCGCTGATGTGGATGACGTTCGGCCTGGCCTGTTGCGCGGTCGAGATGATGCAGGCCTCGATGCCGCGCTACGATCTGGAGCGCTACGGCTTCGCGCCGCGCGCCAGCCCGCGCCAGTCGGACGTGATGATCGTCGCCGGCACGCTGACCAACAAGATGGCCCCGGCTCTGCGCAAGGTCTACGACCAGATGCCCGAGCCGCGCTATGTCATCTCGATGGGCAGCTGCGCGAACGGCGGCGGCTACTACTATTACAGCTACAGCGTCGTGCGCGGCTGCGACCGCGTGGTGCCGGTGGACATCTATGTCCCGGGCTGCCCGCCCACGGCCGAGGCCCTGGTCTACGGCGTGCTGCAGCTGCAGAAGAAGATTCGTCGGATGGGGACGATCGAGCGATGACCGACGTGGTTCCGACCGAGACCGCCGCTTCGCCGCTCGAGCTGCTGGGTCAGGCGATCGTCGCCAACAGCACGGGCGCGATCACCGGCTATTCCATCGCGTTCGGCGAGCTGACCGTGCATGGCCCGGCCCACCGCGTGGTCCAGGCGCTGGAGTTCCTGCGCGATCATCCCGAGTGCCGCTTCCACCAGCTGGTGGACCTGACGGCCGTCGACTATCCGCAGCGCGAGCGTCGTTTCGACGTGGTCTATCACCTGCTGTCGCTGGTGAAGAACCATCGCATCCGCCTCAAGGTCCAGACCGACGAGGACACCGCCGTTCCCAGCGTGACGCCGGTCTTCCCGGTCGCCGACTGGTTCGAGCGCGAGGCGTTCGACATGTACGGCGTCTTCTTCGAGGGCCATCCGGATCTGCGCCGGATCCTGACCGACTACGGCTTCCACGGCCACCCGCTGCGGAAGGACTTCCCCATGACGGGCTATGTGGAGGTGCGCTACGACGACGAGCTCAAGCGCGTCGTCTACGAACCCGTCAAGATCACCGAGTTCCGTGCGTTCGATTTCCTCTCGCCCTGGGAAGGCGCCAAGTACGCGCTGCCCGGTGACGAGAAAGCCGAGAAGCGAGCGGGGGATGCCTGATGATGGGTTTGCGACGGCCGACGTTCCGTTCCGCCACCGCGTTCTTTCTGGTCGCCTTTTCGACCGCGTTCCTGATGACCATCGGGATGCGGTTGACCGGCTGGTTCACGAAGGCGCCGGTGATCACGCCGGATCAGAACAGGTCCCTGGGCGTCGCGATCATGATCTCCGTCATCACCTTGGCCATCGGGGCCAGCATCCGCCGGATGGAAGTGGCCGAACTGCGCAGCGCCTTGCTGGGCGCGGCCTCCGTGCTGCTGGCCCTGCCGCTTTCCCAGGCCGCGATCTCCCAGAGCTGGAGCGTCGCGACCACCATCGTCACCTTGTTGGGCGTCGTCCTGCTCATGGCCGGACTGATCGTGTCGCTCAGCATCGAGCAGCGTAACGAAGGTCAGAACCCATGACCGGCACCAATTCGCCCGCCGCGGCGACCGACTTCTTCCGTGACGAGGCCACGGTTCCGGCGATCCCGGAAACGCTCGTCCGCAAGTTCAACATCAATTTCGGCCCGCAACATCCGGCCGCGCACGGCGTGCTGCGCCTTGTTCTGGAGCTGGACGGCGAAATCGTCGAACGCGTCGATCCGCACATCGGCCTGCTGCATCGCGGCACCGAAAAGCTGATGGAAGCGCGCACCTATCTGCAGAACGTGCCGTACTTCGACCGCCTGGACTACGTGGCGCCGATGAACCAGGAGCACGCGTTCTGCCTGGCCATCGAGAAGCTGCTGGGCGTCGAGGTTCCGATCCGCGGCCAGATCATCCGTGTTCTGTATTCCGAAATCGGCCGCATCCTGAACCACCTGCTGAACGTGACGACCCAGGCCATGGACGTCGGCGCCCTGACGCCGCCGCTCTGGGGCTTCGAGGAGCGCGAGAAGCTGATGGTCTTCTACGAGCGCGCCTGCGGCGCTCGCCTGCACTCCAACTATTTCCGCCCGGGCGGCGTCCACCAGGACCTGCCGCCGGAGCTGGTCGAGGACATCGACGCCTGGGCCAAGGCCTTCCCGAAGATCTGCGACGACATCGAGGGCCTGATCACCGACAACCGCATCTTCAAGCAGCGCAACGTCGACATCGGCGTGGTCAGCAAGGAAGACGCGATCGCCTGGGGCTTCTCGGGTGTGATGGTTCGCGGCTCCGGCATCGCCTGGGACCTGCGCCGCAGCCAGCCCTACGAGAACTACAACGACTTCGAGTTCGACATCCCGCTGGGCAAGAACGGCGACTGCTACGACCGCTATCTCTGCCGCATGCAGGAGATGCGCGAGTCGACCAAGATCATCCGCCAGGCCTGCGACATGCTTCGCAAGACGCCGGGCCCGGTGCTGTCGGAGGACAACAAGGTCAGCCCCCCGCGCCGCGCCGAGATGAAGCGGTCGATGGAAGCGCTGATCCATCACTTCAAGCTCTATACCGAAGGCTTTAAGACGCCCGAGGGCGAGGTCTATGCCTGCGTCGAGGCGCCAAAGGGCGAGTTCGGCGTCTATGTGGTCTCGGACGGCACCAACAAGCCCTATCGGTGCAAGATCCGCGCCCCGGGCTTCCCGCACCTGGCCGCCATGGACTGGATGAACCGCGGCCACATGCTGGCCGACGTCTCGGCCATCCTCGGCTCGCTGGACATCGTGTTCGGGGAGATCGACCGTTGAGCCTGGCCGATATCGCCCAGGCGCAGCTCGACGCCTACAACGCCCAGGACCTCGACGCGCACTGCGTCCACTTCGCCGACGACGTGATCGTGGGCGGGCTGAACGGCGATGTCGCGCGGACCGGAATCGAGGCTTACCGCGCCTGGTACGAAAAGGTCTTTTCGGATTTTCCGAAGAACAAGGCCCAGCTGCTGAACCGCATCGTGGTCGGCTCGAACGTGATCGATCACGAGCGCGTCGACCGCGGCAACGGCGATCCCGTGTTCGAGGTCGCCGCCATCTACACTTTCAAGGGCGACAAGATCGCTCGCGTTGATTTCGCCCGATGAGCGCCCCGAAATGAGTGTGAGACGTCTCGCTAAAGAACAGCCCGCCAGCTTCGCCTTCTCGGCGGAGAGCCAGGCCAAGGCCGACTGGTGGAAGGCCAAGTACCCGCCCGCGCGCAAGCAGTCGGCGGTGATCCCGATGCTGTGGCTGGCCCAGAAGCAGGAAGGCTGGGTGTCGGAGCCCGCGATCCAGGAGATCGCCAGGCAGCTCGAAATGCCGGTCATCCGCGTGCTGGAGGTCGCCACCTTCTACGTGATGTTCCAGCTGCAGCCGGTCGGCAAGGTCGCCTTCGTGCAGCTGTGCGGCACGACGCCGTGCCAGCTGCGCGGCGCCGAGGACCTGAAGAAGGTCCTGAAGGCCAAGATCGGCGACGCCAACCATGTCTCCGCCGACGGCAAGTTCAGCTGGGAAGAGGTCGAATGCCTGGGCGCGTGCTGCAACGCCCCGATGGCCGCGATCAACGACTACTACTACGAGGACCTGACGCCGGAGACCCTGGCCCAGATCCTCGACGACTTCGCGGCCGGCAAGGCCCCGAAGCCGGGCAGCTACGACGGCCGCGGCGCGTCGGAGCCGAAGGGCGCGATCCACACGCTCACGGACCCGAAGCTGTACGACGGCTCGTACGCCAAGAAGATCAAGATCCCGAACCTGCCCGAGAAGCCGAAGGCCTCGAAGGCCAAGCCGGAACCCACCGCCTAACATGACCGCCGACGCCGCTCTCCAGAAGAAGCGCCTGACCGTGATGCTCGCCATCAACGCGGTGTGCTTCGTGCTGGCCGGCGTGGCGATCTATGGCGCGGTGTCGCTGCGGATCGACTGGCTGCGGCTGGTCTTCCTGGGCGCGATTCTCGCGGGTCTGGGCTCGCACGTCTGGTTCATCCTGGGCTGGATGCGGGCGACCAAGGGGGAGGGCGCCTCGTCATGATCGACGACAGCGCGCTCAACATCCGCAGGGCCGCCTACGCGGACTCCATTCGGGCGCTCGGCCGCCGGGAGCGCGGCGTGGGTTTCCTGGCCTGTCTCGTCGGCGCGATCCTGTTGATCTGGGGCCGCACCGTCCAAGGCGCGCCGTCTTGGGCGGTCGTCGCCGGTCTCGTCACGATTGGCGTGGGCTGGTCGCTTTTCGCCTATGTCATTCTCCGTCGGACGCGCTATGTGCGCGCCCATCCTTTCGATCCGCAAAGCTGAGTCATGGTCGGTATCCTCGAAGACAAGGACCGCATCTTCACCAACCTCTACGGTCTCCACGACTGGGGCCTCGAGGGCGCGAAGAAGCGCGGCTGCTGGAATGGCACCAAGGACATCCTGGACGCCGGGCGCGACTGGATCATCGACAACATGAAGAACTCCGGCCTGCGCGGCCGGGGCGGCGCCGGTTTCTCGACCGGCCTGAAGTGGTCGTTCATGCCCAAGGAAGTGAAGGAAGGCCGTCCTCACTACCTGGTGGTCAACGCCGATGAGTCCGAGCCGGGCACCTGCAAGGACCGGGAGATCATGCGGCATGACCCGCATCTCCTGATCGAGGGCTGCCTGATCGCCTCGCGCGCCATGCTGGCCCACGCCTGCTACATCTATATCCGCGGCGAGTACGTGTTCGAGCGCGAGCGCCTGGAGGCGGCGATCAAGCAGGCCTACGAGGCCAAGCTGATCGGCAAGGACAATGTCCACGGCTGGGACTTCGACCTCTACGTCCACCACGGCGCCGGCGCCTATATCTGCGGCGAAGAGACGGCCCTGCTGGAAAGCCTGGAAGGCAAGAAGGGCCAGCCGCGCCTGAAGCCGCCGTTCCCGGCCGGCGCGGGTCTCTATGGCATGCCGACCACGGTCAACAACGTCGAGAGCATCGCCGTCGCGGGCACCATCCTGCGCCGCGGCGCGGCCTGGTTCGCCGGCTTCGGCCGTCCGAACAACGCCGGCACCAAGCTCTTCTGCGTCTCGGGCCATGTGAACCTGCCCTGCAACGTCGAAGAGGCGATGAGCATCCCGTTCCGCCAGCTGATCGAGGATCACTGCGGCGGCGTCCGGGGCGGCTGGGGCAACCTGAAGGCCGTCATCCCGGGCGGCTCGTCGGTGCCGATGATCCCGGCCGAGCAGTGCGAAGACCTGCCGATGGACTTCGACGCCCTGCGCAATCTGAAGTCGGGCCTCGGCACGGCGGCCGTGATCGTCATGGACAAGTCGACCGACCTGGTCCGCGCCATCGCCCGCCTGTCGTACTTCTACAAGCACGAGAGCTGCGGCCAGTGCACGCCGTGCCGCGAGGGCACCGGCTGGATGTGGCGCGTCATGGAGCGCATGGCGACCGGCGAGGCCGATCCGAAGGAGATCGACACCCTGCTGGACGTCACGACCCAGGTCGAGGGTCACACCATCTGCGCCCTGGGCGACGCGGCCGCCTGGCCGATCCAGGGCCTGTTCCGCCACTTCCGCCACGAGGTGGAGGAGCGGATCGCGTCGTATCGCGCCGGCCGCCCGCACGTGCAGGGCGCCAAGCTGATCGCGGCGGAGTAGGGAAGTGGCCGACGAACCGGACAATCTGGTTCTTGTCCTCCTCCAGAGGATGAACGATCGCCTGGTCCGCATGGACGAGAAGATCGATCGTCTTGTGGATGACGTGCGAGACCCGAAGGTCCGGATGAGTAACGTGGAAGAAGGATTGGGCGGGGTCAATCGCCGCCTGGATCGGCTTGAAGTGCGTGTCGAACGTATCGAAAAGCGTCTGGAACTAGTGGATTCGCCCTACGGCGGAGTGCGGGAATAATGGCTACAGCCAAGGTCAATGGCGTCGAGGTCGAGTTCGAGCCCGGCATGACGGTTCTGCAGGTCGCGGAACTGGCCGGGGAGGAGATCCCGCGCTTCTGCTATCACGAGCGCCTCAGCATCGCCGGCAACTGCCGCATGTGCCTGGTCGAGGTGAAGCCCGGCCCGCCGAAGCCGCAGGCCTCGTGCGCCCTGCCGGCCGCCGAGGGCCAGGAGATCTTCACCAAGACCCCGATGGTCAAGAAGGCCCGCGAAGGGGTGATGGAGTTCCTGCTCATCAACCACCCGCTGGACTGCCCGATCTGCGACCAGGGCGGCGAGTGCGACCTGCAGGACCAGGCCATGGGCTATGGCCGCGACGACAGCCGCTACGAGGAGAACAAGCGCGCGGTCGAGGAAAAGGCCATGGGCCCCCTCATCAAGACCGTGATGACGCGCTGCATCCAGTGCACGCGTTGCGTCCGCTTCATCACCGAGGTCGCCGGCTCGCCGGAAATCGGCCTGATCTCGCGCGGCGAAGACGTTGAAATCACGACCTATCTGGGCGCGGCGGTGACGTCGGAGCTCAGCGCCAACGTCATCGACCTGTGCCCGGTCGGCGCCCTGACCTCCAAGCCCTACGCCTTCGAAGCCCGTCCTTGGGAACTGAAGAAGACCGAGAGCGTCGACGTGATGGACGCGCTCGGCTCGGCCATCCGCGTCGACGCCCGCGGCAACGCGGTGCTGCGCGTGCTGCCGCGCGTCAATGACGAGGTCAACGAGGAGTGGATCTCGGACAAGACGCGCTACGCCGTCGACGGCCTGCAGCGCCAGCGCCTGGACCGTCCTTACGTCCGCGTCGGCGGCAAGCTTCAGCCCGCCACCTGGGCCCAGGCCTTCCAGGCGATCGCGGTCAAGATCAAGGCGACCGCGCCCGAGCGGATCGGCGTCATCGCCGGCGACCTGCAGGACGCCGAGAGCCTGAAGGCGACCAAGGACCTGTTCACCGCCCTGGGCGTGAAGAACCTCGACAGCCGCCAGGACGGGTCGGCCCTGGGCGCGGGTCCGCGCGAGGGCTGGCTGTTCAACGCGACGATCGCCGGGATCGAGAACGCCGACGTCGTGCTGTTCGTCGGGGCCAATCCGCGCCTCGAGGCGCCGGTGCTGAACGCCCGGTTCCGCAAGCAATGGCTGGCCGGCAAGACGCGCTTCGGCGTCATCGGCGAGCAGGCCGACCTGACCTTCGGCTATGACTATCTGGGCGCCGGCGCCAAGACGCTGTCGGGCCTGGCCAAGAGCAAGAACGACTTCGTCGCCGCCCTGAAGGCCGCCGAGCGTCCCGCGATCATCATCGGCCAGGGGGCCCTGGCCCGCGCCGATGGCGCGGCGATCCTCAAGGCCGCCGCCGGCCTCGCCAAGACGATGAAGGTGGTGCGCGAAGGCTGGAACGGCTGGAACGTGCTGCACACCGCCGCCGCCCGCGTCGCGGGCCTCGACATGGGCTTCATCCCGGCCGAGGGCGGCCTGTCGACCGCCGACATGCTGAAGCCGGGCGCCCTGGACGTGCTCTTCCTGCTCGGCGCCGACGAGTGCGAGACGGCCGCCTCGGACGCCTTCAAGATCTATCTCGGCACGCACGGCGACAACGGCGCCCACAAGGCCGACGTGATCCTGCCGGGCGCGGCCTACACCGAAAAGAACGGCCTCTATGTGAACCTGGAAGGCCGGGTCCAGGTGGGCCGCCGCGCGGTGTTCCCGAAGGGCGAGGCCAAGGAAGACTGGTCGATCCTGCGGGCGCTGTCGGAGGTGCTGGGCCACAAGCTGCCCTATGACAGCCTGGACCAACTGCGCGCCAAGCTGTTCGCCGATCACCCGACCTTCGGCCAGATCGATTACGCGCCGGGCTCCGTGGCCACGGCGTTCGACGTCGGCGCGCTGGGCGCCGACGGCGAGGTATCGGACGCGCCGTTCGAGAGCCCGATCAAGGCCTTCCACCTGACCAACCCCATCGCGCGCGCCAGCGTGACCATGGCCGAATGCGCGGCCGTGGCCTCGGGCGCCGCCAAGATCGCCGCGGAGTAGATCGTGGACCAGACCAATCCGCTTCTCTGGTTTGGCCTCACGACCGGCGGCGTGCTGCTGGTGGTGATCTGGGTTCTGCTGAGCCTGGCCTTCCTGCTGCTGGCCGACCGCAAGATCTGGGCCGGCGTCCAGATGCGCAAAGGCCCGAACGTGGTCGGCCCCTTCGGCCTGCTGCAGTCGTTCGCCGACTTCTTCAAGTTCGTGCTGAAGGAGATCGTGATCCCAGCCGGCGCCGACAAGGTCGTGTTCATCCTGGCCCCGCTGATCAGCCTGGTGCTGGGCTTCGTCGGCTGGGCCGTGGTGCCGTTCGCGCCGGGCTGGGTCGTCTCCAACCTCAATGTCGGCATTCTCTACCTGCTAGCGATGAGCTCGCTGGGCGTCTACGGCATCATCATGGGCGGCTGGGCTTCGAACTCGAAGTACCCGTTCCTGGGCGCGCTGCGCTCGGCGGCGCAGATGGTGTCTTACGAAGTCTCGATCGGCCTGATCATCATCACCGTGATCCTGCTGGCGGGTTCGATGAACCTGTCGACCATCGTCGAAAAGCAGAACGGCTGGTTCTGGAACTGGAACGTGTTCGGCGGCGCGGGTCTGAAGAACCTGATCCTGCTGCCGGTCATGGTCGTTGCCATGGGCATGTTCTACATCTCGGGCCTGGCCGAGACGAACCGTCCGCCGTTCGACCTGCCGGAAGCCGAATCCGAGCTCGTGGCCGGCTACCAGGTCGAGTACAGCTCGACGCCGTACCTGCTGTTCATGGTCGCCGAATATTCGAACATCGTGCTGATGTGCGCGATGATCAGCGTGCTGTTCTTCGGCGGCTGGAACCTGGGCCTGCCGATCGACCTGGTGGCGATGTGGGGCTGGTGGGGCAAGCTGGCCCTGGCGCTGGTCTTCTACGCCAAGATCGTCTTCTGGTTCTTCATGTTCGCCATGGCCAAGGCCATCGTGCCTCGCTACCGCTACGACCAGCTGATGCGGTTGGGCTGGAAGGTGTTCCTGCCGACCTCGCTGGTGCTGGTGGCCGCGGTCGCCGCCTGGCGCGTGTTCGGACCGGGGGCCTGATGCGCCGCGCCGCCGTCTTCGCGCTGGGACTGACCGGTCTCGCCCTCTCGGCCTGCCAGGCCGTGACGGCGCCGAACCAGTCCTACTCGCTGGGAGACGGCGTCGTGGCCTATGACGACCTGCGTCGCGCCGGCGACAAGTGCAAGGCCGACGGCGGGACGATCCGATTCAAGGAGGACGGGGGCGACCCCGCCCAGCTTTCGAACTACACCTGCGTGATCCCGCGCAAGACGAAGTAGCGGCCTTTCGGCCCGTATTGTTTTAGGAGAGGCTCTGGTGTTCCAGCGCATCACTCAGGCGGTCAAGGGCGCGGCCCTTCTGGACTTCGCGGGGGCGTTCGGCCTGGCCATGAAGTACATGGTCGCCCCGAAGAAGACGGTGATCTATCCGAACGAGCGCAACCCGCAGTCGCCGCGTTTCCGGGGCGAGCACGCCCTGCGTCGCTATCCCTCGGGCGAAGAACGCTGCATCGCCTGCAAGCTCTGCGAGGCCGTGTGCCCCGCCCAGGCCATCACGATCGAGGCCGAACCGCGCGAGGACGGCAGCCGCCGCACGACCCGCTACGACATCGACATGGTCAAGTGCATCTATTGCGGTCTGTGCCAGGAGGCCTGCCCGGTCGACGCCATCGTCGAGGGGCCGAACCTGGAGTTCGCGACCGAGACCCGCGAAGAGCTCTATTACGACAAGCAACGGCTTCTCGATAACGGCGACCGGTGGGAGCGCCTGATCGCGAAGAATCTGGAGTTGGACGCGCCCTACCGCTAAAGGACGGGCGAATCCGAAGGCGGCGGCGCGTCGTTCCGATGCGCGGTCATTGGACTTAAGTTTTCAGGGGAGCCCTGGGCCGATGCCCTTGCAGGCGATCGCATTCTATCTGCTGGCTTTCGTGACCCTCGCGTCGGGCTTGCTCGTCGTGTCGGCCAAGAACCCGGTGCACTCGGTGCTCTTCCTGATCACCGCCTTCTTCTCGGCCGCCGGCCTCTTCGTCCTCTTGGGCGCGGAGTTCCTGGCGATGCTGCTGGTCGTTGTCTATGTCGGCGCGGTGGCGGTGCTGTTCCTGTTCGTCGTCATGATGCTGGACGTCGACTTCGCCGAGCTGCGGCAGGGCTTCACCCAGTACCTGCCCTATGGCGGCGCGGTCGGGGTGGTGATCGCCGTCGAGATGGTGATGGTCATCGCGGCCGTGGCCAGCAACGGCGCGGCCGCCAAGCACGCGCTGCCGAACGCCTCGCCGGGTGGGGCGTCGAACACCGAGGCGCTGGGCCGGGTGCTCTACACCGACTACGTCTTCTTCTTCCAACTGGCGGGCCTGGTGCTGCTGGTCGCCATGATCGGCGCCATCGTCCTGACCCTGCGCCACAAGCCCGGCGTCAAGCGCCAGGACATCGGCAAGCAGGTCGCCCGCACGCCCAAGACCGGCATGCAGCTGGTCCAGATCAAGCCGGGTGAGGGGATCTCCGAATGATCGGCCTGCCGCACTATCTCGTCGTCGCCGCGATCCTGTTCACGATCGGCGTCTTCGGCATCTTCGTGAACCGCAAGAACATCATCGTCATCCTGATGTCGATCGAGCTGATCCTGCTGGCGGTGAACATCAACCTGGTGGCGTTCTCGGCCTTCCTGCACGACGTGGCGGGGCAGATCTTCGCCATGTTCGTGCTGACCGTGGCCGCCGCCGAGGCGGCCGTGGGTCTGGCCATCCTCGTCACCTTCTTCCGCAACCGCGGCGACATCGCGGTTGACGACGCCAGCATGATGAAGGGCTAAGCGACGTCATGCAGACGCTTGTCACTATTCTCGTTTTCGCGCCGATCATCGCCGCCGCCATCGCCGGCCTGTTCGGCCGCCGTATCGGCAACGTGGCCTCGCAGTCGGTCACGACCGGCGCGCTGATCCTGGCCTGCGCCCTGTCCTGGTACACGTTCAGCCAATGGACCTGGGGCCACATGGAGGCCTTCACCGTCCAGCTGTTGCCGTTCATCCACGTCGGGGACTTCCAGGCCAACTGGTCGATCCGCATCGACGCCCTGTCGGCGACCATGCTGATCGTGGTCACGACGGTCTCGGCCCTCGTGCACATCTATTCCTGGGGCTACATGGCCGAGGACGACAGCAAGCCGCGCTTCTTCGCGTACCTGTCGCTGTTCACCTTCGCCATGCTGTCGCTGGTCACCGCCGCCGACTTCATGCAGCTGTTCTTCGGCTGGGAAGGCGTGGGCCTGGCCTCGTACCTGCTGATCGGCTTCTGGTACAAGAAGCCCTCGGCCAGCAGCGCCGCCATCAAGGCCTTCGTAGTCAACCGCGTCGGGGACTTCGGCTTCGCTCTGGGCATCATGACGACCTTCTGGGCGTTCGGCACGATCCAGTTCGCCGAGATCTTCCCGCAGATCGCCGCTCACGCCGGCAAGACCTGGCAGTTCGCGGGGCACACGTTCCCGCTGATGGATATCGCCTGCTTCCTGCTATTCATCGGCGCGATGGGCAAGTCGGCGCAGTTCTTCCTGCACACCTGGCTGCCGGACGCCATGGAAGGCCCGACCCCGGTCTCGGCCCTGATCCACGCGGCCACCATGGTCACCGCCGGCGTCTACATGCTGTGCCTGCTGTCGCCGATGTTCGAATACGCGCCCGTCGCCAAGAACATCGTCACGGTGATCGGCGCGGTGACGGCCCTGTTCGCCGCCACGGTCGGCCTGACCCAGAACGACATCAAGCGCGTGATCGCCTACTCGACCTGTTCGCAGCTGGGCTACATGTTCTTCGCGGCCGGTGTCGGCGCCTATCAGGCGGCCATGTTCCACCTGTTCACCCACGCCTTCTTCAAGGCCCTGCTGTTCCTGGGCGCCGGTTCGGTGATCCACGGCATGCACCACGAGCAGGACATGCGGAAGTACGGCGCCCTGGCCAAGCTTCTGCCGGTGACCTTCATCGCCATGACGATCGGCACGATCGCCATCACGGGCCTGGGCATCCCGCCGCTGGAGCTGGGCTTCGCCGGCTTCTACTCGAAGGACACCATCATCGAGGCGGCGTTCGCGGCGGGCCAGCACAACCCGATCGGCATGTTCGCCTGGGTGATCGGCGTCCTCGTGGCGGGCCTGACTTCTTTCTACTCCTGGCGCCTGGCCTTCTTCACCTTCAACGGCCACGCCCGCTGGGGTCATTACGACCACCACGCGCACGGCCACGACGATCACGCCTCGCACGCCCAGATCGAGACGCACGACGAGCCGCTGCCGGACGATCACCACGACGATCACGGCCATGGCCACGACCACAAGCCGCACGAAAGCCCCTGGGTGATGCTGTTCCCGCTGGTGGTGCTGTCGATCGGCGCCATCGCCGCCGGCTTCGTGTTCGTCGATTATTTCGTCGGCCACGAGCAGGGCGAGTTCTGGCGCGGCGCGATCTTCAACGCCCCGACCAACCACGTGCTGCACGAGGCCCATGGCGTCGCCGAGTGGGTCAAGTACAGCCCGCTGGTCGCCACGATCATCGGTCTGATCGCCGCCTGGTACGTCTACATCCTGAAGGAAGGCCTGGGCGCCAAGCTGGCCGCCCGTCAGGGGCCGCTGTACGTCTTCTTCTACAACAAGTGGTTCTTCGACGAGCTCTATCAGGCCACCTTCGTGCGCCTGGCCAAGTTCCTCGGCGACCTGTTCTGGAAGGGCGGCGACCAGAAGCTCATCGACGGCCTGGGCCCCGATGGCGTCAGCGCGGTCTCGTACGAGGTCGGCAAGCGCACCGGCAAGCTGCAGACCGGCTATCTCTACCACTACGCGTTCGTCATGCTGCTCGGCGTCGCCGGCCTGCTGACCTTCGCCCTATACGCCTTCCGTTGAGGGGACGGAGTTCATGATCGGCCTTCTCAGCCTTACGACCTTCGCGCCGCTGCTCGGCGTCGTGGCGATCCTCGCCGCGCGCGCCCTGAACGGCGCGAGCGGAAAGACCGACACGCTCGCCAAGTGGATCGCCCTGGTGACCACGCTGGTGACGTTCGGCCTGTCGATCGTCCTCGTCGCCCAGTTCGACCCGAAGAACCCCGGCTTCCAGTTCGTGGAAGACATCGCCTGGTTCGCGGGCCTGCACTATCGGATGGGCGTCGACGGCATCTCGGTGCTGTTCGTCCTCCTGACCGCCTTCCTGCTGCCGATCTGCGTGGTGGCCAGCTGGAAGTCGGTCGAAAAGCGCGTGGTTGAATATCTGATCGCCTTCCTGGTTCTCGAGACCCTGGTGATCGGCGTGTTCTGCGCGCTGGACCTGATCCTGTTCTACCTCTTCTTCGAGGGCGGCCTGGTCCCGATGTTCCTGATCATCGGCATCTGGGGCGGCAAGCGCCGGGTCTACGCGGCCTACAAGTTCTTCCTCTACACGCTGCTCGGTTCGGTGCTGATGCTGGCGGCCATCCTGGCCATGATCGCCATCGCCCACACCTCGTCGATCCCGGCGCTGATGACCTTCAAGTTCGCGCCGTGGCTGCAGACCTGGCTGTGGCTGGCCTTCTTCGCCAGCTTCGCGGTGAAGATGCCGATGTGGCCCGTGCACACCTGGCTGCCCGACGCCCACGTCGAGGCGCCGACCGCCGGCTCGGTCATCCTGGCGGGCATCCTGCTGAAGATGGGCGGCTACGGCTTCATGCGCTTCAGCCTGCCGATGTTCCCCAATGCCTCGGAGCTGTTTCAGCCGCTGGTGTTCGCGATGTCGGTGATCGCCATCGTCTACACCTCGCTGGTCGCCTTCCGGCAGACCGACATCAAGAAGCTGATCGCCTATTCGTCGGTCGCCCACATGGGCTTCGTGACCATGGGCATCTTCTCGGGCAACGCGACCGGCGAGCAGGGCGCCCTGTTCCAGATGCTGAGCCACGGGGTGATCTCGGGCGCGCTCTTCCTCTGCGTCGGCGTCGTCTACGACCGCATGCACACCCGCGAGATCGCCTTCTACGGCGGTCTGACCAGCCGGATGCCGTGGTACGCCGCGACCTTCATGCTGTTCACCATGGGCAATGTCGGCCTGCCGGGCACTTCGGGTTTTGTCGGGGAAATCCTGACCATGACCGGCGCCTACAAGGCCTCGACCTGGACCGCGCTGGTCGCCGCCTCGGGCGTGATCTTCTCGGCCGTCTACGCCCTGACCCTGTATCGCCGCGTGATGTTCGGCGAGATCACCAACCCGCAGCTGGCCACGATCACCGATCTGGACACGCGCGAGATCCTGATCTTCGCCCCGCTGATCGTGTCGACCCTGGTGCTGGGCATCTATCCGAATTTCGTGTTCAACCTGACCGCGTCGTCCGTCGACGCGCTGGTCGGCGCCTGGCGCGCCGCCGTGGGCGGGTGAGGAGCCAATGACGTTTTCCGCCAACTTCTCGCTCGTTCTGCCCGAGGTCGTCCTCGCGGTCGCGGCCCTGGTCCTGCTGGTCGCCGGCGCCTTCCGGGGCAAGGTCGGACCGATCTTCACCCTGGCCGCCGTCGCGGCCCTGATCGCGGCCGCCGCCACGGCGGTGTTCGGTCCGCACGGCCACGCCTTCAACGGCGTTTACGCGGCCGACGCCGCGGCGACCTACGCCAAGGTGGCCATCTATCTGTCGAGCGCCGTGGCCATCGTGCTCGGCGACCGCTGGCTGGCCCAGCGCGGCGACCAGAAGTTCGAATACGCGGTCCTGGTCATCCTGGCCGCCGTCGGCATGGGCGTCACCGCCTCGGCCGGCGACCTGATCAGCCTCTATGTCGGCGTCGAGCTGCAATCGCTGGCCCTGTACGTGCTGGCCGCCATGCGGCGCGACGACGCCAAGTCGTCGGAAGCGGGCCTGAAGTACTTCGTGCTGGGCGCCCTGTCGTCGGGCCTGCTGCTGTACGGCAGCTCGCTGATCTACGGCTTCACCGGCTCGACCCACTTCAGCCAGATCGCCCTGGCCGCCGCCCATGGCGGGACGCACGGCACGGGCCTGCTGTTCGGCCTGGTGTTCGTGATCTGCGGCCTGGCGTTCAAGGTCTCGGCCGCGCCGTTCCACATGTGGACCCCGGACGTCTACGAAGGCGCCCCGACCCCGGTGGTCGGCTTCTTCGCCGCCGCGCCGAAGCTGGCCGCCATGATGATGTTCGCTCGCGTGCTGGGCGACGCCTTCCCGGCCTCGGGCGACAAGTGGCGTCAGATCCTGGTGATCGCGGCTCTGCTGTCGGTCTTCGTCGGCGCCTTCGCGGGCCTGGCCCAAAGCAATCTGAAGCGCCTGTGGGCCTACTCCTCGATCGCCAATGTCGGCTACGCCCTGCTGGGCGTGGCGGCCGGCGGCGAGAAGGGCCTGCAGTCGATGCTGGTGTTCATGGTGCTCTACATGGTCGACGTCACCGGCTTCTTCGCCTGCCTTCAGGCGCTGAACCGCGGCGGCAAGTCGATGGAGACCATTCAGGACATGGCCGGTCTGGTGAAGGAGCGCCCCGGCATCGCCGTCGCCATGACCGCCTTCTCGCTGTCGGCCCTGGGCCTGCCGCCGTTCTCGGGCTTCTGGTCGAAGTACTATGTGTTCGGCGCGGCGCTGGCCACGGGCGATGTGATGATGCAATGGGCCGCGGTGCTGGGCCTGGTCGGTTCGGTCGTGGCGGCCTTCTACTATCTGCGCCTGATCAAGACGATGTGGTTCGACGAGTCGGCCGGCGCGGTCGACGCGCCGTCGCCCTCGGCCCGCGCCGTCGGCTTCGCGGCCGCGATCTTCTCGTTCCCGATCGTGTTGGTGGCCCTGATGTGGCTCGACCCCGCCGCCAAGGCCGCCGCGGCCGCCTTTGGTCACGCGTGACGTGACGGGCGGCGCGCCCGTCGTCGTCCTCGACGAGATCGACTCCACCAACGCCGAGGCCCGTCGCCGGGCCGAGGCGGGCGAGACCGGGCCGCTATGGCTGCTCGGCCTTCGCCAGACCGCAGGCCGCGGTCGCCGCGGGCGCGCCTGGGAGACGGGAGCGGGCAATCTCGCCGCCACCTATCTGTTTCGCACCGACAAGCCACCCGCCGAGGCGGCGCAGGTGTCCTTCGTCGCCGCCCTCGCGGTGGCCGACATGCTGGGTCAGTACGCGCCGGCCAAGCTGGTCAGCCTGAAATGGCCCAATGATCCGCTGCTCGGCGGCCTCAAGGTCAGCGGGATCCTGGTCGAGTCCGGCGCGTCGCCGACGGGCGGGCTGTGGATCGCCGTTGGGATCGGCGTCAATCTCGCGCGCAAGCCGATCGACGCCGAACGGCCCGCCACCGCCATCGCCACCTACCGCGACAGCCCGCCGCCATCGCCGATCGAAGCCTTGGAAGTGCTTTCGGGCGCGTTCGATCGCTGGTCCCGGACGTGGACCACCCTCGGCTTTCCCGCCATCGCCGACGCCTGGACGGCGCGCGCCCACGGCCTGGGCGAGGCCTGCGTCGCGCGTCTGGGAACGGAGACGGTTGAGGGCGTCGCCGAGGGCCTGGACGGCGACGGCGCGCTGCGGCTTCGTCTGGCCGACGGCCAAGTCCGCCGGATCACCGCCGGCGATGTCTTCTTTGGAGGCGCGTGATGCTGCTGGCCATTGAGCAGGGCAACACCAACACGATGTTCGCCATTCACGACGGCCAGTCGTGGGTGGCCCAATGGCGGGCGGCGACCGAGAGCACCCGCACCGCCGACGAATACGTGGTCTGGCTCTCGCAGCTTCTGTCGATGCAGGGCCTGGGCTTCCGGGCCATCGACGCGGTGATCATCTCCAGCGTCGTGCCGCAGTCGATCTTCAATCTGCGCAACCTTTCCCGCCGCTATTTCGGCGTCGAGCCGCTGGTGATCGGCGAGAACGCCAAGCTGGGCATCGACGTCCGCATCGAAAAGCCGTCCGAGGCCGGGGCGGACCGCCTGGTCAACGCCATCGGCGCTCACATGGTCTACTCGGGCCCGCTGATCGTCATCGACAGCGGCACGGCGACGACCTTTGACATCGTCGCGGCGGACGGCGCGTTCGAGGGCGGGATCATCTCGCCGGGCATCAACCTCTCGATGCAGGCGCTGCACGAGGCGGCGGCGAAGCTGCCCCGGATCGCCATCCAGCGTCCCGCCGGTAACAAGATCGTGGGGCGCGACACCGTGTCCGCGATGCAGTCTGGCGTGTTCTGGGGATATATCTCTCTGATCGAGGGCCTCGTGTCGCGCATCAAGGCCGAGCGCGCCGAGCCCATGACCGTCATCGCCACCGGCGGTGTCGCCTCGCTGTTCGAGGGCGCCACCGACAGCATCGACCATTTTGACTCGGATCTGACGATCCGGGGCCTCCTCGAAATCTACCGAAGAAACACCATCTCCGAGTCCTGATGAAAAAATCCAAAGACGACGAACTCGTCTTCCTGCCGCTGGGCGGGTCGAACGAGATCGGCATGAACTTCAACCTGTATGGCTTCGGCCCGCCCCACGATCGCAAATGGATCGTGGTCGATCTGGGCGTCACCTTCGGCGACCAGACGACGCCCGGCGTCGAGATCATCCTGCCCGATCCCACCTATATCGAGCCGTATGCCGACGACATCGTCGGCATCGTCCTGACCCACGCGCACGAGGACCATCTGGGCGCCGTGCACTGGCTGTGGCCGCGGCTGAAGGCGCCGGTCTACGCCACGCCGTTCACCGCCTTCCTGCTGCGCGAGAAGCTGCGCGACGCGGACCTGCTGGACGAGGTGCCGATCACCGAGATCCCGCTGGGCGGAACGTTCGAGCTCGGGCCCTTCTCGCTGGAGCTGATCACCCTGACGCACTCGATCCCCGAGCCGAACGGCCTGGCGATCAAGACGCCGCTGGGCACGATCCTGCACACCGGCGATTGGAAGATCGATCCCGAGCCGCAGCTGGGCGCGCCGACCGACGAGGCCGCCATCCGCCGCCTTGGCGACGAAGGCGTTCTGGCCATGGTCTGCGACAGCACCAACGTCTTCGTGGAAGGCCAGGCGGGTTCGGAGGCCGATGTCCGCAAGGCCTTGGGCGACCTGATCCAGAGCCTCAAGGGCAAGATCGCCGTGGCCTGCTTCGCCTCGAACGTGGCGCGGATGGACACCGTGATCCGCGCCGCCCAGGCCAGCGGGCGCAAGGTGTGCCTGGCCGGGCGCTCGATGCACCGCATGGCCGCCGCCGCGCGGTCGGTGGGGCTGCTGCAGGGCATCGAGCCCTTCATCAACGACGACCAGGCCAAGCACCTGCCCGAGAACGAGGTGCTGTTCCTCTGCACCGGCAGCCAGGGCGAGGCCCGCGCGGCGCTGTCGCGCATCGCCGACGGCAGTCATCCCCACGTCAAGCTGGGGCAGGGCGACCACGTGATCTTCTCCTCGCGGGTCATCCCGGGCAATGAGATCCCGATCCGCAATCTGCAGAACAAGCTGGCCGACCGCGGCGTGCGCCTGCACACCGAGCGCGACACGCCAGGCATCCACGTCTCGGGCCACCCGTGCCGCGACGAGCTGCGCCAGATGTATTCCTGGGTGCGTCCGCACATCGCCGTGCCGACCCACGGCGAGCGCCGCCACCTGATCGAGCACGCCGCCTTCGCCAAGGATCTGCAGGTCCCGCACGCCGTCTCGCCGCGCAACGGCGACATGGTGCGCCTGGCCCCTGGCCAGCCGGGGATCATCGACGAGGTGCCGGCCGGCCGCCTCTATGTCGACGGCGGCGTCGTCACGCCGGAGAACGGCGAGGCCCTGCGCGAGCGGCGGCACGCGGCGTTCAATGGCATGCTGGCGGTCTCGATCGTGCTCGACGGCCGCAACAGGATCGTCTCGGGCCCGCAGGTGCGCGGCATCGGTCTCACCGGGGACGACGAGTACAGCCTCGACGACGCGCTGGACGACCTCTGCGAGGAGGCCGAGAGCGCCTACAAGAAGCTGGACGGCGACGCCCGCGAGCTCGACGAGACCATCGAGAGCGCCATCTCCCGCGCCGTGAAGAAGGCGGCGTTCCGCATCTGGGAGCGTAAGCCCGTGGTAGAGACGACGGTGCTGAGGCTCTGATCGGGTAGGGCGGCCGCGAAAACGCCGTGGTCGCCCTATCTTTCCGCAATGCAGCACTGGTGCTAGGCCATCACCCAACAACCAGAAAAGCAGCGGGAGTTTCGGCGATGATCGGCAAGTTGAACCATGTGGGCGTCGCGACGCCTTCGATCGACGACTCTGTGAAGCTGTATCGCGAGTTGCTCGGCGCCACCTCGGTGACCGAGAAGTGGGCGATGCCGGAGCAGGGGGTTTGGGTGTGTTTCGTCAACCTGCCCAACAGCCAGATCGAACTGATCGAGCCGTATGGCGAAAATTCCCCGATCCACGGCTTCCTGGCCAAGAATCCGAAGGGCGGCCAGCACCACATCTGCTTCGAGGTCGAGAACATCTACGAAGCTCGCGACGATCTGGTCGCCAAGGGCGCGACGGTGCTGGGCGAGCCGCGCATCGGCGCCCATGGCACGCTGATCATCTTCGTTCACCCCAAGGACATGGGCGGCCTGCTGGTCGAGCTCATGGAAACGCCCAAGGAGGCGCATCACTGATGAGCCCGATCACCTGGTTCGCGATCTACGCCACCATCTGGTGGACGGTGTTGTTCGCCGTGCTGCCGCTGGGCTCGCGCAGCTTCCACGAGGCCGGGATCACACCGCCGCCGGGCGCGGATCCCGGGGCCCCGGTCAATCCGGACCTGAAGCGCAAGTTCCTGACGACCACCTGGGTTTCGGCGATCGTGTTCGCGATCTTCTTCGCCGTGGTGCAGTTCCATCTGGTCACTCTGCCGGATCTTCCGGCCGCGGCCTGACCGGCGGGCGCCCAAGGCTTGGGCGTGGCGTGGGCGATTTGCCCTCGATCGCCCAAGGCTTGGGCGAACCACCTCGATTTTGGCGCGCGGGCCGCACGCCCGTGCCCCAACAGATGTTCGGGCGCTAAGGTGGCTTCAGGAGATCGGCCTTGCCGGTCTCGCTCTGTGGCGTCTTCCCCGACGATGACTGACAGGCCGCGCGGCGATCCGCGCGGCCTCTCTTTTTCCGCCACGGAGCCTTACTTTAGCCTCGCGCGTTGCCAAGCTCACGGCCGAGGGGGTATCTCAAGCCCCTCTCGAATTCCCGGAGTTTCCAAGCTGATGCGCTTGTCGCGCTATTTCCTGCCGGTGCTGAAGGAAGCGCCGTCCGACGCCCAGATCGTTTCGCACCAGCTGATGCTCCGCGCCGGCATGATCCGCCAGGAGGCGGCGGGCATCTACGCCTGGCTGCCGCTGGGCCTGCGCGTGCTGAACAAGATCGAGCAGATCGTCCGCGAGGAAATGGATCGCGCCGGCGCCATCGAGCTGCTGATGCCGACCATCCAGCTGGCCGACCTGTGGCGCGAGAGCGGCCGCTATGACGACTACGGCGACGAGATGCTGCGCATCACCGACCGGCACAAGCGCGAGCTGCTGTTCGGTCCGACGGCCGAGGAAGTCGTCACCGACATCTTCCGCGCCTCGATCAAGAGCTACAAGGACCTGCCCAAGAACCTCTACAACATCCAGTGGAAGTTCCGCGACGAGCGCCGTCCGCGCTTTGGCGTGATGCGCGGCCGCGAGTTCTTCATGAAGGACGCCTACAGCTTCGACCTCGACGCCGATGGGGCGCGCAAGTCCTACAACCGTATGTTCGTGGCCTATCTGAACCTGTTCGCGCGGATGGGCTTGAAGGCCGTGCCGATGCGCGCCGACACCGGTCCGATCGGCGGCGACCTCTCCCACGAGTTCATCGTGCTGGCCGAGACCGGCGAAAGCGCGGTGTTCTGCCACAAGGACCTGGTCGAGATGCCGGCCCCCGGTCCGGACCTCGACTGGATCAACGGCGACCTGCAGCCTCTGGTGAACCAGCGCACGGCGCTCTACGCCGCGACCGAGGAAATGCACGACGAAGCGGCCTTCAACGCCCTGCCGGAAGCCGACCGTCTGTCGGCGCGCGGCATCGAGGTCGGCCACATCTTCTCGTTCGGCACGAAGTACTCCGAGCCGATGAAGGCCACGGTCCAAGGCCCCGACGGCCAGCAGGTCCCGGTGCAGATGGGCAGCTATGGCGTCGGCGTCTCGCGTCTGCTGGGCGCGATCATCGAGGCCAGCCATGACGAGGGCGGCATCATCTGGCCGGAAAGCGTCGCGCCGTTCGACGTCGGCATCGTCAACATGCGCCAGGGCGACGCCGGCTGCGACGAGGTCTGCGACAAGGCCTACGCGGCCCTGACCGCCGCCGGCAAGGACGTGCTCTACGACGACACCGACGCCCGGGGCGGCGCCAAGTTCGCGACCATGGACCTGATCGGCCTGCCCTGGCAGCTGATCGTCGGTCCCAAGGGCGTGGCCGAGGGCGTGGTCGAGGTCAAGAACCGCAAGACCGGCGAGCGCTACACGGCCTCGCTGGACGCCGTGATCGCCAACCTCACTCAAGGACGCTGATGCCAGACGCCCGCGCCGCCGGTCCCTTCAGTCGCTGGGAGCGCTCGGTCGCTCGCCGGTATCTGTTCGCCAAGCGCAAGAACGGCGGCGTGGCGCTGATCGCGATCATCTCGTTCTGCGCGGTGATGCTGGCGGTGTTCGCCCTGATCACCGTGATGAGCGTGATGAACGGGTTCCGGGCCGAGCTCCTCGGCCGGATCCTAGGCTTCAACGGCCATCTCTACGCCCAGTCCCCGCTGATCAACGGGCCGGATCGCGAGACGGTGATCCGCCGGATCAAGGCCGCGCCGGGGGTGATCCAGGCGACGCCGATGGTCGAGGCCCAGGCCATGGTGATCGGGCCGACCCAGGTGACCGGGGCCATCGTGCGTGGCGTCTCGACGGCCGACCTGCGGCGCACCCGGATCATCGCCGACAACATCAAGAAGGGCTCGATGGCCGGCTTCGGCCAGGGCGAGTATGGCGGCGACATCGTGCTGATCGGCGATCGCATGGCCCAAAGCCTGGGCGTCCAGCCCGGCGACGCCATCAGCCTGATCTCGCCCTCGGGCTCGGCCACGGCCTTCGGCAGCGGCACCCAGGAGAAGAGCTACATCGTCGGCGGGATCTTCAGCGTGGGCATGAGCCAGTTCGACGAGGCCTTCGTCTATATGCCTCTGGAGCAGGCCCAGCTGTTCTTCGGTCGCGACACCTCGGTCGACTATGTCGAGATCAAGGTCGACGATCCCGACAAGGCCACCGCGTACAAGCACGATGTCGAGGTCGCCAGCGGTCCCGGCGCCCTCGTCACCGACTGGGTCGACAAGAACCACAGCTATTTCACCGCGCTGCAGGTCGAGCGGAAGGTGATGCGGCTGATCCTGTTCTGCATCGTGGCCATCGCGACGCTGAACATCATTTCCAGCCTGGTCATGCTGGTGAAGAACAAGGGCAAGGACATCGCCATCCTGCGCACCATGGGCGCAAGCCAGGGCGCGGTGCTGCGGATCTTCATCATGGCGGGCGCTTCGATCGGCGTGGCCGGCACGCTTTGCGGCCTGGCGCTGGGCGCGCTCTTCTGCACCTACATCACCCCGATCCAGAATTTCGTGGAATGGGCGACGGGGACCTCGGTGTTCAACGCCGACGTCTACATGCTCTCGCACATTCCGGCGAAGATCGACTGGACGGAGGTGGGCGGCATCGTCGCGATCTCGGCCCTGATGAGCATCCTGGCGACGCTGCCGCCGGCGCTGCGCGCCTCCCGCCTCGATCCGGTGGAGGCGCTGCGTTATGAGTGAGCCCATCCTGGCCCTGCGCGGAGTCGAGCGCGTCTACAAGACCGAGGCCGGCGACCTGCCCGTGCTGCGCGGCGTCGATCTCGACGTCTATCCCGGCGAAGTGGTCGGCTTGATCGGCCCCTCCGGCTCCGGCAAGTCGTCGCTGCTGCACTCCGCGGGCCTCCTGGAGCATCCCGACGCCGGCCTCGTCGCCCTGGAGGGCCGCGACTGCTCGCGGCTCTCGGAGCGGGCGCGAACCCGCATTCGCCTGGGCACGGTGGGCTTCGTCTATCAGTTCCACCACCTGCTGCCCGAGTTCACCGCGCTGGAGAACGTCGCGATGCCGCTGACCATCGCCGGCAAGCGTCGCAAGGACGCGGAGGCGAGGGCGCTCGAACTGCTCGAGAGCCTGGGGCTCGGCGCCCGCGTTCACCACCAGCCCGCTCAGATGTCCGGCGGCGAGCAGCAGCGGGTGGCCATCGCCAGGGCCCTGGCCAATCGCCCCAAGCTGCTGCTGGCCGACGAGCCGACGGGGAACCTCGACCCGGCCACGTCGGCGGCGGTGTTCCAGGCGCTGTACGAGGTCGCCCGCCAGCAGGGCGTGGCGGCCTTGATCGCGACGCACAACATGGAGCTGGCGCGCTATATGGATCGCGTGATGGCCTTGAAGAACGGCCACCTTGAGGCTCAGCGCTTCTAGAACTGCTGGCGGAAGGCCGCTTGCAGAACCGTCTGGGTCTGCCGGGGCGCCAGCCCCAGCCGCGCGCGATCGCGCCGGAAGCTGCTGATGCGCAGCGCCTCGAACACGACCTGTCGGTTCGGCATTACGTCCCAGCGATAGGCGGCCAGCTGCGACCAGCCGTGCTCGGCGTTGTTGTCCGTGCCCTTGTTGGTGCGGTCGGTCGTCGAGAAGTGATCCAGGCGCGCGGTCAGCGAGCCCGGGCCGACCGCCTTGCTTGCCGAGACATAGGCCGCCTCGAACCCCATGTCGGCCCAAATCCCCAAGGCGTTCGAGTAGCCCATCAGGGTTTCGCCGGTCATGGCCTGGGCTTTCAGGGCGACCGCGTCGAGGTCCAGTCGCGCGCCGAGGTTCCAGAACCGTGTCTGCCAAGACCATTCGCGATGGGCGTCGACGCTAGTGCGGTCGCCGCGATTGTCGTAGCCGAACAGATCGATCGTCACCCGTGACGAAGGCTGCCAGGCCAGACGGCCGTAATAGCCTATATGCCCGTCGATCTCGGCCAGCGGTGTGGTGAACGGCGCTTGCCGCGTCGCCATCTTGGCGCTGAGCGGCGGCAGCGGGAAGCGGCCGAACACCGGCGACTTCAGATCGTGCAACGCCCAGCCGCGGAAGGTCAGCTCGGTGCCTGAGGTGTCGCCGTGCTTGAAGCCGCCGGCGGTCAGGGTGAAGGTCTGGTCGCCGAGCGTCCGCCGGACCGTGGCCTCGACCCCGACGACCTTGGTCTCCTCCGCCACCCAGCTATTGATCGCCGACGGCGTGAGCGTGTCGGCGACGGACCAGTCGAGGCCGTCATGCTCCAGCGAGATCGGCGGATAGAAGACCCCGGCGCGGCCGGAGATCCGCACCGCCGACCCAGGCCGCGAGCGATAGGCCAGATAGCCCTCGCCAAGCTCGATCAGATGTCGTTGCCCGTCCTGGCTCTCGCCGACCACCACGGCCGAGAGGGTGTCGGAAAACCGCGGGTTCCAGACCAGCGCGGCCTCGCCCAGGCGCAGGCCCTGGTGGCCGGCGCCGAAGCGGGCCTTGCCGACGCGGCCGTCGACCCAGGAGGCTTCGCCGTCGGCGCCCACCAAGCGCAGATCAATGACGCCGGACACCGTCTCACGTGAAAAGAGATCAGCCTCCGCGCGCGCCGCTTCGCCTAGCGCCAAGCTTAGCGTGAGCGTCAGCAGAGATGTGGCGAGTCCTTTCATGGCGCTAGTCTGCCGCCGAGCGCCTGAGATAACGTTAAGCCAGCGCCCTTTTCATTGCTTGAAAGAAGCCGTCGCGATCTATCTCTTTGATCACCCTTGCGTTGGGTGGTCGACGTTTCAGACTGGGGTCGGCGATCTCGATATCCGGCAGGATCGCGTGCGAGACGGACAGATAGCCGCGCGTCAGCTCGCCGATCGTCTCGACATCGACGACGCAGTCCTCGGCGGCCAGGATCAGCCGCTCGTCCAGCGCGAGGGCGCAGGTGAGGGCGTCGGGGTGCAGGCTGCCGTTCAAGCCCTCGGTCTCGCGCGCGAAAGCCAGCGACGCCCGGTTCACGTCCGTGAAGAACCGGGCCCGCTCGGTGCCGAGCGCCTCCAGTTCCGCCAACTGCTCCATGTCCAGCAGTCCGTCTTGTAGGGTGAGGGTCCAGGTGACGATCGAGAGGTTGAACCCGGCGTTGACCACGATCTTCGCGGCCTCGGGGTCGACATAGAAATTGTACTCGGCCGCCGGCGTCACGTTCCCCACGCCGTTGTCCGTACCGCCCATGATCCACAGGCGCTTCACGGCCTGGGCGATCCTGGGTTCGCGCAGATAGGCAAGGGCGATGTTGGTCAGCGGCGCCTGAGCGATCAGCGTGATCTCCCCGGGCGCGGCCATGATCCGGCGGACCAGCTCGTCCACCGCGTGCCCCTCGGCGGGGCGTTGGGCCGTTCGCGCGAAGCCGCTGTCGCTCATGCCGTCGCGGCCGAAGACATAGGCCGCGTCGAGCGGCGCGCGGGTGAAGGGCGCCTGGGCGCCGAGATAGACCGGAACCGCGCCCCCTCGACCGCAGCGCTCCAGGGTGACCAGGGCGTTCTCGGCGTGCTGGACGAAGCCGACATTGCCGTGGGCGATAGTGATCGCCTCGACCGTCACCTCCGGGCGGGTCAGGGCCAGCATCAGGGAGAAGACGTCGTCTCCGGCGGTGTCGGTGTCGATGATCAGGCGCATCCCGCCGATCTGCACCGTTCGGCGCGACTTGGCCATGGCTTATCGCCGCCGCGCCAGGAAGAGCGCCGGGCGGGCGAAAAAAGAGCGGCGGACATCGAAAGAACATCTTGTGAACAGAACAAAAGCGGAATATGGAACAAAACAAGAAATCTGTGGAGGTTCCGATGATCCGTGTCGCGCGTGAGTCTTTGGCCCTTGTGTCCGTCGCCGGCTTCGTCTGGATGATGTGCACGGTCGCCCAGTTGGTGGCCTGAGTCGCGCGGGCGGCTGGGGTGTAGCGGAGAACGGCGATGGCGGACGCGGAGGGGCAAGGTTTCGTCCACCTGCGGGTCCGTTCGGCCTATTCGCTGCTCGAAGGGGCCATCAAGGCCGACCAGATCGGCAAGCTGGCCGCCGCGGCCGGAATGCCGGCCGCCGGTCTCGCCGACCGGGCCAACCTGTTCGGCGCCTTGGAATATTCGTCCTACGCCAAGGACGCGGGGGTGCAGCCCATCATCGGTTGCGCCTTGCCGGTCACCGGCATCGGCGGCGGTCCGACGGAACGCTGGGCGCGCGCGCCGACGGTCACGCTCCTGGCGCAGAGCGAGCAGGGCTATCTGAACCTCTCCGAGCTGTCGTCGATCGCCTATCTCGACAGCGCCGAACTGCCCGAGCCGATCGTGCCTTGGGCCAAGGTGGCGCGGTACAGCGAGGGCCTGATCCTGCTGTCGGGCGGGACCGACGGGCCGGTGGACGCCCTGTTCGCCGCCGGCAAGTCGGGCGAGGCCGCGGCGGCCCTGGCCGAGATGCATCGGGTCTTCGGCGACCGCTTCTATGTCGAGCTGCAGCGTCACGGCCTGCCCAAGCAGGCGGCGGCCGAGCCTGGCCTGGTCCATTGGGCCTATGACAACGACGTGCCGCTGGTCGCCACCAACGACGTCTATTTCGCCAAGGAAGGCTTCTACGACGCGCACGACGCCTTGCTGTGCATCGCCGACGGCGCGTTCGTCGGGCAGGACGAGCGACGTCGCGTCACGCCCGAGCACTGGTTCAAGCCGGCCGCCGACATGCGCAAGTTGTTCTCGGATCTGCCGGAAGCTTGCGACAACACGCTCGACATCGCCCGGCGCTGCGCCTTCATGGTCCACAAGCGCGCGCCGATCCTGCCCAGCTTCCCGACGGGCGACGGTCGCAACGAGGCCGAGGAACTGCGCCATCAGGCCCGCGAGGGCCTCAAGATGCGCCTCGACGGGCTGACCCTGTCCGCCCCCGAGGAGGAGTACTGGAAGCGGCTCGAGTTCGAGCTGGGCATCATCGAGAAGATGGGCTTCCCAGGCTACTTCCTGATCGTGTCGGACTTCATCAAGTGGGGCAAGGCGCACGGCATTCCGGTGGGGCCGGGGCGGGGTTCGGGGGCCGGTTCGCTGGTCGCCTGGGTGCTGACCATCACCGACCTCGACCCGCTTCGCTTCGGCCTGCTGTTCGAGCGCTTCCTCAATCCCGAGCGGGTCTCGATGCCCGACTTCGACGTCGACTTCTGCCAGGAGCGGCGCGAAGAGGTGATCTCCTACGTGCAGGAAAAGTACGGCCGCGATCGCGTGGCCCAGATCATCACGTTCGGCTCTCTGCAGGCGCGCGCCGTGCTGCGCGACGTGGGCCGGGTGATGCAATTGCCGCTCGGGCTCGTCGATCGCCTCTGCAAGATGGTGCCGAACAATCCGGCCGCGCCGGTGACCCTGGCTCAGGCCATCGAGCTGGAACCTCGCCTGAAGCAGGCCAAGAAGGAAGACGCCAACGTCTCGGCCTGTCTCGACGTCGCCCTGCAACTGGAAGGCCTGTTCCGCAACGCCTCGACCCACGCGGCCGGCGTGGTGATCGGCGACCGGCCGCTCACCCAACTGACCCCGCTCTACAAGGATCCGCGCTCGGACCTGCCCGCCACCCAGTTCAACATGAAATGGGTCGAGAGCGCTGGCCTGGTGAAGTTCGACTTCCTGGGCCTGAAGACCCTGACGGTGCTCGACCGCGCGGTTAAGCACCTGAAGAAGCGCGGCTTCGACATCGATCTGGGCAGGCTGCCGTTCGACGACGCCAAGACCTATGAGCTGCTCGCCTCGGGCCAGACGGTCGGGGTGTTCCAGCTCGAAAGCCAGGGCATGCGCGACACGCTGCGCAAGATGCGCTGCGGCTCGATCGAGGAGATCACCGCGCTGATCTCGCTGTATCGCCCTGGTCCGATGGACAACATCGACACCTTCGTCGACTGCAAGTTCGGCCGCAAACCCGTCGACACCCTGCATCCCTCGCTGGAGGGGGTGCTGAAGGAGACCTACGGCGTCATCGTCTATCAGGAACAGGTGATGCAGATCGCCCAGATCCTGGCGGGCTACAGCCTGGGCGAGGCCGACCTGCTGCGCCGGGCCATGGGCAAGAAGAAGAAGGAGGAAATGGATCTACAGAAGATCCGTTTCGTCTCCGGCGCCAAGGAGAAGGGCGTTCCCGAGGAGCAGTCGGGCTCGATCTTCGAACTGGTGGCCAAGTTCGCCGGCTACGGCTTCAACAAGTCGCACGCCGCCGCCTATGCCTTCATCTCGTACCAGACGGCCTGGCTGAAGGCGAACACGCCGGTCGAGTTCTTCGCCGCCTCGATGAGCCTTGATCTGTCGAACACCGACAAGCTGGCGGTCTTCCACCAGGACGCCCGCAAGTTCGACGTCACGGTGCGGGCGCCGGACGTCAATGTCGCCGGCGCCGATTTCGAGGTCGAGAACGGCGAGGTGCTGTACGCGCTGGGGGCGATCCGAAATGTCGGCCTGGAGGCGATGAAGCATCTGGTGGCCGTCCGCGAGGAGGGCGGGCCGTTCCGCGACATCTTCGATTTTGTCGAGCGGATCGATCCCAAGCAGGTCAACAAGCGCGCGATCGAAAACCTGGCCCGGGCCGGCGCCTTCGACTCGATCCACAAGAACCGGGCTCAGATCGTGGCCTCCGCCGACGTACTGATCGCGCACGCCCAGAGCGTCTATGCCGACCGCCAGGGCGGGCAGGGCGGTCTGTTCGGCGCCGATCCGGGCGCGGGGCGACCCCGCCTCTCCAAGACCGAGACCTGGAACCAGGTCGATCTGCTGGACGAGGAACTCTCGGCCGTCGGTTTCTATCTGACCGGGCACCCTCTGGAGGACATGGTCGGCCTGCTGCGTCGCCGCCGCACGGCGATGCTGACCGAGGCCATGGCCCAAGCCGAGGCCGGGATGGAAGCCTTCCGCATGTGCGGCGTGGTCCGCCGCCGGCAGGAGCGCGCCTCGCAAAGCGGCGAGAAGTTCGCCTTCGTCTCGCTGTCGGACCCGACCGGCGAGTACGAGGTGCTGTTCCCCCCCGAAAGCCTGCGCAAATGCCGCGACGTGCTGGAGCCGGGCAAGGCCGTGGCGATCAAGGTTCGGGCCAAGGCGCGCGACGGCGAGGTTCGCTTCTTCGGCGACGACGCCGAGCCGATCGAAAAGGCGATCGAGAACGTCGTCGCCGGCCTGCGCGTCCACCTGTCGCCAAGCGCGGCCGAGATCGAAGCCTTGAAGCGCCGTCTCGAACCCGCGCAGTCGCAGAGGGGCGGGGAGGTCACGGTGGTGGCGGCCATCGGCGGCGGCCGCGAGATCGAACTGCGTCTGCCGGGGCGCTACACGCTGGACGCCGCCTTGCGCGGCGCGTTGAAGACCGCGCCCGGGGTGGCGCTGCTGGAGGATGTCTAGGAATAATCCCGTTGCGTTTGCTCGGACTAGGAGCGCGTGGGAAGACGAGACGTGTGGACGCGCCGTCGTGGCGGCGGGCCGAGAGACGAATGGTGAGGCCTAGGCCGGGCTCGAAAGCGTCTCGGGAGCCATGCCCTTCGATGAACTGGAGGCGGCGCGGGCTTAAGAGGAGGCCTAGCCGAGCGCCAGCTTGGTGCGTGCCCCCGGCTCTGGCTGACGTTCTGTCTCGAAACCGTAGGGCCTTGAAGCCAAGCGAACGCCATGTCGCCAGACGGCCAGGCTGAAGGCCGCGACGGGGCTGGGGCGCTATTTCAGTGGAAGAACTCGAAGAGACCCGACGCCGCTCGGCGAACCGGTAGCGCCTGTCGATCCGGCGCGAGATCGGCGGCGACCCCCAAGATGGCGACGGACCTGAGCGTCGTCGGTGTTCGCGGGCCTCGCTGAAGATCGTCCCGTGAGCGCCTCGGCTCACCAGGCCGCCGCGCGGCCGTTGGCCAGGCCAGCCCGAAACAGCCGTCGCTCGGCCGCCTTGCCGCCCTTGACGATCACGGGCCTCTCGGCGGCGCGCAGCAGCGGCAGGTCGTCGAGGCTGTCGGTATAGGCATAGGCCCAGCGCGCGCCGTGGCCGGCTTCGGCCAGGGCCTGGCACTTGCGCTGGTTGCGGCAATGGACGTCGGCGACCCAGCCGCCGGCGCGGCGCTTCAGCGAGGTGCCCAGCACCTCGATGGGCTCGCCCAGCGGGCCGATCAAGGCCTTGGCCAGCACCGCGGGGGCCGCCGTGACCACCACGACCCGCTCTCCGCGGGTCAGATGGTCGCGCAGAGCGGCCAGACCGCCGGCGCGCCAGGACAGCGCGCTGGTCCCGGCGCGGAACCGTTCGCCGAACGCCTCGCAGGAGGCTTGCAGGTCTCTTTCGCGGAGCCCGACCGTGGCGATCCAGAGCAGGATCGAGGCGCCGGCGCGGCGCGTGCGCGGGATCGCCACCATCGGCACGGCGATTGGCGCGATCGCCAGCATCGCCAGCGCGCGCGGCGGCGAGCGGCGCATCCGGTCCCAAAGCCAGAGCGCCGTGGAATCGCCGTCGAGCAGAGTTCCGTCCAGATCGAAGACCGCGAGCATCAAGCCTCCTCCCGCCTCGCTCATATCGACGACGCGGACGCGGAGGAGCCTCAGTCCGCCTGTGTCGCCTAGGCGACGAAACCAGATGATGTCGCGGCGCTCTCCGCGTTCGCGGCTGGCCGCCGGGGCCGGATGTGCTCGCGGGCGCTTTCACCCTGGCAAGGAACGAGCGCTGGGCCGCCATTTCGCGCCAAGGGCTTGCCTTTTCTCCGCCAAACGACTATCTGCGCGCCCATTCCACACGCGGATGTTCGGCAGCGCCGGGGAGAAATCCCGGTCCGGCCGTTCCGGTCCCGCTCCAGAATGGTCTGGAACGGGGGTGTCCGCGGAGGTTCAACCGGAAAAAGGACAAAGGCCCGATGGCTCTTCCCGAATTCTCCATGCGTCAGCTCCTGGAAGCCGGCGCCCACTTCGGCCACCAGACGCACCGCTGGAACCCGAAGATGGACCGCTACATCTTCGGCTCGCGCTCGAACATCCACATCATCGACCTGTCGCAGACCATCCCGCTGCTGCACCAAGCCCTGGTGAAGGTCCGTGAAGTCGCCGCCGCCGGCGGTCGCGTGCTGTTCGTCGGCACCAAGCGCCAGGCCAGCGACCCGGTCGCCACGGCCGCCAAGCGCTGCGCCCAGTACTATGTGAACCACCGCTGGCTCGGCGGCACCCTGACCAACTGGCGCACCGTCTCGGGCTCGATCGCCCGCCTGCGCGAGCTGGAAGGCGTCCTGGCCGGCGAAGGCCAAGGCCGTTCCAAGAAGGAACTGCTGCAGCTGACCCGCGAGCGCGACAAGCTGGAACTGTCGCTGGGCGGCATCAAGGACATGGGCGGCATCCCCGACATCATGTTCGTGATCGACACCAACAAGGAAGCGATCGCGATCCTGGAAGCCCGCAAGCTGAACATCCCGGTCGTCGCCATCCTCGACACCAACTGCGATCCGGACGGCATCACCTATCCGATCCCGGGTAACGACGACGCCGCCCGCGCCCTGCAGCTGTACTGCGACCTGATCGCCGACGCCGTCCTCGACGGTCTGGCCGCCGGTCAAGCCGCCGCGGGCGTCGACCTGGGCGCCTCGGTGGCCCCGGTCGAGCCGGCCCTGGCCCGCGAACTGGCGCCGGAAGCCCCGGAAGCCGCCGCCGAGGCGGCCCCGGAAACGGCCGAAGGCTGATTTCCCAACGTGTCGCCGCTGGCCGTCCGGCCGCGCGGCGACCGTCGCGACCCTGACACGGGACCGGGCTAAGAAGCCCGGTCCCTGATCTTTATAGCTTTGGCGGGCTACGCGCCCGGTCGCTAAACGTTTGAATCTGGAGAGAATCGATGGCTGAGATCACCGCCGCCCTCGTCAAGGAACTGCGCGAAAAGTCCGGCGTCGGCATGATGGACTGCAAGAAGGCTCTGGCCGAGAACAACGGCGACATCGAAGCCTCCATCGACTGGCTGCGCGCCAAGGGCCTGTCCAAGGCCGCCAAGAAGGCTGACCGCGCCGCCGCCGAAGGTCTGGTGGCGATCGCCGTCGTCGACACCGGCGCGGGCGAAACCGCCGCCGCCGTCGAGGTGAACGCCGAGACCGATTTCGTGTCGCGCAACGACCTGTTCCAAGGCGCCGCGCGCCAGATCGCCCAGGCGGCCGTGGCCACCGACGGCTCGATCGAGGCCATCACCTCGGCCAAGCTGGCCGGCGGCGAGACCGTGCAGGATCACCTGACCAACCTGATCGCCACGATCGGCGAGAACATGATGGTGCGTCGCGCGGCCAAGTGGACGATCGAGAACGGCGTCGTCGCCTCGTACATCCACAACGCCACCGCGCCCGACCTCGGCCGCATCGGCGTGCTGGTCGCGCTGGACTCGACCGGCGACAAGGCCGCCCTGCGCGAGCTGGGCCGCAAGATCGCCATGCACGTCGCCGCGACCGCCCCGCTGTCGCTGTCGCCGGACGATCTGGACCCGGCCGCCATCGAGCGTGAAAAGGCCGTGTTCACCGAGCAGGCCCTGGAATCGGGCAAGCCGGCCGCCGTCGTCGAAAAGATGATCGAAGGCCGCATCCGCAAGTTCCTGGAAGAAGTCGTGCTGCTGAAGCAGGCCTTCGTCATGAACCCGGACCAGACGGTCGAGCAGCTGGTCGCCGAGACGGCCAAGACCCTGGGCGCCCCGGTGACCGTGAAGGGCTTCACGCGCCTGGCCCTGGGCGAAGGCGTGGAAAAGAAGCAGGACGACTTCGCCGCTGAAGTCGCCTCGATGACCGGCCAAGCCTAAGGCCCTTCGTCGAGGATCGCTGGATCCTCGACAGACAATCAGGGCGCGGCGCGTCTAGACGCGCGCCGCGCCCTTTTTGCGCCCGCCGTTCGGCCTTGAGCCTTGGTTGGCAAAATCCATCCCACTTCTGTACAACGCGCGTAATGTGCGTGCCGACGACTCAGGAATAGCGGTCCATGTCCGATACCAGCGCGCCCTTCAAATTCCGCCGCATCCTGCTGAAAGTCTCCGGCGAGGTGCTGATGGGCGACACGCCCTACGGCATCGACACCAACACCGTTCAATCCGTGGCCGAGGACGTGGCCGAGATCGTCAAGTCGGGCGTCGAGCTGTGCCTGGTGATCGGCGGCGGCAACATCTTCCGCGGCATGGCGGGCGCGGCCAAGGGCATGGAGCGCTCCAGCGCCGACTATATGGGCATGCTGGCCACGGTGATGAACGCCCTGGCCATGCAGGACGCCCTGGAGCGGATCGGCGTCCAGACGCGCGTTCAGTCGGCCATCCCGATGGCCACGGTCTGCGAGCCCTACATCCGCCGCCGCGCCCAGCGGCACCTCGAGAAGGGCCGCGTGGTGATCTTCGCGGCCGGCACCGGCAATCCGTTCTTCACCACCGACACCGCCGCGGCCCTGCGCGCGGCGGAGATGCAGTGCGACGCCCTGTTCAAGGGCACCAGCGTCGACGGCGTCTACACCGCCGATCCCAAGAAGGATCCGACGGCCAAGCGCTACGACACCCTGACCTATATGGACGTCTTGGCCAAGGATCTGCGGGTCATGGACGCCTCGGCCGTGGCGCTGATGCGCGACAGCAACATTCCGATCGTGGTCTTCTCGATCAAGGGGCGTGGCAATCTGCTGACCGTCCTGAGAGGCGAGGGGACCCACACCGTGGTCGCCGCCGACCGCGCCGCCTGATCTTTTTTGAACGTCGCCGCTGGGCCGTGGGGTCGGGCGGCCGAAAGCGAGGAGAGCCCGTCATGGCCGCCGCCGAAAAACCCGTCCTGTCGCGTTATCGCGACCGCATGGACAAAGCCGTCGCCGCTCTGAAGGAAGAGTTCGGCTCCCTGCGCACCGGCCGCGCCTCGGCCAGCCTGCTGGATCAGGTGATGGTCGAGGCCTACGGCTCCAGCACGCCGCTGAACGCCGTGGCTTCGGTCAGCGTCCCCGAGCCGCGCCAGATCAATGTCAGCGTCTGGGATCGCGGCGTCGTCGTCTCGGTCGAGAAGGCCATCCGCGCCGCCGGGCTCGGCCTGAACCCGGTCGTCGAGGGCCAGAACCTGCGCATCCCGATCCCGCCGCTGACCGAGGAGCGCCGCAAGGACCTTTCCAAGATCGCCGGCAAGTACGCCGAGCAGCAAAAGATCGCCGTGCGAAACGTTCGCCGCGACGCCAACGACGATCTCAAGAAGGCGGAAAAAGACGGCGCTGTCGCCGAGGATGAGCGCAAGAAGATGGAGACCGAGGTCCAGAAGATGACCGACGAAGCCATCAAGCGCATCGACGAGGCCTTGAAAGTCAAGGAACAAGAGATCATGCAGGTTTGATCGTTCCCTCGGGAGAGTTCGGGAACGACGAGGGAAGGTTGAAGCGAATGCCGGCGACCACCGGTCCGCGGAACGTTTCGGACGCCGACGCGGCCGACCAACGTCTGCATGTGGCCATTATCATGGATGGCAACGGCCGCTGGGCGAAGCAGCGGGGCATGCCGCGCGTGCTGGGTCACCGCGCCGGCGTCAACGCCCTCAAGCGCACCGTGGAGGGCGCGCAGAGCCAGAACGTCGGCGTTTTGACGGTCTTCGGCTTCTCGACCGAGAACTGGCGTCGCCCGGCCCACGAAGTCTCCGAGCTGATGAACCTGCTCAAGGCCTATGTGGAGTCGGACCTCGAGCGCCTGGCCAAGGCCGGCGTTCGCGTCCGCGTCATCGGCCGCCGCACCGGCCTGTCGGCCGACATCGCCGAGGTGATCGACCGGGCCGAGCGCCGGACGCGCGACAACACCGCTTTCACGCTGCAGGTCGCCTTCAACTATGGCGGTCAGGCCGACATCACGGACGCGGCGCGGACCTTCGCCGAACGGGTCGAACGGGGCGAGGCCAAGGCCTCGGACCTGACCGAGGCGATGTTCGAACGGTTCCTGTCGACCGCGTCGGCGCCGCCGCCCGATCTGATCGTGCGCACCAGCGGCGAGCAGCGGATCTCGAACTTCCTGCTCTGGGATTGCGCCTATGCCGAGCTCGTCTTCCAGGACGTGCTCTGGCCCGACTATGGGCCCGAGGCGCTGGCGGCCGCCATCGCGGAGTATCGCCGGCGGGATCGACGTTACGGAGGGGTCGCGGCCGATGACGTCGCCGTCGCCGGCTAAGCGCTTCAACTGGGGCAATCTTCGAACGCGCGTGGTCTCGGCCACCGTGCTCGTGCCGACGGTCGTGGCGGCCGTCTGGCTGGGCGGCTATTGGTTCCTGGCGCTGTCGCTGGTCTGCACCGGCGTCCTGGCGCGGGAATGGGGCAAGATCAGCGCGCCGAAGGCGCCGAACGCCGTGGGCGCCGTGGTCGGCCTGTTCTGCGCCATCGCCGTGGCGGCGGCCTTCCTGCACCACTTCTTCGTCGCATGGGCGGTCGTGCTGATTGGGGCCTTCCTGGCGGGTCTGATCGCCCGGGGCGCCGTCGAGCGCCGGGCCGACGCGGCCTATGGCGTGGTCTATATCGCGCCGGCCGTCATCGCCATGGTGTGGGTCCGCTCGCTGTCCGACGGGCTGTGGTGGACGCTGCTGCTGTTCGTGGTCACCTGGTTCGCCGACATCTTCGCCTATGTGGTCGGCAACCTGCTGAAGGGGCCCAAGCTGTGGCCCCGGATCTCGCCGAACAAGACCTGGTCGGGCTTCATCGGCGGCCTGGTGGCGGCGGCGATCGGCGCTGTGGCGGTGGCCGAACTGGCCGACCTGCGGCTGGTGTGGCCGGCGGCGGCGTTGATCGGCCTGCTGGGCGGCTTGGCGACCATGGCCGGCGACCTCTGGGAGTCGATCCTCAAGCGCCGCTTCGGGGTCAAGGACAGCGGCGACATCATCCCCGGCCACGGCGGCCTGCTGGACCGCGTCGACGGCCTGATGTTCGCGGCCATCGTCATCGCGGCCATCCGCCTGATCGATCACCTGAAGTGGCATCATTGACCGCGCCCCGTCAGGTGGTGGTGCTGGGCTCGACCGGATCGATCGGCCTTTCGACCTTGAGCCTCTTCGAGGAAGCCGCCGCGCCGGTGGAGATCCTGGCGCTCACCGCCGGCCGCAATGTCGAGCGGCTGATCGAGCAGGCCCGGCGCTGGCGGCCTCGGGTCGCGGTGATCGACGACGAGTCCAAGCTCCAGACGCTGAAGGACGGACTCGCGGGGACGGGCGTGCGCGCCGCCGCCGGCGCTGCCGCCGTCGCCGAGGCGGCCGCCATGGGGGCCGACTGGGTGATGTCGGCCATCGTCGGGGCCGCGGGCCTGGCGCCGACCCTCGCCGCCGCCCGCACGGGGGCGGTGATCGCGCTGGCCAACAAGGAAAGCCTTGTCTGCGCGGGCCCCGCGCTGCTGGCCATCGCCAAGGCCGCCGGCGGCTCGGTGATCCCGGTCGATTCGGAGCATTCGGCCATCTTCCAGGTGCTGCAGCCCGATTGCGCGCATCGCGTGGCGCGCCTGATCCTGACGGCCTCGGGCGGTCCGTTCCGGACATGGGACCGCGCCGCCATGGCCGCCGCCACGCCCGAACAGGCCATCGCCCATCCCAACTGGAGCATGGGCGCGAAGATCTCGGTCGATTCCGCGACGATGATGAACAAGGGGCTCGAGATGATCGAGGCCTCATATCTGTTCGACACGCCCGAGACTCGCATCGACGTGGTGATTCACCCTCAGTCGGTGATCCACAGCCTGGTGGAGTACGCCGACGGCTCGACCCTGGCCCAGCTGGGTCCGCCCGACATGCGCGCGCCGATCGCCTGCGCCTTCGCCTGGCCGGACCGCCTGGTCTGGCCCGCGCCCCGCCTAGATCTGGCCGCCTATGGGCAGTTGACGTTCGAATCGCCGGATCTGGATCGCTTTCCCGCCCTCGGAATCGCTCGCGAGGCGATGCGGCTGGGCGGCGGCGCGCCGACCGCTATGAATGCCGCCAACGAGGTCGCGGTCGCCGCTTTCCTTGACCGGCGGATTGGCTTTCTCGATATTGCCGCCGCGGTGGCGGAGACCCTCGAGCGTATGAACAGTCTGGGAAACCTCGCCGTCGCCGAACGCGACGCTGTCGACGACGCGATGATGATTGACGCCAGCGCTCGCCGCATTGCGGCCGAGGTTGTCGCGCAAAAGCATCGCCGGCTCTGATCCGGGGGACCCGGCCACCTATATGACCGACGCGCTTATCTTCATCCTGTCCACCGTCTTCGTCCTGTCCGTCGTGGTGACGATCCACGAGCTTGGGCACTATTGGGCGGGGCGCGCGTGCGGCGTGGCGATCGACTGCTTCTCCATCGGGTTCGGTCCGCCGCTGGTGTCGTGGCGCGACAAGCGGGGCGTCGAGTGGCGGATCGCCTCGATTCCGCTCGGCGGCTATGTGCGTTTCTCGGGCGACGAGAACGCCGCCAGCGTGCCCGACCAGGACGGCCTGGCCGCCATGCGCGAGGCGATCGTGCGGCGGGAAGGCGAGGCGGGCCTTTCCCGCTACTTCCATTTCAAGCCGGTCTGGCAAAGGGCGATCATCGCGGTCGCGGGACCGGCGTCGAACTTCGTGCTCGCCATCCTGATCATGGCCGTCATTCTCGTGCTGGTCGGCAACCAGCATGGCTCGGTGACGGTCCGCAAGGTCATGCCCAACACGCCCGCCGCCGCCGCGGGCTTACAGCCCGGCGACCGCATCGTTCGCGCCGACAAGACCGACATCAAGGGCGTCGGCGACGTCGTGGCCTATGTCTCGCTGCGCGCCAATCTGCCGATCGACCTGACGGTGCTGCGCGCGGGCAAGCCGGTGCATCTGACCGTGACGCCGGCCCTGGTCGAGAACCGCGACGACATCCGCGGAAAGGTCAAGGAAGGGCGCATGGGCGCCGAACTGGCCACCGTGGCGTCTCTGCAGAAGTCCTCGCTCGCCTCGGCGATCCCCGACGCGACGCTCGAGGTCTGGGGCATGATCAAGACGATCGGCTTCTATCTGGGACGCCTGGTGACCGGACAGATGCCGGCGGACCAGGTCAGCGGCATCATCGGCATCGGTCACACCGCCGGCGCCGTCGCCAAGGCCAGCACCGAGGGCGCGCCCAGCGTCTCGATCATGGCCCTGCGGCTGTTCTTCAACTTCCTGGTGCTGATCGCCAGCCTGTCGGTCAGCATCGGTTTCATGAATCTCCTGCCCATTCCGGTCCTGGATGGCGGGCACCTCTTGATGTACGCCTACGAAGCCGTGGCCAAACGGCCTCTGCGGGCGGATTTCCAGGCGGCCGGGTTCCGCGCGGGGCTTGCCTTGATCCTGGGTTTCATGTTGTTCGCGGCGTGGAACGACCTCAACCGCTACGACGTGTTCAAATTCATCGGCGGCCTGTTCACGTGAACGCCCGCCCTCCGTCCATGATTGGTCACATGAACAAACTTCGCGCCCAAAGCGCCGCGTTCGCCACGGGTATGGCGCTGCTCCTCGGGTCCACGGCCCTGGTGGCGCCGCATCAGGCCTTCGCCCAGGCCGCCCAGACCGGCGTGGTCCAGCGCATCGTCGTGCAAGGCAACGAGCGGATCGAGCAGGGCACGGTCCTGTCCTACCTGCCGATCCAGCCGGGCGACACGGTCGACTCCCAGCGCCTCGACCTGGCGCTGAAGACCCTGGCGCGCACCGACCTGTTCGCCGACGTCAAGATCGAGATGCAGGGCGGCGACCTAGTCGTGAAGGTCGTCGAGAACCCGATCATCAACCAGGTGGTCTTCGAGGGAAATTCCTCGCTCAAGGAAGACAAGCTGAAGGACGAAGTGCAGATCCGCCCGCGCGGCATCTTCACCCGCGCCAAGGTGCAGGCCGACGTCCAGCGCATCATCGAACTCTATCGCCGCTCGGGCCGCATCTCGGCGACCGTGACGCCGAAGGTCGTGGAACTGCCGCAGAAGCGCGTCGACCTGGTCTTCGAAATCAGCGAAGGCCCCAAGAGCGGCGTGCTGGGCATCAACTTCCTGGGTAACAGCGAGTACTCGGACAACGACCTGCGCGACGTGGTCGTCACCAAGGAGAGCCACTGGTACAAGTTCCTGACCAGCAACGACAACTACGACCCCGACCGGATCGAGTACGACCGCGAGCAACTGCGCAAGTTCTATCGCAACCGCGGCTATTTCGACTTCCGCGTCATCTCGTCGGTGGCCGAGCTGGCCCCGGACAAGAACGGCTTCGCCGTCACCTACACCCTGGACGAGGGGCCGAAATACAAGTTCGGCAAGGTGACCGTCGAGACCGAGCTGAAGAAGCTGGACGGCAACCTGCTGGCCCAGATCCTGCCCATCCGCGCCGGCCAGCTCTACGAGGACGAGCGCATCGAGCAGGCCACCGACGCCCTGACCTTCGCGGCGGGCGCGGCTGGCTTCGCCTTCGTCGACGTGCGTCCGCGCTACGTGCCCAACCGCGAGACCAAGACCGTCGACGTCGTGTTCTCGGTGCGTGAAGGCCCGCGCGTCTATGTCGATCGGATCGACATCGTCGGCAACACCCGCACGCTGGACTACGTCGTCCGCCGCGAGCTGGAGGTCGCCGAGGGCGACGCCTACAACCGCGTGCTGGTCGACCGTTCGAAGAACAACATCCGTCGCCTGGGCTTCTTCAAGGACGTCGACATCACCGACGCCCCGGGCTCGGCCCCCGACCGCACGGCGCTGAAGGTCAAGGTCGAGGAACAGCCGACCGGCGAGCTTTCGTTCAGCGCCGGCTACAGCTCGGTCGACAAGCTGGTGCTGGACGTCGGCATCACCGAGCGGAACTTCCGCGGCCGGGGTCAGAACCTGCGGGCGCGCGCCTCGGTCGGCTCGCTGCGCCAGCAGATCGACTTCGGCTTCAGCGAGCCGCGCTTCCTGGGGCGCAACCTGGTGGCGGGTCTCAACCTCTACACCTTCCGCTACGACCTGTCGCAATACGCGGCCTATGACACCAAGTCGGTCGGCGGCGACATCCGCGTCGGCTTCCCGCTGACCCAGGCCGCCTCGATGAGCCTGCGCTACACGCTGCGTCAGGACGAGGTCAGCGTCGCCGACAACCTCTGCACCACCGGCTCGGTGTCGCAGATCCTCTGCCTGCAGCGCGGCGCCTACATCACCTCGCTGGTCGGCTATCAGCTGCGCCTCGACAAGCGCAACGATCCGATCAACCCCACCCGCGGCTGGTTCGCGGACCTGAGCCAGGACGTGGCCGGCGTGGCGGGCGACGTGAAGTACCTGAAGACCGAGGCCGACGCCGGCTGGTACTACGGCTTCACCAAGAGCCTGGTGCTGAGCCTGACGGGCTCGTTCGGCTATATCGAGGGTCTGGGCGGCGACAACGTCCGCATCAACGACCGCTTCTATCGCGGCGGCGACACCTTCCGCGGCTTCGAGATCGCCGGCATCGGCCCGCGCGACGTCTCGAGCACTAACAATTCGATGGGCGCGAAGCTTTACGCCATCGGCACCGTCTCGCTGGACATCCCGACGTTCCTGCCCGAGCAGTACGGCATCAAGGCCGCGCTGTTCAGCGACTTCGGCACTGCCGGCCTGCTCGATGATGTGGATCGCCAGAAGTCCCCCGGCGTCTTCGATCCGAACATCAAGGATAACCTCGGCCTGCGTGCCTCGGCGGGTATCTCGATCGACTGGAAATCCCCCATGGGTCCCATTCGATTCGATATCAGCCGCATTTTGGCCAAGGAAAGCTACGACCGAACCGAAACCTTCCGGTTCTCCACCTCCACAAGGTTCCAATAGACATGTCCAAGTTCCTGTCCGCGGCCGCGTCCAGCGTCGTCGCCCTTGCCCTCGCGACCAGCGCCTCGGCCCAGACGGCTCCGGCCGCCGCCGCGCCGGCCGCTCCGGCCATCACGCACGGCCCGGCTCTTCCCGGCGTCTGCATCTTCTCGAGCCAGCGCGCCGTGGCGCAATCGCAGGTCGGTAAGGCCGTCGCCGCGCGTCTGAACACCATCAGCCAGCAGGTCACCGCCGAGCTCGGCGCCGAGCGCACCGCTCTGGAAAACGAAGGCAAGGCGCTCGACGCCAAGAAGGCGAGCACCGCCCAGGACGCCCTGGAGCAACAGGCCGCCGCCCTGCAGGTCAAGGCCAACGCCTGGCAGCGCAAGGGTCAGCTGCGTCAGCGCGAGCTGGAAGCCACCGAGCAGAAGGCGCTGTCGCGCGTCTATCAAGAGATGGATACGCCCATCAAGCAGGTCTACCAGGCTCAGAAGTGCAGCCTGCTGCTGGATCGTGAATCGGTGATGCTGGCCAATCCGGCCATGGACATCACCGACGGCGTGGTCGCCGCCCTCGACGGCCGCATCAAGACCCTGACCTTCGATCGCGAGCGTCTGGACCAAGCCGTCCCGGGCGCCGCGCCGCTGCAACCGACCAATAAGTAAGCGAATCGTCTCCCTTGGGGTTACCTAGGGGCAGTCTATTCGCCGTGAGGAGCCATGCCGGACCCGCGTTTCTTCGACAGCCTGGGTCCGGCATCGCTTTACGAGTTGGCCCGGGCGGGCGCCGCCGAACTAGCGGACGCCGCTCTGGGCGAGCGGGCGATCGCCCGCGCCGCGCCTCTGGACGCGGCCGATCCTGAAGCGATCGCCTTCTTCTCCGACGCCAAGCGCAAGAACTCCGCGGCGATGACGGGCGCCGGGGCCTGTTTCGTGCGCCCAGAGCATCGCGACCTCTTGCCTTCGACTTGCGCCGCGCTGATCACCAAGCATCCCCAGGCCGCATGGGCCGCGGCGGCGGCTCGCCTGCACGCGCCGCGTCGCCACGACCCCTCGGCCCAGGCCATCCATCCGGACGCCGAGCTCGAGACGGGCGTGCTGCTCGCGCCGAACGTGACGATCGGGCAGGGCGCGCGGATCGGACGGGGAACACGGATCGCGCCCGGGGCGGTTATCGGTCCCGGCGTCCTGGTCGGACGCGATGGCGTGATCGGTCCCAACGCCGTGATCGGCTTCGCCCTGCTCGGGGATCGGGTTTCGATTTCCGCCGGCGCGGTGATCGGCGAGGCGGGCTTCGGCGCCGCCCTGGGGCCGCGCGGCATGGTCGACCTGCCGCAACTGGGCCGCGTGGTGATCCAGGACAATGTCACGATCGGGGCCAACAGCTGCGTCGATCGCGGCGCCTTCGCCGATACGACGATCGGCGAGAACACCAAGATCGACAACCTGGTTCACGTCGCGCACAACGTCCGTATAGGTCGTAATTGCGTGCTGGCGGCCTATACGGGCTTGTCCGGCAGCACGGTCGTCGGCGACGGCGTCGCCTTCGGCGGCAAGGCCGGGGTCGCCGATCATTTGAACATCGGCTCGGGCGCGAGCATCGGGGCCGCCGCCTCGGTGTTCAAGGACGTGCCGGACGGTGAAACTTGGACGGGATTCCCCGCGCGGCCGCTGAAGCGGTGGCTCCGGGAGACCGCGTGGCTCTCGCGCATGGCGGGCGGCCGAGGGACGAGGGGCTAGTAGAATGACCGAGAACACCGACCAAACGGTGCAGACCGAGATCGACATCGCCGAGATCCTGGCGCGCATCCCGCACCGCTACCCGTTCCTGCTGGTCGACCGCGCCGAGGCCTACAAGCCCCACGAGTCGATCGTCGGCATCAAGTGCGTGACGATCAACGAACCCTTCTTCCAGGGGCACTTCCCTGGCAATCCGGTGATGCCGGGCGTGCTGATCATCGAGGCCCTGGCCCAGACCGGCGCGGTGCTGATGAGCAAGTCCCTGGAGGTCGACACCGAGGGCAAGACGATCTTCTTCATGTCGGTCGACAACGCCCGTTTCCGCAATCCGGTGCGTCCCGGCGACGTGATCCGCATGGAGGTCGAGGTCGTTCGCGCGCGGTCGTCGATCTTCAAGTTCAAGGGCGTGGCCAAGGTCGGCGACAAGGTGGCCGCCGAGGCCGAGTTCGCCGCCATGGTGGTCGAGACGGGACCCAAGGCATGACGATCCACCCCACCGCGATCGTCGCGCCCGAAGCGCGGATCGCCTCGGACGTCGAGATCGGCCCCTACAGCATCGTCGGTCCCGACGTGACGCTGGAAGCCGGCGTGCGCCTGCTGTCGCACGTGGTGATCGAAGGCGCGACGACGATCGGCGAGGGCTGCGTCGTCCATCCCTTCGCCAATCTGGGCGGCCCGCCCCAGCACCTGGGCCACAAGGGCGAGCGGACCGAACTGCGGATCGGCGCGCGCAATATCATCCGCGAGCACGTGACCATGCACACGGGCACGGCCTCCGGAAAGGGCGTGACCACGATCGGTTCGGACGGCCTCTACATGGTCGGCTCGCACGTGGCGCACGACTGCGTGGTCGGCGACTTCGTGGTCCTGGCCAAGGGCGCGACCCTGGGCGGCCACGTGGCGATCGGCGACTATGTGTTCATGGGCGGCCTGGCCGCTGCGCATCAATTCTCGCGCATCGGCCGCTACAGCTTCATCGGCGGTCTGGCGGCCGTGACCAAGGACGTGATTCCCTATGGTTCTGTGTGGGGCAACCACGCCCACCTGGAAGGGCTCAACCTGGTGGGCCTTAAGCGGCGGGGCTTCTCGCGCGAGACGATCAACGCCCTGCGGGCGGCCTATCGGCTGATGTTCGCCGACGAAGGCACGTTCCAGGAGCGCCTTGACGACGTGGCCGAGACCCACGCCGCCATTCCCGAGGTCATGGAGATCGTCGACTTCATCCGCGCCGACGCCAACCGGCCGCTTTGCCTGCCCGAGCGCGAGGTCTAGTCTCGACGGATGCGTAAGCTTGGCCTGATCGCCGGCGGCGGCGCGCTGCCCGTCGAACTGGCGGCCCGTTGCGAGGCCGCCGGCCGCGCCTTTTCGGTCATGCGCCTGAAGAGCTTCGCCGAACCGGCCCTGGCCCGCTATCCCGGCGCCGAGGTCGGGCTCGGCGAGTTCGGCAAGGTGTTCAAGGCGCTGCGCGCCGAAGGCTGCGAGGTCGTTTGTTTCGCGGGCAATGTCAGTCGCCCGGACTTCTCGGCCCTGATGCCCGACGGACGTGGCCTGAAGGTGCTGCCGGGCCTGATCGTCGCCGCGCGCAAGGGCGACGACGCCCTGCTGCGCCGTGTTCTCGACGAGTTCGAGAAGGAAGGCTTCGACATCGAGGGCGCGCACGAGGTGATGGGCGAAATGACCCTGCCGCGCGGGCGTCTGGGCAAGCATGGGCCGCGCGAGGTCCACATGGCCGATATCGACAAGGCGCTGAAGGTGGCGCGCGAGATCGGCCGCCTCGACGTGGGGCAGGGCGCCGTGGTCTGCGAGGGTCTCGTGTTGGCCGTGGAGGCCCAGGAGGGGACCGACGCCATGCTCCGTCGGGTCGCCGACCTGCCCGAAGCGATCCGAGGCCGCGCCGAGGCGCCCAGGGGCGTTCTGGCCAAGGCCCCCAAGCCGATCCAGGAGACCCGTGTCGACCTTCCCACGATCGGCGTCGCCACGATCCAGCGGGCGGCCCGCGCCGGTCTGGCCGGCGTGGTCGGCGAGGCCGGACGCCTCCTGGTCGTGGACCGCGACGCGGTCATCGCGGCGGCGGACGAACTGGGCCTCTTCGTGCTCGGCGTCGACGCGCAAGGGCCAGGCCCGGCGTGACGCCGCTGAAGGTCATGCTGGTGGCCGCCGAGGCCTCGGGCGACGCCCTCGGCGCCGGCCTGGCCAAGGCTCTGCGGGCGCGGCTGGGCGACCGGGTGACCTTCGTCGGCGTCGGCGGGGCCAAGATGGCCGAGCAGGGGGTCGAGAGCCCTTTCGACATCGCCCAGCTTTCGATCCTCGGCATACTGGAGGGGCTGAAAGCCTATCCGACGGTCAAGGCCCGCCTCAAGGACACCGTGGCTCTGGCGGCCCGGGAAAAGCCCGACGTGGCGGTGCTGATCGACAGCTGGGGCTTCAACATCCGCCTGGCCCACGCGCTGCGGAAGCTCGACCCGGCTTTGCCGTTGGTGAAGTACGTCGCGCCGCAGGTCTGGGCCTATCGCGCTGGCCGGGCTCGAAGCCTGGCCAAGTCGGTCGATCTGCTGCTGTCGATCCAGCCGATGGACCGCCCGTACTTTGACGCCGCCGGCCTGGAAAGCGTCTTCGTCGGCAATTCAGCCCTGGCCAAGCGCTTCGACCACGCCGATGGCGCGCGGCTGCGCGCCGCGATCAAGGTCGCGCCCGAGGCGCCGCTGCTCCTTGTGCTGCCCGGCAGTCGCCCGTCCGAGATCGAGCGGGTCATGCCCGCCTTCGAGGACGCCGTGCGCCGGCTGAAGGTCGATCGGCCCGAGCTGGCGATCGTCGTGCCCGCCGCCTACACCGTCGCCGAGGCGGTGAAGGCTCGCGTGGCGGGCTGGCCGTTCCGCGCCCATGTCGTCGAGGACGAGGCGTTGAAGGACGACGCTTTCGTGGCCGCCGACGTGGCCCTGGCCTGCAGCGGCACCGTGACCACCGAGTTGGCCCTGGCCGGCCGGCCCATGGTGGTGGGCTACAAGACCGGCGCGGTGACCTACGCGATCCTCAAGCGCTTGATGAAGCCGAAGTGGATCACCCTGTTCAACATCGCCGCCGGGAAGGCGATCGCGCCCGAACTGATCCAGGACGCCTGCGAGGGCGATGGCCTGGCGCGCGAGGTCGCCCGGCTGCTCGACGATCCGGCCCTGCGCGCGCGTCAGACCGCCGAGCAGAATGCCGCGCTCGACAAGATGGGACGGGGCATGCCCGATCCGTCCGAGGCCGCCGCCGACGCCCTACTGAAATTCATGGCGCGGCGCGGCGATCGGCTCGGCTGACGTCTCGCGCCGCGTCGCCCGCTCCAAGGCTTGAAGCAGCTCGGCCACGTCGATCGGCTTGCCGACATGGCCGTCCATCCCGGCGGCCAGCAGCGCCTCCACCTGATGGCGCATGGCGTTGGCGGTGAGGGCGATGACCGTCGTGCGCGGCCGCTGTTCCTCTGCCTCCAGGCGCCGGATCTCCTTCAGCGCCGCGAGGCCGTCCATGACCGGCATGTGGATGTCCATCAGCACCACGTCCCAGTCGCCGCGGCGCCAGGCTTCGACGGCCTGGGCGCCGTCGTCGACGATGGTCGGTTCGACGCCCGCTTGCTGGAGCACCAGCCGAAGCACGAGCTGGTTGGTCGGATTGTCCTCCGCGGCGAGGACGCGGAGCGCGGGCGCCACCGACGGCGGCGGAGGCGCGGCCGCCGGCGCGGCCGTCTCGACACGGGGCAGGGGTAGGCTCACCGTGAAGGCGCTGCCCTCGCCAGGACGGCTGCGGACGGTGATGTCGCCGCCCATCGCCCGGGCCAATTCGCGGCAGATCGCCAGGCCAAGGCCCGCGCCGCCCTGACGGCGCGTGGCGATGTCGTCCAGCAGCACGAACCGCGCGAAGAGTCGCTCCTGCTCCTCGGGCGCGACGCCGGGGCCGGTGTCCGCCACGGTCAATTCCAGCCTGTCATGCTCGTACCGCGCGGCGATCGAGACGCCGCCCGCTTCGGTGAACTTGACCGCGTTGGACAGCAGGTTGAGCAGGATCTGCCGCAGGCGGCCGACGTCCCCCAGATAGGCGCCTTCGGCGGCGGGGTTGATGGCCAGATCGTGAGTCAGGCCCTTGCCCTCGGCGAGCGCGGCGAAGGTCTGGCCGCAGCCGGTCAGCAGCTCGCGCAGATCGAAAGGCTCCGGCCGCAGCTCCAGCTGCCCGGCTTCGATGCGGGCCAGGTCCAGCACGTCATTGAGGATCACGGTCAGGGCCGCGCCCGACTGACGCACGACCTGCAGACGTTCGCGCTGGGGCGGCGAGAGCGCGTCGCCCTCCATCACCTGGGCCATGCCCATGATGCCGTTCAGCGGCGTGCGGATCTCGTGGCTCATCGTGGCCAGGAAGGCGGTCTTGGCGGCGTTGGCGCTGGCGGCCTCGGCCTCTCGCGTCTGGGCCAGGGCCATGGCCTCGGCCATCCGCAGCGCCGCCCGCTCGCGGTGCAGCGCGTATTGCAGGACATAGGCGAAGAAGCTGATCACCGCGATCAGCGCGAAGGCCGTCCGCGGCAGATGTTCCGGCTCGAAGGTGATCCAGGCCAACACCGCGACGTGGGCGAGAACGCCGAGGAGGGCCGCCGATCCGATCCGACGCGAGATCACGAATTCGGCGGTGCAACTGAGCGCGATGGCGCCCATCATCGCCGCGCCCGCCAGCACCGCCGTCCGCTCGCCTTGCAGGATCAGGGCGGCGGGCAGGATGGCGTAGACGAAGGTGTAGCCGAGGGTGAAGGCCGCCATGCCCAGCTCCAGCGCGGGCTCGTCAGCCTTCTGAAGCGCGATGAAGCGACAGAGGGCTTGATTGACGGCGATCAGGATCGCCACCACCACCAGCCATGCCAGGCAGGTGCGCGTCCCCAGCCAGACCGTCGATCCGCCCGCGGCCAAAAGGGTCATGGGGATGATGGACAGCAGATCGCGACGTCTGTGCGCGACGATATTACGCCACCCCATATCCGTACGCGCCTCAAGCTACAGAAACTTCACCGTCCAACCTAGCCGCGAAATCCTCAGCAATGGTGAACGGCGCTAGGTGTCGTTTCCAAGAAGGTTGTTTACACGCTGCCAGGGGGTGAGGCCGC
>NZ_CAMQSF010000026.1 GCF_947036865.1 uncultured Caulobacter sp. | reverse complement strand
CCCTGCGCGCCACCACCGGCTGCCTCAGCGCCGACGTCGTGGGCCTGACCCGTCGCGAGCGCGAGACCTGCGACGAGCGGTTCGGCGCGGCCAAGGCCAAGGGCGACCCGCTCTCGGGCCTGGACCCGGCCAAGCGCCAGGCCCTCGACGCCGCGGCGGCGTCCCAGGAGGCCTATCGCCGGTACAAGGAGAGCTCGATGGGGCCGGGCGTCGACCATCGCAGCAAGGAGCACCCCGGCACGATGAAAGAGATTCCCTTCGTGCTGGGCGCGGAGCAGGACGGCCTGGGCCGGCCGCGCCAGGACGTGATCAACGGCAAGCGCCGCGACGAGGACAACGAAGCCCGGGCGCGGAAGTTCTTGGAGCTGCAGAAGAAGGCGGGCCAGGGGCGCTGAGCCGGGGGCCTCAGGTGCTCCGAGAGGTCGCGCGCGGCGATGAAACGTGATGCCCGGGATGGGTGGGGAGCGGGCACAAGGAAACCTCTCTCATGGAGAGAGGGAGGGGCCCGCGCCGCAGGCGTGGGAGGGTGAGAGGGTAGGCGAAGCCCGAGGATGCTTCTGGCGCTGCTTGGATCCATGTGCCGGCACGCCGGCTGACGGCGTAACCACTCACCCTCCCAAGCTTCGCTTGGGCCCCTCCCTCTCTCTAAGAGAGAGGGGCTTCCCGCGCTGTCCGACTTGGCTCGAAAGCCGACCTCCCAGGTCGGTGCGATCCTTAAATCTCTTGGAGGCCGCAGCGTGCAGGGCTCCTTCTCCGGGGGAGAAGGTCGCTCACGCACCCTCCCCCCGTTCTCCCCGGCGAACGCCGGGGCCCAGATTCATCCGGAGCGGCTGGGGCGGACGCGCCATGCCGCATCGCCAGCGCTCCGATGCTAGCGGGTTCGATCTGGGCCCCGGCGTTCGCCGGGGAGACGGATGTAGAGGCTGAACGAAGGCTGTTTTAGCGTTGAGTGTTGATGGCCCCTCGGGAGCACGTCCCCTCCCCCTCCGATGGGGGAGGGGCAGGGGTGGGGGTGATGCGGCGGCGGACGCCGCGCGGGGACTAGCCTCCGCAGGTCACCCCCATCCCCGACCCTTCCCCCATCCAGGGGGAAGGGAGACATCCACCACCTTAGGTAAGCGAGCGTTATCGATTGGCGAGCACAATGCCCTCCATCGGAGCACCCCGAGACGAAAACGATGAAACTCGGTAGGCGGATCATATTCGGAGGAAGCTTCGCCGCCGCCGCCACATCGCTCGGCGCGGGCCTGTTGTCCAGTTCGCCGCTCATAGTCTGGCTCGGTTGGACCCTCCCGGTCGTATTCTTGACGGCGTCGGCTATCTGGCTGGCCTTCGTGGTCCTCGCCGTCAAACGATACCGATGGCTCGGCGCATGGACGCTTTTGGGAGCGCCGTTCGCCCTCGTTTCGCCAGCGGTCTTCCTTCTGTTTGGATACATGTGCGACTGGGGGCACGGCCCGTGCATATGAGTGGGGGGCTTCCGGTGCGACGCCTTGAGAGGCTACGGGTTTCTCGCTCGACCTCCTAGGTCGAGGGGCGTCCTTAAATCTCTTGGAGGCTGCGCTCACGCCTCCTCCCCCGCTCTCCCCGGCGAATGCCGGTGCCCAGATTCATCCGGAGCGGCTGGGGATGACGCGAGATCGGGCCGAGCGCCTCGCGTAGGGCCCGTGGGTTCGATCTGGGCCCCGGCATTCGCCGGGGAAAACGGGTTTAGGGAGGAACGAAAAAGGCCCGGGGTCTCCCCCGGGCCTTTCCGTCGTCCATGAAAGCGAAGACCGCCTATTCGGCGTCCGCCAGCGCGATCTCGGCCGGCAGCGGCTCCATGGCGTCCTCGCGCTGCTGGGCCAGCTGCTCGTCGCGCTTGGCGGCGACGCGCTGCAGGCTGCGCAGGTAGGAGCCCGTGCCCGCCGGGATCAGGCGACCCACGATCACGTTCTCCTTCAGGCCTTCCAGGGTGTCGGTCTTGCCGTGCACCGAGGCTTCGGTCAGGACGCGCGTCGTTTCCTGGAACGACGCGGCCGAGATGAAGCTCTTGGTCTGCAAGCTCGCCTTGGTGATGCCCAGCAGCACCGGCTGGACGACCGCCGGACGGCCGCCGCGGGCGATGGCCTTTTCCTGCTCGCGGTCGAACTCGGGCTTGTCCAGGTGATCGCCCTTGATCAGGCCCGTGTCGCCCGGTTCGATGATCTCGACCTTCTGCAGCATCTGACGAACGATCGTCTCGATGTGCTTGTCGTTGATCGGCACGCCTTGCAGACGATAGACCTCCTGGATCTCGTCGACGAGGAAGTTCGCCAGGGCCTCGACGCCCAGGATGCGCAGGATGTCGTGCGGATCCGGGTTGCCGTCGATGATGTACTCGCCCTTGGTGATGTAGTCCCCGTCGTGGACGGCGATGTGCTTGCCCTTCGGGATCAGGAATTCGACGGGCTCGGGCTGGTTGCCGTCGGCGTCGACGTCCGGCGTGATCTTGATCCGGCGCTTGTTCTTGTAATCCTTGCCGAATTCGACGCGGCCGTCCATTTCCGCGATGACCGCGCAGTCCTTCGGACGGCGGGCTTCGAAGAGTTCGGCGACGCGCGGCAGACCACCGGTGATGTCCCGGGTCTTGGCGCCTTCGGTCGGGATACGCGCGATCACTTCACCCGGCTTCACCTCGTCGCCGTCGGCGACGGAGAGAATGGCGCCGGCCGACAGGAGGTAGCGAGCCTCGCCGCCGTTGCTGAGACGCTTGTACGAGCCGTCTTCCGACAGCACGCCCATGGCCGGACGCAGGTCCGAACCCCGGGCCGAGGCGCGCCAGTCGGCGACCACGCGCTGGGCGATGCCGGTGGCTTCGTCGACCTCCTCGCGGATCGACAGGCCGTCGACCAGGTCCTCGGCGCGGATCTTGCCGGCCACTTCGGTGATGATCGGGGTGGTGTAGGGGTCCCAATCGCCGAGGCGCTGGCCGCGCTTGACCGTATCGCCGTCCTTGACCTTCAGGCGCGCGCCGTACGGCGGCTTGTAGGTCTCGCGCTCCTTGCCGTCGACCAGCACGCTGACGGTGGTGTTGCGGCTCATGATGACCAGCGCGCCGTCGGCGCCCACGACCGTCGGGCCGATCACGCGGACCGTACCCTCGTTCGAGGCTTCGAAGAACGACTGCTCGGCCACCTGGGCGGTGCCGCCGATGTGGAAGGTCCGCATCGTCAGCTGGGTGCCGGGCTCGCCGATCGACTGGGCGGCGATGACGCCGACCGCTTCGCCGATGTTCACCGGCGTGCCGCGCGCCAGGTCGCGGCCGTAGCAGGCGCCGCAGACGCCGATCTTGGCCTCGCAGGTCAGGACCGAGCGGACCTTGACCGACTGGACGACCGCCGCCTCGATGGCGTCGGCGATGTTCTCGTCGATATAGGTGTCGGCCGGCACGACCAGCTCGCCGGTGCCCGGATCCTTGACGTCCTCGGCCGTGAAGCGGCCCAGCACGCGGGTGCCCAGCGAGACCAGCACGTCGCCGCCCTCGACCACGGCCCGCAGGGTGATGCCCTTGGTGGTGCCGCAGTCTTCCTCGACGATGATGCAGTCCTGCGCGACGTCGACCAGACGACGGGTCAGGTAACCCGAGTTGGCGGTCTTCAGCGCGGTGTCCGCGAGGCCCTTACGGGCGCCGTGGGTCGAGTTGAAGTACTCCTGAACGGTCAGGCCTTCCTTGAAGTTCGAGACGATCGGGGTCTCGATGATCTCGCCGGAGGGCTTGGCCATCAGGCCGCGCATGCCGCCCAGCTGCTTCATCTGGGCTTGCGAACCGCGGGCGCCGGAGTGGGCCATCATGTAGATGGCGTTGATTTCCTTCTCGCGGCCGTTCTCGTCCTTATGCTTCATCTGAAGCTCGGCCATCATCTCGTCGGCCACGCGGTCCGTCGCCTTGGCCCAGGCGTCGACGACCTTGTTGTACTTCTCGCCCTTGGTGATCAGGCCGTCGGCGTACTGTTGCTCGTACTCCTCGGCCAGCTTGCGGGTCTCCTCGACGATCGCGGTCTTGCGGGCCGGGATGACGATGTCGTCCTTGCCGAACGAGATGCCGGCCTTGGCGGCTTCCTTGAAGCCCAGGCCCATCACCTTGTCGGCGAAGATCACCGTCGCCTTCTGGCCGCAGTGGCGATAGACGATGTCGATCAGATTGCCGATTTCCTTCTTGGTCAGCGCCTTTTCGATCAGGCGGTGGCCGATCTGGGGGTGCTGCGGCAGAAGGGCGGCGATCTTCATGCGGCCCGGCGTGGTGTCGATCACCTTGCGGACCAGCTGACCGTCGGCGTTCATCTCGGTGTGACGCGCCTTGATCTTGGCGTGCAGCGACAGGACGCCGGCGTCCATCGCCGCTTCGATCTCGCCCAGATCGGCGAAGATCTTGCCCTCGCCCGGCTCGTTGTCGCGCGCCAGCGACAGGTAGTAGAGGCCGAGCACGATGTCCTGCGACGGCACGATGATCGGGCGGCCGTTGGCGGGCGACAGGATGTTGTTGGTCGACATCATCAGGACGCGCGCTTCCAGCTGAGCTTCCAGGCTCAGCGGGACGTGCACGGCCATCTGGTCGCCGTCGAAGTCGGCGTTGAACGCGGCGCAGACCAGCGGGTGCAGCTGGATGGCCTTGCCCTCGATCAGCTTCGGCTCGAACGCCTGGATGCCCAGACGGTGCAGGGTCGGGGCGCGGTTCAGCAGCACCGGGTGCTCGCGGATCACCTCCTCGAGGATGTCCCACACCTGCGGCTGCTCGCGCTCGACCATGCGCTTGGACTGCTTGACGGTGCCCGACAGGCCCTTGGCGTCCAGACGCGCGTAGATGAACGGCTTGAACAGCTCCAGCGCCATCTTCTTGGGCAGGCCGCACTCGTGCAGCTTCAGCTCGGGACCGACCACGATGACCGAACGGCCCGAATAGTCGACGCGCTTGCCCAGCAGGTTCTGACGGAAGCGGCCCTGCTTGCCCTTCAGCATGTCGGCCAGCGACTTCAGGGGCCGCTTGTTGGCGCCGGTGATCACGCGGCCGCGACGGCCGTTGTCGAACAGGGCGTCGACCGACTCCTGCAGCATCCGCTTTTCGTTGCGGATGATGATGTCGGGGGCGCGCAGCTCGATCAGGCGCTTGAGGCGGTTATTCCGGTTGATGACCCGGCGGTAGAGGTCGTTCAGGTCCGAGGTCGCGAAGCGGCCGCCGTCCAGCGGCACCAGCGGACGCAGTTCCGGCGGGATCACCGGCACCACGGTCATCACCATCCATTCCGGACGGTTGCCGCTCTCCTGGAAGGCTTCCAGGATCTTCAGGCGCTTGGAGAACTTCTTCTGCTTCATGTCCGACGGGTTGCCCGCCAGCTCCTCGCGCAGCTTCTCGGCCTCTTTCTCGAGGTCGATCGCCTTCAAGAGGTTCTGGATGGCTTCCGCGCCGATCTCGGCGGTGAAGCTGTCGTCGCCGTACTCTTCCTGGGCGCGCATGTAGTCGTCCTCGCTGAGCAGCTGGTGCTGCTTCAGCGGGGTCAGGCCCGGCTCGGTGACGATGTAGTATTCGAAGTACAGGACCCGCTCGATGTCCTTCAGCGGCATGTCCAGCATCATGGCGATGCGCGAGGGCAGCGACTTCAGGAACCAGATGTGGGCGACCGGCGAGGCCAGTTCGATGTGGCCCATGCGCTCGCGACGGACGCGGGCCAGGGTGACTTCGACACCGCACTTTTCGCAGATGATGCCCTTGTACTTCATGCGCTTGTACTTGCCGCACAGGCATTCGTAGTCCTTGGTCGGGCCAAAGATACGGGCGCAGAACAGGCCGTCACGCTCGGGCTTGAACGTGCGGTAGTTGATGGTCTCGGGCTTCTTGATCTCGCCGAACGACCACGAGCGGATCTTCTCGGGCGAGGCCAGCGAGATGCGGATCTGGTCGAAGGTCGGAGCGGCCTGGACCGGATTGAAGATGTTCAGGACTTCCTGGTTCATCTTGGTTCCTTCTGCGGGGGCGTCCCGCGAAAAATTTCGAGTAGTGATGACCTAGCTCCTCCCCCTCCGGGGGAGGTGTCCCGCAGGGACGGAGGGGGTAGCTCGGCGATGGCGGGGCTGCCCCCTCCACCACTTCGTGGTCCCCCTCCCCCTGCGGGGGAGGATCATCAGCTGTTCTCCAGCTCGACGTTCAGGCCGAGCGAGCGCATTTCCTTGACCAGCACGTTGAAGCTTTCCGGGATGCCGGCCTCGAACGTGTCGTCGCCGCGGACGATCGACTCGTAGACCTTGGTCCGGCCGGCCACGTCGTCGGACTTCACCGTCAGCATTTCCTGCAGGGTGTAGGCCGCGCCGTAGGCTTCCAGCGCCCACACTTCCATTTCCCCGAAGCGCTGACCGCCGAACTGGGCCTTACCGCCCAGCGGCTGCTGGGTGACGAGGCTGTACGGACCGATCGAACGGGCGTGGATCTTGTCGTCGACCAGGTGGTGCAGCTTCAGCATGTAGATGTAGCCGACCGTGACCGGACGCTTGAACTGCTCGCCGGTCAGGCCGTCGTACAGGATCGACTGGCCCGAGCGGTTGACGCCGGCCATTTCGAGGTGGTCCTCGATGTCGCTCATGCGCGCGCCGTCGAACACCGGGGTGGCGATCGGAACGCCCTTGCCCAGGTTCTTGGCCAGCTCGACCAGCTCCTCTTCCGACTCCGGCAGCTCTTCGTCCGGACCGTAGATCTCGCTCAGGCGCTCGATCAGGGCCTGCTTCTGACCGCCGTGCTGCCAGTCTTCCAGCAGGTTGGTGATCTGCTTGCCGAGATTGGCGCAGGCCCAGCCCAGGTGGGTCTCGAAGATCTGACCGACGTTCATGCGCGAGGGCACGCCCAGCGGGTTCAGAACGACGTCGACGTGCGTGCCGTCGGCGAGGAACGGCATGTCCTCGATCGGCAGGATGCGCGAGATGACGCCCTTGTTGCCGTGACGGCCGGCCATCTTGTCGCCCGGCTGCAGCTTGCGCTTCACGGCCACGAAGACCTTGACCATCTTCATGACGCCCGGAGGCAGTTCGTCGCCGCGTTGCAGCTTGTCGACCTTGTCCTCGAAGCGACGGTCGAGACGCTTGCGGTTCTCGTCGAACAGGCGGCGCAGCGATTCCAGCTCGCCCATCGCCTTTTCGTCTTCCAGGGCGATCTGCCACCACAGGCCCGATTGGATCTGCGACAGCGCTTCGGCGGTGATCTCGCCGCGCGACAGGCCCTTGGGACCCGACACGGCGACCTTGCCGACCAAGAGCTCCTTCAGACGGCCCGAGATGTTGCGGTTCAGGATCGCGAACTCGTCGTCGCGGTCCTTGCCCAGGCGGTCGATCTCGGCGCGTTCGATGGCGAGCGCGCGCTCGTCCTTGTCGACGCCGTGACGGTTGAAGACGCGCACGTCGACGATCGTGCCGGCGACGCCCGGGGGCAGGCGCAGGCTGGTGTCGCGGACGTCCGAGGCCTTCTCGCCGAAGATGGCGCGCAGCAGCTTTTCTTCCGGCGTCATCGGGCTTTCGCCCTTCGGCGTCACCTTGCCGACCAGGATATCGCCCGGCTGGACCTCGGCGCCGATCGCCACGATGCCGGCTTCGTCGAGGTTGCGCAGGGCTTCCTCGCCGACGTTCGGGATGTCGCGCGTGATTTCTTCCGGACCGAGCTTCGTGTCGCGGGCCATGACCTCGAATTCCTCGATGTGGATCGAGGTGAAGACGTCGTCACGGACGATACGTTCGGAGATCAGGATCGAGTCTTCGAAGTTGTAGCCGTTCCAGGGCATGAACGCGACCAGCGCGTTGCGGCCCAGGGCCAGTTCGCCCAGCTCCGTCGACGGACCGTCGGCGATGATGTCGCCGGCGCTGATCTTGTCGCCCACCTTCACCAGCGGACGCTGGTTGATGCAGGTCGACTGGTTCGAGCGCTGGAACTTCGACATGCGATAGATGTCGACGCCCGAGCGGGCCGGATCGGTCTCCTCGGTGGCGCGGATGACGATACGCGTGCCGTCGATCTGCTCGACCACGCCGGTCCGCTTGGCGATCACGACCGCGCCCGAGTCACGGGCGACGACCGCTTCCATGCCGGTGCCGACCAGCGGGGCGTCGGACTGCACCAGCGGCACGGCCTGACGCTGCATGTTCGAGCCCATGAGGGCGCGGTTGGCGTCGTCGTTTTCCAGGAACGGGATCAGGGCGGCGGCCACCGACACGACTTGGCGCGGCGACACGTCCATCAGGTCCACCGTCTCCTTCTGCAGGAGGGTCGGTTCGCCGTTGATGCGGCCCGGAACCAGGTCTTCCACGATCTCGCCGCCGTCGACCTTGATGTTCGACTGGGCGATGACGTGCTTCGACTCTTCCATCGCCGACATGTAGACGACTTCGTCCAGCGGCTTGCCGTCCTTCACGCGACGGTACGGGCTCTCGATGAAGCCGTACTTGTTCACGCGGGCGTGGGTCGCCAGCGAGTTGATCAGACCGATGTTCGGACCTTCCGGCGTCTCGATCGGGCAGATCCGGCCGTAGTGGGTCGGGTGCACGTCGCGGACTTCGAAGCCGGCGCGCTCGCGGGTCAGACCGCCCGGGCCGAGGGCCGACAGACGACGCTTGTGGGTGATTTCCGACAGCGGGTTCGTCTGGTCCATGAACTGCGACAGCTGCGAGGAGCCGAAGAATTCACGCACCGCCGCCGCGGCCGGCTTGGCGTTGATCAGGTCGTGCGGCATGACCGTGTCGATATCGACCGAGCTCATGCGTTCCTTGATCGCCCGCTCCATGCGCAGCAGGCCGACGCGGTACTGGTTTTCCAGCAGCTCGCCCACCGAACGGACCCGGCGGTTGCCCAGGTTGTCGATGTCGTCGATTTCGCCGCGACCGTCGCGCAGGCCCACCAGGACCTTCAGCACGGCCAGGACGTCTTCCTTGCGCAGGATGCGGACCTCGTCCGACACCTCTTGCTCGAGGCGCATGTTCATCTTCACGCGGCCCACCGACGACAGGTCGTAGCGCTCGGCGTCGAAGAACAGCGACTTGAACATCGCCTCGGCGGCTTCCACCGTCGGCGGCTCGCCCGGACGCATGACGCGGTAGATGTCGAACAGCGCGTCCTCGCGGATGGCGTTCTTGTCCACGCGCAGGGTGTTGCGCATGTAGGCGCCAACCGTGACGTGGTCGATGTCCAGCACGTCGATGGTGTCGAAGCCCTGGTCGGCCAGGGCCTGGATGGCCGGCACGTCCAGCTCGTCGCCGGCCTCGGCGTAGATCTCGCCGGTCGACATGTTAACCGCGTCGCGCGCCAGGTAGCGGCCCGTCAGGGCTTCCGGCGCCAGCAGCAGGGTCTTCAGACCCGCGTCGGCGAACTTCTTGGCCTGGCGGGCGGTGATCTTCGTGCCGGCCGGCGCGACTTCCTCACCCGTGTCGGCGTCGACCAGCGGGAATTCCGGCTTCACGCCGCGCCAGCGCTCGGGCTTGTACGGGGTGGCCCAGCCGCCCGCGCGCTTCTCGAACGGCACGACGTCGTAGAAGGTGGTCAGGATCTCTTCGCCGTCCATGCCCAGGGCATAGAGGAAGGTGGTGGCCGGCAGCTTGCGGCGGCGGTCGATGCGGACATAGACGATGTCCTTGGCGTCGAACTCGAAGTCCAGCCACGAGCCGCGGTACGGGATCACGCGGGCGGCGAACAGCAGCTTGCCCGAGGCGTGGGTCTTGCCCTTGTCGTGGTCGAAGAACACGCCCGGCGAGCGGTGCATCTGCGAGACGATGACGCGCTCGGTGCCGTTGACGATGAAGGTGCCCTTGTCCGTCATGAGCGGGATGTCGCCCATGTAGACGTCCTGCTCCTTGATGTCCTTGACCGAGCGGGCGCCGGTTTCTTCTTCCGTCTCGAACACGATCAGGCGCAGCTTGACCTTCAGCGGCGCGGCGAAGGTCATGTCGCGCTGGATGCATTCCTCGACGTCGTACTTGGGCTCTTCGAACTCGTACGAAACGTATTCCAGGACGGCGCGTTCGTTGAAGTCCTTGATCGGGAACACCGACTTGAAGACCGCCTCGACGCCCTCGTCGCGGCGCTGGCCCGGACGGACCTCGCGCTGCAGGAACTGCTCGTAGGAGGAGCGCTGAACCTCGATGAGGTTCGGCATCTGCACAGCCTCGGGAATGCGGCCGAACGACTTCCGGATCCGCTTCTTGCCGGTGAAGGATTGCGCCATGTGTTTTCCCTGGGCGCGGATGGAGTCCGCGCGTGAGTTCGAATTGCCTGGGCGTCCACCCTCGCCGCTCTCGTGCTCCGAGAGCCGCGGACGCTGGAATTCCCCTGTCGGGCGACCGGGACCGGAAGCCTGACGGGCGCCCCTTCGCGCTGATCGGAGGGCGGCTGACCGCGCCTCGGGGCGTAACGGCGGACGCGCGCACGCGCGCTCCGCGAATATCTTCGTGAGCCGGCGGATATAGGGGATGCGAGCGCGGAAGAAAAGGGGGATTCGTAAGATGTCGTAAAGACGCCGGACCCGGCGGTCCCTCAAGACCCAGGATATCGGCGGAAGAGGCCCTTTAGGCCTTCTTCAGCATCTTCACGACCAGCGAGACGCCCAGCCCGATCAGGCAGACGAAGAACGCCACCTTGGTGATCGCGCCCGCCACATTGGCGACGAACCCCAGGACCCCGAACAGGATCATCAGAACGAGCAGGACGCCGGCGAGCTTGAGCATGCGGGGATAACGTCGGGCGTTGGGAGAGGTTCCCCGGGCGTGGCGGACGAGGCCGATGACGTCCTTCTCCCCTTGCGGGAGAAGGTGGCGCGAAGCGTCGGATGAGGGGTTTCTCGGCGACGCCGCGCGCCCCCTCACCCGACCGCCTTCGGCGGCCACCCTCTCCCGCGAGGGGAGAGGGAAATCTCTCTGTCGCCCCCTACCCCGCCCGCCAAAGCCCGATCGCCCCCTTCGGCCCGCACAGCACGGCCGTCTTTTTCGAGGTCAGCCGCACGGTGTTCATCGGCGCCGCCGACACCCTCTGGAACGCCGCGCCGCCCCGGCTGGCGATCGTGCCCGCCAGGCCCGTGGCCATCACCGTGTCGCCCAGAACCGCGACCGACGACAGATAGCCCGGCGGCGCCGCGACCGCCTCGAAGGTCAGACCGCCCGGCGCCAGCCGCGCCAGGTTCACGCCCGGCGCGGTCGGGTTCCGGTAGTCGCCGCCGCAGACCCACAGCGTCCCGTCCTTGGCGAAGGCGACGGCGAAGGCGCCCTTCGAGGCCGCGTCGGCCAGGATCGGCGTCTCCAGCGCCACGAACACTCCGCCCCCGCCGCGCGACAGATAGACCCGCGCCCGGCCCGCGCCGCCGGTGCAGAACGCCACCTGGCCATGGCGGCCGATCGCCACGCAGCCGTTGCTGGCCGCGAAGGCCCCCTCGTTGGCCGCCGCCGGCGGCACGCCCTCGGCCTTCAGCCGCGTCCAGGTCTCGCCGCCGTCGGCGGTGTAGAGCACCGTGAACCGCCCCTGCGTAGGGTCGCCGAGGATAAAGCCGCGCTTGGGGTCGACGAAGGCGATCGAGTCCCAGAAGCCGTCAGGGTCGGTATTGACCACGATCCGCTTCCAGGTCTTGCCGCCGTCGCTCGTCCGCCACAGCTGCGAGGCGCCGCCCGGCCCGGCGCTCATGGCCAGCACGTGATGGTCGTCGAGCGCGTGCAGCCCCCGAAAGTCCAGCCCCTCGGCCCCGACGATCCGCATGGCGTCCTGCCGCTCGTCCTTGCCCCGGATGATCCAGCCCTTGGAGCCCGAGGCCCAGTACGTCTTGCCGCCGGTCGGCGAGAGGCCGCGGAGTTCGCTTTCGGTGGTGGAAGCGGGCATGCGGATGCCGCCCAGATGGTCCTGGGCGAAGGCGGGCGTCGCGGCCAGGGCGGCGGCGCCGGCGGCCATCAGTTCACGTCGCGTCACCAAGCCACCACCTCCAAGCCGGGAATATCGCGGAAATCCGCGGGATTTTGCGTCACCACCGCCGCGCGGTGAACCAGCGCCTGGGCCGCGATCATCCTGTCCAACAGCTTGCGCCGCGAATAGCCGGCCGCCTCGACGATGGCGCGATAGGCCTCCGCCGCCTGGTCGTCGAAGGCCAGAACCGGCAGCGCCGCCAGGATCGCGTCCAGCCGCGCGCGTCGCGTCCCGACATCCGCCGGATCCCGATAGACGCCGCCTTCCAGCTCGACGCGGCTGACCACCGACAGCAGGATCGCGCCGTCCAGCGCCGCGATTTTCTCCGTCACCGCCGGATCGCCGTCGCGCAGGCCGATCGCCACGCAGGTGTCGAGCAGGAAAGCCAATTCAGAGACCCGGCCGCTCGGGCAGGTCCTCGTCGTCGCGGACCTCGACCGACTTCGGCCTCGGCAGCGCGTCGAGCGTCTTCAGCAGCGCCGAGATCGGCGGCTTGGCGGGATAGATGGTCAGGACGTCTCCGGAGCGGACGATAGTCAGCTCGACGTCGCCCCCGAACGCCACGTCGCGCGGCAGGCGGACGGCCTCGCTATTGCCGCTGCGAAAGGTCCGGCTGGTGGCTCTGGCCATGGAGAGAGGCTCCGGACAGGTGATCACGTGTGTATACGCGATTGAGCGGGGTTGGGGAATGGGGGCGGAGGGCCCCTCCGTTTCGCCGCCTATCGGCGCCGGTGTCGTTTAGTTCCGTTGATCCGCCCTTCTCGCCGAGAAGGAGCCCTCCTTACATCTCACGGTGAGACGATCGCAGGGCTGATCAGGTCACTCAAGGACGACGCTGCGCGTCGCCGCGGAGCGGTCGCCGAAGGCGATCCTTGACTGACCTGATCAGCCCTGCACGCTGCGGCCTCCAAGAGATGTAAGGTTCGCCCCGACCTGGGGAGGTCGGCTAACGCCCCTAGTGGGACGGTGAGAAAAGCCCTCTCTCTTAGAGAGAGGGAGGGGCCCAAGCGAAGCTTGGGAGGGTGAGTGGTTACGCCGTCAGCCGGCGTGCCGGCACATGGATCCAAGCAGCGCCAGAAGCATCCTCGGGCTTCGCCTACCCTCTCACCCTCCCACGCCTGCGGCGCGGGCCCCTCCCTCTCTCCATGAGAGGGGTTTCCTTGTGACCGCTTTGTCCACCCGTCGCAGACGTCACGGACCTCAAAAGAAAACGGCCCCGGAGGTTTCCCTCCGAGGCCGCTTCGGCGGTTCCGCAAGGAACCCGTTCCCGACGAAACGCCGGGATCGGATTACTTGATTTGGACCTTGGCGCCGGCTTCCGTGAGCTTCTTCGAAACTTCTTCGGCTTGTTGCTTCGAGACGTTTTCGACGACGTTCTGCGGAGCGCCTTCGACCAGGTCCTTGGCTTCCTTCAGGCCGAGGTCCGGACGGACGCCGCGGACTTCCTTGATCACGTTGATCTTCTTGTCGCCGCCGTCCAGCAGGACAACGGTGAACTCGGTTTGCTCTTCGGCGGCTTCGGCCGGAGCAGCGGCGCCAGCGCCGGCGACGGCGGCCACGGCCACCGGAGCGGCGGCCGAGACGCCCCACTTTTCTTCCAGCAGCTTCGAGAGTTCAGCAGCTTCGAGGACCGAGAGGGTCGACAGTTCTTCAACCAGCTTTTCGAGCTTGGACATGTGTCAGTTCCTTAGAGAGATTGGGATAGATGCGGGGATGACCGTTACGCGGCGTCTTTGGTCGCGTAGGCGTTGAAGACGCGAGCCAGCTGGCCGGCCGGAGCCTGCAGGACGCCAGCGATCTTGGTCGCCGGAGCCTGGATGAGGCCGATGAGCTTGCCACGCAGTTCGTCCAGCGACGGCAGGGTCGCCAGAGCCTTCACGCCGTTCTCGTCCAGCACGTTGGTCTGGTCCAGAACGCCGCCGACGAGCTTGAACTTGTCGTTTTCCTTGGCGAACTGGACGGCGACCTTGGCGGCCGACACGGCGTCCGGGCCGTAGGCGATGGCGACCGGGCCGGTGAAGAGCTTTTCGCCCTTGTCGCCGAGCTTGCCGTCCAGAGCCTTGAGGGCCAGGGTGTTCTTCACAACCTTGATCGCGGCGCCTTCCTTGCGGAGGCGAAGACGAAGGTCGGTCATTTCCGCAACGGTCAGACCCATGTAGTGGGTCACGACGACAGCGCCGGCGTCGGCGAAGACGCCCTTGAGCGTCTCGATCGACTCCTGCTTTTGAGCGCGGTCCATTGCGGTCTCCTACTCAGTTAGCAGCGGCCGGACCATTCCGGCAGCCAATTGCGCTTCCCACGCGGGATCGCTCCCGCATGCGAGTCGCATTTGCCTGTTCCAAGGAAAGTCGGCCGCGCTCCGGTCTCGGGCTAAAGCCACGAGCGGGAGACCTTGGCGTCTCTATCCCTGTCTCCCGACGGCGAGGAAGGGCTCTTCCTCGATTACGGCGTTGGTGACCCCACGCCCCGCAGTTCTCAAACAGGTTCTCCAGCGGAGCGGACTCCGTCGAAGAGGCGGGCCGTATAGACGAAACGGGCGTGAAGATCAACCGCCGCCCGAAAGCCCGCCTGGCCGCCATCCTTGACATCCCGCGATCCATGTTATGCCAAGCGCGACGATGAACCGGGCGGGGGCGCGCGCGCGATGTTGATACGGTACTGCAAGGCCGGCCTGGTCGCCGCGATGGCGCTGCTGATGGCCCTGGTGACCTTCAACAACATCGCGGACTACGGCGCCAACTGGGACTTCGTGCGGCACGTGCTGGCGATGGACAGCATCTTTCCCCATTCGACCCAGCTGTGGCGCGCTATCCCATGGGAGCCCGCCCAGCGCCTGGCCTATCTGCTGATCATCGCCGCCGAAGGGCTCAGCGCGACGCTGCTGACGCTGGGCGCGGCGCGGCTCCTTCGCCGGGCGCGCGACGTCGAGGCCTTCGAGGCGGCGCTGGGCGTCCCCGTGGCCGGTCTGACAGCCGCCATGCTCCTGTACGGCGCCGGCTTCGTGGCGATCGGCGGCGAGTGGTTCCTGATGTGGCAGTCCAGCACCTGGGGCGGCACGGACGCCGCGGCGCGGTTCTTTCTGCTGCACGCGGCGGTGCTGGTGATCCTGCTGACGGGCCAGGGTTCGGCGCCTCGGCGAGACGATAAGGCTTGAAGAGGATATGACCCGATGAAACGCAACTTTGCCGCCCAACTGACGCTGGGTCTCGCCAGTCTGGTCCTAGTCCTCGCGCCCCCGGCTCGGGCCGAGCTCAAGGCCCCGCCCACGCCGCGCGCCGTGGTCGCCGATCCGCCGCGCGACAAGGACCATCCGGCCGGCATGGCCGCCTTCCGGATCGATGTCGCCGGCTCGAAGATCAACGCCATCCTATACACGGCCTCGGGCGACCAGCCGCACCCGACGCTGCTGTTCCTGCACGGCTTATCCGGCAACGATACCAATATCGACCTGCTGGAGGCCGTGCGCCGCGCCGGCTGGAACACCCTGCGGATCAAACATCGCGGCGCCGGGGGCAGCCAGGGCCAGTTCAGCTTCGCTAACGCCCGCGTCGACAGCGAGGCGGCGGTGGCCTGGTTGCTGGATCCGGCCAACCTCGCCAAATACCACATCGACCCCAAGCGCATCGTCGTGGCCGGCCACAGCATGGGCGGCTTCATGGCCGCCAGCGCCGCGGCGGCCGACCCGCGCGTGGCCGGGACGGTGATGATCGACGCTTGGAACATCGCCGAAGACGCGGCCCAGGTTCCCGACAGCGCCGAGGGCCGCAAGGCCGTCGCCGAGTCCCTCCGCGCCGGCGCCGCGCCCCTGGCGACCACGGCCGAGGCCCTGGCCGACGAGCTGATCCGCGACAAGGCCAAGCTGGACCTCGAGAACCTCAGCGCCAAGATCGCCGACCGGCCGGTGCTGATGATCGGCGCGGAGTTCGCCAACGCGCCGGCGGTTCGCAAGCAGGCCGCCGCGGCCAGGGCCGCCGGCGCCAAGGACCTGACCGAGGCCTATTACCCGACCGACCACAGCTTCTCGGACTCGCGCATTGCCCTGGAGAGCGAGGTCCTGCGCTGGCTGGCCCGCTTCGATCCGAGCATCCTGCCCGCCGGCCCGGCCATCCCGCTGAAGGCGGCCTATGACCCGAACAATCCGTTCGCCAGGATCCTGCGCGGCGAGCTGCCGGCCTACAAGGTCTATGAGGACGCCGACGTCCTCGCCTTCATGGACCGCGCCCCGATGGAGCCCGGCCACGTCCTGGTGATCTCCAAGACCTCCAAGGCCCGCAACCTGCTGGAGATCGACCCCGGGGACCTGGCCAAGGTGATGGCCGTCGCCCAGAAGGTCGGCCAGGCCGAGGTCGACGCGCTCGGCCTTCAGGGCTTCATGATCGTGCAGAACAACGGCGTCGGCCAGAGCGTGCCGCACCTGCACGTCCACGTGATCCCGCGCATCGCCGGCAAGCCCGTCTATCTGGCCGAGAACGCCCCCGCCGATCCGAAGGACCTGGAGGCGATGGCGGCGAAGATCCGAGCGGCGATGAGGTGAGGTGCGTCGCCCTCCCCCTTCGACAGGCTCGGGGTGAGGGCGATAGCCGGCGGTTGATCGGAAATCCTCACCCTGAGCTTGTCGAGGGGCGAGGATTTCCAGCTAACCCAACCGCCCCAACGCCGCCCTGCCCGCCGCCACGCCGGTCGCGAAACAGGCTTGCAGCAGGTAGCCGCCGGTCGGGGCCTCCCAGTCCAGCATCTCGCCGGCCAGGATCACGTCGGGGCGGGACTTCAGCGCCAGGCCGTCCAGGCTCTCGAACCGGACGCCGCCGGCCGCCGAGATGGCCCGCTCCAGCGGCTGGACGCCGGTCAGCGCGACCGGCGCGGCCTTGATCGCCGCCGCCAGGGCCGCCGGCTCGGCCGGCAGGTCGAGGCCGTGGGCCTCGCGCAGCAGATTGACCTCGACCGGCGACAGCTTGACGGCCTTGCGCAGGAAGTTGGCCAGGCTCTGGCCGCCGCGCGGCGCGCGCAGGCGGCGCTCCAGCGTCTCGGCGGGGATGTCCGGCCGCAGGTCGACCGACAGCACCGCCCCGCCGGCCAGGGCCGCGTCCCGCGCCGTTCCGCCCAGCGCGTAGACCGCCCCGCCCTCCAGGCCATAGCGGGCGATCATCGCGTCGCCCCGCGCCCGCGCGCCGCCCAGGGTCAGCGCCACGTTCTTCAAGGGCTCGCCGGCGAAGCGGTCGCGGAATACCTCGCTCCAGGCGACGTCGAAGCCGCAATTGGCAGGACGGAAGGGCGCGATCTCCGAGCCGCCCACGCGCAGCAGCGGCGCCCAGGCCGCGTCCGAGCCGAGCTTCGGCCAGCTGGCCCCGCCCAGGGCGAGAACGGCGGCGCGGGCCCGCACCGCGCGGCGGCCCTCCGGCTCCTCTATCAGCAGCCGCCCCGCCGCGTCCCAGCCCTTCCAGGCCGCGCGCGGCCGCAGCCGGACGCCCTGCCCCTCCAGCCGCGAGAGCCACGCCCGCAGCAGCGGCGAGGCCTTCATCGCCTTGGGGAACACCCGGCCGCTGGCCCCGACGAAGGTCTCCTGCCCCAGCCCCTCGGCCCAGGCGACCAGGTCCGCCGGGGAGAAGGCCTCGAGCATCGGCCGCAGCGTCGCCGCGCGGTCGCCATAGCGCGCCACGAACCGCTCGAAGTCCTCCGAATGGGTCAGGTTCAGCCCGCCGCGCCCGGCCATCAGGAACTTGCGCCCGAAGGTCGGCATCTTCTCGAACACGGCCACCGACTTGCCGGCCTTGGCCACCGTCTCGGCCGCCATCAGCCCGGCCGGCCCGCCGCCGATCACCGCGACGTCGAAGGTCTCCTCGCCCACCTCAGGCCGCCGTTATGTCGGTCAGGGCGAAATCCTCGCCCTTGTAGAGCAGCGGAACGCCGTGGACCTTGGCGCAGGCATAGGAAAAGCAATCGCCCATGTTCAGCCGCGCCGGGTGGACGCCCTTGCCGAAGCGGGCGTGGGCGTCGAGGGCCAGACGCTGCTCGGCCTCTCCGATCGCGACAAGGCGCGCCCCGGCGGCAAGCTGATAGCCCGCGACGATGGCGTCGACGCGGGCCTGGGCCTGATGCGTGACCTTCATGACGGCCCGGACGGTTTCCCAGTTGGCGAGGGCGGAAGTCAGCACGAGGCTCGAGGTCAGCAGCCGGGTCTCGAAATCCTCGGCTTCGGGCTCGTTAAGGATGATGGCCGTCCAGGCCGAGGCGTCGACGAACATCACTCGTCGTTGAGGCTGTCGAAGAAGGCCTTGTCGGCGACCTCGCCCGTCCTGGGCCAGGAGGCCACCTCGCCACGAAGCGCCTTCAGCGTCGCCCGCTTTTCCGCGAGCGCCTGCGCATCGGCCTCGCGCGCCTTGAGCACGGCCAGCTTGATGGCGTCGGTGATGCCGACGCGCTTTTCCTCGGCGTACTGGCGCACCAGGGCGTCGGTCTCGGGATCGCGGACGTGGAAGGGCATGGCGGGGGCTTTCGTCTAGATGGAAGGTAACATCGGCTAGACGGGGGGACAATGTTGGGGGCTTCCTTCTCCCCTTGCGGGAGAAGGTGTCAGCGAAGCTGACGGATGAGGGGTCGCACAGGCCTTTCCGGATAGCGGAGCGCAACCCCTCACCCGGCCCTGTCGGGCCACCCTCTCCCGCAAGGGGAGAGGGAAGCCGCCCCCAAACGCAGAAACGGGCGCTGGATCGCTCCAGCGCCCGTCCGCTTACGCTTTACTGAAAGGCGAGGCTCAACCGCCGATCGAGGCGATGTCGACCTTGAAGCCCGGGCCCATCGTCGAGGACAGGCCCACGCGCTTGATGAACACGCCCTTGGCGCCCGAGGGCTTGGAGCGGTTCAGGGCTTCGATCAGCGCCTTGACGTTGACCAGCAGGGCGTCCTCGGTGAACGAGGCCTTGCCGATGCCGGCGTGCACGATACCGGCCTTTTCGACGCGGAACTCGACGGCGCCGCCCTTGGCGTCCTTGACGGCCTGGCCGACGTTCGGGGTCACGGTGCCGACCTTCGGGTTCGGCATCAGGCCGCGCGGGCCCAGCACCTTACCCAGACGACCCACCAGGGCCATCATGTCCGGGGTGGCGATGACGCGGTCGAAGTCCATGAAGCCGTTCTGGATCTTCTCGACCAGGTCCTCGGCGCCGACCACTTCGGCGCCGGCGGCGGTGGCTTCGGCGGCCTTGGCGTCCTTGGCGAAGACGGCGACGCGGACGTCACGGCCGGTGCCCGACGGCAGGTTGACGACGCCACGGACCTGCTGGTCGGCGTGACGCGGGTCGACGCCCAGGTTCACCGAGATCTCGATGGTCTCGTCGAACTTGGCCTTGGCGTTTTCCTTGACGAGCTTGATCGCCGATTCCAGCGAGTGAGCCGCTTCGCGGTCGCCGGTCCAGGCCTTGATGCGCTTGGGTTGCTTAGCCATTGGATTAGGCCTCCACGATCTTCAGGCCCATGGCCTTGGCGGAGCCTTCGATGATCTTGGCGGCGGCCTCGAGATCGTTGGCGTTCAGGTCCTTCATCTTCTTTTCGGCGATCTCGCGCAGCTGGGCGCGGGTGATCTGGCCGACGGTCTCGCGACCGGTCAGCTTGGCGCCCGACTTCAGGCCCGTGGCCTGCTTCAGGAAGAAGGTGGCCGGCGGGGTCTTGGTGACGAAGGTGAACGACTTGTCCTGATAGACCGTGATCACGGTCGGCAGGGGGGTGCCCTTTTCGATGTTCTCGGTGCGCGCGTTGAACTCCTTGCAGAAGCCCATGATGTTGACGCCGCGCTGACCCAGAGCCGGGCCGATGGGGGGCGAAGGCGTGGCCGAGCCAGCCTTCACCTGGAGCTTGATGTAGCCCAGGATCTTCTTAGCCATGATGTCCTCTCGTGAGGGCCGAGGCCCTCGCTGGTGAGCCGTGGTGCGGGCTTGGCGTCCCTCCCACGGATTTGGTCTCGTCGCGGAAGCGGTGAGCCTAAACGACGAGCGCGCCCCAGGACCGGGGTCTTGGAGCGAGGCGGGGCGTGTAGCAGGCGGGGGGTGCTGAGTCTAGGGGGATGGGGCTTCTGGGCCGGAGGCTGGCAGCCGACGTTTCCAAATGCCGAGATGAGTGGTTTGCGGACATGCTCCCTCTCCCATAGGGAGAGGGTTGGGGTGAGGGGTTACGGCGTCGGACGGAGCGCCGGCACGCCGTCAGACCTCGTAACCCCTCACCCTCCCACCGCTTCGCGGCGGGCCCCGCCCTCTCCCTCTGGGAGAGGGTTTCCACACCGGCCTCCCCGGAGAAGGCGGGCGACGCCCTCTTCCAACCGTCATTCCCGCCCTTGTGGCGGGAACCCCTCTGTCCGCCGCAGGTGCGGGAGGGGCGATCCGCTGAGCGGATCGCTTGCGTCTCACGTGTCAGTTGAACCAGGGGTTCCCGCCACGAGGGCGGGAATGACGGCGTGTTTTTAAGGACCGAACGCCCCCTACCGCCGCTTCAGCTTCGCCAGCGCCGCCCGCATGGCCACCGCCTGGGCGGCGCGGGGTTCGGGCGGGGGCTCGGCCGGCGCTGTCGTCGCCGCCTCCATGTCCCGGACGAAGTCCGCGATCAGGTCCAGCGGCCGCCCGGACCCCGCCTTGCCGGGGCGCTCCGCCGGGGTCATGGCCGCCACCTTGCGCGCCGTGGCCGCGATCTGGCCGCACAGCTTGGCCTTCTCGCGCGCCTTGGCGATCACCGCCGGATCGTCGCTGTGTTCGGCCAGGGCCCACGCCGCGTCGATCGCGGCCATCAGCCGGGCTTGGATATCGGCGCGCCAGGCGCTGGGATCGGGGGTCGGGCTCATGACGAACAGCATGGCCTCGCGGCGCGGGCCCGGGGACGAGAAATGGGCGTTTTCCGCTAAGTCTCCGCCGCCAAACGGAAATCATCGTTTCCGAGCGGGGATGGGATGAGCGTTAGAGGGCGCCCCTGTGGATAACCTCAACGCCAAACGCCGCAAAGCAAAAGGCCCCGCGTCTTGCGACACGGGGCCTTTCGAAAGCTTCAGGCGATCCGAAGGATCAGCTGATCTTCTCGACCTGGCTGTATTCCAGCTCGACCGGGGTGGCGCGGCCGAAGATCGAGACGGTGACGCGCAGGCGGGCCTTTTCCTCGTCGACCTGCTCGACCGAGCCGTTGAAGCTGGCGAACGGGCCGTCGATGACGCGGACGTTCTCGCCCACCTCGTACAGCACCACGGCCTTCGGAGCGGTGACGCCCTCCTCGATGGCGCCGACGATGCGCTGGACTTCCTTTTCCGAGACCGGCATCGGCTTGGAGCCGCTGCCCAGGAAGCCCGTGACCTTCGGGGTGTTCTTGATCAGGTGGTAGGCCTCGTCCGAGAGGTTCATCTTCACCAGGACATAGCCCGGGAAGAACTTGCGCTCGGCGTTGACCTTGCGGCCGCGGCGGATCTCGACGACCTCCTCGGTCGGCACCAGGATCTCGGAGAAGTTCTCCTCCAGGCCCTGGTTCTTGGCCTGCTCGCGGATGCTCTCGGCCACCTTCTTCTCGAAGTTCGAGTAGGCGTGGACGATGTACCACTTGTGGTTCGGATTGGACGTGGTTTCGGTGCTCATCGTCTCTGATCTTATCGCGCGGTGGCGAGCTTCAGCAGCTGGTTGATGGCCAGGCCCAGGCCGCCGTCGACCGCCAGGAAGAACAGCGAGGCCATGACCACCATGATGAAGACCATCACCGAGGTGATCCAGGTCTCCTTGCGGGTCGTCCAGGTGATCTTGCGGGCCTCGGCGCGGACCTCGCGGAAGAACTGCACGGGGCTCGTGCGCTTCTTCGGGGCGGCGGGCGCGGCGGCGGCGGTCGCGCCGGCCCCGGCGGGCGCCATCGCCGCGGCCGTCTTGCCGGCGCGGGCCTTCATCGCGGACGGGCTGGATCCCGGTTTCCTGGCCATGCTCTTGAAGCTCACGACTTCCATAAACGCGGGCCCAAGGCGGCCCGTCGAAGACATATAGTGGCAGGAGTGGAGGGACTCGAACCCCCGGCCCTCGGTTTTGGAGACCGATGCTCTACCAGCTGAGCTACACTCCTGCGGACCGACCGCCCTTCCGGGCCGACGGACATCCAGAGACAGACGGCGCGCCGGAAGCCTTGAAGCTTCGGCGCGCCATGATCTGTCGCCAGAGCCGCGCCATTTAGCAGGGTCGCACTCGCCCGGCAAGCGGCGCGCGGCGGTTTGCGGCGGCCGCGCGGTTCAAAAGCCCGGATCGAAGCCCCGCGCGGGGCGTTTCCGACCCATGCCGACGATCTCGAACCCCGCCTCGCCAGACCCGCACGCCGACCGTCCGTCGAATCGCGAGGTCGAGAACGAGAATCAGGCGCGCGGAAACGACGACGGCCAGCCGCCCCGCCCGGCCACGGAGCCCGACGGCGCGGCCGCCAGCACACGCTCGCCCCAGACACAGACGGATCCCGGCACGGGCGCGCTCTCGCCCGACCGCTCGCCGAACGCCCGGAACGATCCGGACGCCGATCCCGACGAGCCCCGGACCGAAGGCTAAGGCCGTCTATCTGTCTCGAATGATCCCATTCGAAACAGATAGCCTCTAGCCCGCCTTCGACGTCTTGGTCTTGTCGGCCTTCTCGGCCTCGGCCGAGGCCGGCGTCGTCGTCGCTCCGCACTGGATGCCCAGATAGGAGAACTTCACGTCAGTCAGCTCACGCCCGCACTGGGTGTTCTTGCCCCTGTCCGTGCCTTGCAGCGAGATCGCCACGCCCTTGCTGAGATCGGGGGCCGGATTGGCCGAACTGATGTCGTAATATCCGCCGCCTCGGCCCTTCACGACCAGGCAGTTGGTCTTCTCCACCGGGCGGACGCAGCCCGACGCCGTCACCGACGTGCCTTCCACGACCACTTGATTGGCTTGCGCGACCTTCGTCTTCGCGCCGCCGTCGCTGCAACCGGCCAAACCAAACGCTAACAGACCGGCCGCCGCGGCGGCCCCTACGAACCAAACCCGCATACGTTCCTCCGTATCGTTGGCTTCGCGAACGAAGCAACGGGAAGTCTGCGCCTCGATTCCAGGACCGGCAATCACATTTTCGCCTTTTTCGAAAAAGCGGTTCCGTGATTTTGGCGATCTCGCAAAAGAATGCCCGCCAGCATGCCGAACACGGACAACTTGGCGACCATCGTCGCTCAACCGCGCAATCTCGCACCGGATACGGATCAAAGGCCCGGCCATCTGAACGACTACTGGCCTACCGTGTCGCGACCTTTTCGCACTTGCGAATACTGCGCGTGATCTTTCCGGGGGCCGACGGATGCGGCGGGCGGTCGCGCGTCGTCAGTTTTTCCCCGCCGGCCTTCAGACAAGCGGCGTTGACTCCGGCGCCGCCTTGCTCACATGAGACGCACGCCGCCCACCCGGCTTGGCGGCGTCGCCCGCGCCCCGCGCGCCAAGGATTCAAGAGTTTGATGACGGCCCCCGCGACCGCCGCCGCGCCGGCGAAGGAAGCCCCCCACCACGTCGAGACGGTGCTTTGGGTCAAGCACTGGACCGATCGCCTGTTCAGCTTCGCCATCACCCGCCCCGCCAGCTTCCGCTTCCGCTCGGGCGAGTTCGTGATGATCGGCCTGCCGCCGCGCGAGGATCTTGGCGAGAAGAAGCCGATCCTGCGCGCCTATTCGGTGGCCTCGCCCAGCTTCGCCGAGGAGCTGGAATTCTTCTCGATCAAGGTTCCGGACGGCCCGCTGACCTCGCGCCTGCAACTGATCCAGCCCGGCGACCAGATCCTGCTGGGCAAGAAGCCGACCGGGACCCTGGTCCTCGACGCCGTCAAGCCCGGCAAGCGCCTCTTCCTGTTCGGCACCGGCACGGGCCTGGCGCCCTGGCTGTCGGTGGCCCGCGACCCGGACGCCTATGCCCGCTTCGAGCGCGTCATCGTCGCCCACGGCGTGCGCGAGGTGAAGGAGCTGGCCTATCGCGAGCTCTTCACCCACGACATCTTCGACGATCCGCTGGTCGGCGACGAGGCCCGCGCCCAGCTGACCTATTACCCCACCGTCACGCGCGAGCCGTTCGAGCGCCAGGGCCGCTTCACCGACCTGATCGCCTCGGGCCAGCTGTTCCGCGACCTCGGCCTCGACCAGACCGCCTTCGATCCCGAGCACGACCGGGCCATGCTGTGCGGCTCGATGGCCATGATCAGGGACACCGCCGCGATCCTCGAGGCCCAGGGGCTGAAGGAAGGCTCCAACGCCGAACCCGGCGACTTCGTGATCGAGCGGGCGTTCGTCGGGTAGGCGTCGGGCGCCGCATCCGATATCGACGGCGCGGGGGCCCGCAGCGCGCCCCCATTTCGCCTCAACGCCAAGGCTTGACTCGCCGCCGTGATCGCCGTCCTCGCCCTCGCCGCCGCCCTGACCGTGCCCGACCGGGTGACGATCGACCTGTCCGCCGGCAAGCCGGCCAACGTCTTCCGACCCGACGAGGCGTTCGGCGGCGGGCTGGACGGCATGGGCCGGGGCGAGGTCAAGGCGACCTACACGCCGCGCAACATCGCCGCCATGAAGGCCGTGGGCCTGCCGCGCGTCACCTATCGCCTGCGGACCGAGCTGGGCGTCGAGGCCTGGCACTGGAACCCCAAGGGCCGCTGGAGCGACCCCGCCCGCGCCCAGGGCTACTGGACGTCGGACGACCGGCCGGGCGCGCCGATCCTGCTGTCCCACGGCTACGACCTGCCCCGGCGGGGCATGACCAAGGACAACGCCAACAACAGCGGCTATTCGCGGCTGGACGACGGCGATCCCGCGACCTTCTGGAAGTCGAACCCCTATCTGGACAGCCGTTACACCCACGCGCCGGCGCGGCCGCAGTGGCTGGCCGTCGAGCTGGGCGGCAGGCAGGCGATCGACGCCGCCCGCCTGACCTGGGCCACGCCCTACGCGGTCGACTACCAGGTGCAGTACTGGACCGGCCAGGACGACTGGGACCCGGACGGCCGCTGGGTCACCTTCCCCCACGGCGACATCAAGGGCGCGACCGGCGGCGTCTCGACCCTGAAGCTGGCGGACGCGCCGGTGACGACGATCATGATCCGGGTGCTGATGACCCGCTCGTCCGGGACCGCGCCGAAGGGCTCCAGGGACGTCCGCGACGGCCTGGGCTACGCCGTGGCCGAGGTCGGGTTCGGCCGGCTGGAGGGCGGGCGGTTCGTCGACGCGGTGCGCAAGGGCCGCTCGAACACGACCCAGAGCATCATGCACGTCTCCTCGACCGACCCCTGGCACCGGGCGAGCGACATCGACCTTGGCCTGGAGCAGCCGGGCCTGGACCTCGTCTACCAGACGGGCCTGACGCGCGGCCTGCCGATGATGGTCCCGGTCGGGACCCTGTTCGACACGCCCGAGAACGTCGCCGCCGAGATCCGCTATCTGAAGCGGCGCGGCCATCCCGTGACGCAGGTCGAGCTCGGCGAGGAGGCCGATGGCCAGTACGGGGCGCCCGAGGACTATGCCGCGCTCTACATCCAGATGGCCGACGCGGTGCGCGCGGTGGATCCGAAGATCGTCACCGGCGGCCCCAGCTCGCAGGCCGCCGTCGCCGACATGTGGGCGGCCGAGGTCGGCGAGGACCGCTCCTGGACCCGCCGCTTCGTCGACGCCCTGGCGGCGCGGGGGCGCCTCTCCGACCTCGGCTTCTTCTCGTTCGAGCGCTACCCGTTCGACGACGTCTGCGGCCGGATCGACGAGAAGCTGCTGGACCAGACGGCGATGCTGGACGCCGATCTGGCCCGCCTGAAGGCCGACCACGTGACCGCGCCGCTGGTGATCAGCGAGTACGGCTTCTCGGCCTATTCGGGGCGGGTGATGTCGGAGATCCCGGCGGCGCTGCTGAACGCCGACATCGTGGGCCAGTTCATGACCCGCGGCGGGGCCCAGGCCTTCCTGTTCGGCTACACGCCCAACCAGCCGATCAACCAGCACCAGGCCTGCGCCGGCTACGGCAACATGATGACCTGGCAGACCGGGCCGGACGGCCAGGCCAAGTGGCGCACGCCGACCTTCTGGGCCGCCTGGCTGCTGACCAACGCCTGGACCGACGGCGGCCATGGCCGGCACCGGCTCTGGCCGGCCAGCGCGGAGGCCCGCGACGCCAAGGGCCGGCCGCTGGTCACCGCCTACGCCGTCGAGCGGCCGGACGGACAGTGGGCGCTGATGCTGGTCAATCGCGACGCCAAGGCCGCGCACGCCACGCGCCTGGCCTTCAGCGACGGCCGCGCCTTCGCCGGCCCGGTGGAGACCTGGACCTACGACCGCTCGCGCTACGCCTGGAGGGACGCCGGCGAGCAGAGCCATCCCGAGCGCGAGCTGCCGCCGCGCCGCGGGCGCCAGGACGGGACGACGCCGCTGGTCCTGCCGCCGTGGTCGCTGACCGTGGTGCGGGGCGCGCTTTAGGCTTCGGCGCAATATTTCCTTGTCATCCCGGCCGCGGCGAAGCGGAGAGCCGGGACCCAGGGGCCGATGCAATGCGGTTGCGCCTGGGTCCCGGACAGCCTCCGCGAGGCTTCCGGGATGACACGGATTATGGTGTCGAGATCTTCGTAAGCCCTAGCCCGCCAGGGCCTGGCTGATCACCTGGGTGGCGCGGTTGAAGATCGCCAACACCGGCTCGACCAGCACGTGACGCAGGCTGAAGGCGAAGAACGCCGCCAGGCCCAGCAGCAGGGCCATCTCGACGGCCGCCCCGCCCTCCTCCGCCTTGGCGAACGCGCGGACGGAAGACTGCTTGCCAGATGCGTGAGCCATGACGTTTGTCCCAAACCGAAACTGTTCGGCCGGGCTCGCGCAAGGGTTGGGCCAGGAATGGCCAGGGCGACCGCGAAACAAGCGCCCTTCCCCGCTCTGGGCCTAGGAAGGGAGTGGCTGAGCGTCACCGCCCCGCTCAGTGTTTCCCGAACACGTCCTGCACCTTCATGATCGCCGGACCCAGGATCATGATGAACAGCACGGGCAGGAAGAACATGATCATCGGCACGGTCAGCTGGGCCGGCAGGGCGGCGGCCTTCTTCTCGGCGGCGGACAGGCGCAGCTCGCGGTTCTCCTTGGCCATCACCCGCAGGGCGGCGCCCAGGGGGGTGCCGTAGCGCTCGGCCTGGATCATGGCCGTGGCCACCGACTTGATGCCCGGATGGTTGGTCCGGCGGGCCAGGCCCTCATAGGCCAGGCGCCGGTCGGGCAGGTACGACAGCTCGGCCGTCAGCAGGGACAGCTCCTCGGCCAGCTCCATCGACTGGGCCCCGACTTCCGACCCGACCTTCTGGATCGCCGCCTCGATCGACATGCCGCTCTCGACGCAGATCAGCAGCAGGTCGAGCGAGTCTGGGAACGCCGCGACGATCGACTCCCGCCGCTTCTGGGCGATGTTGGTGATGTAGACGTTGGGCGCGTAGTAGCCGAGCGCGACGAAGGCGATGCAGGCGCACATCTTCTGCATCGGCAGCAGGCCGAAGTCGTTGACCACGTAGAGGTAGAAGGCCGTCACGGCGCCGAACACGAACGGCATCACGAAGCGGAAGAAGTAGAAGGCCGTCACCGGCCGGGGACCGCGGAAGCCGGCCTGGGCCAGCTTGTCGACGACCTTCGGATCCTCCAGCAGCCGCGACAGCTGCAGCCGCTCGACCACGTTCTTGTAGAGGCCCTCGTCGGTATGGCGCAGCCGGCCGCCGCCCGAGGCGCGGGCGGCGATGTTCTGGCGCGAGCGGCGCCGCAGCTCCTCGCGCCGGTTGGCGACCGACTTCAGCCGGCCTTCCAGATTGTTGTCCCGCAGGGCCGGCGAGGCCAGGGTGATGATCGTGGCGAACACCACCAGGGCGATGAACGCCGTCAGGATGTTGGAGGGGTTGGTCAGGGTCTGGACGATATTCACGCGGCCCTGCCCCTCAGAACTTGAAGTCGATCATCTTGCGCATCACGAAGATGCCGATGCTCATCCAAACGCCGCCGACCAGCATGAACAGGTGGCCGCGCGGGTCGCTGAACATCGGCGCCATGTAGGACGGCGACATGATGCTCAGCAGGAGGACGACGCCCGGCGGCAGGCTGCCGATGATGAAGGCCGAGGCCACGGCTTCGGCCGACAGCGCCTTGATCTTCTCCTTCATCAGCTTGCGCGCGCGCAGCACGGTGGAGAGGTTGCCCAGCGCCTCGGCCAGGTTGCCGCCGGTCTTCTGCTGGATGGCCAGCACGATCGAGAAGAAGCGCAGCTCGTTGGTCGGCATCCGCTCGTACATCTTCTCGAGCGCCGCATCCATCGGCACGCCCATGGCGACGTTCTCGGTCAGGATGCGGAACTCGCCGGCCAGCGGCTCGGGACACTCCTTGCCGATGATCTTCAGGCAGTCGTGGACCGGCAGGCCCGACTTGATGCCGCGCACGATGATGTCGATGGCGTCGGAGAAGGCCTCGGTGAACTTCTGCACCCGCCCCTTGGCCAGGAAGCCGAGCACCCAGCGCGGCAGGCCGGCGCCGGCGGCGAAGCCCGCGCCCAGCGCCACCAGCGGAATCTGGCCGAGCAGCAGCATCAGCACCGCCACGAAGCCGCCCAGCACGGCGCTGACGATCCAGAACATCTGGACATTCTCGCCCAGGCCCGCCGCCTGCATCCGCGCCGCGACGCTGAGCGAGGCCTTCTTCTGCTTGCGTTCCTGGTCCTTCAGGGCCTTGAGGATGGTCTGGCGACGCGCGTCGGGGGTGTTGGCGGCGGCCTTGGCCCGGACGCTGGCTTGGCGCTCGCCGCCGCCGGCGATCAGCTGGGCGCGCTTGGCGGCCTTGACCTGGGCGCTGTCGCCGCCGGCGAAGGCGAAGCCGAGGCCCGCGATCGTGATGAAGCCCAGGATCCCGACGATGATGAACAGCATCGCCTACTCCGCCGCGTCGAGGGCTTCGGCCAGCTCGCGCTCCAGGCCGTAATAGCGGGCGCGATCCCAGAAGCGGGGGCGGGCGATGCCGGTCGAGCGGTGCTTGCCGACCACGCGGCCGTGCTCGTCCTCGCCGGTGATCTCGTAGACGAACAGGTCCTGGGTGACGATCACGTCGCCCTCCAGGCCCACGACCTCGGTGATGTGGGTGATGCGCCGGGAGCCGTCGCGCAGGCGGGCGGCCTGGATGATCACGTCGACCGAGCCGACGATCATCTCCTTGATGGTCTTCGAGGGCAGGCCGTAGCCGCCCATGGTGATCATGCTCTCGACGCGGCTGATCGCCTCGCGCGGGCTGTTGGCGTGCAGCGTGCCCATCGAGCCGTCGTGGCCGGTGTTCATGGCCTGCAACAGGTCGAACGCCTCGGGACCGCGCACTTCGCCGACGATGATCCGCTCGGGACGCATCCGCAGGCAGTTCTTGACCAGGTCGCGCATGGTCACCGCGCCCGAGCCCTCAAGATTGGGCGGCCGGGTTTCCAGGCGCACCACGTGCGGCTGCTGCAGCTGCAGTTCGGCCGCGTCCTCGCAGGTCACGACCCGCTCGGTGGGGTCGATGAAGGCGGTCATGGTGTTGAGCAGCGTCGTCTTGCCCGAGCCCGTGCCGCCCGAGATGATCACGTTGCAGCGGCAGGCGCCGATGACCCCCAGAACCCGCGCGCCCTCGGCGCTGATGGAGTTGAACTCCACCAGGTTCTTCATGGTCAGCTTGTCCTTCTTGAACTTCCGGATGGTCAGGGTCGGGCCATCCAGCGCCAAGGGGGGCGCGATGACGTTGACGCGCGAGCCGTCGGGCAGGCGCGCGTCGCAGATCGGCGAGCTTTCGTCGACGCGGCGGCCGACCTGGCTGACGATCCGCTGGCAGATGTTCATCAGCTGCAGATTGTCGCGGAAGCGGACATTGGTCAGCTGGACCTTGCCGCCGACTTCGATGAACACCCGGTGCGCGCCGTTGACCATGATGTCGGCGATGTCGTCGCGCGCCAGCAGCGGCTCCAGCGGGCCATAGCCGAGGACGTCGTTGATGATGTCCTGGACCAGGTGCTCCTGCTCGGCCACCGACATCGAGACGTTCTTGATCGCCACCAGCTCGGCGACGATGTCGCGGATCTCCTCGGCCGCCTGCTTGTGGTCGAGCTGGGCCAGCTGGCTCAGGTCGATGGTGTTCAGCAGGGCGTTGAAGATCGTCGTCTTGGTGGCGTGGTAGTAGTCGCTCTGCTCGCGGACGATCGAGGCGGTCTGCGGCTGGCCCTGGGCGGCGCGCAGCTGTTCCAGGCCCTGGGTCGCCTTGGGGGCCGGACCATTGACCTTGGGCGCCGGCGCCTTGGGCTCGGCGGCGGGCTCGACGCGTTGCGGCCGCGTGGCGATGGCCGCTCCGCCCGCGGGCGCGGGGGGCGGCGCTTTCTTCTCGCCGGGAGCTGACGGGTCGCGCTTGCCGAACATCTATTTCTTCTTGAACAGGCCCGAGAATATCGACGTCTTCTCCGGCGCCGGCGGTTCGCGGCGGCTGATCAGCCGCGCCAGATGCTCCAGGCCCTCGGCCGCCTTCGACTTCGGGGCCACCTCGGCCAGCATCTGACCGTTGTTGGCCGCCTGGCCGTAGGGCTTGGGATCGAACGGCAGGACCAGGGACGGTTGCACGCCCAGGGCCTCGCCGAAGTCCTTGACCGGGATCTCGGGCCGGCCCGGCACGCCGACCTGGTTCAAGACCAGGCGCGGCGGAATGTCGTTCGGGCGGGCGGCGCGCACCAGGTCGATGATGTTCTTGGCGTTGCGCAGGCTGGCCAGATCGGGCGTCGCGACCACCACCAGGTCGTCGGAGCCGATCAGCACCCGCCGGGTCGCCGCGTTCCAGACGTGCGGGATGTCCAGCACCACGAACGGCGCCGCGCCGCGGATCTTCTGGGTCACCTCCTCATAGGCGTCCGCGCCGATCTCGTAGTCGTCGTCCAGCGTGGCCGGGGCGGCGAACAGCGACAGGCGGTCGCCGCAGCGAACCATCATCCGATCCATCAGCACCGGGTCCAGGCGCTCGGGCTGGGTCAGCGCGTCCAGCACGCCTTGCAGCGGGTCCTGGTTGAAGTCGAGACCGGCGGTGCCGAAGGCGAGGTCCAGGTCGACCAGCACCGTGGCGGTCTCCATCTTCTCGGCCATGGCCCAGGCGAAGTTGTGCGCCAGGGTCGAGGCGCCGACCCCGCCCTTGGCGCCGACGAAGGCGATCTGGCGGCCGATGAACGGCGCGGCCGGGTCGGCGTAGAGCGCGCCGACCGCCCGGATCACCTGCAGCGGCGACAGCGGCTGGGTCAGGTACTCGCTGACGCCGCGCCGCATCAGTTCGCGATAGAGGGCGATGTCGTTGGTCTGGCCGATGACGACCACCTTGGTGCCCGGGTCGCAGACCTGGGCCAGGCTGTCGAGCAGGTGTAGCAGGCGCTGGGCGCCGTCCATCGTCTCGACCATCACCAGCGAGGGAGTCGGCTGGTTCTGGTAATAGTCGACGGCCGCCTCGAGGCCGCCCTCGCGCGCGATGGTCGAGGCGCGGGCCATGCGGCGGTCGGCGGCGGCGGTCTCGACCAGCTGGGCGGTCTCGGGACGTGACCAGAAGGCGTGGATGGTGATCCGCGGGATCACCGCCTCGCCCAGGCCGCCGTCGGCGAGCGCCTCGGGATAGACCGGCGCCGGCGCGGCCGATCGCGCCGCGGGGATCTCGAAGCCGCCGTCGTCCTGCTCGCGCCGCTCCACGACCGGCGCCGGCGCGGGCTGGGCCGCGCGCTGCGGCTGCGGGGCCGGGCGGGTCTGGGGAGTCTGCCGCGGATTCCATGGCGGCGGAGCGTCCTCCCCCGGACGCGCGGGCGGGAAGTCCGCGAACGGGTCGTCGAAGCCGTCGATGGCCGGGTTCAGGGACGGCGCGGACGAGCGCCAGGGATCGGCCGCGCCGGTCGTGAACTCGTCGGCGGCGTCGAAGCCCAGGTCGAAGGGATCGTTGTCGGTCGGCCGCATTACGGGATCGCCTTCGAGACGGTCCCGCTGGCCTGCTCGTCCTTCTTGGAGCTGGTGATCTCGCCCTTGCGGTACTTGCCCAGGATGTCGTTCCGGCGGCCCGCGTCGGGCGGCGTCATGTCGCGCGGCCGGACCAGGTCCTCGGGATTGGCCACCTGGGCGGCGAGGTTCGCCGCCATGGCGCAGCCGAAGTTCTCATAGACGACGTTGTTGCGGGTCGCCGACAGGTTTTCCCAGCGCTGGCCGCACTTGGGCCGCTCGGCCTCGTAGCGCAGGAAGCCGACGCGGATGGTGTTGTCCTCGGGGCCGGTCGGATCGAAGCCGACGACCCGCACGCGCGCGCCGGGCGCGCCGAACAGGATCAGGCGATCGCGGACCTGGCTGGCCATGGCGCCGGCGCCGTTCGGCGCGGTGACGACCAGTTCGCGCGCTTCGGCCTCCAGCCAGCGGCCGACCAGGGCCTCCAGCGCCGCGGACTGGTTGGCCGACACGCCGGTGGCGTGGGTCGCCAGCACGATCTCGTCCGGCGCGGAGGTGACCTTGATGCGGTCCATCCACTGCTGGGTCTCGGTGGCGGCGTTCTTGTTGGGTCCCTGATCCGGCGGGGTCGAGGCGCAGGCGGCCAGCCCCAGCAGGGCGGCGGCCATCAGGACGGTCTTGACGAGATCACGGTGCGTCATGGCGGCGTCCTTACTCGATCACATAGCCCACGGGGCCCTGATAGGCGCGCCCCGCGTTGGCGCCGGCCGGCGCCTTGACCACCTTGTTCAGCCGCCCCAGCAGCACCGTGCTCATGTCGTCGGCGAAGCGCAGGCCGTCAGCCGGCGTCTGCAGGTTCTGAGGCTTGGTCGGGTCGATGATGTAGGGGGTGATGATGATCACCAGCTCGGTCTGATTGTTCAGGAAGTCGCGCGAGCGAAACAGCGCGCCCAGGATCGGCATGCTGGTCATCCCCGGCACGGCGTCGATCATCTCCTTGGTCGTCTGCTGAAGCAGACCGGCGATCATGAACGAGCCGCCCGACGGCAGCTCCACCGTGGTTTCCGCGCGACGGACCGACAGGCCCGGGACCGTCAGAGTGGCGTTGGGACCCGCCGCGAGCGAGAACGCGCCGACGCTGGTCAGTTCCGAGACCTCGGTCGACACCTTCAGCGAGATGCGGCCGCCGGACATCACCACCGGCGTATAGCCCAGACCCACGCCGTAGGGCTTGAACTCCAGCGTGACCTTCCCCGACAGGTCGCTGCCCGTCGGGACCGGGAACTCGCCGCCGACCAGGAAGTGGCCGGCCTCGCCGGACACGGCCGCCAGGTTCGGTTCGGCGAGCGTGCGCACCAAGCCCACCCGCTCGAACGCCTGCAACATGCCCTTGGCGGAGTTGACGCCGTCGCTGCCCGCCAGGTTGTTGGTCACGTTGGCCAGCGGGTTGCCCTTGTCTTGGTAGAACCCCGTCCCCGGCGTGACCGAGTTCAGATTGCTCATGAAGTTCTGCATCCACAGATTGGCCGCGGCGTTGCCGCCGGTGACCGACCCGTTCTGCAGGTACGACTGGACCGCCGACGGCAGGGGGGCCGCCGAGATGCCGACATCGTTCATCGTATAGGTGATCGTCGAGTTGCCCGACGGGATCACGGCGGTCGTCCGGCCCGCGACCGAATTGACGTAGGAGCCGAGATAGCCCCTCTGGGCGCTGGTCAACGAGCTGTCGCTGGCGAGGAAGCGCTGCAGATAGTTCAGCAGCGAGACGCCCGAATTCGCGCCGGGGATCGCGCCGAACAGGCTGGGGATCGGATTGGTCGGCTGCGAGGTGGTGTCCAGCTTGTAGCCGCCGTTGATGCCGCCCAGCAGGCCGCCATTGACCCCGTAGGTCGGCGAGAAGCCCAGGGTGAACTGATCGGAGCCCAGCTGCCCCAGCACGGCGTTCAGATTGACGCCCAGCTGCTTGATGACGTTGCGCTGCACCTCGACGATGCGGACCTGCAGCATCACCTGGTCCTTGCCCGCGACGCTGAGCATGTTCAGGACCTTGTCGGGCGAGCCGACGAACTGGGCGGCGACGCGCGCGGCGCTTTCCGACTCGGCGGCGTTGCGCACCAGGCCGCTCAGCACCACGCTGTCGCGCACGGGCGAGACGGTGATCTTGGCCTCGGGCATGATCCGGCCCAGGGTCGCGGCCAGTTGGTCGACCGGCTGGGTGACGCGGATGTTCAGGGTCAGGATCCGGCGACCGGCGGCGTCGAAGAAGGCCGCGTCGGTCGTGCCCTCGGCCAGGGCGACGATGTAGATCCGCCGCTTGTCGCGCAGCACCGCGTCGGCGGTCTGGGGATTGGTGACCAGGAGGTCGCGGACCTCGCTGGGCAGCTCGACGATCGCCGACTTGCCCTTGGCCAGTTCCAGGGTCGCGGTGTCCTGGTCGGCGGTCAGGGTGACGCGCGCCACCTGCTCGCCGGCGGAAGGGGCGTAGGTGACCGGGGCGGGCGCCGGCGGCGGGGGCGCGGCGCGGACGGCGCGGGCCGGCGGGCGATACAGGTGCGAGCCGCCGACCGGGCCGTCGGCGAAGGCCGGCGCGCTCGACGACATGGCCAGCAGGGCGGCCGCGTGGGCCGTCAGGAGGCGACGCTTGAAGGACATCTGGGCTTTCGGGGAAGCGTCCAAGGGGCGGTTCACGGGCGCACCGCCACGCTGGTGGTCGCGCCGCCGCGGTTGATGCGGACGGTGGAGTCGTCGACGGTCACGGGCCGGGTCATGCCCGACGGGCCGCCGAGGTCGGTATAGGCCCGCAACGCCAGGGTGATCGGGCCGGACGCCTTGGCCTTGGCCAGGGCCTCGGCCTCGGCCGGTCCGACCTCGAGGGTGGCGGTGGCGGCGACGATCGACTTGGCGTCCTTGTCGGCGGCGGTGTTCTGGTCGAGCGCCAGCACGCGGATGTTCTGCAGCACGGTCTCGGCGACCGTCGCCTTGCCCAGGCTCGGCCCGCCCTCGCCGCCGCCGCCCGAGACCTCGCGCGTCGACAGCACGTCGACGCGGTCGCCCGGCAGGATGAAGCCGCCCACGGCGGTGTCGGAGCTGACCGGCACGGACATGGCGCGCTTGCCGGGGGTCAGGACGACGGACAGATAACCGCCCTCGCCGCCCCGCACGATCTTGCGAGGGGTGATCGGCTCGCCGGTCAGGATGGCGTCGCGGACGATCGCGCCCTCGACCGCCTTGGACGGATCGGCGCCGATCATCTGGTCGGCCGTGGCGGCCAGGGTCGCCTTGGCCTCGGCGACCTTGCCGTCCGGCTTGGGCGGCGCCGCGCCGTTGGTGATGAAGGCGCCATTGATCGCGTCGGAGGGCCAGGCCTGCCAGGTGACGTCGCTGGCCACCAGGCGGGTCCCGACGGGCAGGTCGCGCTTGGCGACCAGGACCTGGGTCATGGGCTTGCCCGGCGCCGCCGCGGGCGCGGCGCGAACCATGGGCGCGACCGGCTTGCCGCCCAGCACGCGCTGCAACACGACGGCCAGGCCGATGGCCGAGATCGCGGCGACCAGGACGATCAGGAGACGGACGGGGCTCATGCGCGGGCTGAAAACTCTGGGGTGAGCCGCGTGGCCGCCTTCAGGCGAACGCGCGCGATTCGTCAGTCAGCCCTTCTGGCTACGGCCCATGCTCGCCCGCGCATGGTTAACGGGCGCTAAAAGTTTTTAACGGCGGGCTAGGAAATCGCGCGACAGGCTGTCGCGCCGCGCGCCCCGGCGAGAGAGGACGAGAGGGGCTTCAGCCCAGCAGGCCGTGGGCCAGCGCGCCTTGCGGGAAGGCGACCAGGGCGCCGATCGCGATGGCGACGCCGTAGGGCAGGTCGCCGCCCTCCGCGCCCAATTTGCGCAGCCACGCCGGACCGCCGGCCACGGCCGGGGCCAGCCAGCCCGAGCGCAGGGCCAGGATGGCGAAGGTCAGGGCGCCGCCGGCCAGACCCGTATAGAGCATGAACGGCAGGGCGGCGGGCCAGCCCAGCCACAGGGCGCAGACCGCGAACAGCTTGCCGTCGCCGCCGCCGATCCAGCCGGCCGCGAACATGCCCATGCCCATCAAGAGGCCCACGAAGCCGACGGCCAGGCACAGGCCGATCTGACCCAGCGGCGCGCCGCTGACCAGGGCGGCCGGAACGAAGGCGGCGATCAGCGCCAGCGAGATCCAGTTCGGGATCGTGTAGCTGGTCAGGTCCTTCAGCGCGCCCACGATGGCCAGGGCCGGAAAGATCAGCAGCAGCGGGATCTGAATAGCCTGCATGGGGACGAAGGCGCCTTGGTTTCGATCTCGCGCCACTATGGGACGCGACCGGTGAAGCAATGGTTTCCCGCGAGGTCCCTGGCGTCGGAAAAGCCGGCCGCGAACCAAGTGTCTCCCGCCGCGAAGACTTGCCGAACCCAAAGAAAAAGGGCCGGAGCGCGAAGCCCCGACCCTCTTTTTTCGAGCGTGTCGCGAGGTTGGCTTAGGTGCCAGCCGCCGTCGACACGGTGGTGCCGGCCTTCGTGAAGGCGGTCTTCAGGTTGGTGCCGAGGGTCGTGACGGCGGTCGCGATGACGACGGCGATCAGGGCGACGATGAGGCCGTATTCGATGGCCGTGGCGCCCGATTCATTCTTCAGGAAGCGCGTGACGAACTTGGTCATGACTTGGTCTCCTTAACCAGGGTTGGTTGATTTGAGGTTCTCAAGCCAGCTCGACTTGCTCACCCCCGAAAACACGATCAATTTCGCCGACCTCACTTAATGGCCAGTAAATGCCGAATAGTTTTCGGCGATTTTCTTTTGGTTTATTTGTATTTACTGTTATTTGTTCTTAACCATGGAGACCGCCACCTTGGCCAAGGCCTTCTGATTCAACGACTTTCTTGGGCGACGCTTCGCCGCGCCCGGCGTCGCTTTAGTCTTTTGTTGACCAATAAAAATGAGACTGGACCCGTTCGGACCCGGGATCGGAAACCCTCATGCGCCGCCTTTCGCTCGCCTTCGTCGCCGCCGCGACCCTGATCGCGCCCCTCGGCGCCCTGTCCGCGCGGGCCCAGATGCTCCCGGCCCGGAGCCTGCCGACGCCAAACTCGGCGGATCTGCCGGTCGCGGCGGGCCAAGCCTCCTATGTGAATCTGGGGGCGCCGGTCCGCGACATCGTGGTCGGCGACCCGGCCGTGGCCGACGTCAGCGTCGTCAACGACCGCACCCTGGTGGTCCTGGGCAAGCGCCCGGGCGTGACCAGCCTGCTGGCCTTCGGTCCCGGCGGCCGCGCCCTGGCCGATCGGCAGATCGTGGTGTCGGAAAACAGCGGCGGCGGCGTGACCATCTATCGCGGCGCGGTCGCCAGCAACTATGCCTGCGCCGCCCAGTGCACGCGGCTGGGCGCGGCCGCCGCCGGCGCGGCGACGGCGGCTCCGACCGTGCCCTAAAAGACTCGCGCGCGTGAGCGGGCGCGTTCCTAACCAGTGGTTAGGATCGTTGCGCTAGCGTCGCGCGCCATGGTCCACGGCCTCACCCTCGTCCGCGCCCGCCGCCGCCTGGCTCGCCTGGCGGGCCGTTTCGCGCGCGCCGAGCGCGGCGCGACCGCCGTCGAGTTCGCCCTGGTGGCCATTCCGTTCCTGATGCTGGTCTTCGCCATCATCGAGCTGGGCCTCGTCTTCCTGGTGTCCCTGACCCTGGAGAACGCGGTGATCGACGCCGGCCGCACCATCCGCACCGGCGAGATCCAGAACAGCGGCGGCACGGCGTCCAGCTTCAAGACCGCCGTCTGCAACCGGATGAGCTGGATCGGAGCGTCCACCTGCGGCTCGGCCCTGCAGATCGACGTGCGGACCTTCGCCGACTACGCGACCAGCGCCACCTCGGCCAGCGCCGGCACGGTGCCGACGACCATGAACTGGAACCCGGGCACGGCCGGTTCGATCGTGCTCGTCCGGGCCTACTACACCTGGCCGCTGATCACGCCGCTGCTTCAGACGGGCCTGCAGAGCAGCAACGGCAAGCGGATCATCTACGCCGCCACCGCCTTCACCAATGAGCCCTACGACCAATGAGCGGCCGCGCGAGAAAGCCCGCTCTTAAGAGCTTCTGGCGCGATCGGCGCGGTGTTTCGGCCGTCGAGTTCGCCCTGATCGCCCCGGTGCTGATCGTGATGTACTGCGGCATGGCCGAGATGACCCAGGCGATGATGGCCCAGCGGCGCCTGTCGAACATCGCCTCGACCATCGGCGACCTGGTGGCCCAGAACGCCCAGACCGGTCCCAGCAAGACCAGCGACATCTTCACGATCGGGACGACCATCATGGCGCCGTTCCCGACCTCGACCCTGCAGATGTGCGTGGCCAGCGTCGTGTCGGACTCCACCGGCAAGGACACCGTGTCGTGGTCCAAGGCCTCGGTGACCGGCATGACAAGCTGCCCGGCCCAGAACGCCGTGGTCACCACCATCCCGGCCAGCGTGCTGCCCGCCAGCCAGAGCGTGATCATGGCCAAGGTCAGCTATACCTACGCCTCCCCGATCAAGCTCGTTCTGCCCACCAGCATGACCTTCATGCGCACCTACTACCTGCGGCCGCGCAAGTCCGACACGGTGCTGTGGTCGACGTCGAACTGAGGCTTCAAATCAGCTCGGGATAAAGGTCATCCCAGAACGGATTGGTCCGCTCGATCAGGTTGATCTTCCCGCCTGGCCCCGTCGCCGACGAAGCCCCTTTGCGCCGAACCTGGCTTCACCATGGATCCTCGCCACAAGGGCGAGGAAGACAATTGGGGGAGAGCATTGTTCCAGGAGCTCGCGGAACGCTGGCGGGCGGTCAAGAGCAATCGCAAGCAGGCGCCCCTCACCCCTCCCGGCCGCCGCCCTTCACGCTGAACAGGCCCAGCAGCCCCAGCGCCAGCAGGCCGGCGATCGGCAGGAAGCCGGCGACCTGGCTGTGGAACAGCTTGGTCGCCAGGGCCACCAGCAGCGAGCCCAGCCACATGGTCGCCGTGCCCGACAGCGAGAACAGGCCGAAGAACGCCGCCATCCGGTCGGGCGGGGCCAGCCGCACCAGCAGCGTCCGGCTCGAGGCGTACTGGGCGGTGACGAACACCGCGACCAAGAGGCCCAGCCCCAGATAGATCAGCTGGGGCAGGGTGTTGAAGAGCGGGAAGCTCCAGACCGGCGCGTGGCTCGCCTCCGGCCAAGACCAGAGATAGAGGATCTTGTCGCGGGTCATGCCCAGCATGGCCATCAGCACCACGATGCAGCCGAAGATCTCGGCCTGCACGGCCCGGCGCGGCCCCAGGGTCTTGTCCAGCCACGGCGCGATCAGGCCGCCCAGCACGCCGAAGATCGACAGCGAGATGCCGTAGGCCAGCATCTCCAGCTCGCCCCACTTCATCAGCCCGGCCGCGAACAGGCCGCCGAAGATGATCAGGGCCGTCATGCCGTCGCAGTAGAACATCCGCGCGGCCAGGAACTTGGCCGGTTCGGCGTGGCCCTTCAGATTGGCGAAGGTGTCGGCGATCAGCTTCACGCCTTCCTTCAGGCTGGCCGTCAGCGACACGCCGGTGCGCGGCGCGTCGGGGGTCCACAGGAAGAACGGGATGGCGCCCAGCAGCATCACGGCCGCCGAGAGGGGGCCGACCAGGCGGCTGGGCTCGTGCGCGGTCTGGCTGAGGCCGAACAGCGGCGCGGACGGCACGAACGACCACGGCACGACGCCCGGCAGCACGAACGCCCACATCACGAAGATCAGCAGGGACACCGACAGGCCGTTGGCCACCGCGTAGCCCAGGCCCGAAAGCACCGGCTCCTGCCCCGGCGCGGCGGCGCGCGACAGCAGCGAGTTGTTCAGCACGTCGCCCCAGTTATAGGCCACGCCCAGCACGATCAGCGCTTGGCCGATCAGGCTGACCGGCAGGCCACCCGGCTTGGCCAGCCACAGCGCGCAAAGCAGCGGGATCATGATAGCCAGCAGCAAGGCGAACAGCGGCTTGCGCGGCCCGAACCGCTCGATCGACGCCCCCAGCAGCGGCGCGGTGAACGCGGTGACCAGGCCATACATCGTGGAGATATCGGCGACGACCGCCTGGCCCTTGACCGGATCGCCGACCAGCACGCGCGAGAAGTACGGCGCGAAGACATAGATGGTGACCAGGATCACGTACGGATCGCGCGTGCCCTGGTGCAGGATCCAGGCGAGCGCCCCGCGCGAGAGGCGCTTCGGAGGCGCGGGGACCAGAACGTCCTCGCCCACGGTCTCGCTGAAGCCCGGAGGCGACCCCGCCAACTCGCTCATGCCACACCCAATGAAGCCGGCCCTCTGCCGGGACCGTCAGGCGAGGTTGGCGGTTAAACGGGCGTTTGTCACCTTAAGGATTTGAGGGCCTACAGCAGGATGTGCGCCCGCACGCGCTCGCGGGTCGCGGCGTCCAGGCCGATGGTCGTCTCCAGATAGCCGTCCAGCGAGCCGTGTTCGGCCTTCACCGCCTCGAACGTCGCCGCCAGGTAGCGGGCCTCGACGCCCATGGCCGCGCGCATGGCGCCCTCGCTGGGCCGTCGGCCGGTGGCGGCCTCGATATTGTCCATGAAGATGTGACCCCGCCGCGCGAAGCGCGTGGGGTCGTTGGTCAGCAGGTAGTCGTCGATGATGTCGTCGTCGGCGACGCCGGCGATGTGGTGGGTCAAGGCGGCCAGCACCCCGGTGCGGTCCTTGCCCGCCGCGCAGTGGATCAGCGCCGGGCCCCGCCCCTCGGCCAGCGCCAGGAAGAAGCGGCGGAAGAGGTCGATATGCCGTTCCTTGAACGGCAGGCGGCGATAGTAGTCGTCCATATAGGCGTGGACGGAGTCCTCGGTCAGGTCGGCGCTGGCGATGAACTCCAGCCACGGATCGGCGCCGGTGACGCCAAGATCGTTGTCGATCACCTCCGCCGAAAAGCCCGCCCAGCGGCGCGACGGCGAACGCTCGCGCTCGTTGGGCCGGCGCAGGTCGACCAGGGTGACGATGCCCAGCGCCGCCAGGGTCTCGAGGTCGGCGTCGGTGGCCTCGGCCTGGTGCGCCGAGCGGAACAGGACGCCCTTCCTCAGCCGCCCCGCCCCGGCGGCGTAGTCGCCGAAGTCGCGGAAGTTCTCGACGCCTTGCAGGGGGATGTGACGGGTCATGAGGGGGATTTAGCGGCCCGGCGCGCCGATGGCGAGGCCCGCTGAAAATCCCCGCGAACGGCTAGGGTTGTTTCCGCAACAGCGGCTGCAGCCGCGCCTGGATCGGCTGGTCGACGAAGGTGTGGAACAGCCAGGCGAAGCCGTAGGCGATCGGGAAGCCCGCCACCCACATCAGCCACTGCCAGCCGATGCCGATCGGCACGGTCTCGATCAGCCTGTGCACCGCGCTCCAATAGATCACCCCGACGAAGATGTGGGTGATGAACAAGGCGAAGGAGAGCTTGGCGCCCTCCTCGATCCAGCGGCGCGGATGCTTGACCGGCAGGCGGCCGGCGCCCAGCACGATCATGCCGATGGCCGTGAGCGACGGCGCGTCGAACAGCCACTCGTCGGGCAGGGCGTAGCGGTCCAGCGGCTGGGTCACGACCAGCAGGGCGATCCCACCCCACAGCAGGGCCCGGGCCATGGCCTCGGACGGCCAGCGCATGTCGACCGCGCGCGCCAAGCACACCCCGAGAATGAACAGCGGCAGCGCCCGCACCACGCCGAACTGGAATTGCAGGTCGGGCAGCGCGTGGTGGAAGACCTGGCGGGCGATGATCTCGAAGACGCCCAGGATCGCGGCCGCGCGCAGCGGCAACAGCCAGGCGTGACGCACGCGGCTGACCGTTCGCCAGAAGAACGGGAATAGGGCGTAGCAGACGATCAGGGCCGACAGCGACCAGCTGGGCAGGTTCCAGCCGTCGCTGGGAAAGCCCCAGGCGTGGATCAGCAGGGCCTGGACCGGCAGCTGGTCCCAGGCGAAGCGGCTGGGCTTGTGGGCGTCGGTGCCGGCGAGATTGAGCAGCAGCACCAGCGCCGCCAGCATGGCCAGCACGATCAGGTGCCCTGGCCAGACCCGCGCCGCGCGCCGCGCCCAGAACCGGAGCGTGCCGATCCGGCCTCGGATCACCGACCCGCCATAGGCGCGCCCCAGCACATAGCCGGACAGCATCAGAAAGAAGTCGGTCGCCAGGAAGCCCCGCGAGAACACCTGGTGGAAGCGCTCCAGCCGGATCGGGCTCTCGGCGCCGTAGTGATAGACGACGATCAGCAGCGAGGCGAGAAAGCGCAGGAAATCCAAGGCCCCGCCGCGCACGACCTCGCGCTGGGGGGGCTCCACGACGGCCGCCGCCCGCGGTTGGTCGTCTGGGACGAGGCCAAGCGGGCCAGCCGAGACGGAGGTCTCGCCCGGCGGATCGTGGGGCAGCGGGACGGTCACCGCATGGCCATAACAAAGCGGGCCGCGCGGCGGAAGTCGTCAGCGATCGGTCGGCTTGTGGTATGGCGTCGCGGCCACTATCTGTAACCAATAGTGTTTCCGATAGGCCCCGCCATGCCCCGTATGCCCGTCCTGTTCGTCGGCCACGGCTCGCCGATGAACGCCATCGAGGACAACGCCTGGAGCCGCGACTGGCGGCGTCTGGGCCAGAGCCTGCCCCGCCCGACGGCGATCCTGATGGTCAGCGCCCATTGGGAGACGCAGGGCGCGAGCGCGGTCAGCGCCGCGACCGCGCCAGAGACCATCCACGACTTCTTCGGCTTCCCCCAGGCGCTGTTCGACGTGCGCTACCGGGCGCCGGGCGATCCGGCCCTGGCGGCGCGGGTGGCCGACCTGCTCGCCCCCGACCGGGTGGTCCAGCACCCGACGCGGGGCCTCGATCACGGGGCCTGGGGCGTGCTGGCCCCGATGTTCCCGGAGGCCGACATCCCGGTCGTCCAGCTCAGCCTCGATCGCGCCCGGCCCGAGCGCTGGCACTACGCGGCCGGACGCCGCCTGGCCCCGCTGCGCGACGAAGGCGTGCTGATCATGGGCAGCGGCGACATCGTCCACAACCTGCGCGCCGCCGACTTCCGCCGTCCGGAAGCGCCGCCCTGGGCCGACCGCTTCAACGAGACGGCCAAGCGCCTGATCCTGGCGGGCGACCACGACCCGCTGATCGACTGGCGGACCTTGGGTCCCGACGCCGAAGCCTCGATCAACAGCGCCGAGCACTATCTGCCGCTGCTCTACGTGCTGGGCGCGGCGGCGGCCGGCGAGCCGGTCAGCTTCTTCAACGACGACGTCTTCGCGGCGATCTCGATGACGGGAGTGAAGGTGGGGTGATCACCCTTCCCCTCTTCTCCCCCTCATGGGGGAGGTGTCGCGGCCGCGAAGCGCGCCGTGACGGAGGGGGTTGGTCATGACTCAGTCGCGTCGGCGCTGGCCCCCTCCACCGGCTTCGCCGGTCCCCCTCCCCCAAGAGGGGAGGAGAGAAGAAGCGCTGGCTACATCGCCTCCGCCGCCTTCCTCGCCGCCTCGACTCGCGCGTCCATCGCCTTGCCGTAGATCGCCGACACCCGCCGCAGCACCGCCTCCGGCGCGGTCTCGGGACGCCCCGCCTCGAACGGCGGAGCCGGGGCGTATTCGACCGCCAGCTGGATGCTCTGGGCCATGTCGTCGCCGGCCAGCTCGGCCACCATGGTCAGGGCGAAGTCGATGCCCGCCGTCACGCCGCCGCCGGTGATGTAGCGCCCGTCCCGCGCCACCCGCGACGGGTCGGGGATCGCGCCGAACAGGGCCAGCTGGTCGCGCCAAGCCCAGTGGCAGGCGGCGCGCTTGCCCTTCAGCAGCCCGGCCGCGCCCAGCACCAGCGAGCCGGTGCAGACCGAGCAGACATAGCGCGCGCCGTCGGCCAGCCGGCGGATCTCGGCGATGAAGTCGGGATCGCCCATGGCCTCGGTCGTTCCGAGGCCGCCCGGCACGATCAGCACGTCGCAGGCCTCGATGTCCGACAGCTTGGGCAGGCGCGCGAACACGAGGCCGTCGGCCTCGATCTCGCCGCCCGCGAGGCTGGCGGTCGTCACCGTCGCGCCAGGCAGGCGGCACAGGATCTGGTGCGGACCGGTGAAGTCGAGGTGGGTGACCCCCGGAAACAGGGCGATGACGATGTGCAGCGGCTGGGTCATTCTTGATCTCCGTCGCGATTGACGGGCGCAGCATCGCTGGCTTAGCCTCTGGCGCAAATGACGTAGTTCCCGCGATTTCAGCCACGGACCTTGGCATGCCCCGCGCGATCGGCTTTCTCGTCTATCCCGGCTTTCAGCTGCTGGACGCCACCGGCCCGATCGCGGCCTTCGAGATCGCGGGACGGCTGTCGCCGGGCGCCTATGCCCTGCACTTCCTGTCGCTGCGCGGCGAGCCGACGCCGAGTTCCTCGGGCGCGACCCTGCTGACCACCGCCCTGGCCGACGCGCCCAGGCTCGATACTCTGATCATCTCCGGCGGCGACGGGGTGAAGGTTCCCGCCACCTGTCCGGAGACCCTGGCCTTCGTCCGCGCCGCCGGCCGCGAGGCCCGCCGCGTCGCCTCGGTCTGTTCGGGAACCTATGTCCTGGCCGAGGCGGGCCTGCTGGACGGCAAGCGCGCCACCACCCACTGGAGCCGAACCCAGGATTTCCAGCGCCGCTATCCGAACATCCGGCTCGAGCCCGACCGCATCTTCGTGCAGGACGGTTCGGTCTGGAGCTCGGCCGGCATCACCGCCGGCATCGACCTGTCCCTGGCCCTGATCGGCGCCGACGAGGGCGAGGCCGTCGCCCGCCGGACGGCCCAGCAGCTGGTCGTCTATCACCACCGCCCGGGGGGCCAGTCGCAGCACTCGGCGCTGATCGACCTGCGCCCCGGCCGCTTCGACGCCCTGCTGTCCTGGGCCCGCCAGAACCTGGCCGAGCCCCTGACCGTCGAGCAACTGGCCGATCGCGCGGCGATGAGCCCGCGCAACTTCGCCCGCCTGTTCGCCCAGGAGACCGGCGTCACCCCGGCCAAGGCCGTCGAGCGCCTGCGGGTGGAGGCCGCCCGCGCCCTGCTCGACAGCCAGCCGCTGCAGGTCGAGGACGTGGCGCTGGAGGTCGGCTTCGGCGACAGCGAGCGCATGCGCCGCGCCTTCGTCCGCGCCTTCGGCCAGCCGCCCCAGGCGCTGCGACGCGCGGCCAAGGCCGGCTAGCCGACCGCGCCCTAAAGTAGAGCTTGGGTCGCCCGGTGAAGTTTGGCAGATTGCCGGTCTCCCAACGCGGGAGGTGAAGAGATCACCGCCATGCCTCCCGACCAGGACGCCTCGTTCTTCAACGCGGCCCCCGACCTGAAATCCCGAGCCGGAGCGCTCGGCAAGGCCCTTGTCTATCTGCTGGTCGCGTTCATCTCGGCGGTCGCGGTTTCGGCCTTGCTCAAGGCGGCGACGGGCCAAAATCTGCGGGCGTTGCTGCAAGCGGGTCTATCCGGCGCGCTGATCGCCCATGCCGCTCTGTTCACGGCCCTGGCGGTCGTCCCGACCCTGCTGTGCCTTGGTCTGTGGAAGGAGCCATTCTCCGTGAGCGGCTGGTCCCCTCGTCGCGCGCCTGTCCTCGCGGCCGCCGGCGTGGCGGCCGGCGCCGGCCTGATGGGCTTGATCGTCCTCGTGCTCTGGGTGCTGCACGCCTGGTCCGGCGCCCTCGCCGTCTCGCCGGCGCGCATCGGCGAACTGCTGTTGCTCTCGGCCTTGCTCTGGACGCTGCAGGCGGCGCACGAGGAGGCCCTGCACCGCGGCTACGCCTTCGCGCGGCTGTCCCGCGCCGTGTCCTTCTGGCCGGCGGCCGCGCTGCTGAGCCTCTGGTTCGCGGCCGGCCATCTCGGCCAGCCCGGCGCCACGCCGCTGTCCCTGGCGATGGCGGGGGTTTTGGCGCTGATCCTGGCCTGGTCGTTCCTGCGGACGGGATCGCTGTGGTTCGCCCTCGGCTTTCACGCCAGCTGGAACTTCGCCCAGAGCACCGTCTTCGGCCTGGCCAACAGCGGCGGCGAAAGCAAGCTGTCCGTGTTCAGGTCGACCTTGGCGGGTCCGGAGCTCCTGACCGGCGGCTCGGCCGGTCCGGAGGGCAGCCTGCTCAGCCTGGCGGCGGCCGTCCTGCTGATCCTGACGATCAGGTTCGTCCTGCCTCGGCTCGCTCCCGCCTGAATTCGGATCGCCCAGGACTCGCCCCCGGCCACCGAGGCGGACGCCCGGCGCCCATTGAACGCTCGACATAACCGCGCAACAAATCCCGGGAACGGTCTTCGAAGACATGACCGACCTCGGGAGCAAACCGCATGACGATCGCTACTAAGCTGGGCGTCACCGCCCTGGCCGCCGCCGCCCTGGCCCTGGCCGTTCCGGCCTCGGCCGCGCCGCACCACCACCGCCCGCACAAGGTCCGCGTCTGCAAGGTCGAGCGCCATCACCACAAGGCCACGCGCGTCTGCCACTGGGTGCGCCGCTAGAGCCCCCCGAAGGCGCGCTGGATCAATCCGGAGCGCGCGGCGTCTTTTCCAGCGCGTCCTGCACGCGATGGCCGGCCGCCGTGCCGCCGGCGTCGTCGGCGGCGATATCGCCTTGATCGTTCAGGTCGTCATTGGCCTGGGTGACGGCCTCCTCGGCCTGTTCCTCGGACGGGTCTCGCGGTGCGGTCGGGTTGTCGGACATCGGGCAAGCTCCTGAAGGGATCGAGGGCTTAACCCGCGCCGCCCCCGCCCGTTCCGCCTATCGCACCGCCCCGCTCCATCGCTAAGCGGCCCGCGGCGCCAGGATGGTCATGGCCTGGTCCGGTCGCGCGACCTTGGGTCATCGACCAGCACGCCCGAGTGCAACACGCCGTCGATCGCGCGGTCACGCCAAGCGACGGTGCTGTCATAGATCGGCGCGTCGAAGTCGATCTCCTGGACGATCCAGCCTTCGGCCTCGGGCGCGCAGGCCCACGGGATCACGCCGTCGGGCCGCACGATGAACGACGGCCAGCAGCTCCTCGGCGCGGCGCTGTTCGGGCAGCTGATCCACATGTTGTTGTTCGAGGCCGCCGCGATCATCCCCGCCGGCATGGTGATCGCCGGCAGCGTGGTCCCGCCCGTGAGCGCGTGACGACCGACCTGCGCCTCCATCGCCGCGAACCGCTCGGGAGAGAGACCGCCCGCGTGGAAGCCGTGGAACATCATGCGCGCGCCCCGTCGCTGATAGGCGCGATAGAGCTCGGGATAGCGGTAGTCGTGACAGATCAGGACGCCGCAGCGCACGCCCTTGATCTCGAACACCGCCAGGTGGTCGCCGGGCGTGTAGTGGGCGAGATCGCCGGTCAGCCCCGCCGCGTCGCCCGCGCAAAAGCGCTTGTCGTAGCGATCGACCAGCACGCCGGCGCCGTCGATGACATAGGCGCAGTTATGCGGCTTGCGGCCCTCCGACAGCCGGTGCGCCGAGCCGAGCACGACCCACAGCTCCAGTTCGGCCGCCAGCGCCATGACCCGCCGCGTCGCCGCCTCCAGCCGCGCCCAGTCGAAGCCCTCGAAGCTTTCGAAATCGACGCCGGCATAGCCCGATAGCGCCGCTTCTGGGAAATGCACGACGTCGGCGGCGGCCGACCAGGCCTGGCGCATCAGCCGCTCGATCGCCGCGAGGTTGGCCCCGATGTCCGCCGACACCGCGAACTGCGCCGTGACGACGGTCAGGGTCGTCATTCCCGCCCCGCTCGCAGCCGCGCCACCTCGGCCTGGAGCTCGGCCAGCCGCTCGGCGTGTTCGCGGCACAGCAGCATCAGCTCCTCGCTGCGCAAAGCGTCCAGCTTGTCGATGACCCGCATGATCTCCAGCTCGGCGCGCAGATTGACGGCGTAGTCGTGCTCGGCCGTCTTGCGGTCCTTCGCCGCCTGGCGGTTCTGGCTCATCATGATCACCGGCGCCTGGATGGCGGCCAGGGTCGAGAGCAGCAGGTTCAGGAAGATGAACGGATAAGGGTCGAAGGCGCGCTTCAGCGGCTCCAGCGCCAGGTTCAGCCCCATCCACAGGACCAGCGCCAGGGCGAAGCCGCCGATGAAGCCCCACGAGCCGCCGATCGCCGCGACGCGGTCGGCCAGCCGCGTCCAGAAGGTCGTATCGTCATCGTCGTCCAGCGGCCCGGCCGACGGCTCCTCGGCCAGGATCAGGTCGATGACCCGCCTCTGCACGTCGGTCAGCTCGTCATAGGGCTGGTTCAGCAGGTCCAGCGACAGATGGTTCAGGCGTTCGGGGCTCATGCGGGACTCGCGCGCGACGGAGCCGCGATCATCGACGTCCCGGGGGAAGCCTGACAAGACCGAACGCGCCTTGACCCGTTCGCCGTCTGCCCGTCTGATCGGCGATAACCAAGATACGGGAGGGGACCGACATGCCAGCGAACGGCCGCAAGAGCATCTTCATCACCGGCGCCGCCAGCGGCATCGGCCTGGCCTGCGCCAAGCGCTTCGCCAAGGAGGGCTGGTTCGTGGGCCTCTCCGACATCGATCGCGCGGGCCTGCTCGCCGCCCAGGACGCGCTCGGACGGGAGAACGCGACGGCCAACATGCTCGACGTGCGCGATCGCGACAGCTGGGCCAACGCCCTGGGCGCGTTCGGCAAGGAGACGGGCGGCAAGCTCGACGTCCTGCTGAACAACGCCGGCGTGGCGCGGTTCGGACTGCTGGGCGACCTCTCGGACGCCGACTGCGACATCCAGGTCGACGTCAACATCAAGGGCGTGATCAACGGCGCCCGCGCGGGCCTGCCGTTGCTGAAGGAGGCCAGGGGGCGGCTGATCAACATCGCCTCGTGCGCGGGCCTCTACGGCTCGCCGAAGCTGGCGGTCTATTCGGCCACCAAGTTCGCCGTGCGGGGCCTTTCCGAGGCGCTCGACGTCGAATACGCCGCCCAGGGCGTCAGCGTCGCTTGCGTGATGCCGTGGTTCGTCGAGACTCCGATCCTGAACGCCGGGGCGTCAGGCACGAACGAGCAGATGGTCGACTCCCTCCGCAAGGGCGGGCTCGAGGTCTATCCCGTCGAGGACGCCGCCCAGGTGGTCTGGGACGCCGCCCACGGCAAGGCGCTGCACTATTTCGTCGGCAAGCGGGCCAAGCAGATGCGCTTCGCCACCAGTCACATGGCGAACGTCGTCAGGAAGCAGCTCCGCTCCCGGCCCCTACTGTAGTCTTCAGGCCTTCCAGCGGCGCGGGGCGATCGGCCGAGACCGGGATCGCCTTGGCGGCGGGCTTGTCGACCGCCGGCGCGACGGCCGACTTGACCGGCGTGATCGCCGGCGTCGGGGCCTTGGCCGTGACGATCGGCGCGGCGGCGTCGCCGGCGGGGGCCGCGCCCGCCGAAGCGGGTT
>NZ_CAMQSF010000025.1 GCF_947036865.1 uncultured Caulobacter sp. | reverse complement strand
GGCGCCGCCGCCTTCCGCCGCGACGTCGGAAGGCGGCGGCGCCTCGGCCAGGCGCAGGGCGGCCACGGGACCCATGGCTTGAACCGCGTCCTTCGACAGCTGGTGCAGGTCGACCAGCGGCGTCCCGGTCTCGGCGGCGACCGCGCGCACGGCGTCCGCCCAGGGGGCGAGGTCGTCGAACACCTTTCCGGCCTTGAACTGTCGGCGGATCATCGGCGTGACCAGCACCGGCCGGGCGCCGACCGCGCGGGCCTCGGCGACGAAGCGGCGGAGGTTGGCGGGGAACTCCGTGGCCAGGTCCGTCGAGCGCTCCGGCCGTCCGGGCTGGTCGTTGTGGCCCAGTTGGATCAGCACCCAGGTCGTCTCGAAGCCGCCGGCGCTCATCTCCTTCAGCGCCAGGGCCCACGAGCCCTCGTCGCGATAGGTGCGGGTCGAGCGCCCGCCGCGTCCCAGGTTCACGCAGGCGAGCCTCGAGGACACGCGCCTGGCGCAGAACGCCCCGCCCCAGCCGCTGTTGACCGCCACCGTCGAGTCGCCGACGAGGACGATCTTGCTGGCGCGGAAGACGGGCGCCTGGGCCTGGGCGGCGGGGGCGAGCGCCAGGGCGGCGGCGATGACGGCTTCGAGCATGGCGACCTTCAAATCGGTGGGACCGTCCTCGCCCTTCGACAGGCTCAGGGTGAGGACGACTTTTAGCGCGGCGGTAGAGAACCTCACCCTGAGCCTGTCGAAGGGCGAGGTTCTCGGCGGGCCGCCTAACCCAGCGCCCCATATCGGAAATCCCTGAACCGCGCCGAGCCCTTGCCGGCGGCGTAGAGCCCTGGCTTCAGCATCAGAAAGCCGCCGCGCACATTGTGGTGGTAGCCCGAGACCTCCATGCCCCGGTCGAACCGCTTCCAGGTCCTGCCGCCGTCGCCGCTGGTGTGGAAGCTGACGATGTGGCGGGTGTTGCGCAGCCGCATCCGCATCCGCGCGCCGTGCGGATTGGCCGGCCGGCCGCGCTCGATGCCGTACTGGTGGGTGACGAAGGCCTTCTCGTCGAAGCCCAAGCCGCAATAGAGCTGTCGGTCGTAGAACAGGATCAGCCCCGCGCGGGTGTCGGGATCGACCTCGATGTCGCACTCGATCTCGTAGGCCTGGTCGCCGTTGACGAAGATCAGCGGCGCGCCGCTGGACGGCGCCTCGCCCGCGCCCTTCAGGGTCAGGACGCCGTTCTCGCGCTGGATGCGGCCCTGCTCCCCCGGCTTGGGGTCGAAGAAGGCCCACTGCACGCCGTACTTGTCGGTGGAGAAGTCGTCCGACAGCGCCTTCCCATGCGGGCCGGGCTTGCCGCCTTTCGGCTTGGGGATCGGTTTCGAAAGATCGCCGCCGCCGACCTCGAACCAGCCGTCGGCCGTCCAGGTCACCGGGGCCAGCAGGGTCTGGCGGCCCAGGGTGTAGAAGCCGTTTTCATAGCCGTGATAGACGGTCCACCAGTCGCCGCTTGGGCCTTCGACCAAGGTGGCGTGGCCGCGCGACCACCATTTTTCGGCGTTGTCGACGGTACGGACAACCGGATTGCGCGGGTGGTTCTCCCACGGTCCGGCCAGCGACTTGGCGCGGGCGACGATGACCATGTGGCCGGTCGGCGGGCCAGCCGTGCCGCCCACGGCGGTGACCAGGTAATAGTAGTCGCCGCGCCGCATGACCTTGGGGCCCTCGGGCGAGAAGCCTTCGACGTCCCAGTCGTCCGGATAACGCCAGGGGTCGTAGACGTGCTCGGGCGCGCCGACCGTCGACAGGCCGTCGGGGGCCAGCTGGATGCGGTCGCCGCCGGACAGGAACAGCCAGCGCTGGCCGTGCTCGTCGACGATGTGGCCGGGGTCGATATAGCGCGGCAGCTTCAGGTCGATCGGCTCGGACCACGGCCCCTCGATCTTGTCGGCCCAGATCACGTAGCTGGTGTTGTTGTTGGGCGCCTTGGCCGGCAGGTAGATGTAATAGCGGCCGTCGTGCTTGCAGAGCTCGGGGGCCCAGATCGAGCCGACATTGGTCTTCAGGGTCGTGGTGACCGGCGTCCAGTTCACCAGGTCGCGGCTATGCCAGATCAGCAGCCCCGGATAGGCGTCGAAGGACGAGTGGGTCATGTAGTAGTCGGCGCCGTCCTTCAGGATCGACGGGTCGGGATGGTCGCCGGCCAGGATCGGATTGAGGAAGGTCCCGTCGCCGAGATCGGCCTTGCGCTGGCCCTCGATCCCGCGCGCCCAGGTCTTGGGGGCCGCCGGGGCGGCTTCGCCGCCTGCGGGCAGGGCGGCCAGGCCGGCGCCGGTCAGCAGGGAGCCCAGCGCTCCGCGACGATTGATCTTGGCCATGGCGTTCCTTCCCCTGCGCTTGGCGCTGTTATCGGTCACAGCTAGCGGCAAGGGCGCGGCTTTGTCCACCGGTGTCATGAGGGTCGAGCCGCAAACGAAAACGCCCGGGAGAAGCCTCCCGGGCGCTCGTGTTCCTGGATGCTCCCCCTTAGGGGGAGGATTGGCGCTACCCCTCCATCGCCTCAAGCTCCTTGCCGCGCGTCTCGTGGATCAGCTTCTGCACGAGGAAGAACGAGACCAGGGCGCAGACGGCGTAGAAGCCGTAGGTGGCCGGCAGGCTGGCCTTCTTCATGATCGGGAAGCTGAACGAGATGGCGAAGTTGGCGATCCACTGGGCGAAGCCGCAGATGGCGAGGGCCGAGCCGCGCATCTGGTTGGGGAACATCTCGCCCAGCATCACCCACATGACCGGACCCCAGGAGAGGTTGAAGAAGATCACGTAGAGGTTGGCGGCGACCAGGGCGATCGGGCCGATCGACGGATCCAGGTGCAGGGCGCCATTGACCGTGGTGGCGGTCGAGAAGCACCAGGTCATCACGCCCAGGGTGACGGCCATGCCGATCGACCCGATCAGCAGCAGCGGCTTGCGGCCGATGCGGTCGATCAGGGCGATGGTGGCCAGGCACGCCAGGATCGACAGCGAGCCCGACAGGATGTTGATCTTCAGGCTGTCGTCCTCGGTGAAGCCCACCGACTGCCACAGCACCGAGCCGTAGTAGAAGACGATGTTGATGCCCACCAGTTGCTGGAACACCGCCAGCACCAGGCCGGCCCACAGGATGACGCGCAGCTTCTTGGTCACCGGGTCCAGCACGTCCGAGAGCTTGGGCTGGTGGTCGGCGGCGAGCGAGGCGCGGATCTCCTCGACCTTGCGGGCGCCCTGGCCGGCCCCGAACAGGCGCGACAGGACCGCCTCGGCCTGGGCGTCCTTGCCCTTGGCGACCAGGAAGCGCGGGCTCTCCGGGATGCCCAGAAGGCAGAGGAAGAAGAAGCCGGCGGGGATGACCTGCATCCAGAACATCCAGCGCCAGGCGGGCAGGCCCAGCCAGAACGCGGCGGTCGAGCTGCCGGCGGTGTGGGCCAGGGCGTAGTTGGCCAGGAAGGCGCCGGTCAGGCCGGTGATGATCATGATCTGCTGCACGGAGGACAGGCGGCCGCGAATGTTGGCGGGCGTGACTTCCGAGATGTAGACCGGGCAGAGCACGCTGGCGGCGCCGACGCCCAGGCCGCCGATCAGGCGGAAGATCACGAAGACCAGCGAGGTGTGCGCCGCGCCGGTGCCCAGGGCGCTGATCACGAACAGCAGGGCCGAGATGATCATCACCGTGCGGCGGCCCCAGACGTCGGCCAGGCGGCCGGCGGCGAAGGCCCCAAAGGCGCAGCCCAGCAGAATGGCGGCGACGTTCAGGCCCTCGCCCGCCTCGGTCAGGTTGAAGGCGGCCTTCAGGCCGGTCTGGGTGCCGTTGATGACGCCGCTGTCATAGCCGAACATGAAGCCGCCGATCGTGGCGACGGCGACGATGGCGGCGACGAAGGCCATGTTGACCTTCATGCCCTCCGCGCTCATGCCGGCGCTCGGGCCGGCGTTGGATACTGAAGCCACAGGTTTCCTCCCCATGGGGCCTTCCCGGCCCATTTGACGCCCCGACGGCCCTTTTCGGACCTCTGGTTGACGGCGACCTTAGTGTTACCGGTATCAGCACGCAAGCGGTGGTTCAGGCGCTCGCGCGGACTCTTCGCCGATGGCGAACCGATAGCAGAGAAGGGGGAGGTTAAGCGACGGGGCGCGTGCCGGGCGAGGGCTCAGGCGCGGGGCGGGGTGTCGTATTTCATCGCCCCGATGTCGTTGCCCTCGGGGTCCAGGAAGCGGATCAGCGTCCCCACGGTCGGGATCGTCGCCTTGGCGAAGATCACCTTGCCGCCGTGCGCCTCGACCGCCGCCGCCACCGCGTCGACGTCCTCGACGGCGAAGGTCGGCTCCAGGCCGTTGAGCCCGGTCCCCGAGCGGGGCTCCGAACGCTTGTGCATCAGGCCCTGGATCCCGGGCGCGGCGTCGTCGCCGGTCTGGATCAGGTAGAAGCCGGGCGGTCCCCACGGTTCGAAACGCCATCCGAAGACGGCCTCGTAGAAGGCGCGGGCGCGGTCGACATCGTCGACGTGAAGGGCGAAGGCGGCGAGGTTTGCGGTCATGTGGCAAAGCTAGTCCCCATGGCTTCGGCGCCGCAATCCCGCTATCTAGTCAAACAATGTCGAGAAAACGTCGCCTGCCCGCCGACGAGCCCTTCGTGGTGATCCGCAGCGCCGCCGCGGATCTGCCGCGCGGCGGGGCGATCGGCGGGCATGCCCACGATTGGAGCCAACTGGTCCATGTCGCCGCGGGCCTGGCCAGCGTGCGCACGGCGGCGGGCGCCTGGGTGGCGCCGCCCAGCGGCGCGGTCTGGGTGCCGGCGGGCCTGGATCACACGATCCGCTTCGTCGGGCCGAGCGCGTTCCGCACCCTCTACATCCGTCCGGACTGGCGCGACGACCTGCCCCGGGCCGCCGGGGCGCTGGCGGTGTCGGGCCTGCTGCGCGAACTGATCCTGCGGACGGTCGAGGTCGGCATGCTCGATCGCCGCGACGCGACCGAGGCGGCCCTGGCGGCGCTGATCGCCGGCGAGCTGCAGGCGCGGGGGCCGCCGCCGTTCGTCCTGCCCGCGCCGACCAGCCACGCCACCCGCCGCGCGATCGCGCTGGAGGGCGACATCGCGACCGTCGCCCGGACGGTGGGCCTGGCGCCGCGCACGCTGGAGCGGCGTTTCCTGGCCGAGACCGGGGTCAGCTTCGGGCGCTGGCGCCAGCAGAGCCGACTGCTGAGGGGGCTGGAGCGGGCGGCGGGGGGCGCCTCGATCAAGGCCGCCGCCGAGGCCGCGGGCTACGCCTCGCCCAGCGCCTATGTGGCCGCCTTCCGCAAGGCGTTCGGCGAGACGCCAGGCAAGTATTTCGACGTCTAGACGCGTGGAGGTCAGCGCGGGCGCCGCGTCACGCCCAGATGATGCTCGGCCTCGGTCACCCCGGCTTCGACGCCCAGCTCGGCATAGAGGTCCCCGGCCTCGCGCCAGGCGTCGAGCGCCGGTCGGCCCAGCGCCTCCAGCGCCAGCGCCGTCTGGCGCAGGGCGTTGGCCAGCGACAGGCGCGGCGCGTCGGCCCGCGCGCGATACAGCGCGACGGCCTCTTGGGCGGCGGCCAAGGCGGGCGTGGGCCTGCCGGCCTCCCGGTCGAGATCCGACAGATGACGCAGGGCGTCGGCCACGGCGATCGGGGCGCCCGCGTCTCGCGCGGCCAGGGCCGCCCGGGCATAGGTCGCGTGGGCCAGGTCGACGCGGCCGGCGGCGCGGGCCTGGCGCGCCTCGGCCATCAGCGTCTCGTGCTCGGGCAAGGCGATGTCCTCCCAGGCGTCATCCCGTTCGATCGGCGCGCAGCCGGCGTCTGACGGCGCCCACGCCGAGCAGCGCCAAGGCCGCGAGCGCGGCCGGGATCAGGGCCAGCAGCCAGACCACGACGACCAGAGCAAGCTGCGCCGCCGTCGTCACGACCACCAGGCCGCGCGACTCTCCAGCGTGTTGGAAGGCTCTGCTCACCGACAAGGCGCTGTCCGCGTTCGTAAGACCTGTCTGAAGTCGCGAGTATAGACCTACTCTCACGATCAACCTAGACAAGAATTTTACATTTGCGGTCACATTTCCCAGGTCGGCGTTCGCCGATTTTCTCGAACAGCCGTCGCCCGCCGCCGCGACTTAGTGATTGTGCCGGGGCGGCTTGGACGCCAGGTCCTGGTATTTGACCGCGAATTCCAGCACGCCGCCGGTCTCCAGCTGGCCGGTGTGGGCGCGGTAGATCTCCTGCCAGGGCGTCATGGTCGCCGGGACGGGCGGTATGCCGTCCTTCTTGCGCTCGGCGATCGTCGCCTCGTCCACCAGGGCGTCGCAGCGGCCGGTGTTGAGGTCGATGCGGATCACGTCTCCGGTGCGCAGCCAGGAAAGCCCGCCGCCGACCGCGCTCTCGGGCGAGGCGTTCAGGATCGAGGGGCTGTCGGCGGTGCCCGACTGACGGCCGTCGCCCAGAGTCGGCAGGCTCATGATCCCCTTCTTCAGCAGGTGATCCGGCGGCTGCATGTTGACGACCTCGGCCGAGCCGGGCCAGCCGATCGGCCCCGCGCCGCGGATGACCAGGATGCAGCGCTCGTCGATCTCCAGCGCCGGGTCGTTGATCCGAGCGTGATAGTCGTCGGAGCCGTCGAACACGATGGCGCGGGCCTCGAACACGCCTTCCTTGCCGGGCTCCGACAGATAGCGCGCGCGGAAGTCGGCCCCGATGACGCTGGACTTCATGATCGCGAAGTCGAACAGGTTGCCCTTCAAGACCAGGAAGCCAGCCTTCTCGGCCAGCGGCTGGGCGTAGGGGAAGATCACCTCGCGGTCGGTGGTCTCGCGGCCCTCGAGGTTCCGCGCCATGGTCTGGCCGGTGACGGTCATCACGTCTCCGTGCAGGCGGCCGTTCTGGAGCAGCTCCCACAGCACCGCCGGCGCGCCGCCGGCCCGGTGGAAGCGCTCGCCCAGATACTTGCCGGCCGGCTGCATGTTGACGATCAGCGGGATGTCATAGGCCGCGCGCCAGTCGTCGGCGGTGATCTCGACGCCCGCGTGGCGCGCCATGGCCACGATGTGCGGCTGGGCGTTGGTCGAGCCGCCGGCCGCCGCCACCAGGGCGATGGCGTTCTCGAAGGCCTTCTTCGTCAGAATGTCGAGCGGCTTCACGTCCTCATAAGCCAGGTCGACGATCCGCTGGCCGGTCTTGTAGGCCATCTGGCCGCGCTCGCGGTATGGGGCCGGGATAGCCGCGCAGCCGGTCAGGGACAGGCCCAGGGCCTCGGCCACCGCGTTCATGGTCGAGGCCGTGCCCATCGTGTTGCAGTGGCCCGCCGACGGCGCCGAGCTGGCGGCGCGCTCGATGAACTCTTCCTCGGTGATCTCGCCGGCCGCCAGCTTGCGGCGCGAGCGCCAGATCACCGTGCCCGAGCCGACCAACTCGCCCTCGTGCCAGCCGTCCAGCATCGGACCGCCCGACAGGACGATGGCCGGGATGTTGACCGTGGTGGCGGCCATGATGCCGGCGGGCGTGGTCTTGTCGCAGCCGGTGGTCAGCACCACGGCGTCGATCGGATAGCCGTGCAGGGTCTCGACGAGACCCAGATATGAGAGGTTCCGGTCCAGCGCCGCCGTCGGGCGACGGCAGTTCTCGAAGATCGGATGGACCGGAAACTCCATGGGGATGCCCCCGGCGTCGCGGATCCCGTCCCGCACCCGCTTCACCAGATCCAGGTGGATGCGGTTGCAGGGCGAGATGTCGCTGCCGGTCTGGGCGATGCCGATGATCGGCTTGCCGCTGCGCAGCTCCTCCGGCGTGATCCCGTAGTTCATGAAGCGCTCCAGATAGAGCGCGGTCATGTCGATGTGGTCGGGGTTATCGAACCAATCGCGGGAGCGGAACCGGCGGGGCGTGCGGTCAGGCAAGGCGAACCTCGTGTTGCGGCTGTCCGGCGACATCGACCCGGACGGCGAACAGACCGCCGGCCAGCGGATACTGGGCCAGGGTCTCGTCGCTCAGGTCCTTGCGCGCCGTGGTGAAGTAGAGGGTCTTCAGATCGGGCCCGCCGAAGCAGGGCTTGGTGACGTTCGGGGCGGGCAGTTCGACGCGGCCTATCGCCTCGCCCGTCGGCGAGAAGCGGATCGCGCCGAAGCCGCCCCACAGGGCGGTCCAGAGGCACCCCTCGGAATCGACCACCGAACCGTCCGGATAGACGTCGTCGCCGAGCGCGATCTTCACGAACACGCGCTTGTTGGACAGCAGGCCCTCGGGCGACAGATCATAGGCCCAGATCGTCTTTTCCAGCGTGTCTGTGTGGTAGAACGTCTTGCCGTCGGGCGACACGCACGGGCCGTTGGTGATGCAGATGTCCTTGTCCATCCGCGCCACGCCCTGGGCGTCCATGCGGTACAGCGAGCCGGTCTTGGCCGTTTCGCCATCGTGCATGGTGCCGAACCACAGGCGGCCTTGCGCGTCGACCGTCGCGTCATTGGGACGGTTGTCCAGTTCCGGCGGCTCGATGGTGAGCAGCGGCTGGTAGCCCGACAGCGGGTGGAACTTGTAGAGGCCGGACTTCAGGCCGGCGATGAAGCCGCCCAGCGAGAGGGGCGCCACGAAGCCGACCGGCTCGGGCGCGCCGACGGCCAGGGCTTCGCCGGTGTCGGGCTCGTAGCGGAGGATCTTCCGCCCCTTGATGTCGACGAACCACAGCGCGCCGCCGAACCAGATCGGGCCCTCGCCCAGCGTGGCCTTCAGATCCCAGACGCAGGTAACTTGATCGCTCATGACAGCCTCTTCAAAGCCCTCTCCCTGGATGGGGAAGGGTTAGGTGGCGGTGTCGGCGGCGTTCGATCCCGGATCGCCGCGTCACCCCATCCCCGACCCTCCCCCTTCAAGGGGGAAAGGGGCGTTTGTCAACGCCAGCCCGCGTCGATCCAGTATTCGTGGCCGGTGCAGAGGCTGGCGTCGTCCGAGGCCAGGAACAGCACCAGCGAGGCGACGTTCTCCGGGACGATGCGGCCCTTCAGGCATTGAGCCTTGACGATCTCGGCCTCGCCCTCCGGCGTGTACCACTTCTCCTGTCGCTTGGTCTTGACGTTGCCGGGGACCACGCAGGTGACGCGGATGTCGTCGGGACCCAGCTCCCGAGCCAACGCGCGGGTCATGCCTTCGATGCCGGCCTTGGCCGTTTCATAGAGGACGAGGTCCTCAAGGCCGAGGTGCCAGCTGATCGAGCCGAAATTGATGATCGCCCCGCCGCCGCGCTTGGCCATGCCCGGCGCGACCGCCTGGGCGGCGAACACCATGTGGCGCAGGTTCACGCCGATGCGGTTGTCCCAGTATTCGGGGGTCAGGTCGGCCAGGGTGTGGCGATCGTCGTTGCCGGCGTTGTTGACCAGCACGTCGACCTCGCCGATCTCCGCCAGCGTGGCCTTCAGCGCGGCCAGGTCCATCAGGTCGCAGCGCTTGTAGACCGGCGCGATGGCCGCGCCGGGCGAGAGCTGGGCGACCAGGGCCTCGGAGTCCTCGTCGATGATGTCGAGGAAGATCACCTCGCTGCCCTGGCGCACGAAGCCGGCCACCAGGCCCGCCCCGATGCCCGAACCGCCGCCGGTGATGACGACGCGCTTGCCCTTCAGGCTGGGATAGATGGCGGAGGACATGCTGCTTAGGACCACGAATAGGAGGTTTTGGTCTGGGTGAAGAACTCGACGGCGGCGAAGCCCTGTTCGCGGGCGCCGTAGGAGCTGCTCTTCGTGCCGCCGAACGGCACGTGATAGTCGACGCCGGCCGTGGCCAGGTTGACCATGGTCATGCCGGCGCGGGCGTGGCGCTGGAAGTGGCGGGCGTGCTTCAGCGAGGTCGTGGCGATGCCGGCCGACAGGCCGAACTCGACGCCGTTGGCGATCTCCAGGGCCTCTTCGTAGCTCTTGACCCGGATGGTCGAGGCGACGGGGCCGAAGACCTCCTCGTTGTTGATCCGCATGCCGGCCTCCGTGTCGGCGATCAGGGTCGGCCGCACGTACCAGCCCGGATTGTCGAGCTTGATCCGATCGCCGCCGGTGACCACGCGGCCGCCTTCCGAGGTGGCGATGTCGATATAGCGGTAGCTGGTCTCCATCTGGTCCTCGCTGACGGCGGGACCGATCTGAGTGTTCGGATCGAGCGCGTCGCCGACCCGCAGGGCCGCGACCTTCTCGGCCAGCAGGGCCACGAAGCGGTCGTGGATGCCGTCCTGGACGATCAGGCGCGAGCTGGCCGTGCAGCGCTGGCCGGTGGCGAAGAACGAGCCGTCCAGGGCGATGGCCACGGCGCGCTCCAGGTCGGCGTCGTCCAGCACGATCAGCGGGTTCTTGCCGCCCATCTCCAGCTGCACGCGGGCCTGGCGGGCCACGGCGGCGGCGGCCACCTGGGACCCGACGCTCTGCGAGCCCGTGAACGAGACGCCGTCGACATCCTTGTGCTTGACCAGGGCGTCGCCCATCGACCCGCGGCCGAACAGCATGTTGAAGACGCCCGCCGGGGCGCCGCACTCGGCCATGATGTCGGCGATGACGTTCGCGGTGGCCGGGGTCGGGCCGGCCGGCTTGATCACCACGGTGTTGCCGAAGGCCAGGGCCGGGGCGGCCTTCCAGGCCGGGATGGCGATCGGAAAGTTCCACGGCGTGACCAGGCCATAGACGCCGACCGCCTGGCGGTAGGTCTGGATCTCGACGCCCGGACGGGTGCTCTCCAGGTTCTGGCCGTGGCGGCGCAGGGCCTCGCCGGCGAAATACTTGAAGATGCGGCCGGCGCGGACCGTCTCGCCGATCCCCTCGGCCAGGGTCTTGCCTTCCTCGCGGGCCAGCAGGCGGCCGATGTCGGCGCTGCGGGCGATGATGGTCGAGCCGACCTTGTCCAGCAGGTCCGAACGGACCTCCGGCGAGGCCTCGGACCAGGCCGGGAAGGCCTTGCGGGCGGCGGCGACGGCGGCGTCGACCTCGGCCTGGCCGCCCATCGGGACCTTGGCGACGACGTCGTGGGTGTTCGAGGGGTTCAGGCTCTCGGCCGGGGCGTCGGCGGCGACGCGTTCGCCGCCAATATAGTGGCGCAGGGTGTCGGTCATCGCGCTGACTTTCCTAGAGGAGGCCGCGGCCGGCCAGATTGCGGATCAGGGCCGAGAGGCCGAACGTCCAGGGCTTGGCCTGGTCGCAGGTGGTGACCTCGTTCTCCAGCACGCCCAGCTTGGGCGTCGAGACGCGGACCCGGTCGCCGACCTTGTGGGTGAAGCCCTGGCCGGGCGTGTCGCGGTCCTGGATCGGGGCGAACATCGTGCCCAGGAACAGGGCGAAGCCGTCCGGATACTGATGCTGCTTGCCAAAGGCCTGGCCGGCCAGCACGGCCGGGTCGCGGCTGATCAGGCTCATGTTCGACTTGCCGTCGAGCACGAAGTTGTCGCGGCCGGTGATCTTCAGCTCCACCTCGGCCGAGCGGACGTCGTCCAGGCCGAAGGCGCCGTCGAACAGGCGGAAGAACGGCCCGATGGCGCACGAGGCGTTGTTGTCCTTGGCCTTGCTGAGCAGCAGGGCGCTGCGGCCCTCGAAGTCGCGCAGGTTGACGTCGTTGCCCAGCGACGCGCCGCGAATCTGGCCCGAACCGTCGCACAGCAGCACGACTTCCGGCTCGGGGTTGTTCCAGTGGCTGTCGCTGCGTACGCCGACATGGTCGCCCCAGCCCATCGAGGACAGGGTCGGGCCCTTGGTGAAGATCTCGGCGTCGGGGCCGATGGCCACTTCCAGGTACTGCGACCACAGGCCGTCGGCGACCAGCGCGTCCTTGAGCCGCGCCGCGCCTTCCGAGCCCGGCTCGACGCTCTTGAGGTCGCCGCCCATGCGGTCCGACAGCTGCTGGCGGATTTCCAGGGCTTTCGCCGCGTCGCCGCGCGCCCGCTCCTCGATGACCCGCTCCAGGGTCGAGACGGCGAAGGTGACGCCGGCCGCCTTCAGCACCTGCAGATCGACCGGGGCCAGCAGCTTCACGGGCGCCGCGCCGTCGGGGTCTTCCCAGATCGGGCGGATGTCGAGGGCCTCCAGCGGACCCTTGTCCTCGCCGCGCGGGATCTCGGCGCCGGGCGCATAGGCGTTCATCAGGTCGGCTGCCGTGGGGGCGATGCGCGACATGTCCTCGACGCGACCGCCGCGCACCAGCACGGGCGTGGGGCCTTCACCGAAGTCGATGCGGCCCAGCAAGGTCGCGTCACGCCAATCTTCCGGCAGGAATTCACTCACGCCCACGGCGTCATCTCCCCTTGTCGAGCGTCTTGAGGCGCCGATACCACGGCGGCGCTCGTTCTCTAAGCACTTGGTAGCGCTAACATGTGGCGACGGCAAGCTGCTTGTCTGACCAATTATGAACCCTCTCCCGGAGGGGAGAGGGTTTCCTAAGCCCCCACCGGCCCGCTCGAGTCCCGCACGATCAGCGTGTGAGGGTGGGTCAGCTGGCGAGGCTCGGTTCCGCCGTCGCGTTTGCGGCGGATCTCCTCCAGCACCAGATCGACCGCGGCGCGGGCCATGGCGGCGATCGGCTGGTGGACCGTGGTCAGGGCGGGCCAGATGTTGTCGGCGATCGAGGTGTCGTCGAAGCCGACGATCGACACGTCGCCCGGCACGTCGAGGCCCAGGCGATGGGCCAGGCCCTCGGCGGCGGCGGCCATGTCGTCGTTGGCCGCGAAGATGGCGGTGGGGCGGGGCTCGGCGGCCAGCAGCCGCTCGGCCGCGTCCAGGCCCGAGCGATAGGTGAAATAGCCCTGCTCGACCCGGATGTTCTCCATCGGCACGCCCGCCGCCTTCAGCGCGCCCATGAAGCCGTCCAGCCGCTGCTGGCTGACGGTCTGGTTCGGGTGGCCCTTGATGAAGCCGAACCGCTTGTGGCCCAGGCCGATCAGGTGCTGGGTCAGCTCGAAGGCGGCCGCCTCGTTGTCGATGCGGATCGTGGCCATGTCGGTGCTGGCCGCGCCCGGGGCGACGGCCACGGCGGCGGCGCCGGCGGCGCGGATCTCGGCCAGCACTTGCGGCGACTCGCACAGCGGCGGCGGCAGGATCAGGCCGTCGACGCCCGTCTTCAGCAGCCGGGCCAGGGTGGCGCCGGCCAGCTCCGGCTCGGCGCATTTCTCGATGACGATCTGGGCCCCGGTGCGGCTGCTCTCGTCCAGCGCCCCGACCAGGAACTCCGACAGATAGCCGGTCGAGGGGTTGTCGTAGAGCAGGCCGATGCGGAACGGCGCCGAGCCGGCCAGGCTGCGCGCGGCGGGATTGGGGGCGTAGTTGAGGTCGGCGATCGCCTGCTCGACCAGGGCGCGGGTCTCGTCCTTGACCGTGCTCTCGCGATTGATGACCCGCGAGACGGTCATCGGCGAGACGCCGGCGCGGGCGGCGACGTCGCGGATGGTGGCGCTCTGGGTCGTCCGGCGGCGCTGGCGTTCGGCGGGCTGGCTCATTCTCGGTGTTCGTCCCTTCGCAGGGCCGCGAGACTAGACCGCTTCGGGCCGCGCTTGGAAGACGCGCCGGCTAGTAGACGTCCCGCCGGTAGCGGCCCTCGTCGGTCAGGCGCTCCAGCGCCTCGGCCCCGAGGATCTCGATCAAGGCCGCGTGCACCTCGCGCGACATGCCCTCCAGCGATCCGCAGACATAGATCGCCGCGCCGTTGGCGACCCAGCGGCGCAGGATGGTCGCCGCCTCGCGCAGGCGGTCCTGGACATAGACCCGCTGCGCCTGGTCGCGGGAGAAGGCCAGGTCGACCCGGTCCAGCAGGCCCGAGGCCCGCCAGGCCTCGATCTCGTCGCGATGGAAATAGTCGTGGGCCTGCGTCCGCTCGCCGAACACCAGCCAGTTCCAGCGCACGTTCAGCGCCGCCCGGGCCTTCAGATGGGCGCGCAGCCCCGCCAGGCCCGTGCCCGCCCCGATCAGGATCAGCGGACGGTGGGCGTCGGGCGCGTGGAAGCTCCGGTTGGTCCGCACCCGGGCCTCGATCGGCTGGCCGACCTCCGCGAGGCGGCACAGCCAGCCCGAGCCCAGGCCCGGCGCGCCGTCGGGACCCAGCATCAGACGCACGATCAGCTCGACCGCGCCGTCGGACGGCAGGGAAGCGATCGAATATTCCCGGTGCGGCAGGTCCGGGTCGTTGCGCGGGCCGATCTCCAGGATGTCGCCGGCCTGCCAGGTCGCGCCGGCCGGCGGAGTCAACCGGACGGACCAGGCCTCGCCGCCGGGGCTGCCCGGGTTGAGCAGCGTGCGCTCGGCCAGGATCCAGCGGTCATAGGCCGGGCGGGTCCAGTCGGGGGCGTCGGTGACGCCGGTCAGCTGGGCCAGCTGCCCCTGCCAGTGGCGCAGCGCGGCGGGGTCGCCGTCGTCGACCTCGACCCGGTCGAACAGCGGGCTCGCGCCGGCGTGGGCCAGCCAGGCGTCCAGCGTCCGGCCGAACGCGCAGGGATGGGCGTAGCTGAAGTCGCCCAGGGCCAGCACGGCGTAGCGCAGGGCCGACAGGTCGAGCCCGTCCTTCATCACGTCGCGCAGGAAGGGTCTGGCGGCGTCGGGCGCGTCGCCCTCGCCGGTGGTGCTGACCACGAACAGGGCGCGGCCGGTCAGGTCGGCGGCGGTGACGGCCGAGAGCTCGCGCAGGATCACCGGCGCGCCGGCCTCCGACAGCGCCTTGGCGGTGGCGGCGGCCAGCTCCTCGGCGAAGCCTGTCTGGCTGGCGAAGGCGACCAGGATCGGCTCGCCCTCGCCCCGAGACAGGTTTCCGGCGGCCTTGCGCGCGGCGGCGCGGCGCAGGGCCTCGCGCGCGGCGATGGCCAGGCAGAACAGGGCGTAGAGCGCCAGCACGACGCCGGCGGCGATCAGGCGGCGCGCCTCGGGCGGCAGGGCGTGAAGATCGGGCATCAGTCGAGCATCGCCGAGAGGGCGGGGGACAGGCGCTCTTCGAAGCCGTCGTCGGCGCGGCTGACGATCAGCGCGGCCAGGTCATGCGCGGTGGCGAAGGCCAGGGCCGCGTCCGGCTCCATGACGGTCAGGGCGGTGGCCCAGGCGTCGGCGCTCATGCAGTCCTTGGCCAGCACGGTGACGCTGACGGTTGGATGGGTGGTCGGCGCGCCGGTCCGGGGATCCAGGGTGTGGGCGTAGCGGCGGCCCTCGTGGTCGAAGAAGCGGCGATAGTCGCCGGAGGTGGCGACCGACAGGTCGTGCAGGGCGACCAGGGTCGGTTCGGCGTCTGCGGCGCCCAAGGCGTCGCGGGGCGGGCGCTCCAGCTCGACCCACCAGGGCTGGCCGTCGGGCTTGGCGCCGGTTCCGCGCAGCTCGCCGCCGACCTCGACCAGGTAGCTGCGCACGCCGGCGCGATCCAGGGCGGCGGCGGCCTGGTCGACGCCGAAGCCCTTGGCGATGCCGTTGAGATCCAGGCGAAGGCCGCCGGGCTGGAACAGGGCCTCGCCGTCCAGGGTCAGGCGCCGCCAGCCGCTGGCCTCGCGAAGGGGCTCGACCGACTCCGGCTCGGGCGGACCGCCCGAGAAGGGACGCGGGCCAAAGCCCCAGAGATCGACCAGGGCGCCGAGGGTCGGGTCGAAGGCCCCGTCGCTGGCCCGCGCGATCTCGATCGCCCGGCGCAGAACCGTCGCCATGCCGGCGGGCAGGGGCGTCCAGCTTCCGGGCGCGGCGCGGTTGTAGCGCGACAGGTCCGCCGCCGGCTCCCACGGGCTCATCTCGGCGACCACGGCGTCGAGCGCGCGCTGGACCATGGCGGCGAGCGCCGGCAGGTCGACGGTCGAGGGCAGCACCGCCTTGACCGACCAGGTCGTGCCCATGGTCGCGCCGCCGAACGCGCGCACGTCTCCGCCCACCGGACGGGCGGGCGGCGTGGTCAGCACGGGAACGAGGACGCGAGGCATTGGGTCGTTCCTGAACCCTTCCCCTTGATGAGGGAAGGGCAGGGTTGGGGGGGATGCGGCGGTGAGGCTGGCGCGATGTTCGCGAACGGCGCCGCCCCCATCCCCGAAGGTTTCCCCCTCCTAAGGGGGAGGGGGCGTCTTACGGCGTCTGGGCCTCGATCACCGCGGTGTAGCTGGCGCTGTAGCCGTCGCCGGCCAGCGGCTGGGCCGCCGGCGGCTGTCCGCCCATGCCCGGCATGCCGCCGGGGGGCGGTCCGCCCCGACCGGTCTCGCCCGAGCGATAGCTGGCGCTGATCCACCACAGGCCCGCCTGGGGCACGGTGATCTTGAAGGCGCCGTCGGGGCCGGTCTTGACCACGGTCTCGGCCTCGCCCTTGGCCGACCAGCGGTCGTAGCCGCGCATCAGCGTCACCTCCAGGCCCGCCGCCGGCTTGCCGTCGATCAGCAGCTTGAAGGTCGCCGGCTCGGTGGCCACCACGTCCGACGGGTGGGTCACGGCCTGCAGCTCCAGGCCCTGGCCGGTCGGCTTCAGCGCCGCGTCGGTCGGCTTGTCGCGGGTCACGAAGGTTTCGCTGCGCGAGACCGAGCGGATGGTCTTCAGATCGGCGGCGCCGGCCGGAACCTGCTTGGCGAAGTCCTCGCCCGAACCCCGGAAGCGCTTGACCTCGCCGTTCTCGGTCCAGCTGGCCATGATGCTGGTGGTCACCGAGGCGACCTTCCACGTGCCCGGCTTGGTCACCTGCACGTCGAAGGTCGAGCGGAACTTGCCCATCGACGGGCTGCTGGGCTGGACCGGCTGACCGTCGGCGTCCAGCACCGTGATCGAGGTGATCGGCAGCGGGCGCAGGTCCGGGAAGAACAGATCGTCGGACGAGGCCGCGTCGAACGTCACCCAGGCGTTGGGGCCCGACAGCACGGTCGTCGAGGGGGCCACCCAGTTGCGGCCGGCGTGGGCCGCGGCGGGCAGGATCGCGGTCGCGCCCAGGGCGACGACGGCGAGCAGGCGGGCTTTCAGGCTCATGGCGCGGGCCTTTCTCACTTCACCGTCACCGAGACGGCGCCGAGCTCGGACGCGCCCTTGCCGGCCGTCTTCCCCGGCTTGCCCCAGCTGAACGGAACGCTGACCGACTCGAAGCCGCCGGCCTCGCGGGCCGCGTCGATCACCAGGTTGTACTGACCGGGCTTGAGGCCCTTCAGCGGACCCTTGGCGTCGCTGAAGCTCACCTTCTGCGGACCGGGCGCGTGGGTGGCGCCGCTGATGCCGTCGGCGTTGGGGAAGGTCATCTCGCGGCCGGCCTTGCGCCACCACTTGCGCATGTCCTTCAGCCACTTCTCGTGGTTGGGCTTGTACCAGACCGCCAGGGTGCCGGCCGAGGTCCCGTCGGCGTTCTCGATCCAGATCGAGATGTAGGGCGCGTGGTACTCGGCGACCTTCTGGGTCGGGATCGTGAAGTTGACGTCGAGATCGGCGGCCATGGCCGGCGCCGCGGCGCCCAGGCCGATGGCCGCGCCGGTGAAAGTCAGCAGGGGGATAGAACGCTTCACGATGAGACCTCAGAGATGGACGAAAAGGATGACGAGAAGGATCGGCGCGACCAGGCCCAGCCCGACCAGCGGCCAGGTCAGCGGCCGCGCGCGGGCGTGGAACTGCAGCAGGATCAGGCCGGTGATCGTGAAGATCACGCACGCGCCGGCGAAGATGTCGATGAACCAGCCCCAGGCCTTGCCGGCGTTGCGGCCCTTGTGCAGGTCGTTGAGCAGGCTGATGGCGCCGCGTGTCGTCTTTTCATGTTCGATCGCGCCGGTCTGGCGGTCGATCGACACCCAGGCGTCGCCGCCGGGGCGGGCGAGGGCGACATAGACCTCGTCGGCGGACCAGTCGCCCACGCGCCCCGCGACGTCGGCGCCGACCGCCTTGTCCAGGAAGGGTTCGAGCTGAACGGGCAAGGGACGCTTGCCCTCGGTCGGACCCTTGGCCAGCAGGGCCAGCAGCTCGGGCGGCAGGGTCGCCTTGCGATCGACCACCACCGGCTTGGCCTCGATGGCGTCGGCGTGGTTCAGGGTGAAGCCCGTCACCGCGAACAGCAGCATGCCGATCAGCGACACGGCCGCGCTGATCCAGTGCCACTGGTGCAGCTGCTTGAGCCAGAAGGAGCGGCGGGTCTGGGCGGCGGCGGATTTCAAGGGCGTGTTCGCGAAGGACCTTCGGACGGCGTGAGACGTCCATACTTGAGAACGGTTTGCAATTGCAAGCGTGCGCGCCAAGCTTTGGCGCGCACGGCGGCTTTTCCATCGGTCCCAGCTATGGCGGGAGCGTGACAGATTGTTGCGCCACCGTAGCACACGACCCCGGGACGGGGCGCTAGACGGCCGTTTCCTGGCGGAAGGTCGCGACGAGCACGTCGCGCAGGGCGGGACTTTCGGGATCCAGCGGGCGGATGGGGGTGACCCCGTGCAGCACGCGCCGGTCGTCCAGGAACACCGCGTCGCCCGGCGCGGTCAGGGTGAACGAGCCGAGGCTTTCGCCGTCCGGCGCGAAGATGTCGGTGACGCCGCTGTCGACATTGCGCCGCTCGACCAGCATGACGATGACCCAGTCGACGCCGTCGCGATGCGCGCCCTCCGGGGTCGGCAAGCCGGCTCCGCCGGCCTGGGCCTCGATGCGGAACTGGTGCAGTTCGACGTGCCACGGCGTGGCGGGCGCGCCGGATAGCGGGTGGAACAGCTCAAGGCCCGCCGCGATCACGCCTTGGGTGACGGGGTGGTCGGCGATCGCCTCGGTGACGGGCTCGAACCAGCGCTGCACGCCGCCGTTCAGCGGGTTGTAGTCGCGGCTCTGCCAGTGCGGCTGATGCGGCTTGCGGACGACCTGACCGGGCCGGGCGGAGAAGGCCGCGAACCGTCGGCGGCGATAGCGGCCGCCGTCGGCCATGAAGCCGTCCAGCGGCAGGTCGTTCCAGCTGTCGGCGAAGCGCGTCCAGTCCCGGGCGCCGATCAGCGCCATCGTCTCGGGACCGTCGAACCGGACGAAACCGTCTGCCGCCAGCCGATCGGGCGCGCTCAAGCCTCCGCGTCCGGCTTGAAGAACAGGCCCAGCTTCAGGCTCCGCGCGATGCGCTCGGCCTTCTGGCCGACGATGGCGGCGCGCGGGGCGTCGAACAGCTCGACGCAGGTCTGATGGAAGAGATTCAGCCAGGGCATGAACAGGCCCTCGGTCAGGCCCTCGACGCCCTGGTGCGCGACCATCGGCTGGCCCTTGTAGCGGCCGGTGGTGTTCAGCACCGACGACCAGAAGTCCTTCAGCTTGGCCAGGTGCGCCGGCCAGCCGTCCTCGCCGATCGCGTGCTCGAAGATCGGCCCCAGGCGATGGTGGCGACGGACGCGCGCGTAGAAGGTCTCGACCAGGGCGTCGATCTCGTCGTCGGTGAACAGGGTCTCAAGAAGGGGCGCGGAAACAGCCATGGCCGCAACATGGCCCTTTCGGCGGCGGACTGAAGCCCGTCCAGATCAAACTTGGCTTTCGATTGTTACTTAAGGGGGGCTTCATACAAACACCGTCTCCCCGGCGAATGCCGGGGCCCAGATTCATCCTGAACATTTTGGGCTGGCCCGCCAAAGCGTTCGCCAAATCAACACGCTTGTGGGTTCGATCTGGGCCCCGGCATTCGCCGGGGAAACGGGTTTCTGGTAGCGCGCTCACGCCACCGTCAGCGTCGCCTTCTTCAGATCCACCGAGTTCGGACCCACCAGGATCGAGAAGTCGCCGGGCTCGACCACGCGCTTCATCTCCAGGTTCCACATCCACAGATCCGACGGCTTGATCTCGAAGGTCACCGTGGTCCTGGCGCCCGGCGCGAGGGTCACGCGCTTGAAGTGCTTGAGCTCCAGCACCGGACGGGTCACCGAGGCGGCCTCGTCGTGGATGTAGAGCTGCACCACCTCGTCGCCGGCCACCTTGCCGGTGTTGGTCACGTCGATCTCGACCTTGACGCTCTCGCCCTGACCGATCGTGGTCTTGGCCAGGCGCGGGGCCGAGATGTCGAAGGTCGTGTACGACAGGCCGAAGCCGAACGGGTACAGCGGGCTCACGTCCCCGCCCAGATAGCCGCGACGGGCCGTGGGCTTCCGGTTGTAGTAGATCGGCAGCTGGCCGACGTCGCGGGCGATGCTGACCGGCAGCTTGCCGCCCGGATTGGCGCGGCCGAACAGCACGTCGGCGGCGGCGTTGCCGGTCTCCTGACCCAGGTACCAGCCCTCGATCAGGGCGTCGGCGCGCTGGGCCAGCAGGTTCACCGACAGCGGCCGGCCGTTCAGCAGGAAGACGACGGTGGGCTTGCCCAGGTCGAAGATCGCCTTGGCCAGGTCGTTCTGCTGGCCGACGAGATCGAGGCTCTCGCGGTCGCCCAGGTGATTGTCGGCCCAGGCCTCGCGGCTGGTCTGCTCGTTGTCGCCCAGCACCATGACCACGACGTCGGCCTTCCTGGCCACCTCGACCGCCTCGGCGATCAGCTTGGCGTTCACGGCCGGGTCGGTGAAGTTGACCTTGTCCTGGGCCCAGATGCGCTGCTCGGTGATCCGCACGGCCTCGGCGTAGTCGAGGGCGAAGCCCTGCGCCTTGGCCTCGGCGGTCAGGCCGTCCAGGATCGAGACCACGTGGCGCGGCTTGTCGGAATAGCCGCCGATCGGCGTGTCCTTGGCGTGGGTCCCCAGCAGGGCCAGACGCTTGATCTTCTTGCCGTCCAGCGGCAGCACGCCCTTGTCGTTCTTCAGCAGCACGACGGTCTTGCGGGCGGCCTCGCGGGCCAGGGCGATGGCGTCGGGCGTGGCGGTCTTGGCGTCGGCGGTCTTCTCGTCGCAGTAGGGGTTCTCGAACAGGCCGGCCTGGAACTTCATCTCCAGCACCCGGGCGACGGCGGCGTCGACCTCGAATTGCGGGATGCGGCCGGCGCGGACGAGCTCGGGGATCAGGGCGTAGGCCTCGCCGTCGGGAAGTTCGACATCGACGCCGGCGTGCATGGCCATCACCGCCGTGTCGGCCAGCTTGTCGGTCAGCTTGTGGCGGGCGATCAGCTCCTTGATCGCGAAATAGTCGCTCTGGACCGAGCCCTTGTAGCCCCACTCCTCGCGCAGGATCTTCGTCAGCAGCCAGCGGTTGGCGTGCGAGGGCACGCCGTCGATCTCGTTGTAGCTGGGCATGACCGACCGCACCGGCAGCTCCTTCACCGCCCGTTCGAACGGCGGGAAGAAGTTCTCGCGCAGGGTGCGCTCGGCGATCTGGGCGGGGCCGACATTGGTGCCGTTCTCGGGCTGGCCGTGGCCGGTCATGTGCTTGAGCGTGGCGAAGACCTTGTCCTTGCCGAGCGGCAGGGTCGTTCCCTGGAAGCCGCGGATGGCCGCCAGACCCATCTCGGCGCAGAGATGCGGGTCCTCGCCATAGGTCTCCTCGATGCGGCCCCAGCGCGGGTCGCGGGCGACGTCGACCACCGGGGCCAGGGCCATGTTCGAGCCCCGGGCGCGCATCTCGCGGGCGGCGACGGCGAACACCTTCTCGGCCAGCTCCGGATCGAAGGTCGAGGCCAGGCCGATGGCCTGCGGGAAGCTGGTGGCGTCGCGGGCCACGAAGCCGTGCAGCGCCTCGTCGTGCATCAGCAGCGGGATGCCCAGGCGCGTCTTCTCGACGGCCCAGTTTTGGGCGGCGTTGGTGTAGCGGGCGGCCTGGGGCGCATTGCGGCCGACCGAGCCGTCCTCGGCCCCGGCGGCGGCGCCGACCACGGTGGCCGGCTTGAGGCCGCGGCGGTCGGTGGGGCGCGAGATCTGACCAAGACCGTTGGGGAAGTTCTTGCTGGCTTCCTCCGGCGAGAACTCGCCCTCGGGGGTCTGGATCTTGGCCTTGGTCAGCCAGATGCCGATCAGCTGGGCGGCCTTCTCCTCCAGCGTCATCCGCGACAGCAGGTCCTGGACGCGGGCGTCGACCGGCTGGGTCGGGTCCTTGTAGAGCGGCTTGCCGCCGGAATTCCTGGGCGTCTTGTCGGCGGCGAGGGCCGGCGCGGCGGCGACCGACAGGGCCGCGAGGCTCGCGCCGAACAGGCGGCGGGTGAGGGTGGTGGTCATCCTGTCGTTTCCCCGAGCTTGCGCTGGTGCGGGGCGGCTCTCAGGGGCCGCCATTGGCCGGCACTATGGGGGCGGTTGTCAGACCACTCAAGCGAGAAATGGTACCGGTCTCATTTTCTCGATGGGTGGTCGCGGTCCGGACGTGAAAAAGGGCCCGCATGGAGGGGCGCGGGCCCTTTGTTGTACGCGTTCGGAGGGATCGAACGGGCGGAGGATGCCACGAACGCCGGCGCTCCGCCCTTCTCCAAATCGTCGCAGGCCGCGAACGCGGCGCGTCGCGGCCCCGGTCGACTACTTCTTGGGGGCCAGGATGTCGCCGAGATGGTCGGGGACGCCGGCGATCCTTTCGAGGCGCGGATAGCGCAGGCCGCCGCGGTAATCGATCTTGACCGTCCGATAGCGGCTGCCGTCCTTGATCAGCAGCTCGACCAGCGGGTTCTCCGGCTTCATCGCCGCCTTGACCGCCTCCTTCAGCTTGTCGCCCTCGTAGGCCTCGCCGTTGACGGCGACGATGGTCAGGCCCTGGGTCAGGCCGGCCTTGAACGCCGGGCCGTCCCACTGGACGTCGGTCAGCACGCCGTCGCCGCCCACCGAAAGCCCGAGCGAATAGGACAGCGACACGCTCTTGGAGCGGGCCTCGGCCTGCTTCATGAAGTCGGTCGGCGTGTCGGTATAGACCAGCTTGTAGCCGCCGCGCTCGAGGCCATCCAGCGGCGCGCGGGGCTGCACCTCCTGGATGCGGCTCTTCAGGAACTTGGCCCAATCGTACGGATAGACGCCGTTCAGCGTCTTGACCACGTCGTCGAAGACGTAGGTGTGCTCGGAGAACGAGCCGTTATCGATGCCGAAGAAGGCCTTGGCGAAGTCGTCCAGCGACTTCTTGCCGCCGGTCTTCTCGCGGATCAGGGTGTCGGCGTCGAGCCAGACCAGCTGGCCTTCGGAATAGTAGTCCTCGCTGCGCTGCCACGACAGCCAAGAGAGCGGCTTGCGGTTGGCGATGATCGGGTCGTTGGTGGTGTCCTGCACCGGACGCCAGTCGCGGCCGCGGCGGTTGTCGTAGACGGCGGCGGTGGCGGCCATGGAGTCCAGGGCCTGCTGCTTGGTCATCAGGCCGGCGCGCGCGGCCAGCACATTGCCCCAGTACTGGGTCTGGCCCTCATAGACCCACATCATGCTGTCGCGCATCGGCACGTTCAGGTTCGGCGTCCACAGGTCGGCGGCGCGCCGGAACTTGCCGTTCCAGGAGTGGGTGTATTCGTGCGGCAGCAGCGAGCGGCCGGCGTACTGCTTCTCCCAGTCGGTGAAGTACTTGGGCGAGACGCCGTTCTCCGACGAGCGGTGGTGCTCCAGGCCGATGCCGCCCAGGCGGTCGGACATGGCCACCAGGAAGTCGTAGTGGTCGTAGTGATGCGAGCCGTAGAGCTTGTAGGCCTGTTGCACGAGCTCCTTGTGCGCCTGGATCTGCTCGGGCTTGGCCTCAAGGTTGTCGGGGCTGTCGGCCACGAGGTTCAGGCGCACCGGGGCCGGACCGGTCGGGTCCAGGTCGATCGACTTGAAGTACTTGCCGGCCATCATCGGCGAGTCGACCAGGATCTCGACATTGGTCGGCTTGAAGGTCGTGGTCTGGCCGTCGGTCTTGGCGGTTTCCAGGGCCGTGGCGAACTTCCAGCCCTCCGGCAGCTTGACGCTAGCCTCGACCGGGATCTGGCGGGTGTAGTAGCCGGCCGGATACATCACGACCTGCAGCCACTGCAGGTTCAGCATTTCGGGCGTGACCTCGATGCGCCCGACCTTGCCCTCGACGGCGGTCAGGAACTGGTAGCGGATCTGGATTTCCTTGACCCCCGCCGGCACGTCGACGTGGAAGGCGTGGACATTGACCACGTCGCGGACCCACGGGATGCGCTTGCCGTTCGCCGTGACGACCAGGCCGGCCAGCTTGTCCAGATCGTTGCGCGGCGAGTGGCCGCCCGGCACCCACTGCGGATAGAGGAAGACGAAGTCGCCCGACTTGGCGACCGGCATGGTGGTCGTGACGTTCCAGATCTTGCGGTCCAGATCAGTGGCGTCGACGGCGACCTTCAGCTGGCCGACATAGGGGATGTCGCGCGGGGCGGCGATCGGCGGGGTCGGCGGCGCGGACTCGGGCGGGCTCTGGGCGAGCGCCGCGGTGGCGACCAGGGACAGGACGGAGACGGAGAAGAACAGCGCTTTCACGAAACACCCCAATGCGGCGCGCGGGTATGCGCCCCGCGACGAGAAGCGGGATGTTTGTGGCCTTCATCCTGACTTGTCGAGGGCAAGTTGGCCGGAGGAGGCCTGGCGCCCGAAAATGGTCGGTTTATCGTTTCGATGCTGAAACTTAGCGTCGTCCGAGCAAAGAAAATCCTCCCCCGAGGGGGAGGATTTCAGCATTGGCCTCAGCCCAGCGGCGGCGAGGTCGGGACAGCGGTGGCGGCGGCCTCGGTCCCCCGGTCGACGCGCAGATTGTTCTGCACGTTGTCGACGCCCGAGACACGCTCGACCAAGGCCTCGGCGCGCTTCTTGTCCTCGCGCGAGCGGACCGTGCCCGAGAGGGTGACGTCGCCGTTCTCGACCGCGACCTCGATCCCATGGGCGTCCAGCCAGCTGTCGTCGGTCAGGCGGTCGTTGATGTCGTCGCGCACGCGCTCGTCGGACCGGCGGTAGCCCTTGGGGCCCCGGCCGCGATGCGCGCCGTCGGCCTCGCGGCGACGCTGGGCGTCGTGGTCGCCCATCCAGGACGAGACCTCGTCCCGCGCCCGGTCGAACCAGCTGCGGTCCTCGTCGTGGGCCGAACGCTCCCCGCCGCGCGGGGCGAAGCCGCGGTCGCGGCTGGGCACGCCATAGGCGTAGCGGTCGCGGTCGCGATGGTCGAAATAGCGCTCGTCGCCATAGTCGGCCGTTCGCCCGCCGCCGCTCCGGCCGTAGTCGCCGGTGGCCGAGCCGAAGTCGTGGCCGCCGACGCGGCCCCAGTCCCCGGGCTGGCGATAGCCGCCCGCGCCCGCGCCGTAGTCCGCGCCCGACCGCGCGCGGCCATAGCCGATGTCGCCGCCCTGTTGCGCCGCGCGCAGGAAATCGTCGCCGTGACGACGGCCGCGATCGCGCTGATCGTAGTCATAGGCCGGATCGCGCCGGCGCCCGGCGTCGTAGCCGTAGCCGCGCTCGCGGTCGAAATCGCCGTCGGGCTCGACGTCGAAACGGCCTTCGCGATCATTCCATCTCTGGGGCATGGGTCTTCTCCGTGGCTTCGGGAGGGGCGGGCGCGCCGGGGCGCCCTGGCTCTCGAACGAGCGGGCGAAGACGCCCGTTCCTAGGGCGGAGCTTGGATCGGCGAATCTGTGCGTAACCTGTGGGGGACTCGCCCTATGCTCTTTACGACCCGCCCACGACCGGTTCTGGCGAAGCGTCGCCCGAGATAGAGGTGGTGGGTTAAAGCCCGCGAGTTCCGCCCTCTGCCTCGATGCGTTTCGACGACCGCTTCCTTGAAGAACTGAAGTCCCGCCTTCGCCCGTCCGACGTGATCGGAAAGACGGTGAAGCTGCGGCGGCAGGGGCGCGAGTACGCGGGGCTGTCGCCGTTCACCAAGGAAAAGAGCCCGTCGTTCTTCGTCAACGACGAGAAGGGCTTCTATCACTGCTTCTCCAGCGGCAAGCACGGCGACATCATCAGCTTCCTGCAGGAGACCGAGCGGCTGACCTTCGCGGAAGCCGTCGAGCGCCTGGCGGCCGAGGCCGGCATGAGCCTGCCCGAGGTCGATCCCCGCGCCGCCCGCGAGGAGCAGAAGCGCTCGTCGCTGGGCGACTGGATGGAACTGGCGGCGGCCTGGTTCGAGGGCGAGCTGCGCCGGCCCGGCGGCCAGGCCGCGCGCGCCTATCTGGAAAAGCGCGGCCTGCCGGAGAAGGAATGGAGCCGCTTCCGCATCGGCTTTTCGCCCAACAACCGCACGGGGTTGAAGGACTATCTGATCGCCAAGGGCGCCAAGCCCGGCGATCTGGTCGACGCCGGCGTGCTGATCGCGCCCGAGGACGGCGGAGCGCCCTATGACCGCTTCCGCGACCGGATCATCTTCCCGATCACCGACAGCCGGGGCAAGGTCGTCTCGTTCGGCGGCCGGGCCATGGATCCCGCCGCCCGCGCAAAGTATCTGAACGGCCCCGAGACCAGCCTCTTCCACAAGGGCCGGGTGCTCTACGGCCTGTTCGAGGCCCGCAAGATCCTGCACGCCGGCCAGAGCGGCGGCGAGCGGCCGCCGATGGTGGTGGTCGAGGGCTATATGGACGTCATCGCCTGCCAGCGGGCCGGGATCCCGGCGGTGGCGGCCATGGGCACGGCCCTGACCGAGGAGCAGATGGAGGCGCTGTGGCGCCTGCACCCGACGCCGACCCTGTGCTTCGACGGCGACAAGGCCGGCCAGCGCGCCGCCGACCGCGCCATCGACCGCGCGCTGCCGCTGCTCAAGCCCGGCCGCTCGTTTCTGTTCTCGATGCCCGTGGGCGGCAAGGATCCGGACGACGTGCTGCGCGAGCAGGGGCCGGCCGCGCTGCGCGCCCAGCTGGCCGACACCAAGCCGTTCGTGCAGCAGCTGTTCGAGCGCGAGCGCGACCTCGAGCCGTTGGACACGCCCGAGCAGCGCACGAACCTGAAGGTCCGCCTGCGCACCATGGCGGCGACCATCGCCGACAAGGACTTGGCGCACGCCTATAAGGAAGAGCTGCTCGACCGGCTGGACGAGATGCGCGCCGCGCGTCGGATCAAGCCCGACGCCAGCGACGCGGCGCGGACGATGTCGCGCGCCCGCTGGGACAACGCGCCGCGTCGCGGAGGGCGCGCCCGGCTGGAGGGCGCCACGGCCGAGGGGCGCCACGCCGCCGCCGCCCTGCAGCAGGCGCCCAAGCCGTTCTCGGCCGCGCTGCTGGTCGCCGCCCTGCGCGATCCCAAGGTGGTCGACGACCGTATCGAGGTCCTGATGAACCAGGGCTTCGGCGACCAGCGGCTCGACGCCATCGCCCACGAGCTGGTCAACCTGCGCATGGAGGCCGACCACGTCGAGGCCGAGATGCTGCGCGGGCGCCTGGCCTCGGCCGGCTTCGACGAGGCGGCCCTGGCGGCCCTGGAGCGCGCGGCCTCGCACGTCACGGCGCTGGACGCCTCGCGCAGCGCCGCCCAGAGCCCCGACGAGGCGGTCCGCGCCCTTTGGTCGCAGGCCTTCGATCTCCTGCTGCGACTGACGGCGCTGGAGCGGGCGGTCGACGACGCCAAGACCGATCTGGCCGACGAGAGCGACTTCCAGACCCTGCTGCGCCTGAAGACCGAACGCGACGCGGTCAAGCGCCTGATCGACAGCGGCGGCTGGACCGATCCGGGACTGGTGGCCCAGGTGCTGCATTAACGGCGCGGTTCAAGCGGGGCCGAAAACCCCGCCCTTCGACAGGCTCAGGGTGAGGTTTTCTACTGACGTTGCGCTGAAGACGGCGCGGCGCGGAAAATAGTCCTCACCCTGAGCCTGTCGAAGGGCGAGGACGGGCCCTTGGCGTTTGCAAATATTGCAGTCGCGGGGCCATCCCATCTTGACACCAGCGCCCCCCAAAGCCACATGCCGACTCAAGGATTTGCCACGCAGCTGACTGACATCGCTCGGGCCGCCCAAGCGCGCGCCCTCATTCGAAACAGGATGTCACCCTCGCCGCCGCCCCAGGTCCCCAGCGGTCGCTTGCCCTTCGCGGAAAGCGCCAAGGCCGCGCCCACGCCGTGATGTCTCCGCCGGGTCTCTCGCGGAGCGATCGCACATGGCGAGATCGGGCGCGTTTGGCGGTTTTTGACGGGAACGTGATCACTGGGACACGCGCTGACCTAAAAGCGCACCGGCGGGCAACGCCCTTCACGACGGATTTTCTCGGCGCCGTTCTCGAGCGAAGGCGGCGTCGATTGCGGAGAGCTTGATGAGCACCAATTCCTCGGCCGAGACGGAAGCGCCCGAAGCCACCGGCGGCGACGGCCCCCTGCTCGACCTGACCGACGCCGGCGTCAAGAAGTTCATCAAGCAGGCGAAAGCGCGCGGCTACGTCACGATGGACGAGCTGAACAAGGTGCTGCCGTCCGAGGAAGTCAGCCCCGACGCCATCGAAGACACGCTGGCCATGCTCAGCGAGATGGGCGTCAACGTGGTCGAGGCCGAGGAGGACGCCGAGGGCTCCGAGGGCGGCGAGGTCGCGACCCGCGACGAGAGCACCGCCGTCATCGCCAGCGACAAGCCGGCCGCCTATGACCGCACCGACGACCCGGTGCGCATGTATCTGCGCGAGATGGGGTCGGTCGAGCTGCTGAGCCGCGAGGGCGAGATCGCCATCGCCAAGCGCATCGAGGCCGGCCGCGACACCATGATCCGCGGCCTCTGCGAGAGCGCCCTGACCTTCGAAGCCATCATGGTGTGGCGCGAGGAGCTGGGCACCGGCCGCATCCTGCTGCGCGAGGTCATCGACCTGGAGGCCACCTACGCCGCGATCAACGGCGTGGCCGCCCAGCCGGCCGCCGAGGACGAGGCCGAGCCGGCCGAACCCGTCGACGACGAGAGCGGCGAGGCCAAGGCCGAGGGCGAGGGCGGCGAGGACGAAGACGACTTCGACGACGGCGCCGGCCCGACCGTCAGCGCCATGGAAGGCGAGCTGCGCGAAGGCGTGATGGCCATCCTAGACGCCATCGCCAGCGAGTTCGAGGCGTTCCGCAAGCTGCAGGACAAGCTGGTCGGCAGCCGCCTGAAGGGCGAGGACCTCTCCGAAGCCGACCGCAAGGCCTATGAAGGCCTGTCGGCGACGATCATCCAGCACCTGAAGACGCTGAAGCTGAACAACAACCGCATCGAGGCGCTGGTCGAGCAGCTCTATGCGATCAACAAGCGCCTGATCGGCCTGGAAGGCCGCCTGCTGCGCCTGGCCGACAGCTACGGCATCAGCCGCGCCGAGTTCCTGAAGGCCTATTTCGGCTCGGAGCTGAACCCGACCTGGACCGAGCAGGTCAAGGCCATGGGCGTGCGCTGGACCAAGTTCGTCGAGAACGACAGCCAGTCGGTCATGGACATCCGCCAGGAGATCGCCGCCCTGGCCACCGAGACCGGCGTGCCGATCGACGACTACCGCCGCATCGTCCAGACCGTGCAGAAGGGCGAGCGCGAGGCCCGTCAGGCCAAGAAGGAGATGGTCGAGGCCAATCTGCGTCTCGTGATCTCGATCGCCAAGAAGTACACCAACCGCGGCCTGCAGTTCCTGGACCTGATCCAGGAAGGCAATATCGGCCTGATGAAGGCGGTCGATAAGTTCGAATACCGCCGCGGCTACAAGTTCTCGACCTACGCCACCTGGTGGATCCGTCAGGCGATCACCCGCTCGATCGCCGACCAGGCGCGCACGATCCGTATCCCGGTGCACATGATCGAGACGATCAACAAGATCGTCCGCACCAGCCGCCAGATGCTGCACGAGATCGGCCGCGAGCCGACCCCGGAAGAGCTGGCCGAAAAGCTGGCCATGCCGCTGGAGAAGGTCCGCAAGGTCCTGAAGATCGCCAAGGAGCCGATCAGCCTCGAAACGCCGATCGGCGACGAGGAAGACAGCCACCTGGGCGACTTCATCGAGGACAAGAACGCCGTCCTGCCGATCGACGCGGCCATCCAGTCCAACCTGCGGGAAACCACCACCCGCGTGCTGGCCTCGCTGACCCCCCGCGAGGAACGCGTGCTGCGCATGCGCTTCGGCATCGGCATGAACACCGACCACACGCTGGAAGAGGTCGGCCAGCAGTTCTCGGTGACCCGCGAACGGATCCGCCAGATCGAGGCCAAGGCCCTGCGCAAGCTCAAGCACCCGTCGCGGTCGCGTAAGCTGCGCAGCTTCCTGGACTCGTAAGGAAGTCGCTCGGACGGGCTCCGAGCCCTCTGAGACAGAGACGCCCCGGTCGCTGGACCGGGGCGTTTTTGTTTGCCTGTTTTCACGCTGAGTGTGGGCGCGGGTCCGGATGGAAATCCTCGTCCCCCCGGGCCGGCGCCGCCGGACCCGGGGGGGGCGAGGACGGCTCCCGAGAGGCCATCAACACTCAACGCTAAACAGCCTTTTGCACGCCCAAAACCAGCGACCCCAACTGTCCGTCGCTCGACATGGCCGCGTAAAGACGGTTTAGCTCGCCCCCGTCGTGAAGCGCGATGTGGGGTTGGCATGAGGGGCATGAAGAATGTTTTCGGCGTGGCGATCGGCCTGGCGCTGGCCGTCCTTTCGGTCGACGCCCGGGCGCAGGTGATCCAGGGCGTTCCGGTCGTCGAGGCGATGACCGACTATGTCGCGCCCGACGGCCTCGTGGCGGTCGAGGGCGCGCGGCGCATCCATCTTCGCTGCGTGGGGCGGGGCTCCCCCACGGTGATCCTCATCGCGGGGCTGGGCAGCTGGTCCGGGACCTGGGCCAAGGTGCAGCCGCGAGCGGCTGAGACGACGCGCGTCTGCGCCTGGGACCGCGCCGGGTTCGGGCTCAGCGACGGCGATCCCAAGGCGGCCCAGACCGTCGGCCGGACCACGGACGATCTCGAGCGCGCCCTGAAGGCCGCCGCCGTCAACGGCCCCTATGTGCTGGTCGGCCATTCGGCGGGGGCGCAAGAGGTGCTGACCTTCGCCGATCGCCATCCGCGCGCGGTCGCCGGGATCGTGCTCGTCGATCCGGCGCGGCCCCACGACGTGGCCCGCGAGGCCGCGGTGGGCCCCAAGGCGGCCGCCGCCGATCGCGCCTATTTCGCCAGCGAGTCTAAGCGCCTGCGCGACTGCGCCGCCGGCGTCGAGAGCGGGCGGATCAAGGCCGGCGTCCCCGCGCCGCCGTGCTTCGTCTACTACCCGGAAATCCCGGCGAAGGCGCAGGCGGCTCTGGCCCGCCTCGACGCCGATCCGGCCCGCCTGCGCACCCAGGCCTCTTCGTACGAGGAGTACGAGCCGAACGGAGAACGGGTCGTCAAGGACGACAGGACCTATGGCGACCTGCCGCTGATCGTGATCAGCTCGGGAAGGCCGGGTCTGTGGGCCGAGGAGGCCAAGGACGAGTTTCCGGCCCTGCAGGCCGACTGGCGGGACAGCCACAAGGCCCTGGCGGCCCTGTCCCGGCGCGGGCAGTGGCGGATCGCCGAGGACTCCAGCCACCTCGTGCAGCTGGACCAGCCTCGGGCGGTCGTCGACGCCATTCGCGACGTCATCCAGGCGGGACCGAAATGAAGGCCTCGGTCGGCGTGTTGCCGGCCTCGACGTCGTCACGCGCCGCCGCCTGCTCCAGCGCTCGCGCCACGGCCGCGAAAAGGTCCTCGCGACGGATCGGCTTGCCGACGTGATCGGTCATGCCGGCCGCGCGGCAGCGGGCGATCTGCTCGGGCAGGACGTCGGCGCTGAGCGCGATGATCGGCATCTCGGCCGCCGGGCCGGGCAGGGCGCGGATGGCGCGGGTGGCGGCCAGGCCGTCCATCCCGGGCATGTGCACGTCCATCAGCACCAGATCGAACGCGCCGCCGCGCGCCGCCTCCAGCGCCTGAAGCCCGTTCTCGGCCGTGGTCACCGCGCAGCCGGCCAGGGTCAGAAGGGCCGTGCCCAGCTCGCGGTTCATCGGATGGTCGTCCACCAGCAGCACCCGGACGGCCCGGTCGGCGGCGACGTCCGCCGGCTCGGCGGGCCGGGCGGCGGCGACCGGATCGCGGCGCTCGGCCGTCAGGGTGATCCAGAACCGCGCGCCCTCGCCCGGACGGCTCTCGACGCCGATCTCGCCGCCCATGGCCGAGATCAGCGCCTTGCTGATCGCCAGGCCCAGGCCCGTGCCGCCATAGCTGCGGCTGATCGAGCTGTCGGCCTGGCTGAAGCGCTGGAAGAGTCGCGGCTGCACCTCGGGCGCGATGCCGATGCCGGTGTCGATCACCTCGAAGGACAGCTGGCCCCGGCCAGGACCGGCCGTCAGCCGCGCGAGGACGCCACCCTCGCTGGTGAACTTCAGCGCGTTGGCCAGCAGGTTCAGCAGCACCTGGCGCAGGCGGGTCTCGTCGAGGGCGAACACCGCCTCGGCGTCTTCCTCGCCGACCGATCGCACCTCGGCGCGCAGGTCCAGGCCCTTGGCGCTGGCGGCCGGGGCGACGATGGCCACCGCGTCGCGCAGCAGGGCCGCCGGCGCGGTGGGGGCCAGGCTCAGCTCCAGCCGGCCGGCCTCGACCTTGGCGAAGTCCAGCAGGTCGCCGACGATCTCGGTCAGGGAGCGGCCGGCGCGGCCGATCAGGTCCAGCCGCCGGCGGTTCTCGGTCGACAGGCTGGGATCGTCGGCGACGAGGGCCGCGAAGCCCAGGATGCTGTTCAGCGGCGTGCGGATCTCGTGGCTGATGGTGGCCAGGAACTCCGACTTCGCCGCGTTGGCGGCCTGGGCGCGAGCCTGGGCGGCGCGAGCGGCGGCCTGGCGGCGCTCCAGCAACACCTGCAGCCTGGCCTGCCGGGCCAGCGCCAGGGCGGTCATCAGGCTGACGACGTAGAGCGCGATGTGAAAGACCAGGGCCTGGCGCAGCGGCTGCAAGTTGGCGTGGGGGGCGAGGCCCGTGCGATGCAGCACCGCCGGGATCGCCGCGGCCAGGGAGGCGGTCACCACCGCCGCCACCGCGCGCGGTCCACCCCGGAAGGTGGCCAGCAGGGCGGGGGCGAACAGCAGCGCCGGATAGGCCACCTCGCCGCTGAACACGAGGACCGAGGTCGCCGCGCCCAGGGCCACGGTGGCCAGGCTTTCGGTCGGATGCACCTTGAAGCCGTCACGATGCCGGCGGTCGGCCAGGATCAGGGTGATGGGCAGGGCGATGGCCACGCCCAGCACGTTGGAGGACATCCAGTCGGTCCAACCCAGCAGGAAGGGCCGGCCGGCGCTGATCGACAGCACGCCGTTCGCCAGGATCGAGCCGGCGGCGGTCAGGGCCGAGCCCACCGAGATCACCAGGATCAGCCCGCGCGGGCCGCGCACCCGGCTCGGCGCGCCCAGGATCCGCATCAGCACGGCGGTGCCGACGATCTGGGCCGTGTCGAGCAGGGTGACCAGCACGCCGAACCGCCAGCCGTCGCCGACGACCAGCTCCAGCCCCAGATGGGCCAGGCCGCAGACGCCGAGAAACCCCGGCCACTGGCGCGGGCTCAGGGCCAGCAGGGCGCCGATCGCCACGGCGTTCGCCGTCCAGATGCTGGGGATGCCGTGCGTCGCGCCGGCCAGGAACAGACTGTAGAGCACCGCGGCCAGATAGGCGCAGATCAGAGCCGCCGGGCGGCTCCAGTCCCTCGATGTGTTACGCCACGCGACGGTCGCCACTTCGACCTGCTCTCCACAACCCGGAAGCTTGACCATAGCGTGCAAAGGTCGGCGTTTGGTTAAAGGCGGCCGGAGGCGCGTCGCGACCGGGTCGCCCGGACGCCGAGAGCCCTCGCAGGGGCTCCAAGTATCTGACTTGAATGCCTGTTTCCCTGGTCTGGAGGTGTCCATCCAAACCAGGCGGGCTCTAGGCGCGGATGGCGATCAGCGACTTGGTCAGGCCCAGAACCTTTTCGTCGACATGGCGACCGTCGGGAAACAGGAACCGGAACTGGGCCTTGTCCAGCAGCCGCGCGTGCTGCACGTCGCGCATGGCCGCGCCGATGTCGGGGGCCTTTTCCGAAAAGCCGTGCGGGCGCTTCATCAGGAGCTTGGCCCGCGTCTGCTCCGAGCGCCAATGGAAGAACGGGCTGGAGAAGTGCGGCTCGATCGGGAACCAGAAGTACGGAGTCTGCACGTAGTAGCGCGGCGCCAGGCGCCGGCACTCGCGGGCGAAGGCCTCCATGCGAGGCCAGTCGCCCACGTGCTCGACCACCGAATTGGAGTGCACGAGGTCGAAGCTATTGTCGGCGTGCTCGGCGAGGTCGCAGGCGTCGCCGACCACGGCGGTGAACAGCGGATCGTCCACCGTGAACGGCTGCGGGTTGAACAGGCTGACATGGACCTTGTTCGCCTCGAGGAATTTCCGGTCGAACAGGATGTTCCAGTAGGTGGGTTCGCCCCCCAGATCGGCGATGCGGCACCGGCCGCGCTCGGCGAAGGTCTTCTCGATCAGGGCGACGACATGCGCCGCGCGCGCACGCCGAAAGCGCGCCGACAGCGAGTTGTCGCTGTCCATGTCCTGCAGGGCGTGGATCAGTTTCATGGCGACACCCTGCCGCGGGCCGCTTGAGATTTGGTGTATGCGCGGCGCCGGCGCCCGCCCGAGGCGGCGCGACGGCTACGAAGGGGCGCTAACCCGACAGCACCTCGGCCAGCGCCTGGAACATCGGCTTGGGCCGCCCGGCGTCGTCGAACGGCAGGCCCTGGTCGCGCGGCCGCTGGCCGGACTGGCCCCGCAGCCAGCTGTCGCGGTCGCGCAGGCCCCAGACCGTGAAGGCGAACCGCTGGGGGGCGGGCAGGGCCATATAGGCCTCGGCCAGCTCGCGGGCGAGGTCGGCCTGGCGGCGCAACAGGTCGGGCAGGCGCGCGAAGTCGGGCCTGTCGCCCAAGGAGACATCCAGCTCCGACACGTGGATCGGCAGGCCGAAGCTGGCCAGATCGCGCATCGCCGCGCGGCAGAGGCCCGGCCGGGTGACGTCGAGATCAAGGTGGCTCTGGGTGCCAAGCCCGCCGATCGGCGCCCCGGCCTTCAAGAGGCGCTCGACCGTGCGCAGGAAGGTCGCCCGCTTGGTCGGATTGTTCTCCAGGTGGTAGTCGTTGATGAACAGCACCGCGTTCGGGTCGGCTTCCTTGGCGTGCTGAAACGCCAGGACCATGTGCTGGTCGACGCCGAGGTTTCGGGTCCAGATCGACGAGCGCAGGGTCACGCCGTCATCGGCCACCGTCTCGTTGACCACGTCCCAACCCACCGCCTGGCCGCGATAGCGTCCGGCCACGGCCAGGATGTAGTTGCGATAGGCCCGCGCGAACGGCTCGCCCTGGCCGTCCAGCTTCAGGAAGGCCGGCATGGCCTGATCGTACCAGACCAGGGTCGTGCCGTAGAGGCGGATGCCGTTCTGGCGCGCGAAGGCGGCGATGGCGTCGGGGCGGTCGAAGCGGAAGCGCCCGTCATCCTGCAGGATGTACTCCATCTTCATTTCCCACTCGGGCGTGAGCTGGGAATAGTGCCGGGCGAACAGCGCGGCGTAGGCGGGATCCTGCAGGAAGGCGTGCTGCACGCAGGCGCCGACCGGAGTCGAGGCGATCGACTTCAGCGGCGTGTCGGTGATCGGCTGGCTCTTGACCTCGCGCGCGCAGGCCGAGAGCGCCAGGGCCGAGGCGATCGCTGATCTTCTGGTGAGATCCAATTTCCGTGTCATCCCGGACGGCCCGAAGGGACGATCCGGGACCCAGGGGGTGAGGGATCGCCGCGCCCGCCGCCCCTGGGTCCCGGCGCTTCGCGCTTCGCGCCGCGGCCGGGATGACAAGAGTTGGTCGGGCTCATGATCGGGAGGCTACCGCCCGCTGACGGCGGCGCGGCGGATGCTGAGCTCGTCCATCTGCGCCGCTTCGAACGCGCCCAGCTTCTTGGCCGCCAGGATCTTGGCCTGCTCGGCGACGTGCTCGTACTTCTTCAGGGCCTCGAAGGCCTCGGAGAGGGCGTCGCGGGCTCCGGCCTCCTCCATCCGGCATTGCTCGATCTGGACCAGCATGTCGGCGCGGCGGCGCTTATAGCCCTCGCGATAACCGATCATGTACCAGCCGGCGCTGGCGTCGCCCTCGGCGCTCTTGGCCTCGGCCTCGGCCTCGGCGTCCAGCATGGCCACGCGCAGCTCGGCGGCCATGCGGCGTTCGACGATCTCGGCGAGGCGTTTCTGCAGGGTCTCGACCTCGTGGGTCGAGAGGCGGATCAGCGAGGCGGCCCACTTGGTCATCAGTAGTCACTCGCCAGGATCTGCCCCAACATGCCGAAAGAGTCGTCCAGAGAGGTTGCTTCTTCCTTATCCTGGCTCAGGAAGGCCTCGATCGCCGGGTTCAGGCGGATGGCGCGGTCGACGACCGGATCGGCCCCGGCGCGATAGGCGCCGATGCGGATCAGCTCTTCCATGTTCGAATAGGCGGCCATCACCTGGCGCGCGCCCTTGACGATGTCGCGCTCGTGCGGGTGCTGGCAGCCCGGCATGGTCCGGCTGATCGACTTCAGGACATTGATGGCCGGGAAGCGGCCGCGCTCGGCGATCGCGCGCTCCATGACGATGTGGCCATCGAGAATACCGCGCGTGGCGTCGGCGATCGGCTCGTTGTGGTCGTCGCCATCGACGAGGACCGTGAACAGGGCGGTGATCGGGGCGGCGGTGGTGCCGTCGGGCCGGATCGGGCCGGGGCCGGCGCGCTCCAAGAGCTTGGGCAGCTCGGTGAAGACGGTGGGCGTATAGCCCTTGGTGGTCGGCGGCTCGCCAGCGGCCAGGCCTATCTCGCGCTGGGCCATGGCGAAGCGGGTCACCGAGTCCATCAGGCAGAGGACCTCCTGGTCCTGGTCGCGCAGATATTCGCTGATCGCCAGGGTCATGTAGGCGGCCTGGCGGCGGGTCAGGGCCGGCTCGTCCGAGGTGGCGACCACTACGACGGCGCGGCGCAGGCCCTCCTCGCCCAGGGTCTCCTCGACGAACTCGCGGACCTCGCGGCCCCGCTCGCCGATCAGGCCGACGACGACGGCGTCGCAGGTGGCCTCCTTGGCCAGCATCGACAGCAGCACCGACTTGCCGACGCCCGAGCCGGCGAAGATGCCCAGGCGCTGGCCCCGGCAGGTGGTGGTGAAGACGTTCATCGACCGCACGCCCAGGTCCAGGCGCTCGCCGACCCGGCCGCGGGCGTGGGCCGGCGGCGGGGCGGTCTTCAGCGGATAGGGAACCTCGCCCTGGGGCAGGGGACCCAGGCCGTCGATTGGCTCGCCGAACGCGTTGATGATGCGGCCCAGCCAGGCCTTGGTCGGGCGGACCACGGCGCCTTCCGGCACGATGCGGATTTCCGCGCCCGGCGCGACGCCCTCGACGGGGCCGAAGGGCATCAAGAGGGCGCGGGTCTCGCGGAAGCCGACCACCTCGGCCGGCAGCGGCTTGTCGCCGAACCGGCTGATCTCGACCCGCGCGCCGACCGCCAGGCGGGTCAGTCCGCCCCGGGCCTCGATCAGCAGACCGTTCACCGCCGCGACGCGGCCGAAGATGGTCAGGGGATCGATACGTTCGACGGCGGCGATGAGGCTACGCAAGACGGCTCCGTGAAACAGCGGGGCTAGACTCGGCCATCGTGGTTAATCGGGTGTGAACTCACCGCGTCGGTGCGACCAATTGGCGGGTCGGAAAGCGCCCGGCCGGCATGGGAATCGGCCGGGGTCCGACGGGCGGCCTCGCGGCGGCCCGAGCGCCGAAAACCTCTCGCGACAGAACGCCGCAAGATCGCCTGCTGGGCGAGCGGCTCTTAACGCCGTAACGGTGTTTCCCCGCCTGGACTTGGTCGATTTTCGAGCGCGGACCCGGCCTTCCGCCAGCCCCCCGGCGACGCCTGCGACCAATGCGACCGGGGGCCGGAAGGCCGCTTGCACCCGATTCGCAAATCAGATTAACCATCAAGCCGACAGAAACATTCACCATTAACCAGTCTTAAATTAACTCTCCGGCAGAATGGTCGAAGGGTTTCAACGGCGGGCTTCCGCCAAGACGTTCGAATACGCCAGTTTTGGCGTGGAGGGGCTCATGCGCGTACTGTTGATCGAGGATGACAGCGCGACCGCGCAGACCATCGAACTGATGCTGAAGTCTGAAGGCTTCAACGTCTACACGACGGATCTGGGCGAAGAAGGCGTCGATCTTGGCAAGATCTATGACTACGATCTTATCCTGCTGGATCTGAACCTTCCGGACATGAGCGGCATCGACGTGCTGCGCACCCTGCGGGTCGCCAAGATCAACACGCCGATCATGATCCTGTCGGGCACCGCCGAGATCGACACCAAGGTCAAGACCTTCGCCGGCGGCGCCGACGACTACATGACCAAGCCCTTCCACAAGGACGAGATGATCGCCCGCATCCACGCGGTGGTCCGTCGTTCGAAGGGCCACGCTCAGTCGGTGATCAAGACCGGCGACATCGTCGTCAACCTCGACGCCAAGACCGTCGAGGTGAACGGCAACCGCGTGCATCTGACCGGCAAGGAATATCAGATGCTCGAGCTGCTCTCCCTGCGCAAGGGCACGACCCTGACCAAGGAAATGTTCCTGAACCACCTCTATGGCGGCATGGACGAGCCCGAGCTGAAGATCATCGACGTCTTCATCTGCAAGCTGCGCAAGAAGCTGGCCGCTTCGGCGCACGGCAAGCACCACATCGAGACGGTCTGGGGCCGCGGCTATGTGCTGCGCGACCCGAACGAGGCGGTCAACGCCGCCTGATCTCAGCGCCTTCGCGCCCGGATACGCCCACCCTCGCGGTGGGCGTTTTCGTTTATCGATCATACGGTTACGCTTGGCCGACCCAGGTTGGTTAACCAGACCGTGACAAATCAACCGAAGCGCCGAATAGTCCTTGCCGTCCGGATCGCGCTTGCGCTAGGTCCGGCCCGACGCTTGCTGGGGGGCGACCCAGCCGTCTCATTTTGACGAGCGCGGCATCGACACCGACGGGGGCCCGATGCAGGAATTCGATCCCAGACGCAGCGCCACGCGCTGGGCGCCGAGGATTTTCACCGCCGTCGCCGGCATGGCGGCGCTGGCCCTGGGCTGGAAGCTGACGGCCGACGACGTCTCGGCCCCGAAGGTCAAGGCGCCCCTGGATCCCGCCGCCCTGACGGCCCTGCAGCACGTGGCCTTCGCCAGCGCCGAGGCCCAGCCCGGCTTCGAGCGTCCCGAGAATGTCGAGGTCAAGGTCCGCCCCGGCGAGACCCTGCAAGGCGCCGTGCAGCGCGCCGGCGTCGCGCCGGAAGAGGCCCAGGCCGTGGTCGCGGCCCTGAAGGGCGCGGTCGACACCGTCAACATCAAGGCCGGCATGGCCTTCGAGGCCGCCATCGCCCAGCGGCGCAGCCAGCGCGGTCCCGCCCGGCTGATCGGGCTGTCGATGCGCACCAGCCCGAACTCGACCCTGACCGTCTCGCGCACCTTCGACGGCGCCCTGCGCCTGCGCGAGCTGGAAGAGAAGGTCCGCGACGAGAAGAAGGTCGCGTGCGGCGAGATGGAGGGCTCGTTCTACGAGAGCGTGGCCAATGTCGGCGGCACCCCGGCGGTGATCAGCGAGGCGGCCAAGCTGTTCTCGCACAAGATCGACTTCGCCCGCGACATCCACGAGGGCGACCGCTTCTGCCTGGTGTTCGACCGCAAGGTCACCGAGAGCGGCCGCACGGTCGAGGCCGGCGACCTGGAATACGCCGAGGTCAAGGGCCAGAAGTTCTACGCCTTCGATCGCCGCGACAGCGACGGCAAGCAGCAGTTCTTCGACGAACTGGGCAAGAACATCAAAGGCTTCCTGCTGCGCACCCCGGTCGACGGCGCGCGGATCACCTCGACCTTCGGCATGCGCAAGCACCCGGTGCTGGGCTTCACGCGGGCGCACAAGGGCGTCGACTTCGGCGCCGGGACCGGCACCCCGATCCTGGCGGCCGGCGACGGCGTCGTGCTGGAGGCCAGGCGCTGGGCCGGCTATGGCAACTGGCTGCGCATCCGCCACTCCGGAGCCTGGGACACCGGCTACGGCCACATCTCGCGCTACGCCCCGGGCATTCGGCCGGGCGTGCATGTCCGCCAGGGTCAGGTGGTCGCCTATGTCGGCGCCACCGGCCTGGCGACCGGTCCGCACCTGCACTACGAGGTCTGGCAGAACGGCGAGCGGGTCAACCCGATCGGCGCCAAGGTGCCGCAGGGCACGGTGCTGGGCGGTTCGGAACTGGCGGCCTTCAAGTCGCAGAAGGCCCGGATCGATCACCTGCTGGCCGAGGGCGGCGAGCCCGTCGGCAACCCCGATACCCCCAAGCTGGCGTCGGCGGATCTCGACCGGGTGGGGCGATCCCTGCGTTAGGGCGCTTTGGCTCTCCGCCGCTGATCCAAAGCGTTCGCGAAAGCTTAGGAGCCCCGAGCCCGAGTTGCCCCGCGACGGGCGCGACATGGTCGCGAAGGCTCTAAGGCCTGATCTCGGCGGCAAGACGCCGCGCTTGACTGTTGCCTTTTCAAAGAGATCGCGCCACGCGGCCGTCGCCTCGAACCGACGAGCGTGGCGCGGCATAACGGCGCGCAGGTCCAGAAACTGTGCGGCCAGATTTACATTTCCAATAACCGCGCTCAACCACAGATGAAACTTGTTCTGGTGGATTGAAGTAGAGGTAAAACCCAAACTGGGTATTTCAAAAATTCCGTTGAACACTTCTTTTGTCGGAAAGCCGACGCAAAAATTAACTGTTTTTTTCTGAGATGAACCCAGGTTCGATCTGAACTGTCTCTAGCGTCGAGCCTGGAGCGGCGAACTGGGGGTTCCAGCGTGAACAATATCAAGATTGGGCAGAAGCTTTCGCTCGCCTTTGGCCTCGTGACCTTGGTTTCGGTCCTGGTCGCGGCGCTGGTTCTCTTCAATCTGGGAAGCATCCGCAGCACCTCCCACTGGAACGACCACACGCGCGACGTTCTCTCCCAACTGGACGCCATCGGTTCGTCGATGGTCGATCAGGAGACCGGCGTGCGCGGCTATCTGGTGTCGACCGACGAGCGCTTTCTCGAGCCTTATCGCAAGGGCGGCGCGGTCACGGCGGCGGCGCTCGACAAGCTGGCGTCGCTGACGTCCGACAATCCCCAGCAGCAGGCGCGGATCGCGACGCTGCGCGGGCACGTCAAGCATTGGCAGACCCAGGTCGCCGCCGAAGAGATCCGCCTGGTGCAGTCGGGCGGGGTCGAGGCGGCGCGAAGCCTGGAAGCCTCGGGCGTGGGCAAGACGTCCATGGACGGCATCCGGGCCGCCGTCGGACAGATGCGCGACGCCGAGAACGCCTTGCTGGCCTCGCGTTCGACGAAGCGGGACAGCGCCATCCGGATCAGCGAGATCGTCCTGATCGTCGGCGGCCTGTTGTCGGCCGGCCTCTCGGCGACCCTGGGCGTCTTGATGACGCGCTCCATCGCCAGGCCGATTGGCCTGATGACCGGCGTCATGGGCAAGCTGGCCGCGGGCGATCTGACGGTCGAGGTCGGCGGTCGCGGACGCGGCGACGAGATCGGCGCCATGGCCCAGGCGGTTCAGGTGTTCAAGGACAACGGCCTGCGCGCTCGCGCGCTCGAGACCGAGGCCGAGCGGATGCGCGCCGACGCCGACAGCGAGCGCGGGCGCACCGAGGCCGAGCGTCGCAAGGTCGAGGCCGAGCAGGCGATGGTGGTGACCACCCTGGCCGCCAGCCTCGGACGCCTGGCCAAGGGCGACCTGACCTGCCGCATCGTCGAGGAGTTCAACGGCCAGTACCGCCAGATCAAGACCGACTTCAACACGACCGTGGAAAGCCTCCAAGAGGCCATGACCGCCATCGCCGAGGCGACCGGCGGCATCCGCGGCGGCTCGGACGAGATCGCCTCGGCCTCGAACGACCTGTCGCGCCGCACCGAACAGCAGGCGGCCAGCCTGGAAGAGACCGCCGCCGCGCTGGACCAGATCACCGCCACGGTCAAGCGCAGCGCCGACGGCGCGCGCCAGGTGTCGTCGGCCGCCTCGGCCGCCAAGCAGGACGCCGAGCGTTCGGGAACGGTGATGCGCGACGCGGTGTCGGCGATGGGCGAGATCTCCGAGAGCTCGGGCCAGATCGGCCAGATCATTGGGGTCATCGACGAGATCGCCTTCCAGACCAACCTGCTGGCGCTGAACGCCGGGGTCGAGGCCGCGCGCGCCGGCGAGGCGGGCAAGGGCTTCGCCGTCGTCGCCCAGGAAGTCCGCGCCCTGGCTCAACGCTCGGCCGAGGCCGCCAAGGAGATCAAGGCCCTGATCGCCAACAGCTCGGACCAGGTCGAGCGCGGCGTCAAGCTGGTGGGCGAGACGGGGTCGGCCCTCGGCGCCATCGCCCTGAAGGTCAACGAGATCGATCGCCTGATCTCCGAGATCGCCGAGTCCGCCCAGCAGCAGGCCGTCGGCCTCAGCGAGGTCAACCAGGCCGTGAACCAGATGGATCAGGTGACCCAGCAGAACGCGGCGATGGTCGAACAGGCCACGGCGGCGGCGACCAGCCTGAAGGGCGAGGCCGGCGAACTGGAGCGGCTGGTGTCGCGCTTCGACACCGGCGCCAGGGCCGGCGCCGCCCGCGCGGCGCGGGCGGCCTGATCGCTCAGTTCGTCCCGGCCACGGCCAGCAAGGCCGCCAGGCCGACCTGCATGCCCTTGACGCTCTCGCCCTTCTCGATGTCGATCCACTCGTCGAGGGCGTGAGCGCGGCCGGCCTTGCCGCCCGACCCGATGGTGACGGCCGGGATGCCCAGGCTCATCGGCACGTTGCTGTCGGTGGAGCTGTCCTGGTGCTCCGGCTTGAAGCCCAGCGCCGTGATCGCCGCGGCCGTCAGGGTCACGATGTCGGACTTCGGATCGGTCGTCCCCGCCGGCCGCTCGCCGATCACCTTGGCCTCGTAGCTGACCTTGCCGGCCCGGGTCGAGCGGGCGGCGTTCTCGCCCTCGACGGCCTTGTCGAGGATGCCGATCAGCGTCTGGTCCAGCTTGGCCAGCTCGGCCGCGCTCTCCGAGCGCATGTCGAACTCCATGAACACGCTGTTGGGGATCGAATTGACCGAGGTGCCGCCGCCGGTGACGCTGGCCGCGTAGGTCGTCTTGGGCTCCTTGGTCGTCTGCACGGCGTAGAGGTCGGTCACCGCCTTGGCCATGGCCGCCATCGGATTGACGATGCCGAACGCGCCGTAGCTGTGGCCGCCCGGACCCTTGAAGGTCACGCGATAGCGCTTGGAGCCGACGCCGCGATCGACGATCCGGTACGGGTCCGAGCCGTCCATCGAGAAGAACGCGCTGATCCGGCCCTTGTAGGGCCCCTTGTTGAACAGGAACCGCGTGCCGCGCAGGTCGCCGGGGCCCTCCTCGCCGACATTGCCGACGAACAGGATGTCGCTCTTGGTCGAGATCTTGGCCGCGTCCAGCGCGCGCATATAGGCCAGCAGGGTCGCCAGCGAGCGGGTGTCGTCGCCAATCCCGGGGGCCATCAGCCGGGTCCCCTCGCGCCGCACCTTCACGTCCGTGCCTTCCGGGAACACCGTGTCGAGGTGGGCGGCGAGGACCACGAACGGACCCTTGCCCTTGGTGACGGTCCCGGGCCGCACGCCCATGACATTGCCCTCGGCGTCCATCTCCACGTTCGTCAGGCCGTGCGCCTTCAGCATCTCCAGATAGGCCTTGGCCCGCGCGGCCTCCTTGAACGGCGGGGCCGGGATCTCGGTCAGGGTGATCACGTCGGCGATCGTGCGGTCGTAGTCGGCGTCCAGCTTGGCGGCGGCGGCCTTGAAGGCGGGCGAGGCCACCAGCTTGGCGACGGCCTTGTCGGGATCGGCCTTCGGCGCGGCGACGGCGGGGGCGGCGATGAGCGCGGCGGCGAGCGCGGCGATGGGGGCGAGCAGGGAAGGGCGGAGGGTCATCTCGGCGTCCAGAAAGAATCCTAGCTTCACTCCTAACCGATTTCCCCGGCGAACGCCGGGGCCGAGATTCATTCGGGGAGGCGGGAAGGACGCTAGGCGGTGAGCCGCGCCATGCCGCCCATCCAGGGATCGCTGACTGAGTCCCGACCGGTCTCGATCCGTCCCGCCAGGCGCCGCAGCCAGGTCTCGTCGCCATCGTGGCGCGCGGTCAGGTCGTACCAGCCCTGCTGGGTCGGCCAAAGGGTCTCCCGAACCTCGCCGGGCGCCAGGACGACGCGTTCGACGCGCCCGTCGGCCTCGACCACCACCGTGCGCCGCTGGCTGTCGGCGTTGGTGAAGACCAGCGCCATCCGGGCCTTGCTGGCGTCCGCGCGACTGAACAGGCCGACCTTGCCGCCGGGCCCGCCGGCGAAGCGGCGGTGAAAGCCGTTGGGACCCAGCACCCAGAGGTCATGGGCGCCGGCGGGCCAGACGCCCACCAGGCTCTGGCCGGGGCCGACCGTGAAGCGGCGCGGAACCTCGTCGAGGCGAAGCTTGTCATAGACATGGAACACGGCCGCGACGCCGCCGTGGTTCTCGAAGGTCAGGCCGTTGCCGGTCAGCGACGGCTCGACCGACAGCGCATAGGGCAGGGCGCGCGAGGGCCGCGTCCCCTTGGCCTGCTCGGGCGCGACGATCGTGTCCGGGGTCGGCGGCTTGGCGCGGCCCGGCAGGGCGTGGGCGCGTTCGGCCGCCTCGCGGGTGGCCGGCAGAGCGGGGAAGGGTTTGTCGTTCGGCGTCTTGAAGTCGAAACAGGTCAGGAGGTCGCCGCACACCGCCCGCCGCCACGGCGAGATGTTCGGCTCCATCACGCCGAACCGCGCTTCAAGAAAGCGGATGACCGAGGTGTGGTCGAACACCTGGCTGTTGACCCAGCCGCCTCGGCTCCAGGGCGAGATCACGTACATCGGCACGCGCGGGCCCAGGCCATAGGGCCGGCCCATCAGGTCGTCGCGCTCGCCCTTGGCCTCCGTCGGGTTGCGGACCAGGTGGTGCTCGGCCGAGAGGTCGACGGTCGAGCCGCCGACCGGCTTGCCGTCGGCGTCGCGCGAGGGCGGGGCCGGCGGCGGCATGTGGTCGAAGAAGCCGTCGTTCTCGTCGAACATCACCAACAGCACGGTCCGCGCCCAGACCTTCGGGTCGGCGGTCAGGCAGTCGATGACCCGCGCGGTGTAGTCCGCGCCCTGGGCGGGGCTGGACGGGCCGGGATGCTCGCTGTCGGCGGCGGGGGCGACGATCCACGAGACTTGCGGCAGGCGCCCGCTCAAGACGTCCTCGCGCAGCTTGTCCAGATGCCAGGTCGACAGGCCCAGTTGCTTGAGGCGCGGATCCGAGCCGGGGACGCCGTGATAGCTGTCGCGGAAGGTCTTGAACCCGGCCAGCGGGTTATCGGTGAAGTTGTCGGCCATGTCCTGATAGACCCGCCAGGACACGCCCGCCTTCAGCAGCCGCTCGGGATAGGTCGTCCAGCGATAGGAGTCGGCCGCGCCGCCCTTTTCCGGGAAGTCGTCGTGCGAGTTGGAGATCGACGGGCCGCCGGCCCGGCCCAGGCCGTCATTGGTGCCCGACCACAGGAACAGGCGGTTGGTGTTGGTCCCCGTCTGGGTCGAGCAGTGATAGGCGTCGCACAGGGTGAAGGCCTCGGCCAGGGCGAACTGGAACGGGATGTCGGCCCGCTGGAAATAACCCATCGACCAGGGATGCTTGGCGTCCGGCCAGCGGTCCATGCGGCCCTGGTCCCAGGCGTCCTGGGCGTCGGTCCAGCTGTGCGGCGTGCCCTCGACCCGCATGTGGGCGAAGGTCTGGGCCGTGTTCAGCGGGAACGGCGCGAGGGTCTTGTCCTTGTCGTAGGCCTGGACGAACACCGAGCCGCCCGCGCGACCGGGCGCGTCGCGGACCGGGACCGGGAAGCGGTCGCCGAAGCCCCGCACCCCGTTCAGCGTCCCGAAATAGTGATCAAAGCCCCGGTTCTCCTGCATCAGGATCACCACGTGCTCGACGTCCTTCAGCGTGCCGTGGCGGACGTCGGCGTCGATCGCGGCGGCGCGGGCCAGGGCCGGCGGGAGCGCGAGGGCGCCGATGGCGGCGAGCAGTCCGCGACGGTCGAGCTGGGTCATGGCGGGGGAACTCCGGGAAGCTTGGCCGGAGTTAGCATGCGGTGTTTGGCGGGCGCGTGACAGGGCGGTTGATGCGGGCGCGCAAGCAGAAACCCTCTCTTTTTGAGAGAGGGATTCGATTTGGCGCGAAGAGGAGCGGCGCGCCCCTCAGTCGAACACGATCACCGACCGCGCCAGCTCGCCGCGCTTGAGTTCGTCGAAGGCCGAATTGACGTCCTCCAGCTTGATCCGGCGCGAGATCAGCTCGTCCAGCTTCAGCTTGCCGGACATGTAGAAGTCGACCAGGCGCGGCATGTCGACCGGGAAGCGGTTGGAGCCCATGTAGCTGCCCTGGATCCGGCGCTCGCCCAGGAAGTCGACGCCGTGCAGCTCGATCTTGGTGCCCACCGGGATCATGCCGATGACATTGGCCGTGCCGCCCCGACGCAGCATCTTGAAGGCCGCTTCGGCCGTCGCCTTCAGGCCGATGGCCTCGAAGCTGTGATGGACGCCGCCGGCGGTCAGCTCGATCACGGCCTTGGCCACGTCGTCGACCGCCGAGGCGTCGATGACGTCGGTCGCGCCGAAGACCTTGGCCAGCTCCAGCTTGGAGGGCACGCGGTCGATGGCGATGATCCGGCCGGCGCCGGCGATCGCCGCGCCATTGATCGTCGCCAGGCCCACGCCGCCGCAGCCGATCACGGCCACGGTCTCGCCCGGGCGGACGTTCGAGGTGTGCATGACCGAACCGACGCCGGTCATCACCGAGCAGCCGATCAGGGCGGCGCGGTCGAACGGCATGTCCTTGCGGATCGCCACGCAGGCGTGCTCGTGCACCAGCATCATCTCGGCGAAGGACGACAGGTTCAGGAACTGGGCCATGGGCCCCGTTCCGCCGTTCAGGTCCTCCTTGAACAGGCGCGGCGCGTCGCCCTTGGCCCGCCGGGTCTCGGGACTGACGCACAGGTTCATGTGCCCGGTAAGGCAGACCTCGCAGTGGCCGCAATAGGGGTTGAGGCAGGTGATCACGTGGTCGCCGACCTTGACGGTCCGCACCTCGTCGCCGACCGCCTCGACGATCCCGGCGCTCTCGTGGCCCAGCACGGCGGGCAGAGGGTGGGTGTAGGAGCCCTCGACGAAGTGCAGGTCGGAGTGGCACACGCCGGCGGCCTTGGTGCGGATCAGCACCTCGCGCGGGCCGGGCTTGCCGATGGCCACGGTCTCGATCTCGAGGGGCTTGCCCACCTCGCGCAACACAGCGGCCTTCATCGTCGTCTCCCTTGCTTTGGCCCGGAGACTAGCGTCGCGCTCGGGGTCGGCGAAAGGGGGCGTTCGAACGAATGTTTGGAAAATGCGTCGGTCGCCGCTTGATATTAGGAAGTTTCCTAATTAGCTTTCTGCCTATGAACGGCGTCTTCAAAGCCCTGTCCCATCCGGCGCGCCGCCAGATCATCGCCATGCTGCGCGAGCGCCCGAGGCTGTCGGGCGAGATCGCCGCCGCCTTCGACATGAGCTGGCCGACGATCACCGGCCACCTGACGTCCCTGAAGGACGCCGGCCTGGTCGACGCCGAGCGGGAGGGGACCTCGATCCGCTACCGCCTGCGCCTGTCGGCGCTGGAGGAGGCGGTCGCCGTTCTGCTGGACCTTGTGGATGCGGCCCCGAAGGCCGATCCGATCGGAGATCTCGACCATGGACGGTCAGACTAAGCGCGGCGATCTCAGCTCCTGGATCCTGACGGCGGGCCAGTTCGGCCTGGCCGGGGCCATCGCCTTTTTCGGGCCGACCCGCCCGATCCCGATGCATTTCGGCCTGGACGGCGAGGTTGATCGCTGGGGCGGGCGGCTGGAGATGGCGGCCGTGGTGCTGCTGCTGGCGGTGATCTCGGCGGTCGCGATGCTGTTCGCGCGCCGGCCGGATCAGGAAGTCCACCTGCTGCGCGACCGGCGCTACAGCCAGCGGGCGGTGGTCTGGGTGCTGTCGCTGGTCGCGCTGCTGTCGGCCTGCCTGACCTGGGGATGGTTCGACCAGCCGGGGCCGCGCTTCGGCATGGCGGTGATCAGCGTGCTGCTGGCCGTCGTCGGCGTCCTCCTGGGCAAGACCAGCCCCAACGCCATGATCGGCGTGCGCACGCCCTGGACCTATGCCAGCCGGCTCTCGTGGGAAAAGGCCAACCGCCTGGCCGGCCGCCTGTTCTTCTGGGGCGGTGCGCTCGGCGCGCTGGCCGCGCCGTTCGCGCCTCAGCCGGAAGGCTTGCGCGCCGTGACCCTCGGCGCGCTGCTCGTCGGGGCGGTGTCGGTGTTCGAGAGCTGGCGCGTCTGGCGCGCCGACCCGGACCGGGCGGCTTAAGCCGCCAGCGCTTCCGGCGGGCGCTCGGGCAGGATGCGGCTGACGGCCAGCAGCACCGTCATGGCGCCTTCGCCCGAGGTGATCACGGCCGAGACCAGCGGCGAGTCCTCGCCGTCGCCCAGCGACGGCGGCGGATTGATCTGCTCGGCCTCGACGGTGAAGCTGTCGCAGACGGCGTCGACCAGAAGGCCGGCCACGTCCTTGTGGTTCTCGACCACGATGATCACCTGGCGCGCGCCGTCCTGGGCCGCGCCCTTGCCCAGCCGCCACGACAGGTCGATGACCGGCATGACCTGGCCACGCAGATTGATCACGCCACGCACATAGGGCGGGGCCTCGGGCAGCGGGGTCGGCGGCGTCACGCCGCGGATCTCGCGCACCGCGCTGACGGGAACGCAGTAGGTCTGGGCGCCGACCTCGAACGACAGAACCTGCAGGGCCTGGCCCTGGGCGTAGGACTCGGAAATGGTCATGGCGGTCTCCGCGGAGGTCGCGAGGGTTGGTCCCGCCGACGGTGGCCGAAAAAGATGAACAAACCGGTTCCGAGCGGCGTTGAAAAAAATCCGTTCAGGCGCCGTTCAGGCGGAAGGTCCGAAGCTGCCGCCAACGCTTGAGACGACGCGCCGCGCCGCCGGGAAGCGAAGACCCAAGGGAGGCCCTCATGGCCAACAAGATCATCACCTCGGTCGGTCGGGTCGCCGCCGGCGTCGCCGCCCTGTCGCTGACGGTCGCCGCGACCACGGCCTCGGCCGATCCGCGCTATTATTATGACCGCGACCGCCACCGGGGCGGCGACACCGCCGCGGCCGCCATCGCCGCCGGCATCGTCGGTCTCGCGGTCGGCGCGGCGATCTCCGACAGCCACCGCAACGACCGCTACGACGATCGCGGCTACTACCGTCAAGGCTATTACGACCAGGGCTACCGCGGCTACTATTCGCAGACGCCGGGCTACGGCTATGGCTACGGCTACGCCCCGCGTCCTTATGCCGCGCGCGAATGCTGGACGACGCGCGAATACGACCGCTGGAACGGCTCGTACTACGAACGCACCGTCTGCCGCTAAGCCCTGGACATCAGTCGCCGTTGTGAGCCGGCGACCTGATCGGCGCGTCCGCCCCGACGCCGCCACGCAGCCCCGAGGTCCCCCGACCTCGGGGCTGTTTCGTTTTGAGGATTCCGGGACTCGACTCCGGCCGCGATAAGGAACAAAAAAGGAACATTACCGCGAACTTCAGGAGGGTCCGCCATGTCGCTCGCCGCTCGGGACACCGTTTTCGACAGCCCCTTCGGCGCGGGCCTGCGCCTGACCGAGGACCGGCTGGATATCGCCGAGGCGGTGCTGGCCGGCGCCTGGCGCACGCTGCGCGCGGCCGGCTTCGGCGAGGCCGAGGTGCAGGCGCTGTTCGATCAGATCGCCGACCGTCCCGAGGATCTGGCGCGCCGCCTGCGCAAGATGGCCAACGCCGGGGCCTGACAGGCCTGAAGAGGGCTGGGCTTTCGCGGGGATGCATCCGTCCTGGAAGGTCGCCCGTACCTTGAATACGGCTCGATAACCCAGCCCGGGCCGAACCACCGCGCGTCCGCCGACCGTCCCCAAAACCCGGCGGGCGAGCCTCGAGGCCTTCCCGACGACGACCCCAACGTCGGCGGGGAGGCCCGTTGGCCCTCGGTCGATCCCTGGACCCCCTGTCAGCTTCGGACGTTCAAGGCGTTCAAGAGGGAATTCAAGACTTAGGACGCGCGATCCAGCAGGGCGCGCAGGATCTCGGCGCGCTGGGCGGTGTCGACGCCGATGCGGCCGGCCAGCTCGCGAATGCCGGCCGGATAGGCCTCGCCGCCCTCGGCGATCGCCCTGGCCTGGTCGGCCAGACGGCGAAGCTCGCGGTCCAGCCGCTCGATCTCCTCGCGGGCCAGGATCCGCGCTTCTTCCTGCAGGCGCTTGACGCGCTGGCTGGTGGTCTCGGGTCCGCGCCCGAGGTCGTAGATTTCCGCCGCGCCCGGGACGGGCGGCACGATCTGCAAAGGCTTGCCGGCCATGGATTGGGCTCCTCGATCCGGACCGGTTCGCGCCGGTCCACATCGATACAAAGCCTCGCTTAGCGCCAGTGTTCCGTACCGTCTTTCGGAAACGGCGCCGCCGTGGCCGCCGCGCCACACGCGCTCGGCGGGCCCGAGCGCGAAAGCCGCGCCGGGCCTCTCGCGGTCAGTGGGCGGTGTGATTGTAGGGCGTCTGCGAGGCCGACGGCGGCGAGGCCGGGGCGGCGGCGGCGCGCTCCTGCGGCGGGGCCGGGCGGCGGGACTTCCGGCTGCGGCCCTGGAATTCCGCGC
>NZ_CAMQSF010000024.1 GCF_947036865.1 uncultured Caulobacter sp. | reverse complement strand
GATGGCCAAGGAAAAGTTCGAACGCACTAAGCCGCACTGCAACATCGGCACCATTGGTCACGTTGACCATGGCAAGACGACGCTGACGGCGGCGATCACGATCGTGCTGGCGAAGACGGGCGGCGCGACCGCCAAGAACTACGCCGACATCGACGCCGCGCCGGAAGAAAAGGCCCGCGGCATCACGATCAACACCGCGCACGTCGAGTACGAGACGCAGAACCGTCACTACGCGCACGTCGACTGCCCCGGCCACGCCGACTACGTGAAGAACATGATCACGGGCGCGGCCCAGATGGACGGCGCGATCCTGGTGGTGTCGGCCGCCGACGGCCCGATGCCGCAGACCCGCGAGCACATCCTGCTGGCCCGTCAGGTCGGCGTGCCGGCCCTGGTTGTGTTCATGAACAAGGTCGACATGGTCGACGACGAGGAGCTGCTGGAGCTCGTCGAGATGGAAGTTCGCGAACTCCTCTCGTCGTACCAGTTCCCGGGCGACGACATCCCGATCACCAAGGGCTCGGCCCTGGCCGCGGTCGAAGGCCGTGACGCCAACATCGGCGAAGAGAAGATCCTGGAGCTGATGGCTTCGGTCGACGCCTACATCCCGCAGCCGGAGCGCCCGGTCGACCAGCCGTTCCTGATGCCGGTCGAAGACGTGTTCTCGATCTCGGGCCGCGGCACCGTGGTCACCGGTCGCGTCGAGCGCGGCATCGTCAAGGTCGGCGAGGAAGTCGAGATCGTCGGCATCCGTCCGGTCCAGAAGACGACCTGCACGGGCGTGGAAATGTTCCGCAAGCTGCTGGACCAAGGTCAGGCCGGCGACAACGTCGGCGTGCTGCTGCGCGGCACCAAGCGTGAAGACGTCGAGCGCGGCCAAGTGCTGTGCAAGCCGGGTTCGATCACGCCGCACACCAAGTTCGTGGCCGAGGCCTACATCCTGACCAAGGAAGAAGGCGGCCGTCACACCCCGTTCTTCACCAACTACCGTCCGCAGTTCTACTTCCGCACGACCGATGTCACCGGCATCATCAAGCTGAAGGAAGGCGTGGAAATGATCATGCCGGGCGACAACGCCGAGCTGGACGTCGAGCTGATCACCCCGATCGCCATGGAAGAAAAGCTGCGCTTCGCCATCCGCGAAGGCGGCCGCACCGTCGGCGCCGGCGTGGTCGCCAAGATCGTCGAGTAATCTCGAACGATCTTCAGCACACGCTGAACTGAGCTAAGCGAAGGCCCCGGAGGAAACTCCGGGGCCTTTTGCTGTGAGGCGGTTCCGGAGATGTAAGACCCTCCCCCTTCGATGGGCGAGGGCAGGGTGGGGGTGACGCGGCGTCCGAGGCCGCGCGCGGCCTGACCTCCGCGGGTCACCCCCATCCCCGGCCCCTCCCCCATCAAGGGGGAAGGGAGAGCTTATCGCCTCAAATCCTCGGGCGCCGTCCGACGCGCAAGAAGACGGCGCGTCCCTGGGGGAGGACGCGCCGCAAGTCCCACACAAGACCGCCGAGGAACTAGAACTTCTTGCGCAGGCCCACCTTGTAGGTGCGGCCCAGCGGGTCGCCGGTGAACGGGTCGTAGCCCAGGTCGAGGCGGGCGTAGGACGGGGCCTTGTCGAAGATGTTGGTCACCGCCAGGGTCATGGTCGTGTCCCACGGCAGGAAGACGCGATACGAGAGGTCGGTCAGCACCTGCTTCTCGATCGTCTTGCCCGCGCTGACCGTCACCCCCGCGCCCGTGGTGTCCTTATAGGCGTTGGCCGCGAACGGCGCGGTGCGCTGGTCGGTGTAGCTGCCGATATAGTGGACCGTCAGGCGCAGGTTATGCGGCCCCTTGTTCCACTCGACATAGGCGTCGCCCTTCCATTTCGGGATCGGCACGACGGTGGTCTGGTAGTTCAAGAGGCCGACGGCGTCGAAGGGCTTCTCGACGGTGATCCCCTCCACCTGGGTGGCGCCCACCTCGTACTTCTGGACGTAGGTGGCGGTGCCGCCCAGGGTCACGTCGCCGCCCATCACGTCGCGGAAGCGATAGTCGGCCGTGAAGTCCAGGCCCGCGTTCTTGACCGCCGCGCCGTTGATATAGTTGGTCCGCAGGCGCGCGATGCTGGTCGTCGGCGTGCCGCACGCGCCGTTGAAGGTGAAGCGCGCCACCAGGGCCGCATAGGCCGGATCGGCGCAGTTGTTCGCTCCGGCCGCGCCGTTCGGATAGAGCGCGCTGACGATGCCCGCCACCGGCTCGGCGACGATCGGGTCCTTGAAGTCGAAATAGAAGTAGTCGACGCTGGCCTTGAACTCGCCGGCGTTGAGCAGCACGCCCGCGTTGAAGGTCTTGGCCTTTTCCGGCTTCAGCTTCGGATTGCCGTAGATGTCGACGGCCCGGAACACGCCCAGAATGCCCTGAAGCGAGGTCACCGAGGTGTTGGTCGTCACCGGGTCCGGCGGCCCGCGGAAGGTCGAACCGGCCGAGGCGCGGAACGCCAGCCACGGGGTGGCCTGCCAGCGCACCGAGGCCTTGGGATTGAAGGTCGAGCCGATCGCGCCGCCGTACTTCTCGTAGCGGGCGGCCAGCTGGGCCTGGAAGGTCTCGGTGATCGGGATCGACAGTTCGCCGAACCCGGCCATCACGTCGCTCTGATTGTCGGCCGGGGTGCCGACGCCCAGGAACATGAACGGGCCGTTGCGCGTCGAGCCCGTGCAGGTCGTGACGCCGAAGTCCGGCGTGTTGACGCACGGATTGATCAGGGCGTTGCTGATGTCGTTGTAGTCGGCCTTGAAATAGGTGCGGCGATACTGGACGCCGGCGGCCCAGGCCACGTCGCCGCCGGGCAGGCTGATGGTGGTCTTGCCGTTCAGCACCGCCTCGCCGACGAACAGGCGCGAGGACTGCTTGGTCGACAGCTTCTTGAAGAACCAGTCGACCAGATCCTTGTTGTTGGCCAGGGACGACGTGTAGAGCGGATTGGCCGTCCCGGTGATGGCGTTGCTGGGGATCGCGCTGGCGAAGGGGTTGTAATACATACACTGCCCGACGCCGGGCGTGCCCTGGATGCCGGGCGTGTTCTTGTCGCTGTCGCACAGCGGACCGCCCAGGCCCTGCAGCGCCAGGGCGAAGCGGTTGACCAGGGTGTCATAGCCGGTGCGGATGCCGACTTCCTGCGAATAGGTCAGGGCGACGTCCCAGCCGATGCCGTTGTCCCACTCGCCCGACAGGTCGGCCGAGACGCGGAAGGCGTCGAACGACCGCGACCCGATCGAGGGGCCGTAGCCGAACTTCGGATTGCCGCCCAGGCCGAACGGCCGGTTGGCCGCGTTGATGGCCCCGAAGGCGAAGACCGAGCTGGGCACGGTGGAGACCGAGCCGTTGACCAGGCTGGTCAGCTGCACCGTCGGATTGGCCGCCATGAAGGCGATCAGGCCGGGGTTGCTGGCCGGCACGATATAGCGGCCGGGGATCGGCGAGGCTTCCGCCGTCGGGGTCGCCAGCGCCGCGTAGGACGGCGAGGTGTTCCAGTCCGGAACGTCGGTGTGCGAATAGAGCACCTCGGCGTGGAACTTGGTCTTGGCCGACAGGTCCGCGTTGGCCTCGGCATAGGCCTGCACCGCGTTGGACTTCTCGACCAGGTTGTCGAACGGCGTGTAGTGCCAGTAGCAGACCGGCGTCAGGCCGGAGAAGCCCGGGAACCCGCCCAGGCCCGAACAGCCGGGGTCGCGCATGCCGTTGGTGGTGCTGGCCAGCGGGATGAAGGTCGAGGGATTGCCGGCCGCCGACCAGCCGGCCTCGGGGTTGCTCAGATACGGCCGGTTGGCCCAGTCGCGCTTGGCCACCGACAGCTTGGAGCGGTGCTGCCAGCCGACGCTGGCCAGGACGTTGCCGTTCTCCCAGACCTGCCCCCAGGTCAGGCTGCCGCCGTAGTCGCCCTTCGAGCCGTCGATGTGGCGGTAGTCGGCGCCCAGCTCCAGGCCCTGGAAGCTCTTCTTGGTGATGAAGTTGACCACGCCGGCGATGGCGTCCGAGCCGTAGGTCGCGGCCGCGCCGTCCTTCAGCACTTCCAGGCGGCCGATGGCGGCGGCGGGCAGGATGTTGGTGTCGACGATGCCGGCGCCGGCCGCGGCCAGCGGGTTGATGGCCAGGCGCCGGCCGTTCAGCAGCACCAGGGTGCGCTGCGAGCCCAGGCCCCGCAGGTTCACCGAGCCCGAGCCTTCCGAGCCCTGGGCGCGGCTGTCGAACTGGTTGGTGTCGCCCAGAACGCCGCTCGAGACCGACAGCGCCTTGATCAGCTCGACCGTCGAGGGCGAGCCGCGCTTTTGCAGTTCCTCGGCGCCGATCACCTTGACCGGCAGGGCCGCGTCCTCCGGCGTGCCCTTGATGAACGAGCCGGTGACGATGACTTCCTCGACCTGGGTCGGATTGTCGGCCGGCTTCTGCTGGGCCTGAGCGGCGCCGGCCATCGCGAGCACTAGAGCCAGGCCCGTGCCGCCCAACAGGGCGCTGTGTGGTTTCATGATCTTCCCTCCCTCGATTGTTGCTTGGACGGGCCTCGTTCGAGCGGGCCCTGTGACCGTGCGCGGTGTGGTGGCTAGCTGGGCGGCGACCTCCCGCGCGCGGCGGTGACGCGCCCCCGCGCGATCGCGTTGGCGACCCGCGCGAAGCGTTCGTTTTCGAAACCCGGTGATGCGTCTTCGAGCGCCGACAAGCCTTGGTTCCCCCTGGGCCGGACGTTTGAAAAGCCACGCATACTTCGTCGGTCTGGTAGCCGACGCGGGCGTCGACGATTGAGGTCGAACACCTGTTTCGATGATGGGGTATGTTTCGCGGCCGCGTCAACCGTCGCTCGGGCAGGGCGAGGCGGGCGCGGCGTCACGTCGCACGGCGACAGGGTATGGCGTCCACGACGTCCGGGACCCGACGAGACGCACACAAGCTGCGCTAAAGCGTTGCGCGGGGGGTTTTCGATCGGGGCTCGGGCGCCTAAGTGGGAGACCACTGGTCGCCAGAAGCCTGCCCGACGGCGGGGACAATTGGGTTTGAACTGAATGCGTCTCGCCAAGACCGGCGCCGCCGGGCGTCCTGGCCGGCCTGCTGGCTCCTCCGTGATCCTGCTCGCCTCGACCGTCGCCTTGGCGGGCGCGAGCCTGTCGGCCTGCACGACCCCGCCGCGCAAGGTCGATGTGCGCCTGCCCGCCGCCTATGAGGCGCCGGCGGGCCAGGCCCTGCCGTCCCAGACGCTGGACACCTGGTGGACCAGCTTCGACGACCCGGTCTTGAACGATCTGATCACGACCGCCCTGGCCCAGAGCCCCGACGCCCGCCTGGCCGCCGCCCGACTCGCGGAGGCGCGCGCCGTTCGCGAGGGCCAGCTTCGCCAGATCTATATCCCGCAGACGCCCCTGACCGGCTCGGCCAAGCGCACCGACACCCACATCATCGACCAGACCGGGGCCGGCGGCTTTACGCAAGGCGGGGTCAGCAAGAGCTACGCGGCCAATTTCGACGTCTCGTGGGAGCTCGACCTGATCGGCCGGCGCGGCGCCGCCCGCCGCGTGGTCGACAACGATCTGGCCGCCGCGCGCTTTTCCTATGAGGGCGCCCGCGCCGCCTTAGCCGCCAATGTCGCCCAGTCCTATTTCGAGGCGCGCGGCTACGCCGTGCAGCTGGAGGACGCCCGCGCCAACGCCCGCATCGCCGAGAGCCTGTTCAAGGTCGCCGACGAGAAGGGCCGCCGGGGCCTGTCGGCGACGTCCGAGGGCGACCGCACCGCGGCCGACCTGGCCCAGGCCCAGGCCCAGGCCGCCGCGCTGGAGGCGCAGCTGCGCGCGTCGCGCCGCAGCCTGCTGATCCTGGTCGGCAAGGGCGTCGACCCGCTGGCCAGCCTGCCGGTCGAGGCGACCCTGGCCAAGGCCCCGCCGGTCCCGGCCGCCGCTCCGGGCGAGCTGCTGGCCCGCCGGCCCGATGTGCGCGAGGCCGCCGCTCGGCTGGCCTCGGCCTCGGGCAATCTGAACATCAACGAGCTGGCCCTGTTCCCGACCCTGACCCTGACACCGGGCTTCGGGATCCAGAAGTCGATCAGCCCCAGCTTCCTGCAGTCGGGCGGCACGGTCTCGACGACCAGCTCGGCCTGGACCCTGGGCGCCAATCTGTCGACCCCGGTGCTGAACATCCCCAAGCTGCTGTCGGACATCAAGGCGCAGGGGGCGCGCGTAGAGCAGGCCGCCGTCACCTACGAGCAGACCGTCCAGCGCGCGTTCGGCGAGACCGAGAACGCGCTGACGCAATACGACGCCGACCAGCGCCGCGTGGCCCTGCTGGCCGCCGGCGAGCGTCGCGCCGCCGCCGCCTACGAGGCCAGCCGCAAGGGCTACGCCGCCGGCCTGACCGACCTGACCACGGCCCTGCAGGCCGAACAGGCCTGGCGCGGGGCCCGCACGGCCCTGACCGGCGCCCAGACCCAGGCGCTGCAACGCGCCGTCCAGACCTACAAGGCGCTCGGCGGCGGCTGGTCGCCCGAGTCCGTTCCCTCCAAGCCCGCCGATTTCGGCAAGCCTTCCGCCCGATGAGACCCGCCCCGATGACGACCCGCCATCTGATCGCCACCGCCCTGGTCTGCTCCGCGGTGGGCCTGACCGCCTGCGGCGGCAAGAAGGACAAGCCCGCCAGCGCCGCCGCCGCCCAGGCGCGCGCCGTCAGCGTCGGCACGGTCGAGACCCGCCCGCTCGGCAGCGGGATCGAGGCCTCGGGCCTCTTGGTCTCGCGCGAGGAGGCGGCCGTCGGCTCCGAACTGACCGGCTATCGCGTCGCGCGGCTCTATGCCGACGAAGGCGACTGGGTCCGCGCCGGCCAGCCCCTGGCCCAGCTGGACGACACCCTGCTGCGCGCCCAGATCGACCAGCAGGCCGCCGTCACCGCCCAGGCCCAGGCCGAGGCGGCGCGCGTCTCCGGCCTGGACGGCCAGGGCGTGCTCAGCCAGGAGCAGATCGAGACCCGCCGCTACCAGGCCAAGGCGCAGGAGGCGGCGCTGAAGGAGCTGCGCACCCGCGCCGGCCGGATGACCATCACCGCCCCGGTCAGCGGCCGGGTGCTGTCGCGCGGCGTCCAGCCCGGCCAGATCGCCGGCGGCGGGACCACCCCGTGGTTCAGCATCGCCCGCGACGGCCTGGTCGAACTGGACGCCGAGGTCAACGAGGCCGATCTGGCGGGCATCCGCGTCGGCCAGACGGCCCAGGTCTCGCTTCCCAGCGGCCAGCTGATCCCCGGCGTGGTGCGGCTGATCAGCCCGCGTGTCGATAGCACGAGCCGCCTGGGCAAGGTGCGCGTGCGCCTGCCGGTGCGGCCTGACCTGCGCCCCGGCGGCTTCGGCCGCGCCAATTTCGGGGCCTCGGGCGCGGCGGTCACCGCTATTCCGGAGTCGGCCATCCGCTACGAGGCCGACGGCCTCTTCGTCATGACCGTGGACAGCAACAACCGCGCCCATCAGGTCGGTGTGAAGATCGGCCAGAAGGGCGGCGGCTGGGCGCAGCTGGTGCAGGGTCCGCCGGCCGGAACCCGCATCGTCCTGGGCGGCGCTTCGTTCGTCACCGACGGCGACGTCGTTCGTCCCGCTCCGGCGGCTCAAGGCGCCCGCTAATGATCGAGGACCACAAGACCGGCGGGCTCCAGGTCTCGGCCTGGGCGATCCGCAATCCCATCCCGATCGCGGTGGTGTTCATCGCCCTGCTGATCGCCGGCATCGGCTGCTATCTGACCCTGCCGATCAAGCAGTTCCCGAACGTCGAGTTCCCCGCCGTGACCGTGACGGTCACCCAGAGCGGCGCGGCCCCCGGCGAGATGGAGACCCAGGTCACCCGGCCCATCGAGGACGCGGTGGCGGGCATCTCCAACGTCAAGGACATCAGATCCTCGGTCGTTCAGGGCGCCTCGACCACGACCATCCAGTTCAATCTCGGGGAGGACCTGCAGAAGGTCACCGACGAGGTGCGCTCCAAGGTCGACCAGACCCGCGCCATCCTGCCGCGCGAGGTGGACGCGCCGATCGTCCAGCGGCTGGAGATCACCAGCGCGCCGATCATCACCTACGCGGTCACCGCCCCAAACATGAGCCCGACCGAGCTGTCCTGGTTCATCGACGACACGGTCACCCGCGCCCTGCAGGGCGAGAAGGGCGTGGCCCAGGTGGCGCGCGTCGGCGGCGTCGACCGCGAGGTCAACGTCCTGATCGATCCCGATCGCATGGCCAGCTTCGGCGTCACCGCGCCGCAGCTCAGCCAGGCCCTGGCCAATTTCAGCGTCGACGCGCCCGGCGGCCGCGCCAATATCGGCGGCCGCGAGCAGACCCTGCGCGTCCTGGGCGCGGCGAACACGGTCGAGCAGCTGCGCGCCATCACCATCCCCGTCGGCGGCGGGCGCTACGTCAAGCTGACCGACGTGGCCCAGGTCGGCCAGGGCTCGGAGGAGGAGCGCGGCTTCGCCCGCCTCGACGGCCGCCCCGTCGTCGCCTTCCAGGTGATGAAGACCCGCGACAGCAGCGACGTCGCGGTCGAGGATCGCGTCAAGGCCGCCGTCGACCGCCTGGCCCAGAAGCAGCCGGGCGTCGCCTTCGTGAAGATCTTCTCGACCGTCGACGAGACCCGCGCCAGCTTCGCGGCCACCGAGCACACCCTGCTGGAAGGCATGCTGCTGGCCTCGCTGGTGGTATTCCTGTTCCTGCGCGAGTGGCGCGCCACCCTGATCACCGCCATCGCCATGCCGGTGTCGCTGGTGCCGACCTTCGCCTTCATGGCGATCATGGGCTTCTCGCTGAACGTCGTGACCCTGCTGGCCCTGACCCTGGTCATCGGCATCCTGGTCGACGACGCCGTGGTCGAGATCGAGAACATCGAAAAACGCGTGGCGCGCGGCCAGCGGCCGTTCCAGGCGGCGATGGAGGGCGCCGACGCCATCGGTCTGGCGGTCGTGGCCACCACCTTCACCATCGTGGCGGTGTTCGTGCCCGTCTCGTTCATGCCCGGCACGCCCGGCCAGTTCTTCAAGGAGTTCGGCCTGACCGTCGCGGTGGCCGTGCTGTTCTCGCTGGTCGTGGCTCGCCTGCTGACGCCCTTGCTGGCCGCCTATTTCCTCAAGCCCGCCAAGGCCCCGCATCCGCGCCGCGACTTCAAGGGCTTCTATCGCGACGTGCTGGACTGGGCGCTGGACCACCGGTTCCTGAGCCTGATCATCGGCACGGTGATCCTGATCGGCTCGTTCGGCCTGGCCGTCTTCCTGCCCACGGCGTTCCAGCCGGCCGCCAACAACAACTACTATTATCTGAAGGTCCAGGGCCCGCCTGGCGCGACCGTGGCCGACATGGACCGCACCGTCCAGTCGATCACCACGCTGTTCCGCAAGCGCGGCGAGGTCGCCCACGTCTTCGCCCAGGTCGGGTCGAACATCGGCAACGGCTGGGGCGGCCAGAGCGGCGCCGACATCCGCGACGCCACCGTCACCATCGTCCTGAAGGACGATCGCGACCTGACGGTCACGCAGATCAAACAGCAGGTCCGCAACAGCCTGCACGACATCCCCGACGCCCGCGTCAACCTGCTGGGCGACTGGGGCACGTCCGAGGTGCAGACCATCCTGGTCTCCGAGGACGGTCCGCTGCTGGAGCGCACGGCGGCCAAGATCGAGCGCGAGATGCAGGGCCTGTCGACGGTCGCCGACCCGCGTCCGTCCTCGCCGCCCAGCGGTCCGGAGATCCTGATCCGGCCCAAGCCCGACGAGGCCGCGCGCCTGGGCGTCAGCTCGGCCGACATCGCCGCCATCGCCCGCGTGGCCACGGTCGGCGACATCGACGCCAATGTCGCCAAGATGACCCAGGGCGAGCGGCGGATCCCGATCCGCGTGCGCCTGCCGGCCGAGAGCCGCCGCGACCTGGCGGCCCTGGGCGCGCTGCGCGTGCCGACCGCCGGCGGCGGCTCGACCCGGCTCGACACCGTGGCCGACCTGTCGTTCCAGGCCGGTCCGGCCAAGATCGACCGCTTCGCCCGCAAGCGGCAGGTGACCATCGAGGCCGACCTGAACAACGGCGCCCAGCTGGGCCAGGCGATGAGCGACGTCGGCAAGCTGCCGACCATGAAGAACCTGCCCGCCGGCGTCGGCCCCGCCTCGGCCGGCGACCAGGAGGCCTTCGTCGAGCTCTTCACCGGCTTCGCCGTCGCCCTGCTGTCGGCGGTCGGCCTGGTGTTCGGCGTGCTGGTCCTGCTGTTCCGCGGCTTCTTCAAGCCGATCACCATCCTGTCGGCCCTGCCGCTGGCGATCGGCGGCGCCTTCTTCGCCCTGCTGGTCACCGGCCAGTCGCTGTCGATGCCGTCGCTGATCGGCTTCCTGATGCTGATGGGCCTGGCGGCCAAGAACTCGATCCTCTTGGTCGAGTACGCGATCGAGCAGGAGCGGGCCGGCATGAGCCAGCGCGACGCCATCCTCGACGCCTGCCACGAGCGGGCCCGCCCGATCGTCATGACCACCCTGGCGATGATGGCCGGCATGCTGCCGACCGCGCTCGGCATCGGCACCGGCTCGGAGTTCCGCCAGCCGATGGCCGTGGCCGTCATCGGCGGCCTGATCACCTCGACCGTGTTGTCGCTGGTCCTGGTGCCGGTGGTCTATGAGATCATCGACGACATCGAGCACTGGCTGGCGCCCAAGCTCGGCCGCCTGATCACGCCGCGCGAGGCCAAGACCGAGCCGGCGGCGGAGCGGACCTAGCGGGCGAGATCGTCCCGCTTGGGCGCGTAGCGCAGGCGGCCGACGGTCCAGCCGGCCTCGCGGACCAGCTCGAAGGTCCCGCCCAGTTGCTGGGCCATGGCCCGCACGATGCGCAGGCCGAGGCTCTTCGACTGGGCGAGGTCGAAGCCCCCGGGCGGACCGGCGCCGTCGTCGGCCACCATAAGCTCGTGCAGCGGCCCGGTCTGGTCGAGCCGCACCCGCACCCGGCCGCCGCCGCCCTCGCCGAAGCCGTGCTCGAGGGCGTTGTTGAAGCTTTCCAGCATCACCAGGGTCACCGGCGTGGCCTGGTCGGGGTGGAGGGGCTGGTCGCCGCCCTCGATGGACAGGGCCACCCGCGCCCCGGCCGCCGCCGCCGCCCCCGACAGCACCCCCTCGGCGAAGGCGCGGAACGGGGCCGGATCGCCGACCGCGTCGTGCAGCTCGCGCTGGATCCTGGCGATCACGTCGATGCGCCCCCCGGCCTCGGAAAGCGCGTGACGGGCGTCGGCGTCCTCGACGCCGGCGATCTGCAGCCGCAGCAGCGCGGCCACCAGCTGCAGATTGTTGCTCACCCGGTGATGCAGTTCGCGATAGAGGAGGTCGCGGCTCTCGGCCAAATCGGCATAGCGGGCCCGCTCCTCCTCCAGTTGCCGCAGCGCGTTGCGCATGCCGTCGATGAAGAAGATGTCGACCGCCACCACGAAGGCGTAGAAGACCAGGGCCACCGCGGTCGGGAAGTTCAGGACGAAGGTGCGATACGGCGGGATGAAGAAGTACCAGGCCGCCACGCCCGACAGCACCGCGCACAGCAGGGCCGGCCGCAGCCCGGCGAAATAGGCGGTGACCACCACGGCCGGGAAGAAGGTCAGATACGGAAAGCCCGGCGGGAACCAGTCATTCAGCGCATAGCGCAACGCCCACGCGGCCAGCGCGGTGATCGCTCCGAAGACATAGCCGGCGGTCTTCCCCCGAATGATCGCGCCAATGGTCAAGCTTATCCCCTAAGAGCGCTAACCCGTGCGGCAAACCTTTGCATGCGTCAAGCCAGCGGCCCGCCAGACGGGCGCTGTCCCGCGCGAACCCCGGACGGTCGAGCTTGCGCCTTGCCATGACCAGCGCTCCCCGTTCAGAATCGTTCCCTCACGCCTTGGCGAGCCGCCCGATGAACCTCCCCGCCGCCTCCGCCCACGCCAAGGTCTCGCGGTACGCGCCGGGGGCGATGGCCGCGCACAGCCATGAGACCCCCAGCCTGACGCTGGTGCTCAACGGGCGATACGAGGAAACCATTAGAGGACGCGCCGACTGGCACCGCCCCGGCGCGCTGCTGTTCTATCCGCCGGGGGAACCGCACGCCCAGCGCTTCGCCCCGACCGGCGCGCTGAAGCTCAGCCTGTCGCCCAAGCCCGCCATGCTGGACTATCTGTCCGACCGCCTGCCGCTGGCCGAGGCGCCGGTCGCCGTCTCGTCGGAGTTCGCGCGCCTGGGGCGAAGGATGACGCGGGAGATCCGCGTGGCGGACGCGTTCTCGCCGACGGCGATCGAGGGACTGTCGTGGGAGCTGATCGCCCTGTTCGCCCGGCACGCGGGGCGGGACGAGACAGGGGAGAGCGCGATCGTGGCCAAGGCGCGCGAGGCGATGGTCGCCCATCTCGACCGACCGCTGTCGGTGGCGCGGCTGGCGGCGCTGTGCGACGTCCACCCCGCGCGGCTGGCCCGCGCCTTTCGGCGGGAAACCGGGCTTGGCCCCGGCGAGCACCAGCGCGCCCTGCGCCTGCGGCAAGCCCATCGCCTGATCGGCGAGACGGACACGCCGCTCAGCGAGGTCGCGCTGTCGTGCGGCTTCTGCGACCAGTCGCACCTCTCGCGCGCTTTCAAGGCGGCCTATGGCTGCGCGCCGATGGCCTTTCGGCGCGGTGCGTAAAATCCCAAACCTCGCCGCGATCCAAGACCGGTCCCAGGGCTTGGCCTAATCAGCCTCGGGCGAGCAGCACGAGGTTGAGACGATGACCGGCTTTCTGAGCGCCGTTCTGGCCGCCGCCGCCCTGACCAGCGCGGCCCCCGCCTATGACGCCGCCGCCTGGCGCGCCGACTTCGCGCGGATGCGGGCCGAGCTTCAGGCGCGCTACGCCAACCTGGCCTGGATGGGCTCTTACGAGAGCGGGATCGACACGCCGTCCCTGGTCCGCCGGACCGAGATCGCGCTCGACGCCGCCCACGGCGACGCCGAGGCTCGCGAGGCCCTGCGCGCCTTCGTGGCGGGCTTTCATGACGGCCATCTGTCGGAACTGCCGACGCTCGAGGCCAGGACGACGGCGTCGCCCGAACCCGACCGGCCCACGCTCGATCCCGACGATCCGGCTTCGGGCTGCGCCGCGATCGGCTACGCCTCGACCGCCAGCGTCGCCTTCAGCGTCCCGTTCGAGAGCCTGCCCGGCTTTCGCCTGATCGGCGATGGTCAGGACAGCATCTTCCGCGTCGGCCTGGCCGAGGTCGGGGGCCGCCGCATCGGTCTTGTCCGCCTGCAGACCTTCCGCGCCCGCGCCTTTCCGATGGCCTGTCGCCGCGCGTGGGCGAAGGCCCGGGCGGCCGGGACGCCGATCACCCGGTCGGCCATTGTCGAGGCGACGGGCCGTCTGTGGCTGAGCGATCTGGCCGAGCAGCTCAAGGCCTTGCGGGCGGCCGGCGCGCGGGCGGTGATCGTCGACGTCGGCGGCAACCCCGGCGGCGACGACAGCGGAGACTGGATCGCCCGCCTGTTCGCCGCCCGGCCGATCGCCTCGTCGCGCCTACTGGTCGTCGACGCCCCGGAAGGCGCCGGCTATCTCGACGAGGAGATCGACGATCTGACCGACGCGTTGGCCGCCAAGCCGGCGGGGAAGGCCAAGGCCGATCTTGAGGCCGCGCTGGCCGCGTTCAAGGCGCGCAAGGCCAGCCTCGGCGCCCAGCCCTGCGACCTGTCCTGGGTCTGGCGGGAGCGCCGCGCCTGGCGGGACGTAGCCTGCCGCCGCCTGGTCGACGCCGGCTATGCCGACGGTCCGCTGCCCGGCCTGCCGCCCCACGCCTATGGCGACGCGCGCGCCGAGCGGGCCCTGGCCTGGTCGACGGAAGTCCAGGACCTGTACGGCGCCTGGCCGGGGCCGACCTACGTCCTCACCGACCGCAGGAGCTTCTCGGCGGCCGAGATGTTCGCCGCGACGATGCGCAACAACGGGGCGGCCAAGATCGTCGGCGTTCGGACCGGCGGCGACGGCTGCGGCTTCATGGGCGACACGCCGCCCGTGGTGCTGCCCCACTCGCGCCTGCGCTTCCGCGTGCCCAACTGCGTCCGCCTGCGCGCCGACGGGACCAACGAGGTGGCGGGGATCGCGCCGGACCTGCCGGTCGAGCCGGCCGAGGGCGAAAGCGACCGCGCCCGCGCGGCGCGCGTTCTGCGGACGGTGACCGAGGACTTGAGCCCGTAAGGCGCCGTTACAGGTAATCCAGCAGGCTGGGCGGGCCGGCCAGGGTTCCGTCGGCGTTGAACATCTGGGCCAGCTTGTCGCTGGCGGTCTGCAGCTCGACCAGCTTGCCGTAGACGGCGGGGGTCCAGCCGGCGGCCTCGCGTTCCTCGCCGCTCATCGCCGCGTAGCGGGTGATCATGGCCTTGCCGAAACCGCCGTCGCCCTCCGTCTGGGCCGACTGATAGCTGGCCTTGATGGCGGCGCTGTCGCGGGCGCGGAGCTCGGCCTTGGCCTGGGCGATCTCGTGGGTCGAGAACTGGTCGTCCTTGTTCAGGGCGATGGCCGACAGCGAACGCGCGTCGAAGCGCTGGAAGTCGATGTCGCCGCTGATCCCGTCGCGCGATGCGGTCGGCTGGACGGCGAGGGAATACTGCTTGTCCAGGGCGGCGCGGACGTCGCTGGCGACCTTGCCGAAGTCGCGGGTCTTGGCCCCGGCGACCGCGCTGCCGGTCTCCTTCATATAGGCCGCGACGCTGTCGTTGGCGACGCCCGCGGGGGCGATCCCCGGCCGGGCGAGAGCCTGCTTGCGGCCTTCGATCAGGGCGGCGCGCTGGTCGGCCCAGGCGCTGGTCGCGCGCTCCTCGGGACCGGCGGTGTCCATCTGGTCCAGGGCGGTCTGATAGAGGTCGGCATAATCGCCGGTCAGCCGGGCCTGGGCGGCGGGGCCGGCCAGGGCCTGGTCGGTCTGGGCCTTCAGCGCCAGGGCCGCGACCACCTGCTGGTCCATCGGAAACTGGCCGCCCTTGTTGCTGGCGACGGCGAAGAGCGTCCGGCGGTCGAGGTTGGACACGTCGATGGCCGGATTTCCGTCCTTCAGCGCGCTGGCGGTCCCGGCGGCCTTCAGCCGCGCGGCGATCTGGGCGCGGGCGTCGGCGATCACCGTCTCGAGCGGGCGCGCGTCCGTCTGGGCCTTCAGCGCCGCCTGGGCGGCGGCCGACAGGGTGACATTGACGGCCGGCGTATTGATCGTCGGGCTCTGGTCGCGCGTCGCCGGGTTCGTCGCCGCCTGCTGGGCCTGGCGCTGCGCGGCGGTCTGGCCGGCGGTCAGGCCGGGGGCGTAGGCCGACGAATAGGGATTGATCGTCGTCATGGGCGTGACCTGGAGCGACTCGGTGGCGGCAGGGTACCGGGACGCGAGAGGTCAGGCCAGGGTATGGTTAATCGGTCGCAAGCGATCGGCGCGCGTCCTCGCCCTTCGACAGGCTCGGGGTGAGGACGATCGGGGCGCCGAGCCTGAAGAAAACCTCACCCCGAGCTTGTCGAAGGGCGGGGTTTTCGGGGGCGGGGTTTTCGGGGCGGGGTTTGCGGCTCCCCCGATCTAAGCCAGCACCCCCGTCAGCAGCGGGCGGGCGAACAGGTCGGCGGCTTCTTCCCGCGCCAGGCCCGGCGTCCAGGCGCCCAGCGAGGCGGCGGCGTTCAGCATCGAATTGATCATGTGGGCGGCGATGCTGGGGTCGACCGGGCGGATCGAGCCGTCGGCGATCCCGTCCGAGATGATCGAGGCGAAGCGCTGCCAGCCGCGCGCGTAGCCGTCGGCCATGTCGTGGCGCAGCGTGTCGGGCAGGGCGCCCATCGACGAGGCGCGCAGCAGCGGGCCGTGCTCGGAGAGCTGGTAGCTGGTCAGGCCCGCGGTGGTCGAGGCCAGCTGGGTCCAGCTGTCGGCCGCCAGCGCCCTGGCGTCCAGCTGCGAGCGGCGGGTGACGGTGAAGGTGCGCTCGAAGCACTCGGCGACCAGGGCGTCCTTGTCGTCGTGGTGGTGGTAGAACGAGCCCTTGGTGACGTTCAGCGCCGCCGAGATGTCCTCGACCGAGGCCCCGCGATAGCCGCGCTGATTGATCAGCCGGGTAGCGGCGACCAGGAAGGTCTCGCGCCATTCCAGGCCGTCGGGCGAGACCGGCGTCGGATCGGGCAGGGGCAGCGGCGCCCAGGTCCGGCCCTCGGCGGCCAGGCCGTTCAGCAGGATATCGCCCAGCCGGTCGCGCACGCGGCCATAGTCCTCGACGTCGTAGCGCCGCAGCCAGGTGCCGGACCAGAAGACCTGCTCCATCAGAAGGTGGGTGCGGGCGTTGCGCTGGCGCTTGTCCAGGTGGGCCAGGGACGGATCGTCGAAAAAGGTCCGCACCCGCCGGAAGAGGTCGTTGAACGCCCCGATCGCCGACCCTCGCAGCGGCTCCTTCAACGCCTTGATCTCGGTGAAGCTGGTCAGCGGCGTCGCCTCGCCCAGGCGGACCTGGCGGTTGAGGTCGAGATAGAGATCCAGGAACTTCAGGATCCGCGCCGCGGGAGAGGCCTGGGCGGCGGCCTCCTCGACCATGGCCTCGAAACGCTCCAGGCCGCGCATGAAGCAGGCGGCGGCCAGGTCGTCCTTCTTGCGGTAGTAGTAGGTGACGCTGGTGGTGTTGAGGCCGACCTTGGCGGCGACGTCGGCCAGGGTCATGCCGCGCACGCCCTGACGGTTCAGGATCGTCGTGGCCGCGGCCAGGATCGTTTCCTTCTTGCGGGCGTAGCGCGCCGTCGCGGCCCCCGCGATCCGACCGTCATCCATCGAAGCTACCCTTACACTCCGTCGGCGACCTGGCGGCCCCGACGCGGAACTCAATCTAGGCGTCTTTTGGCCCGCTTGAAGGCCAAGCCGTCCGTCGCGGGACGTTAGGCGGACCTAACGCTCGCTTTTGTCAGGATTGTTTCAGGCGGAGGCGGCCGGCGCGTCGTTTTCGTGGGCGCCGGCGCTTGCCCATCCCGGTTTGGTCGTCTTCAATCGAGATGCGGGGATCGCGAGGGGGGAGCAACCCGGCCCGGGTCTCGCGCCAAGCAAACTGGGGCCGGACAAGGGCCCATGGGGAGGTCACCGAGTTGAGCAAGCCCGAAGCCGTCGGCATGTCGTCCGAGCGCCTCGCGCGCATCGAGCGCTTCATCCAGGCCAAGTATATCGACAGCGGCAAATTGCCGTGCGCCCTGACCCAGGTCTGGCGGCGGGGGCAGCTGGTCCATTCGTCGGCCATCGGCCACGCCGACGTCGAGCGCGGCAAGCCGCTGAAGGCCGACACCCTGTTCCGCATCTATTCGATGACCAAGCCGGTCACCAGCGTCGCCTTCATGATGCTGGTCGAGGAGGGCCTGGTGGCGCTGGACGATCCGGTGCACCGGTTCATTCCCGAATGGCGTGACATCGGCGTGTTCGTCGCCGGCGGCCCCGGCGCCTTCCAGACCACGCGCACGGCCGAGCCGATGCGGATGATCGACCTTCTGCGCCACACCTCCGGCCTGACCTACGGCTTCCAGCAGCGGACCAATGTCGACGCGGCCTATCGCAAGCTGAAGCTGGACGGCGTCGACAGCGAGGGCGGGCTGAAAGGCTATGTCGAGACGCTGGGCACGGTGCCGCTGGAGTTTTCGCCGGGGACGGCCTGGAACTATTCGGTCTCGACCGACGTGCTGGGCTATCTGGTCGAGGCGATCTCGGGCCTGCCGTTCGACGTCTTCCTGAAGCGCCGGATCTTCGAGCCGCTGAAGATGGTCGACACCGGCTTCTTCGTTCCGGAAGGCGAGCGCGCGCGCTTCGCCGCCTGCTACGCCCTGACGCCGTCGGGCAAGGTGGTGCTGCAGGACGATCCGGAGACCAGCCGCTTCCTGCGCGATCCGTCGGTGAAGTCCGGCGGCGGCGGCCTGGTCTCGACGGCTGACGACTACATGCGCTTCTGCCGCATGCTGCTGAACGGCGGCGAGCTGGACGGCGCGCGCCTGCTCAGCCCCAAGACCATCCAGCTGATGACCATGAACCACCTGCCGGGCGGCCAGGAACTGGTCCAGGCGTCGAAGTCGCTGTTCAGCGAGGCGGTGTTCGAGGGGCTGGGCTTCGGCCTCGGCTTCGCCATGACCATCGACCAGGCGCGGACCAAGAACCTGGGCTCGCTGGGCGAGTACTTCTGGGGCGGCATGGCCTCGACGGCGTTCTGGATCGACCCGGTGGAGGACCTGGCGGTGGTGTTCATGACCCAGCTGATGCCCTCGACCGCCTACCCGATCCGGCGCGAGCTGCGGACGCTGGTGTACTCGGCGATGACGGAGAGCGGGGTCTAGGGGGCCGTTACGCTCCTCCCACTCTTGGGGGAGGGGGACCGCCGAAGGCGGTGGAGGGGGCCATCGCCGCCGCTGCCGAGTCATGACCAACCCCCTCCGTCACGGCGCGCTTCGCGGCCGCGACACCTCCCCCAAGAGGGGGAGGAGAGTCGGGTAGGACCCAAAAGAAAACGGCGCGGGATGTCCTCCCGCGCCGAGTTGCGCTTTACCAAAGCCAGACGCATTGCGAGCAATACGTCACGCTCGCGGCGATCCACCGACTTCGAAACGTCAGGACGCGTGCAAGTCGCGCCCAAAGCCCATGACTCCCCGCGAACGCCCTCCCCAGCGCGGACCATTCTCTTTGGATTTCAGATGGTCGCGGCGACGTCCTCCCCGACGCCGCCGCTTCCACCCCCACGGACGATCTCGGCTGAAACTCCGATTTCGAATTTGTAGTATGCGTCGAAATCCGTCAACGGGCGGCGAAGGGCCTCGAGGCGCCGTCGCGGAGGACTGGACATCTTCGCCGCGCCGTGCAGGCTGCTTCAAACAATCGTTCAAACCAAGAAGCGAAGGGTGGAAGCCGCCATGGCCGCGATCAACGCCGTCACCGATCTTACCGTGGAAGGCGACGTCGGCGTCGTCACGCTGAACTCGCCGCCGGTCAACGCGCTGTCGGCCGTCGTCCGCGAAGGACTGAAGGGCGCGTTCGACGCGGCCATCGCCGATCCGGCCGTCAAGGCCATCGTGCTGATCTGCGACGGCAAGACCTTCATCGCCGGCGCCGACATCACCGAGTTCGGCAAGGCCATGACCGGCCCGTCGCTGCAGGACGTGCAGAACGCCATCGAGAACTCGCCCAAGCCGGTCGTCGCCGCGATCCACGGCACCGCCCTGGGCGGCGGCCTGGAGGTGGCGCTGGTGGCGCACTACCGCGTCGCCGTTCCCTCGGCCAAGGCCGGCCTGCCGGAAGTCAATATCGGCCTGCTGCCCGGCGCCGGCGGCACCCAGCGCCTGCCGCGCATCGTCGGCGTCGAGAAGGCGCTGGAGATGGTGACCAGCGGTCAGCACGTGCCGGCCAAGGCCGCCCACGCCATGGGCCTGTTCGACGAACTGGTCGAGGAAGGAAACCTCCGCGCCGGCGCCATCGCCTTCGCCCGGAAGGTGCTGGCCGAGGGCCGGCCGCTGAACAAGGTCCGCGAGCTCTCCGACAAGGTCGAGGCCGCGCGCGGCAAGCCCGAAATCTTCGAGGCTTTCCGCAAGGCCAACGCCAAGAAGTTCCGCGGCTTCATGGCCCCCGAAAACAACATCAAGTGCATCGAGGCGGCGGTGAACCTGCCCTTCGACGAGGGGCTGAAGGAAGAGCGGCGCCTCTTCATGGAGCTGATGACCGGCAGCCAGTCGGCCGCCCAGCGCTATGTGTTCTTCGCCGAGCGCCAGGCCGCCAAGATCCCGGACGTGCCGGACGACACCCCCACCATCCCGATCAAGAAGGTCGGGGTGATCGGGGCCGGCACCATGGGCGGCGGCATCTCGATGAACTTCCTCAACGCCGGCATCCCGGTGACGATCATCGAGGCCAAGCCGGAGAACCTGGAGCGCGGCGTCGGCGTCATCCGCAAGAACTACGAGAACACCGCCAAGAAAGGCCGCCTGACCCAGGACGACGTCGAAAAGCGCATGGGCTTGCTGACGCCGTCGATGGACATGGAGGCCCTGGCCGACTGCGACCTGATCATCGAGGCCGTGTTCGAGCTGATGGAGATCAAGAAGGAGGTCTTCACCAAGCTGGACGCCATCGCCAAGCCCGGCGCGATCCTGGCCACCAACACCTCGTACCTGAACATCGACGAGATCGCGGCCACGACCAAGCGTCCCGAGAGCGTGATCGGCCTGCACTTCTTCTCGCCGGCCAATGTCATGCGCCTCTTGGAGATCGTGCGCGGCGACAAGACCGGCAAGGAGGTCATCGCCACGGCGATGAAGCTCTCCAAGACGATCGGCAAGATCGGCGTGCTGGTCGGGGTCTGCCACGGCTTCGTCGGCAACCGCATGCTGGCCCAGCGCCAGCGCGAGGCCCAGAAGCTGATCCTGGAAGGCGCCATGCCCTGGGACGTCGACCGGGTGCTGTACGACTTCGGCCTGCCGATGGGGCCGTTCGCGATGAGCGACCTGGCCGGTCTCGACATCGGCTGGGACCCGGCCAAGACCAGCTCCTCGACCGTGCGCGAAGTGCTGTGCGAGATGGACCGGCGCGGCCAGAAGAACGGCAAGGGCTTCTACGACTACGACGAAAACCGCAACGCCAGCCCCTCGCCGGTCGTGGAAGAGGTGATCCGCGACTTCGCCGAGAAGCGCCAGATCCAACGCCGCGAGATCAGCGACCAGGAGATCCTGGAGCGCTGCCTTTATCCGATGGTCAACGAGGGCGCGAAGATCCTCGAGGAAGGCAAGGCGATCCGGGCCTCGGACATCGATATCGTCTGGATCAACGGCTACGGCTGGCCGGTCTATCGCGGCGGCCCGATGTTCTGGGGCGAGCTCGTCGGCCTGGACAAGATCCTGGCCAAGATGCGCGAGTTCCACGCGACGCTCGGCGACGACTTCAAGCCCTCGGCCCTGCTGGAGCGGCTGGTGGCCGAGGGCAAGGGGTTCAAGGACGCGTAGGCGCGTTCTTCGAGCTTCACAACTAGCGTGTCATCCCGGCCGAAGCGAAGCGCAGAGCCGGGACCCAGGGGCGGCCCGCGCGGCGCTCGCGCACCCCCTGGGTCCCGGATAACGCCTGCGGCGTTTCCGGGATGACACGGATTTTGCGTTTTAAGGAAACGCCCATGACCGCCATCGCCGCCATGATGTCCGCCGACTTCGGAACGATGGGCGACATCTTCCGGGCCCGCGCCGAGGACGCGCCCGATCATCCGGCCGTGATCATGGAGACCGGCGAGCAGGTCACCTACGCCGAGCTCGACGCCCTGGTCGACCGCGTCGCCGCCGCCTTGCAGCGGGACGGCGTAGCGCCCGGCGAGGCGATCGCGGTCTGCGCGCTGTCGTCGATCCCCTACGCGGCGACCTTCCTGGGGGCCTTGCGGGCCGGCGTGGCGGTCGCGCCGATCGCGCCCTCCTCGACGCCGGAGGCCATCGCCGGCATGGTCGCCGACTGCGGGGCCAGGCTGTTCTTCCTCGACGCCGGGTGGCCGAGGCGCAAGCGCCCGCGCCGATCGCGGCGCGCCAGATCCGCCTCGACGGCGACTTCGACGCCTGGCTGGAGCCCGAGGGCGCCGCGCCGACCCCGGTCGAGATCGCGCCCGAGCACCCGTTCAACATCATCTATTCCAGCGGCACGACCGGCACGCCCAAGGGCATCGTCCAGTCGCACGGCATGCGCTGGAAGCACGTCTTCCGCGGCGACGCCGTCGGTTACGGGCCGGCGGTCAGCGTGCTGTCGACGCCGCTCTATTCGAACACCACGCTCGTCTGCTTCTTCCCGACCCTGGCCGGCGGCGGGACCGTGGTGCTGATGAAGAAGTTCGACACCGTCCGCTATCTGGAGCTGGCCCAGAAGCACCGCATGACCCACACCATGCTGGTGCCGGTGCAGTACCGGCGGCTGATGGAGCATCCGGACTTCGACCGCTACGACCTGTCGTCGACGCACCTGAAGTTCTGCACCAGCGCGCCGTTCGCGGCGGCGCTGAAGTCCGAGGTGCTGAAGCGCTGGCCTGGCGGCCTCGTCGAATATTTCGGCATGACCGAGGGCGGCGGCACCTGCATCCTGATGGCCCACGAGCATCCGGACAAGCTGCACACGGTCGGTCGCCCCGCGCCCGGCCACGACATCCGCCTGATCGACGAGGACGGCCGCGAGGTCGGCCCCGGCGTGGTCGGCGAGATCGTCGGCCGCTCGGCCGGCATGATGAACGGCTATCACGGCCGCCCGGACAAGACGGCCGAGGCGACCTGGATCTCGCCCGAGGGCCTCTCCTTTATCCGCACCGGCGATGTCGGGCGGTTCGACGAGGACGGCTTCCTGACGCTGATGGATCGCAAGAAGGACATGATCATCAGCGGCGGCTTCAACATCTATCCTTCGGACCTGGAGGCGGTGCTGGCCAAGCATCCGGCGGTGGTCGAGGCGGCGGTGGTGGGCGTGCCCTCGGACGCCTGGGGCGAGACGCCGGTGGCCTTCGTCGCGGTGCGGGGGCAGGCCGAGCCGGAAGCGATCAAGGCTTTCGTCAACGGCCAGGTCGGCAAGACCCAGCGCCTGGCCGAGGTGGTGATCGTCGACAGCCTGCCGCGCAGCCACATCGGCAAGGTGCTGAAGCGCGAACTGCGCGACTCATGGCAGAAATCGCCCACCGAATAGCCCGACGCGGCGCTTTTTGCCGCGACCGCGCGCCGCATTAGGCCGGGCGGAATCGATGAATACGGTTGCTTAACCATATGGTGCGGCCATCAGGTCGCCCGGTTCGTCGTGGATTGCGTCCAAAGCTCATGCGCTCCAAGCCCGTCGCCGCTCCGATCTCCGTTCCCGAAGCCTCGGGCGCCGCGCGCCTGTCCGCGCCCGTCGGCGGCGCGCCGATCGATTTCGACGCGGTGGCCCGGGCGCTCGGCGCGTCGGGCTATGCCTCGGACCTGGACCCGCGCCTGGCCGCCCGCTTCGCCCGGCCGGTCGCCGCGCGGGCTTTCGCCGACCGGGTCGAGACCACGGCCGCCGCGTTGCGGGCGCTGGGCGTGCGTCCCGGCGGCGTCTGCGTCGTCTCGGCCCTGGCCGATCCCGAGACCCTGGCCGGCGTCGCGCGGGCGGGGCTGAAGGCGTGGCTGGTCGATGTCGATCCGTTCAGCGCCATGTTCGACACCAGCCACCTGCGCGCCCGGCTGCCCGAGGCGCCGGGGCCGCTGGAGGCCATCGTGCCCGCCGCCGCCCACGGCCGCGCGCCGGACATGCGCGCCTGGGCCGCCTTCCGCGACGAGACGGGCCTGCCGATCCTGGTCGACGCCGCCGGCGCCTTCGACGTGATGATCGAGGCCCCCGTTCCGGTGCTGGTCGGCCTGCCCGGCGGCCAAGGCGTGTTCGTGGCCTGCGAGGACGCCATCCCGGTCAACGCCATCGACGCGGCGCCCTTCGCCGGCGACGACGGCCTGTCGGCCTGGCCGGGCCTGCGCCAGCGCCTGTGCGGCGTGGCCCAGCAGCTGCGCGTGCTGCTCTTGGACAGCGGCGTCGGCTTCCAGCCCGGCTGGGGCATGAGCTGGATCTCGCCGACCTGCGCCCTCTCCCTGCCGACCGACGACGCGGGGGCCGTGGCCTGGAAGCTGCAGGCCGCCGGCGTGCCGGCCAGCTGCGCCGTCCGCGACCGCACCCTCGCCTCCGACGAGACGCCTATCGCCGACCACCTTGCGGCCTCGACCGTGGTGGTCACCCTGGACCCGGATCTCGACGTCGAGAGCCTGGACCGGCTGTGCGACGCGCTGCGGGCGGCGGTGGGTTAGCCGGCATTGTCAGGGCGGCTAAGCGGTCAAGGCTCGCGCTCCAAAACACCGCCTATCCCCGCGTTCGCGGGGATGATCGGACGTGGGGTCTGGCCCCCTAAAGCCACCCCGTCCGCCGGAAGCGCCGGTACAGCAGGCCGCAGATCAGCACGATGGCGACCAGCGCGCCTTCGTAGCCGTAGCGCCATTTGAGCTCCGGCATGTGCTCGAAGTTCATGCCGTAGATGCCGGCGATGGCGGTCGGCACGGCCAGGATCGCGGCCCAGGCGGCGAGCTGGCGGGTGATCACGCCCTGGCGCTGCTGTTCCAGCAGGGTGCTGATCTCGAACACCGAGGTCAGCACCTCGCGCAGGCCGTCGACCAGGATCTCGGTGCGCTGGATGTGGTCGCGGACGTCGCGGAAATAGACCCGCACTTCGCTGTCGATACAGGGCAGCTCGTGATGCTCCAGCGCGCTGGCCACCTGGGCCATCGGGCCGAGCAGCTTCTTGAACTTCATCAGCGCCCGGCGGAGGTTGAAGATGCGGGCGATCTCGGCGCGGCTGAGGAATTCGTCCAGCGCCCGGCGCTCGAACGCCTGCAACTCCTCCTCGATCGTGTCGACGATCGGCATGTAGCCGTCGACGATGAAGTCCAGCACCGCGTGCAGCACATAGTCGACCCCGTGGGCCAGCAGACTGGGCGCGGCCTCCAGCTGGGCGCGCAGCTCGGTGTGGGCGCGGGCCGAGCCGTGGCGGACGGTGATCAGGTAGCGTTGCCCGACGAAGAAGTCGGTCTCGCCATAGCGGATGTGATCGCCGTCCAGGTGGGCCGTCTTGGCGACGACGAACAGCTGATCGCCATAGACATCGACCTTGGGCGTCTGCTGGGCGTTGAGCGCGTCCTCGATCGCCAGCGGGTGCAGGTGGAAGGCCTGCCGCAGGGTGCGCAGCTCGGCCGCGTCGGGCTCGGCGAGGCCGATCCAGACGAACTCGCCCTCGCGGGGGACGAGGTCGTCGGGCGCGTCCAGGCTCAGCTGGCGGACGGGCTTGCCTTCGACATAGGCGACGGCGGCGATCAGGGTCACGGGCGCGGGCTCAGTGGGCCGCGACGTAGGCGTCGAGGCGGGCGAGCCGCTCGGCCTTTTCCGCTTGGGTCAGGAACGCGCCCTCGAAGCTGTTGCGGGCCAGGGTCACGACGTCGTCGCGGGTCAGGCCGACGGCGGCGGCCGTGGCCAGATAGTTGTCCAGTAGATAGCCGCCGAAATAGGCCGGATCGTCGGAATTGACGGTGGCCTTCAAGCCCAGGTCCAGCATCCGCTTCAAGGGATGGACGTCGAGGCTCGGCACGCCGCACAGCTTCAGGTTCGACAGCGGGCAGACGGTCAGGGTGGTCCCGTCGCGCACCAGCCGTTCGGTCAGGGCGGCGTCCTCCAGGGCGCGGTTGCCGTGGTCGATGCGGTCGACCTTCACGACGTCGATGGCTTCCCAGACATACGCCGGCGGACCCTCCTCGCCGGCGTGTGCGACGACCTTGAGGCCCAGGTCCCGGGCGGCCCGCAGCACGCGGGCGAACTTGGCCGGCGGATGGCCGACCTCGGAACTGTCGAGGCCGACGCCGGCGAGCTTGTTCAGCCAGGGCTTGGCCAGTTCCAGCGTCTCGAAGGCGGCGTCCTCCGACAGGTGGCGCAGGAAGCAGAGGATCAGCTTGCTGGTGACGCCCAGCGTCCTCTCGGCCTCGTCCATGCCGGCCAGCAGGCCCTCCATCACCACGCCGAAGGCGATGCCGCGATCGGTGTGGGTCTGGGGATCGAAGAAGATCTCGGCATGGACCCCGCCGTCGGCGGCCAGCCGCCGGAAATAGGCCAGGGCCAGGTCCTTGAAGTCCTCGGCCGTCTGGAGGACGCTAGCGCCCTGATAATAGATGTCGAGAAAGTCCTGCAGGTTCGAGAAGGCGTAGGCCGCGCGGATCTCGTCGACCGAGGCGTAGGGCAGGGTGATCCCGTTGCGCTGGGCCAGCTCGAACATCAACTCCGGCTCGAGACTGCCCTCGATGTGCATGTGCAGCTCGGCCTTGGGCAGGCCCCGGACAAATTCAGGGGAGACGAAGGTGGCGAAGGCGGTGTCGGTCATGGGGGAGTTATGGGCTGTCTAGCCAAGCCCTTTCAACCGTCATCCCGCGCTTCATGCGCGGGACCCATCGTTCCGCCACTGATGCGGCGCCGATAGGCGCCTTTCACGCGGAAGCTGAACCATGGGTCCCGCGAACAGGTCGCGGGATGACGACGCGTATGAGGCGATGAGGTCTACGACATCGGATTGGCCGGCGGCGGCGGGCCGTCGGGCAGGGGGATGAACTCGTCGTGGTCGAGGTCGGGCAGCTTCATGCGGCCGGCCTTCCAGTCGGCCTTGGCCTGCTCGATGCGGTCCTTGGACGAGTGGACGAAGTTCCACTCGATGAAGCGCGGGCCTACGGATTCGCCGCCCAGCAGCATGACGGTGGAGCGTTCGAGGGCCTTGAAGACGACCGTTTCGCCCGGCGCGAAGACGGCCATCTGGGTCTCGACCAGCTCGCGGTGGTCGACCTCGACGCGGCCGGCGGCGACATAGGCGGCGCGTTCGGCGTATTCGGCGGGCAGGGCGGCGGTGGTCCCGGGCTCCAGCTCCCAGTGGACATAGAACAGCGGCGAATAGACGGGCACGTTCGACTTGGCGCCGAAGGCCTCGCCGGCGATCAGCCGCGCCTTGAGCCCGCCGCTCTCGTAATAGGGCAGGTCGGCGGGACCCTCGTGGTGCGTGAAGCTGGGGTCGATCTCCTCGAACTCGGTCGGCAGGGCCACCCAGGCCTGCATGCCGTCCATGCGCCCGCCGTGCTCGCGCAGGCCCTCGAAGCGTTCGGAGTGGGTGATGCCGCTGCCGGCGGTCATCCAGTTGACCTCGTTGGGGCGGATCACCGCCAGGGAGCCGACGCTGTCGCGGTGGGTGATCTCGCCCTCGAACAGATAGGTCAGGGTCGACAGGCCGATATGCGGGTGCGGGCGCACGTCGGCGCTCTTGGCGAAGCCCGGCTGGAAGGCGGCCGGACCCATGTGGTCGAGGAAGGTGAACGGGCCGACCATGCGATGGGCGTGGAACGGCAGCACCCGGCCGACCTCGAAGTTTCCGAGATCGCGGCGGCGGGCTTCGAAGACGAGGTCGATCATGAGGAACTCCGGACGGCGAGGCGCGCGGAGCTTAGCGGGGACTCGGCGGGGATGCTTGTCGAAAACGGTCGAAAAGCGTCTGCTGCGGCGGCGAGGGAGGAAACACCATGGAGACGCCCGAGGCGCAGTTGGCCGCGTTCGCCGCGCGCTACGATCCGATCATCGCCGAGCGCGGCCTGGCGGCGATCGAACGGCTTCGCCAGCGGATGCCGGGGGCGCATCGGCTGGTCTATGACAACTACAACGCCCTGGCCGTCGGTTTCGCTTATGGCGACCGGGCCAAGGACGCCTTCGTCTCGATCGCCTTCTATCCGCGCTGGGTGACGCTGTTCTTTCTGTATGGCGCGGGTCTCGACGATCCGGAGTGCGTGCTGAAGGGGCAGGGCGCGCGCGTGCGCCACGTGGTGCTGGACGACGTGGAGGATCTGGAGCGCCCGGAGATCCTCGCCCTGCTCGACCAGGTCCTGGCGCGCCATGGCGTGGCGAGCGGGACGGATGGTCCGCTGATCATCAAGTCGATCTCGCCCAAGCAGCGGGCGCGGCGGCCGGGGGGCGCCTAGCGGACCCACCCCTTTTCCGTGTCATCCCGGCCGGAGCGAAGCGCAGAGCCGGGACCCGGGGGCGGCGCGCACGGCGCTCCTGCACCCCCTGGGTCCCGGATAGCCTCTCCGAGGCTTCCGGGATGACACGAGGGGGGGGCGGTGGGTTGAGCTTACCCCAGCGGGCTGACATACGGGCTGATCAGGCCCAGCGGGACGGCGGTGGAGTTCTTGACGCCGCGGATGACGATGCGGCTCTCGATGTTGCTCACCAGGCCCAGCGACAGAAGCTTCTCGCGCAGGAACTCGTCGAAGGCGCGCATGTCGCGGGTGACGATGCGCATCTCGTAGTCGGCGGCGCCGGTGACGGTGGCGCACTGGACGACCTCGGCCCACTTGGCGACCGCCTGCTCGAAGGTGTCGAGGTTTTCCTTGGTCGGCAGGGACAGCTTGACGGTGCAATAGACCTCGAAGCCCAGGCCCAGCTTCTCGCGGTCCAGGATGGTCACGCGGCGCTGGATGACGCCCGCGTCCTCCAGGCGCTTGATCCGGCGCCAGCAGGGGCTGGACGACAGGCCGACGCGTTCGGCGATCTCGGCGACGGACAGTCCGGCGTCGTGTTGGATGAGATCCAGGATCTTGGCATCCACGGCGTCGAGTTGTTCGGACAAGAAATTCCTCCCCCCATCGGGCGTTGGCGCTTTGATTTTGCGCAAAGCGGCCACGAGTCGGGCACGTCTTGGGCAAACATTTTCCGCGCTTCTATAAGATATTGCGTTTCGGGCGGGAAGACCCGGGAGGAAGATTTTTGCCATGCGGCACTCGGAAGTCACGCTCGACGACAAATATGTGCTCGAAAATGGTCGCGCCTTCATCACCGGGGTGCAGGCGCTGCTGCGGGTCCTGCTGGACCGAAAGCGACTCGACCGCCAGGCCGGGCTGAACACCGGCGGCTATCTGTCGGGCTATCGCGGCTCGCCGCTGGGCGGGCTCGACCAGCAGGCCGCGCGCATCAAGAAGCTGCTGACCGCGCACGACGTGGTCTTCCAGGAAGGCCTGAACGAGGATCTCGCCGCCACCGCCGTGTGGGGCAGCCAGCAGGCCAATCTCTTCCCCGGCGCGCTCTACGACGGCGTGTTCGGCATGTGGTACGGCAAGGCCCCGGGCGTCGACCGCACCGGCGATGTTTTCAAGCACGCCAATTTCGCCGGGACCTTCCCCACCGGCGGCGTGCTGGCGGTGGCCGGCGACGACCACGGCTGCAAGAGCTCGACCCTGCCCTCGCAATCGGAGTTCGCCTTCCAGGACTTCGAGATGCCGGTCCTGTCGCCCGCCGACGTGCAGGAGGTGCTGGACTACGGGATCCTGGGCATTTCGCTGTCGCGCTTCTCGGGGCTCTGGACCGGCATGATCGCCCTGGCCGACACCATGGACAGCGGCGTGACCATCGACGTGTCGCTGGACCGCCACCAGATCGTGGTCCCCGAGTTCCCGATGCCGCCGGGCGGGCTGGGCATCCGCCAGAAGGACCAGCCGATGGAGAAGGAGCGGCGGATGCGGCTCCACAAGCTCCCGGCGGCCCTGGCCTTCGCCCGCGCCAACGGGATCGACCGGGTGGTGCTGGGCTCGTCGCACGTCCGCGTGGGCAAGGCGCGGCTGGGCATCGTCTGCCAGGGCCAGGCCTATAAGGACGTGCTGGAGGCCTTCACGGCCATGGGCATGACCCTGCAGGAGGCGGCCGACCTGGGCGTCTCGATCTACAAGGTCGGCATGCCCTGGCCGCTGGAGCCGCTGGGCCTGCGCGCCTTCGCCGCCGGCCTCGAGACCCTGATGGTCATCGAGCACAAGCGCGCCCTGATCGAGCCCCAGGCCCGCGCGGCCCTCTATGATCTTCCGGCGCAGGCCCGGCCGCGCGTGATCGGCAAGACCGACGAGAAGGGCGGGCCGCTGCTGTCGGAGCTGGGCTCGCTGTCGGTGGCCGAAATCGCCCTGGCCATCTATGACCGCCTGCCGGACGGCCCGCACATGGAGCGCGCCCAGGCGTATCTGAACCGCGTCAGCGCCGCCGGCGTCGCCGCCGTCAGCCTGGCCGCCGACCAGGCCCGCAAGCCGTTCTTCTGCTCGGGCTGCCCGCACAACAGCTCGACCAAGCTGCCGGAGGGCTCGCGCGCCCTGGCCGGCATCGGCTGCCACTACATGGCCGGGTTCAACGATCCGAACACCGACCTCAACACCCACATGGGCGGCGAGGGTCTGACCTGGGTGGGCGCCGCGCCGTTCACCTCGGAAAAGCACGTCTTCCAGAACCTGGGCGACGGCACCTACAACCACTCGGGCTCGCTGGCCATTCGCGGCGCGGTCGCGGCCGGGACCAACATCACCTACAAGCTGCTCTATAACGACGCGGTCGCCATGACCGGCGGCCAGCGGGCCGAGAGCGGCTTCACCCCCGCCCAGATCACCCGCCAGCTGGCGGCCGAGGGCGTCAAGAAGACCGTCATCGTCGTCGACGACCTGAAGCGCTACGAAGGCGTCACGGATCTCGCGCCCGGCGTCGAGATCTTCCCGCGCTCGGACCTGATGCGCGTGCAGGAGATGCTGCGCGATACGCCCGGGACCACGGTGCTGCTGTACGACCAGACCTGCGCCACCGAAAAGCGCCGCCGCCGCAAGCGCGGCGCGATGCCCAAGGCCACCCAGCGCGTCTTCATCAACCCGCTGGTCTGCGAGGGCTGCGGCGACTGCTCGGTGAAGTCCAACTGCGTCTCGGTCGAGCCGCTGGCCACCGAGTTCGGCCGCAAGCGCAAGATCAACCAGTCGTCCTGTAACCAGGACTATTCCTGCGTCGAGGGCTTCTGCCCGTCGTTCGTCACCCTGGAAGGCGCCGAGAGCGCCCAGGCCAAGAAGACCCCGGCGGCCCTGACCGCCGAGTCGACGCCGCTGCCGACCTTCGAGCCGCTGGTCGGCGTGCGGAAGATCCTGTTCACCGGCGTCGGCGGCACCGGCGTCACGACCGTGGCCTCGATCCTGGCCATGGCCGCCCATATCGACGGCCGCGCCGGCAGCGTCGTCGACATGACGGGTCTCGCCCAAAAGGGCGGCTCGGTGTTCAGCCACGTCAAGATCGGCGAGACCGAGGAGACCATCGTCGGCGGCCGCGTGCCGGCCGCCAGCGCCGACGTGCTGATCGCCTGCGACCTGCTGGTCGCCGCTTCGCCGGAAGGCCTGTCGCTGTACGCCAAGGACCGCACGCGCGCCTTCGGCAACAGCGATTTTGCTCCCACCGCCGACTTCGTGACCAGCCGCGACATCCGCTTCGACAGCGGGGCCATGGCCCGCCGCGTCAAGGGCGCCACCAACACCTTCGACGCCTGTCCGGCCCAGCGCCTGGCCGAGACCGAGTTCGGCGACGCCATCTACGCCAACATGATCATGGTGGGCTTCGCCTGGCAGCGCGGGGTGATCCCGGTCTCCAGCCGCGCGCTCTACCGGGCCATCAAGCTGAACGGCGTCGACGCCGAGGCCAACCTGCAGGCCTTCGAGCTGGGCCGCCGCGTGGCGCACGATCCGGCCTCGATCGCGGTCAAGGAAAACGAGGTCGCCACGCCCGAGACCCTGCCGCTGGACGATCTGATCGCGCATCGGGTCCGCGAGCTGACGGCCTATCAGAACGCCGCCTACGCCCAGCGCTACGCCGACAAGGTGGCCAAGGTCCGGAACGCCGAGGCGGCGGTGTCCGGCGCGGACAGCGCCCTGCCGCTGACCCGCGCGGCGGCGGTCAATCTGTACAAGCTGATGGCCTATAAGGACGAGTACGAGGTCGCCCGTCTGTATACGGACGGCCGTTTCGCGGCCGAGCTGGCGGGGACCTTCAAGGGCGGCAAGGCCAAGGTCTGGCTGGCGCCGCCGCTGCTGGCCCCCAAGACCCCCGACGGCAAGCCTAAGAAGATCGCCTTCGGCGGCTGGATGCTGGATCTGGCCTTCCCGCTGATGGCCAGGATGAAGGGCCTGCGCGGCGGGGCGCTCGATATCTTCGGCCACACCGAGGAGCGGAAAATGGAGCGCGGCCTGATCGCGTCCTACGAGGTGGCGCTGGACCGGCTGGCCGCTGGCCTCTCGCCGGAAAGCCTGCCGCTGGCGGTGAAGATCGCCGAGATCCCGCAACAGATCCGCGGCTTCGGCCACGTCAAGGACGCCTCGGTCAAGGTCGCCAAGGCGGCCGAGGCGAAGCTGTGGGAACGGTGGGGCGGCTAGGCGAGGCGCGCGCCCCTTCCCCCTCGATGGGGAAGGGCCGGGGATGGGGGTGACCTGCCGAGGCGGGGCCGCGCTCGGCGTCCACCGCCGCGCCACCCCCACCGTACCGCCTTCTTCACGGGGGAGCTCGGTCGCGCGCCCTGCTAGACGCAAGGCGTCTGGCGCGGCGGCGGGTTCATGGTAGGCTTCCCGCCATGAACAAGCCGGTTCGACCCCCTGACAGGCATTACATTCCGCCCTCGCTTGCCGAGCGCTTTCAGCCAGCGGTCGACGAAGGCGTTGTTGAAAGCATTGGTGAAGCGGTGTTCGTCGCTGCCTGTGCTTTCGCGGACAGGCTTGAGTTCGGCGTGACCGACGATGTCGAGGCTATCCGTCTTTCGATCGAGAAGTCGATCGCCGAGGATGACTACGAAGACGCCGAAATCGTCTTCGCCCGACTTCGTCAACGGTTCGGCGAGGCGGAGGATTGAGCCGCCTTCGGTTCTCGCGTCGCGCGGAACTTGATCTTGTCGATATCGGCGCCTGGATCGCCGCGGACCGACCATTCGCCGCGCGCAAAATGGTGAACCGTCTGATTGAGCGCGCCAGTGCGCTGCGGGAGCACCCTGAGATGGGGGCTCTATATCCGGTCTACGGCGCCGATATCCGGGCGCTCGCCGTACGACCCTATCTTGTCCTTTACCGCGTTTCCGGCGAGCACGTTTTCATCGAGCGGGTTGTTCATTCCGCGCGCCTGCCGAAGCATATCGCATGACCCAGGACTTCGATTTCGACGCCGTCGTGGTGGGCGCGGGGGCCGTGGGCCTGGCGTGCGGCTACGCCCTGGCCAAGCGCGGACTGGTCGTCGCGGTGCTGGAAGAGCAGGGCCACATCGGCCAGGGCGTCTCGTCGCGCAATTCCGAGGTGGTCCACGGCGGGCTCTACTATCCGACCGGCTCGCTGAAGGCGCGGCTGTGCGTCGAGGGGCGGCGGTCGCTCTACGCGTTCTGCGACGCCCACAAGGTCGCCTACAAGAAGTGCGGCAAGCTGGTGGTGGCCACCAGCGAGGACGAGATCGCCCGCCTCGACGCGATCTGGGACCAGGCCCTGGCCAACGATGTCGAGGGCATGGAACGGCTGACCGGCGAACAGGCCCGCGCCCTGGAGCCCGGCCTCAACGCCCACGCGGCGCTGCTGTCGCCGGAAAGCGGCGTCTTCGCCAGCCACGACTACATGCTGGCCCTGCGAGGCGAGATCGAGGCCGCCGGCGGGGCGGTGGTCGTCTCGACCCCGTTCGAGGGCGCCGAGCCGATCGCCGGCGGCGGCTTTGTCGTCCGGGCCGGCGGCGCGGACCCGACCCGCCTGACCTGCCTCCTGTTGGTCACCGCGCCGGGCCTGTCGGCCCAGGTGATCGCGGCGCGGATCGAGGGTTATCCCGCCGATCGGATCCCCAAGGCCCATTACGGCAAGGGCGTCTATTTCCGGCTGACGGGCAAGGCGCCGTTCCAGCGGCTGATCTATCCGCCGCCGATCCACGGGGCGCTGGGCACCCACTACCGCAACGACCTGGGCGGCCAGGCGGTGTTCGGGCCGGACCTCGAATACGTGCCGGCGCCGGACTATTCGGTCGATCCGGCGCGGGCCGAGGCGTTCGCCGCCTATATCCGCAAGTTCTGGCCCGGCCTGCCCGACGGCGCGCTGGCGCCCGACTACGCCGGCGTGCGGCCCAAGCTGCACGGCCCCGACGAGCCGCAGCCCGACTTCCAGCTGCGCGGGGTCGAGGATCATGGGCTTGCCGGCCTGATGGCGCTGTTCGGCATCGAGAGCCCGGGCCTGACCAGTTCGTTGGCGATCGGCGAGGCCGTGGCGGGGCGTTTGCTGGATTAGGACCCCGTCTCCGCAATTCCGATCTCCCCGGCGAACGCCGGGGTCCAGATCGAGCCCGCAACCGTCTTCGGAGCGGTGGAGGCGCATCTCGGATCATCCGCAGCCGCTCCGGATGAATCTGGGCCCCGGCATTCGCCGGGGAAAACGGGAGCTCAACCCCGTCTGAGCCCTGAAAAAATGGGCTAGCATGAACCTTTGTTCACGCTTGGCGGGCCCGAACCTCGTGCTAGCAAGTCCGAGTTCGGAGTTTCCGGAGCGAGGGGCGTTCCATGGGTTTCAGGATCAAGGCGCTGGTCGGCGCCGTGTCGGCGGTCGCGTTGAGCGCGGCCCTTTCTTCCACCTTGATGGTCTCTCAAGCGAGCGCGGCCGCCACCCAGGCGATCCCGTCCTTCGCCGAGCCGTCCCTGTCGCCGGACGGAAGCGAGATCGCCTTCGCCTCGGGCGGCGATCTGTGGACCGTCCCGGCCGCCGGCGGCCAGGCGCGCCTCCTGGTCACCGACCCGGCCACGGAGTCGCGGCCGCTCTATTCGCCCGACGGCAAGTCGCTGGCCTTCGTCTCGACCCGTTCGGGCATGGCCAACATCTATATCCTGACCCTGGCCACCGGCGAGGTGCGCCGCCTGACCTATGGCGACAACGCCGAGGCCCTGGACGGCTGGTCGCGCGACGGAAAGTGGGTCTACTTCACCTCCGGCGTCAACGACGTCGGCCGGCAGGGCGACATCTTCCGGGTCGCGGCCTCGGGCGGCACGCCGCTGGAGGTCAGCCGCGAGCAGTTCCTGGCCGAGTTCCAGGCCGCGCCCTCGCCGGACGGCAAGTCGATCGCCCTGATGGCCCGGGGCCTGTCGAGCTCCCAGTGGTGGCGCAACGGCGGCGCCCATATCGACGAAACCGAGCTGTGGCTGAAGCCGATCGACGGCGGCGACTACAAGAAGCTGCTGCCCGGCGGCGCCAAGCACGCCTGGCCGATGTGGACCGCCGACGGCAAGGCGCTTTGGTACATGAGCAACGAGGGCGGGACCGAGAACCTGTGGAGGCTGCCGCTGGGCGGCCAGCCCAAGAAGGTGACCGGCTTCACCGACGGCCGCGTGCTGTGGCCGACCATCGGCTATGACGGCAAGACGATCGTCTTCGAGCGCGACTTTTCGATCTGGTCGCTCGATACCGCCACCGGCAAGGCGACCAAGGTGCCGATCGCGCTGCACGGCGCCCCGGCGGCGGCGGGCGAGGAGCACAGGAACGAGACCAGCTTCGACGACCTGGCCCTGTCGGGCGACGGCAAGAAGGTGGCGATCGTCGCGCACGGCGAGGTGTTCGCGGCCTCGAGCAAGGATGGCGGCGCGGCCCAGCGCGTGACCCGCACGCCGATCGTCGAGCACGATCCGACCTGGTCGCCGGACAGCAAGCGCGTCGTCTATGTCTCCGAGCGCGACCGGGCGGCCAATCTCTACGCCTACGACTTCGCCAGCGCCCAGGAGACGGCCCTGACCACGGGCGCGGCGCGCAGCACCGCGCCGGTCTTCTCGCCCGACGGCAAGAGCCTGGCCTATGTCCGCGACGGCAAGGAGCTGCGGGTCATCGCCTTCGACCCGGCCGGCAAGGTCGCCAGCGATCGCGTGCTCTATACTGGCGCCCTGGGCGGCTATGAGGAGACCCCGATCACCTGGTCGCCGGACAATCGCTGGCTGGCCTTCACGATCACCGACCACAAGGCCTTCGACAACGTCCATGTCGTACCGATCGAGGGCGGCCCGGCCCGGCCGGTGACCTTCCTGGCCAATGGCGAGGTCGGCAGGACGGCCTGGTCGCCGGACGGCAAGTACCTGCTGGTCGACATGGCCCAGCGCAGCGAGGACGCCCGCATCCTGCGCGTCGACCTGCTGCCCAACGTGCCCAAGTACCGCGAGGACACGTTCCGCGACCTCTTCAAGCCGGCCGAGACGCCGGACAAGTCCCCCAACGACCCGAAGAGCGATCCGAAAAGCGATCCCAAGCCTGAACCCAAGGCCGCCGAGACCCCGGCCAAGCCGGTCGCGGCCGCCGACAGGCCGGCGGGCGCCAAGAAGAAGGTCGAGCCGGTGCGGATCGTCTTCGAGGGGCTGCGCGAGCGCGCGACCTTCCTGCCGCTGGGCCTGGACGCCAGCGATCCGGTGATCAGCCCCGACGGCAAGACCCTGGTGTTCAGGGCCCGCAACGCCGGCCAGACCAACTACTACGCCTACAGCCTGGACGAACTGGCCAAGGAGCCGCCCAGCCCGGTGCAGCTGACCGCCAGCCGCAAGTCCAAGACCGCGCTGGCCTTCACCCCGGACAGCAAGGAGGTCTACTTCCTGGAGGGCGGTTCGATCGTCTCGACGCCGATCGACCAGCCCAAGCCCAAGCCGCTGGCGGTCAACGCCGAGCTGGACGTCGATTTCGACGTCGAGAAGACCGTGGTCTTCGAACAGGCCTGGGGCGTGCTGAACCGCGGCTTCTACGACGCCAAGTTCCACGGCAAGGACTGGGAGGCCCTACGCCGGAAGTGGGAGCCCTATATCGCCGGCGTCCGCACGGGCGACGAGCTGCGCCGCGACATCAACCTCCTGATCGGCGAGCTGGACGCCTCGCACTCGGGCATCAGCAAGCAGCCCGAGCCGTCGGCCATGGCCCCGCGCGCGGCCAATCTGGGCCTGCGCTTCGACCGCGAGGCCTATGAGGCGGGCAAGGGCCTGGTCATCCGCGAGGTGATCGCCCTCGGTCCCGCGGCGCTGGAAGGCAGCATCAAGCCGGGCGAGACCCTGGTCGCGCTCAATGGCGAGACGCTGAGCCCCGGCGTCAACCTGGACCGCCTGCTGCGCGGCCAGGCGGGCAAGCGCACCGTGCTGACCATCGCCGACGCGGCGGGCAAGCGGCGCGAGGCGGTGGTGCGGCCAGTGACGACCGCCACGGCCTCGGGCCTTGTCTATCGCCAGTGGGTCAACGGCCGCCGGGCCTATGTCGATAAGATCAGCGGCGGGCGGCTGGGCTATGTCCACATCGCCGACATGTCGGACGGCGCGCTGGACCAGCTCTATATCGACCTAGACGCCCAGAACCAGGGCAAGGAGGGCGTGGTCGTCGACGTCCGCAACAACAACGGCGGCTATGTCAACGGCCGGGTGATCGACGTGTTCGCCCGCCGCAACTACCTGATGATGACGCCGCGCGACCGGTTCCCGACGCCCAGCCGCCAGGCGCTGGGTCAGCGGGCCCTGGGCCTGCCGACGGTGCTGGTCACCAACGAGTCGTCGCTGTCCGACGCCGAGGACTTCACCGAGGGCTATCGCGCCCTGGGCCTGGGCAAGGTGGTCGGCAAGCCGACTGCCGGCTGGATCATCTTCACCGGCGGTCGCCAGCTGCTGGACGGCTCGTCGGTGCGCCTGCCGTCCACCCGCATCGAAGACCTGCGCGGCCAGAACATGGAAGGCCATCCGCGTCCGGTGGACATCGATGTCGAGCGGCCGCTGGGCGAGACCCTGGCCGGGACCGACGCCCAGCTCGACGCCGCCGTGAAGGCGCTGCTGGGCAAGTGATCGCCAAGGTCCGCCCGGATCGCCGCCGCCGTGCGGCGATTCGAGGCGGGGTGGCGCGGGCCTATCGCTTGCCCAGCTTGGCCAGGGCGTCGCGCGCGGGCCGCTCGAAGGCGACCAGCGAGCCGTAGGCGATCGGGATCAGCAGGATCAGCCACAACAGGCACCACAGCCGCATGGCGTCGCCGTTCAGCCGCCAGGCTCCGAAGCCGACCCAGTTCAGCGCGATCTTCAGCGCGATCGGATGCAGCAGGTAGAGGCTGAAGCTGAGTTGCGCCCACGGGGCCAGGGCCCGGCTGACGCCGCCCTGGACGCCCCGCGCGTCGGCGGCCACGGCGGCCAGGCCCACCGCGTAGATCACCAGGAGCAGGCTCGTGCGCGAGGCGTGGAACACGCCGGCGACCACGAACGCCGCCAGCAGCGCCCACATGACGAGGCGCCCCAGGGGCAGCTTGGCCAGCTGGTCCCTGACCTGGAACGCCCACAGGCCCAGCACGAACCCCGGGACCGCGCGGGCGACGCCGAAGTCGTAGGTCCACTGCGAGAAGGTCTCGCCGGCGCGCGAGGCCCACAGCAGCAGGGCCAGACTCCCGACCGCGACGGCGGCGGTGGCCCAGGGGCCCTTGCCGGCGATCCAGAACAGCACGGGCAGGGCGATATAGAGGCCCATTTCGGCGCTGATCGCCCAGCTGACGAAGTTCCAGGTCTGGGCCTTGCAGGTTCCCCAGGCGTGGACGAACAGCAGGTTCTGCGGGATGCAGCTCACGTCGTAGCGCGACGGGTCGCGCTCGTTGATCACCCCGGCCCAGCCCAGGGCGGCGATGACGACGAACACCAGCAGCGTCGCCCAGTGCAGCGGCCCCAGCCGCGCGACCCGCTTCCTCAGAAAGTCCCCGTACCGGGCGAGGGTGGTCAGCCGGCCGGTATAGACCGCGGCCATCACATAGCCGGAGATCAGGAAGAACAGGTCCACGATCAGGCTGAAGTTCTTGATCGTGTCGTCCGCCGCCTGCCAGCGGCCGTCCAGATTGAGGAACCGGTTGAAGTGGAACACCACGATCATCAGCGCCCCGACGATCCGCAGGGCGTCGAGATGCAGCATCTGGTCGGAGTCGGGCTTCAACGGAGGCAGGCGCATCGCGGACTGTTGGCACGGGACACGGCGATCGTCACCTCCGCGCTGGCCCCGGAAAGGCCCTCAGCACTCCACCCGGTTGACAGACAGTCCGACCGCCAGGCCGCCCATCGAGGTTTCCTTGTAGATCTCGTTCATGTCCTCGCCGGTGCGCTTCATGGTGGCGATGACCTTGTCCAGCGACACCGAGTGCTGGCCGTCGCCCAGCAGGGCCAGGCGCGCGGCGTCGATGGCCTTGATCGCGCCCATGGCGTTGCGTTCGATGCAGGGGATCTGCACCAGGCCGCCGATCGGGTCGCAGGTGAGGCCGAGGTTGTGCTCCATGCCGATCTCGGCGGCGTTCTCGATCTGGGCGTTGGTGCCGCCCAGCGCCGCGGCCAAGCCCGCCGCCGCCATCGAGCAGGCCACGCCCACCTCGCCCTGGCAGCCGACCTCGGCGCCGCTGATCGAGGCGTTGCGCTTGTAGAGCGCGCCGATCGCCGCGGCGGTCAGCAGGAAGACCCGCACCTGCTCGGGCGCGCCCTTGTGGAACCGCACGAAGAACCGCAGCACGGCCGGGATCAGGCCCGCCGCGCCGTTGGTCGGGGCGGTGACGACGCGGCCGCCGGCGGCGTTCTCCTCGTTGACCGCCATGGCCCACAGGTTGACGAAGTCCATCGCCGCCAGTGGGTCGCTGATCTGGCGCTCCATGCGGCCCTGGATCGTCTGGTGGATCTGGCGGGCGCGGCGCTTGACGGTCAGGCCGCCGGGCAGCACGCCGTCCTGGCGCATCCCGCGATCGATGCAGGCCTCCATCGCGCCGAAGATGCGGTCGAGGCCGGCGTTCATCTCGCCCTCGCTCATCCGCGCCTGCTCGTTGGCGGCCATCACCTGGGCGATGCTCAGCCCGGCCTCGTCGGCGCGCCGCAGCAGGTCCGCCGAGCTCTCGAACGGGTAGGGGACGGCCGGGCCTTCGTCGGGCGGGGTGTTGCGGCCCATCTCGCTCTCGTCGCGCACGAAGCCGCCGCCGATCGAGAAATAGGTCCGCTCGGCGATCACGAAGCTGGTGCGGTCGTAGGCGATAAAGGTCAGGCCGTTGGGGTGCTGGGGTAGGCGTTCATGGCCCAGCCAGACGATGTCCTTGGACTCGTCGAACGGGATGTCGATTTCGCCACCCAAGAATAGCGATTGCGTCGCTTGGACCTCCAGTAGGTTCGCTTCGCCAACATCCGGGTCGAGCGTGGCCGGCTCAAAGCCCATGAGGCCGAGGATTACCGCCCTGTCGGTGGCATGACCTCGCCCGGTTAGAGCCAGGGAGCCGTAGAGCCGCACTTCCACACGCGCGACATCGGGCAGGCGCCCGGCGTTGCGCACGCGACCCAGGAACAGTCCCGCGGCCGTCATCGGCCCCATGGTGTGGCTGCTCGACGGGCCGACGCCGAGTTTGAAGAGGTCGAAGACGGAGGCGGTCATGATGGTGGTCCGCCCTCGTCCTTCGACAAGCTCAGGATGAGGGCTACTAGAAACTCAGGAATACGGGGCGGGCAGTCGAGATCCTCATCCTGAGCTTGTCGAAGGACGAGGATCTCGTGAGCGTGATCCCTACTTCCGCTGCGCGGCGGTCTTGTCGCGCAGGGCCTTGAACTCCGAGCCCGCCTGCCATTGCGGCCAGACGCGGCTGTTGGCCAGGTCCGCGCCGACCTCGTAGACGAGGCCGAGGTCCGCCGCCTGGCCCGACAGGTCCCAGTCCGCGGACCATTCGTCGGCCGGCTGGTGGTAGCGCTTGTCGGTATAGTCGGCCTCGGCCTTCTCGCCGGCCTCCTTGCCGCCGTTGACGAGGTCCGTGCCCGAGCCGATCGAGATGGCCGGTACGCCGCGCTTGGCGAACGGGAAGTGGTCCGAGCGATAGAAGTGGCCGGCCTGCGGCAGCGGGTCGGGCGTGAAATAGCGGCCGTGGGCCTTGGCCTTGGCGACCAGCATGTCCTGCAGATCGACCTTGCCGTCGCCCGAGGTGGTGATGTCCTTGGCCGGGCCGGCGGCCGAGAGGGCGTCGATATTGATGTCGCCCACCGTGGTGGCGGTCGGGAACAGCGGGTTGGCCGAATAATATTCCGAGCCCAGCAGGCCCTTCTCCTCGGCGGTGACGGCCAGGAACAGGATCGAGCGCTGCGGGGCGGGGCGGCTCTTGAAGGCGCGGGCCAGCTCCAGGATGGCGGCGACGCCGTCGGCGTTGTCGATCGCGCCGTTATAGATCTTGTCGCCGCGCGCGTCCGGCGCGCCGACGCCCAGGTGGTCCCAGTGAGCGCTGTAGATCACCGTCTCGTTCGGATACTTGGTCCCGACGATCCGGCCCGCGACGTTGTGCGAGGTGATGACCTCGTGCTTGACCTTGTAGTCGGCCGACAAGGTCAGGCCCTTCAGCTCGACGGGCTTGAAGTCGCGGGTCTGGGCCTGCTTCTTCAGGGCGTCGAAGTCGAGACCAGCCTTCTTGAACAGGTCGACGGCGGTGTCGCGCTGGATCCAGGCCTCCATCGACGTGTGGACCTTGGTCGGCTCCTTGCGGACGATGTCGAACATCACGTTGGTGTTGGAGTTCTTGACCGTGTTCCAGCCGTACGAGGCCGGGGCGGTCTCGTGGACGATCAGCACGCCCGCCGCGCCCTGGCGGGCGGCTTCCTCGTACTTGTAGGTCCAGCGGCCGTAATAGGTCATGGCCTTGCCGCCGAAGTCCCCGGCGCCGGTTTCGAAGTCCGGGTCGTTGATCAGCACGACCAGGATCTTGCCCTTCAGGTCCATGCCCTTGAAGTCGTCCCAGTTGCGCTCGGGCGCCTTGACGCCATAGCCGACGAAGACCAGCGGCGCGTCCTTGATCGCCACGGCGTCGACATTGGTCATCGCCGCCCGGACGGCGACCTGCTCGCCCTGGGTCAGGGCGATGTGCTCGGTCCCAGCCATGACGTGGGCGCGCACCGGCCCGTCGATCTGGAACTTGCCCAGCGGCACGTTCTGGGTCCAGGACCGCTTGCCGCCCTTCTGGACGTCGCCGGCGGGGGTCAGGCCCACGGCCTTCATGTGCTCGATGATGTAGGCGACGGTCTTCTTCTCGCCCTCGGTGGCGGGGCCGCGACCCTCGAAGGCGTCGGACGACAGCACCTTGATGTGCGCCGACAGCTTGGCGGGGTCGATCTTGGGCGCGTCGGCCGCGTGCGCCAGCATGGGCGCGGCGAGCAGGGCGGTGGCGAGCAGCAGGCGTTTCATCGGAGGGCCCTCATGGAGCAAATCTTGTCGTTGGCGCGGGACCCTAGTGGGGGTTGGCGGACGTGACTAGGGGGAGGGCGCGTCACGAACTCACCCGTCTCGCATCCACCGCCCAGCGCTCCAGGCGCTTCCCGTCCCAGACGTGCAGGGCGTCGTAGAGATTGATCGTCGGATCGCAGTGGCCCGGTTGCAGCCAGACGAGGTCCCCGACCTTGGGCGCGTCGGCGGGAAAGGCGAGCGCCGGGTCGGCGTCGGCCCGGTCGACGGCGTGGGCGAAGCCGAGGCGGTCGCGACCGGCGGCTTTCAGCACGTCGAGCATGGCCGGATGGGCGATCATGCCGTGTTCGTCGCCCATCGGCCGCCAAAGCGACCCCTCCGCCGCGCCGGCGACGACGCGGGCCGGCGGGCCGTCCATCGACACGGCCTTGAAGCCGGCGTCGCAGGTGACGTGGCTCTTGTGCCGCGCCGAGACCACGGTCGCGGCGACGAACAGGGCGGGCTCGAAGCCCCACGGCCCGTCCGGCCCGCCGCAGGCGTCGTACTCGACGTCCATGATCGCGTAGGAGCCCGCCTGCAGCTCGGTATAGACGCCAGAGGCCAGGTCGTAGGCGTGGGTGCCGGTGCCGCCGCCCGTAACCACCGACGGCGGCAGGCCGGCGGCGGTCAGCTCGGCCACCAGGCCCTTCAGCGTCGCGAAGGCGGCCTCGTCGGCGGACCGGCGCAGGGCCAGGTCGTCCATGTGCTGGAGGTGGCCGAGATAGGCCTGGAGGCCGGCGAACCGAAGGCCCGGCGCGGCGTCGGCGGCGCGGGCCAGGCTGAGGGCGTCCTTCGGATAACAGCCGGCGCGATGCGTGCCGAGGTCGAGGTCGACGACGAGATCCAGCGTGACGCCAGCCGCCACGGCCGCGTCCGACAGCCGGTCGATCTGGCCTTCGTCGTCGGCGACCACGCCGATCCGGGCGCCGGTCTTGGCGAGCGCGGCCAGACGCGGCGCGCCCCACGGCGGAATCGGCGCGGTCACCAACAGGTCGTCGATCCCCGCCGCCGCGTAGGCCTCGGCCTCGCCCACCGTCTGGCAGCACAGGCCGACGGCCCCGCGCGCGATCTGCAGCCGGGCCAGGGCCGAGCACTTGTGCATCTTGCCGTGGGCCCGCAGGCGCACGCCCGCCGCGTCGCACAGGGCCTGCATCCGGTCGAGATTGCGCTCCAGCGCCGCGCGATCGACGACGAGGAGCGGGGTCTGGGGGAGGTCGGCGGCGGGTGGCAGGTTCATCTCATCTCCCGGTATTCCTAGCTTGTCATCCCGGCCGCAGCGAAGCGGAGAGCCGGGACCCAGGGGCGACCGCATCGCGCCGGCCCCTGCGTCCCGGACAGCCTCTGCGAGGCTTCCGGGATGACAAGCTTTTTGTTGTTAGATCTCCCCCCGCAGCACCCGCGCGAACAGCTCCGGATCCACGTTGCCGCCCGACAGCACGATCGCCGCCGTCCGGCCCTTCAGGTCGACCTTGCCCGTCAGGGCCGCCGTCAGGGCCACGCAGCCGCCGGGCTCCACCACCAGCTTCAGGGTGGCGAAGGCATAGCGCATGGCCTCGGCGACCTCGGCGTCGGTGACCGCGACGATGCCGGCGAGGTTTTTCTGGTTGATCGGCCAGGTCAGCTCGCCCGGGGTCGGGCTCAGAAGGGCGTCGCAGATCGAGCGCGCGGCCGGGTCGACGGTCTCGCGCCGGCCGCTTTCCAGCGAGCGGCGGGTCTCGTCGAAGCCGGCGGGTTCGGCGCCCCAGACGGCGGTGTCGGGCGACAGCGCCTTGACCGCCGTCGAGGTCCCCGCCATCAGGCCGCCGCCGCCGACGCAGCAGATCACGGTGTCCAGCCGGGCCCCGCGCGCGGCGGCCTGCTCGACGATCTCCAGGCCCAGCGTGCCTTGCCCGGCGATGATGTGCGGATCGTCGAACGGCGGCACGATCGTGCTGCCGCGCTGGGCGGCGATCTCCGCGGCGATGGCGACGCGGTCCTCGGTGAAGCGGTCGTAGAGACGCACCTCCGCCCCATAGCCGCGCGTGTTCTCCACCTTGATGGCGGGCGAGTCGGACGGCATCACGATCAGGGCCGGGATCCCCAGCAGCTGGGCGGCCAGGGCCACGCCCTGGGCGTGATTGCCGGACGAGAAGGCCACGACGCCGCGCGCTTTCTCCTCGTCGCCGAGCTGGCTGAGCCGGTTATAGGCCCCGCGGAACTTGAAGGCCCCGGCCCGTTGCAGGGTCTCGGGCTTCAGGAAGATCCGCCCGCCGAGGCGCGCGTTCAGCGCCGGGCTCTCGATCAGCGGGGTCTCGACGGCCTGGCCCTTCAGGCGGCCGGCGGCGGCTTGGATGTCGGCGAGGGAGATGGTCATGGGCGCTAGGTCTAGCTCGCCCGCGTCCGCGCCGAAACCCATTGCGACCTTCGCCGTTCGGGCCATATAGCAATCGGGCTCACGAGTTCAGGACAACTCCATGAAAACCACTCTGCTCGCCGCCGCGGCGTCCTTGCTGCTGGGCGGCGCCGCGCTGGCCGCCGCCACGCCCGTGCTGGCGGACGAAGCCTTCGTGGGCGTCTACAAGCACGACGTGACCTTCATCGGCCACGCGGTGGGCCTGGGCGCGGCCGGGCGCGAGGACGGGGTGGACGTCCATCTCGGCTATCGCACCAGCAAGCTGGAAAACCTGCGCTGGCTGGGCAAGCCGCAGGTTCATGCGATGGTGTCGATCAACAGCAAGAACACCTCGAACTTCGTCGCCGCCGGCTTCGACTGGAAGATCGACCTGGGCCAGCCGGGCGGCTTCTATCTGCGCCCCGGCATGGGCCTGGCCTATACCGACGGCAAGGCCAGCCTGCCGCCGGCCAACGCCCCGAACCTGAGCGCCGACGAGCGCGCCCGCCGCACCTATCTCTATTATCATCGCATCGAGTTCGGCTCGAAGGTGCTGTTCGAGCCGGAGCTGGCCCTGGGCTATCAGGTCAGCGACAAGGTCTCGGTCGAGCTCAGCTACACCCACCTCTCCAACGGCCAGATCTTCCACCAGGGCAAGAACCAGGGGCTTGACGACGCCGGGGTCCGGCTGGTTTACGCCTTCTGACTTCGCGCTTTTCCTAAGCGCGCCGCCGTCCAAAACTGAGCGAACGTCCGGGGTCGAGTCCTGTCGAAGGACCCCGCGGCGTCACCCGGCAGGCGACAAGGCGTATCTCAATCATGGCCAATGTGACCGTTGTCGGCGCCCAGTGGGGCGACGAGGGCAAGGGCAAGATCGTCGACTGGCTCAGCAACCGGGCCGATGTCGTCGTGCGCTTCCAGGGCGGCCACAACGCCGGCCACACGCTGGTGGTCGACGGCAAGGTCTACAAGCTGGCCCTGCTGCCGTCGGGCGTGGTGCAAGGCAAGCTGTCGGTCATCGGCAACGGCGTCGTCGTCGACCCCTGGCACCTGCTGACCGAGATCGACAAGATCGCCGAGCAGGGCGTGGCCATCACGCCGGACCTCCTGATCCTGGCCGACAACGCCTGCCTGATCCTGCCGCTGCACCGCGACCTCGACCAGGCGCGCGAGGCCGCCTCGACCCAGAAGATCGGCACCACCGGGCGCGGCATCGGTCCGGCCTACGAGGACAAGGTCGGCCGCCGCGCCATCCGCGTCGCCGACCTGGCCGACCCCGAGGCGCTGGCGCCCAAGATCGAGCGCCTGCTCAGCCACCACGGCGCGCTGCGTCGGGGCCTGGGCCTGCCGGAAGCCTCGGCCCAAGCGCTGTTCGACGCCCTGATGGACCTGGCGCCCCGCATCCTGCCCTACGCCCGGCCGGCCTGGCGGGTGCTGGACCAGGCCCACAAGGCCGGCCGCCGGATCCTGTTCGAGGGCGCGCAAGGGGCGCTGCTGGACGTCGACCACGGCACCTATCCGTTCGTGACCTCGTCCAACACCGCCGCCGGCCAGGCCTCGGCCGGCTCGGGCATGGGCCCGGCCGCGACCGGCTATGTGCTGGGCATCGTCAAGGCCTACACCACGCGCGTGGGCGAGGGGCCGTTCCCGGCCGAACTGTTCGACGACGTCGGCAAGCACCTGTCGACGGTCGGCCGCGAGGTCGGCGTCAACACCGGCCGCGCCCGCCGCTGCGGCTGGTTCGACTCGGTGCTGGTGCGCCAGTCGGTGGCCATCAACGGCATCCACGGCGTGGCCCTGACCAAGCTGGACGTGCTGGACGGCCTGGAAACCCTGAAGATCTGCGTCGGCTACAAGATCGGCGACAAGGTCGTCGACTATCTGCCCGCCGGCCTGCGCGACCAGGCCGCCGCCACGCCGATCTACGAGGAAATCGCCGGCTGGACCGAAAGCACCGCCGGCGCCCGTTCGTTCAAGGACCTCAACGCCAACGCCATCAAGTACGTGCGCCGCGTCGAGGAGCTGATCGGCGCGCCGGTCGCCCTGCTGTCGACCAGCCCCGAGCGGGACGACACCATCCTGATGCGCGACCCGTTCCAGGGCTAGTTGTATATTGAAGACGTCCTTTCGGGACATCCTCCGAGTTCCAGCGGCCGAAAAGAGATGATGGGCGGCCGCGCGGTAAATACTTGTGAAACTTGTTCGGTCAAGCTTCGCGCGAATTTCACCGCGGGGGGCGGCGAGTGGGGGTCCGGGACCTGATAGACGACGGCGAGGAGGGCTCGATGCTGGCCACCAGCCGTCGAAGCCGCCTGGCGCGCCTGACCGCCGCCGCGCTCGCGGGCGTTTTGCTGACGCTGTATTTCGGACCCAAGGTCGCCGCGATCTGGGCGGCGGCGATTCTCGGCTGCGAGGCCTGGCTGGTCTTCCTGCAGCGGACCTACAAGCCGACCGGCCACAAGCTCCGCATCCGCCTCCGGCGGATCGCGCCGGCGACGATCTTCACGCTGGTCTGGGCGAGCATGGCGATGCTCAGCGCGATCCATGGTCCGCCCGCCCTGAAGTTCGCCGCCATCCTGACCCTGTTCGGCATGATCGTGGAAAGCATCCGCTACGCGATCTCCAGCCCGGCGGCGATGCTGTCGATCGGGCTTTGGCCGTGCCTGGGCCTGGCGGCCCTGCCCCTGGCCGCGCCGCGCTTTTCCATGTTCGATCGCGTGGTGGCGATGTGCGTGCTTCTGGGGCTGATCGCCTATGTCGCCGACGCGGTGCGGACCATGCGGGCGACGGCCAAGGCGCTGGAACGCGCGCAGGCCCAGGCCCAGGAGGCCAATCAGGCCAAGTCGGCCTTCCTGGCGATGATGAGCCACGAACTGCGCACGCCGATGAACGGCGTGCTGGGCGTGGCGCACGCGCTGCGGGGCACGGGCCTCGACGCCGCCCAGACCCAGCACCTGGACCTGATCGAACAGTCCGGTCACGGCCTGATGACCATCCTCAACGACATCCTCGACCTGTCCAAGGTCGAGGCCGGCAAGCTGGAACTGAACGTCGCGCCGTTCGACCTTCGCCGGTCGGCCGGGCAGATCATCCTGGTGTGGAGCCAGACGGCCCGCCTGAAGGGCGTCGAGCTGGCCCTGGACGTCGATCCGGCCACGCCCGCCTGGGTGTTGGGCGATGACGCCCGGGTCCGGCAGATCCTGCGCAACCTCGTCTCGAACGCGCTGAAGTTCACCGAGGCGGGGCGCGTGGTCATCGGCATCGCCCCGGCCGAGGGCGGGATCGTTCTGTCGGTCGCCGACACCGGTGTCGGCATGACGCCCGAGCAGGCCGCGCGCCTGTTCACGCCGTTCGCCCAGGGCGACCGCACCATCGCGCGCCGGTTCGGCGGCACGGGCCTGGGCCTGACCATCTGCCGCCGGCTGGCCGAGATGATGGGCGGAACCATCGGCGTGGAGAGCGCCCCCGGGGTCGGCTCGATCTTCACCGTCCGCCTTGCCCTGCCGCCCGCGCCGGCCGGCGAGCGCCCGTCCGACGCGTCTCCCGATCTCGACGTCGCCGGCGTCAGGGTGCTGGTGGTCGACGACAACGCGACCAACCAGACGGTGGCGCGCGCGATCCTCGAGGCCGCGGGCGTTCAGGTCGCCACGGCCGGCGACGGCCACACCGCCCTGGCGCGCCTGCGGGTGGAGGACTTCGATCTGGTGCTGATGGACGTGCACATGCCCGGCATGGACGGCGCCGAGGCCGTGCGCCGCATCCGCGCGGGCGAGGGCGGGCGCGTCGACCTGCCCGTGGTGGCCCTGACCGCCGACGCCATGGCCGGCGACGCCGAACGCTTCGTGGCCCAGGGCTTCGACGACGCCCAGCCCAAGCCGATCCAGCCCGCCGGTCTGCTGGCGACCGTCGCCGCCTTGAGCCGCGCGGCCCCTCGGGAACGCTCGCTGGCGGCGACCGCCTAGAGCCTGTCTGTTTCGAATGGGATCATTCGAAACAGATAAACAGGCTCGATTTCGAACATTTAGAGCGGGATAGCCGCCGAAACCGCTCACACTTTCGACTATCACGCTCTAGCTCGGGGTCGTCTAGTCTGCACTTTCTGGTAGAGCAATATAGTTTCAACGACCGGGGTTCGGTGAAGGTTTGTTAGCACGCGGTGCGTTACAACCGCACGTCTGGATTGTTCGGGGTATTTCGTGTCCGCACTCGCGCGCCGCCGCAAGCTGAAGCTGGTCCACAGAGGCGACCGGACGACGCGCAGCCTACGCGCGCTGGAGCGCACGGCCTCGACCAGCCGGGTGCTGAATCTGATCGCGATCGAGCTCGAGAGCGGCGCGCGCCGCGACTATGTCGAGCAGCCGCTGTTCCGCAACAAGATCCTGAACACCGCCCTCATCCTGAAGCACCGCCTGCGCAACGACGACGTCTATCTGTTCGACGAGGCGCGGCCCACGGCGACCAAGATCATCATCCCGTTCGACCGTCGCGATCTGGCCCTGGGCGGCCAGTCCGTGTTCGTGGGCCAGCGGGGCTGGGCGGACCTGCTGGCGGAGTCCTGCAACGTCTCGGGCGACACGACGCGCGATCTGACCACGCTGCGGATCATCGACATGCTGCCGTCGCTGGACCCGTTCCTGCTCCGCGAGCACCTGCGACGACACGGATTGGCGGTGGCCGACTGCTACTTCGCCCTGTCGGCGGCCGACTACGAGGCCATGCAGGGCTTCGTGACCCTGGAGATCGCGCGGCTGATCGAGCTGGCCTATCGCGACGTCGGCGGGCTGGGCCGCGGCCACGCGGCGCGGCTCGTCGAGGCCCTGCTCTCGACCGAGGTCGACGAGCGCCTGGAGCCGCTGCGCGAAACGCTGGTCATGGACGGCGAGAGCTTCAGGGAGGGCGTCTTCAGCTGGAAAGGCTTCCTCTATTACAAGTGGATGCTGACCACGCTGTGGCCCCAGCTCAATGAGGTCAGCCAGGAGATCGGTCGCATCGCCGTCACCGGCCCGCGGGATGTCGAGACCTCGCGCTATCTGGAAGACGCCCGCCGGCGCCTGCAGGGCGGCGTGCTGGTCGAGCGGAGCGCCATTCAGCGCACGCTGAAGGTCTATGACGACGCGTTCGAGAGCCTAGTCGCCAACGGCCGGCCCCAGGCCTTCCGCGACTTCCTGCGTCGCGCGCCCGAGCTGTTCCTGAGCCTGGGCGAGCGGGTGGGGGTGATCTCGCACATCACAAGTTTCTGGCGCTATAGGTTCCCGCCGGGCGACGCGATTACCGCGCATATCGACGAAGCGGTCGATATCTTCATGGATTTCGAGACAGGGCTGTCAGTGCCGATCACGGACTAGTCGTGGCGGCTTCGGCCCCCAATACGGGGTCGCGCCGTTGCAAGCGCGCCGTCTAAGCGTCATTGTTACAACGCTAAGCATATTTTTTACATTCTGGGCTTAGAAGTAAGTTTGGAGTTCCGAGGAGTCCCGCGCCCGTGTTCGATGGGAATGTCCGCACAATCCAGCGCGTGGCCGCCAAGGTGCAGCGGGTCATGGTCGTCGACCCCAACCCCGCCACCGCGCGCCTGCTGGCCGAGCACCTGCGTCCGCTGGGCGGGGTGCAGATCTTCGCCGCGCCGACGGCGGAGAAGGGCTACGCCATGGCCCGGACGACCGACCCCCAACTGATCTTCGTCGAGCACGCCCAGCCCGGCGTCGACGGCCTGGCCTTCACCCGCAAGATCCGCCGCAGCGATCTGGCCTGCCGCGAGGCGCCGGTGATCATGTGCACCGCCGAGGCGACGGCCGAGGCGATCTTCGGCGCGCGCGACGCCGGGGTGCACGAGTTCATGCGCAAGCCCTTCAATCTGAAGGACCTCGAGCGCCGGCTCGAGGCCGTGACGCTGAAGCCGCGCGACTGGATCGAGGCGGTGGCCTATGTCGGTCCCGACCGTCGGCGCTTCAACTCCGCCGACTACAAGGGGCCGCGCAAGCGCAAGGCGGACGGCGCGGGCACCCCCGCCGCGCGGCTGTCCCAGGCCCTGCGCATCGTCAAGTCGGCCGCGGCGGCGCTGGACAGCGATCCGGCCCAGGCGCGTCGGGCCCTGGCGGCCCAGGCCGTGGAGCTGCGCCGGGTGGGCGAGGCGGTCAAGGACAGCCGTCTGGTGCTGGCGGCGGCCGCCCTGGAGACCTCCACCCAGGCCGATCTGGCGGGTGCGTCGGGTCGCGCCGAGCTGGTGGCGCGCATCGATGCTCTGATGGGCTTCCTGAGTCCGGACGAGGCGGGTCGCGCGGCCTGACGAACACTCAAAACGGGTGCGTTGTCGTCAAACGGCTACAAAAGCTACACGGTAACGTTGCCTAAGCTTCGCCGTTCAGCAACGCTGCCCGGCTACCAGCCCTTTTCGAACCAGATCGCGCAGGGGCGCGGCGACGTGTTCGGGGGTGTTTCATGCATAGCATCAGCAAGACGGCGCTTCTGCGTCGCGTGAGCGCGGCGGCGCTGGTTTCGATGGCCGTGGCCGGTCCGGCCCTGGCCGCCGACCTGCGTGGCCGCGTGGTCGACAGCGCCGGCGCCGCGCTGCCGGGCGCCTCGGT
>NZ_CAMQSF010000023.1 GCF_947036865.1 uncultured Caulobacter sp. | reverse complement strand
GGCGCCGAGACGCGCTGGCCGAGCGTTCGCGCTGCCAGGATCGCGCCCGCCGCGCCGGCCAGGATCGCGAGCGCCGGCGCCCAGCCGGCGAGCAGCGCCAGGGCAAGGCCGGCGCCCAGGCCCGCCGCCGCGCTCCACGGGGCCGATAGGCGGACGAAGCGGGTCTCGACGGCGTCGACGTCCTGCACCAGCCGCGCCGAGGCCTCGCCCCGCGACAGGGCCAGCGACTCCGAGGGCGGGGCGGCGGCCAGGCTCTCGAACACCGCCGGCCGGATGGCGGCCAGGGCGCGCAGGGCGGCGGCGTGGCCGGTATAGCGCTCGCCGTAGCGGGCGACGGTGCGCAGGATGGCTAGCAGGCGGATCGCGGCGCTGGGCAGCAAGACGTTGAACGCGTGCGCAGCGGCCAGACCCGCGGCGCCGGCCACGGCGCTGGCGACGATGAACCAGCCCGACAGGCCGAGCAGCAGGGTCGAGGCGGCGCCGACCACGACCGCGCTGGCGATGGCCAGGCGCAGGTCGCCGGCGCGCGCGCGCTTCTGGGCGCGGATCAGGGCGTCGAGGGGGGAGTTCGAGGCGCGCATCAAACGACGTCCTCGAAAGAAGCCGATGGAACGGGGCTTGTGGGAGGACCGGACATGGTCACAACCGCACCACCTGGTCGGCCAGGGCGGCGACGGCCTCGGAATGGGTGGCGATCAGGGTCGTGCGCCCTCGGGCGGCGGCGCGAATCGCGGTCAGCAGCTCGGCCTCGGCGGCGGCGTCCAGATTGGCGGTCGGCTCGTCCAGCAGCAGGATCGGGGCGGGCTTGAGCAGGGCGCGGGCCAGGGAGAGCCGCCGCCGCTCGCCGCCGGAGAGCCCCGAGCCGCGCTCGTCCAACAGGGCGTCGAGACCCCCGGGACGGTCGAGGACCAGGCCGACGGCCCGGGCCGCCGCCTCGATCTCGGCTCGAGTCGCCTCACGGCGCGACAGGGCGATGTTGTCGGCGATCGAGGCGGGCAGGATCAGCGGCGCCTGGCCGGCCCAGGCGATGTTGGCGGCGTCGGGCGCCTGCCCGTCGACCAGCACCCGCCCGGCGGTGAGCGGCGCCAGGTCCAGCAGCAGGTTCAGGATCGTGCTCTTGCCGGCCCCGCTGGGGCCGACCAGGGCGGTGACGGTTCCGGGCGCGAGGGAGAGATCAAAGCCCTCCAGGGTCGGGGCGTCGGCGTCGGGATAGCGCACGGTGACGCCCTCGAAGCGGATCGCGGGCGCCTGGGCCAGCGGGGCCGGGGCGGGCCGCGCGGGCGGCGGCTCGAACGTCGCCAGGCGGACGGCGGCGGCCTCGGCGGCCTGGCGGTCGTGATAGGCGGCGGCCAGGCGCCGCAGCGGGGCATAGACCTCCGGCGCCAGGGCCAGGACGAAGAAGGCGCGCTTCAGGTCCAGTTGCTCGGGGACGGGGAAGGGCAGCAGGCGCAGCAGGTTGAAGCCGCAATAGACCGCCACCAGCGCCACCGACAGGGCGGCGAAGAACTCCAGCGCCGCCGAGGACAGGAACGCCACGCGCAGGACCTTCAAGGTCCGCTCGGCCAGGTCGGCCGCCGAGCGCCGGAGCGCGGCGGTCGTGGTTGCTTCGGCCTGGAAGGCCAGCACCACCGGCAGGGCCCGGACGCGGTCGAGGAACAGGCCCGACAGCCGCTCCAACGCCTGGAACTGGGCGCGGCTCTCGGCGGCGGCGGCCGTGCCGGTCAGGATCATGGCGATCACGAACGGGACGAGGGTCGCCAGCTGGATCGCAGAGCAGATCGGGCTGGCGATCGCGGCGACGGCGATCAGGGCCAGCGGCAGGGCGGCGGCCGACAGGCGCGCGGGCAGGAAACGGGCGACATAGCCGTCCAGCGCCTCGACGCCCTCGACCAGGGCGGTGGCGGCCGCGCCGGTCGATCGCCTCGGGCCGCCGAACACCGCGCGGGCCAGATCGACGCGGACGCCGGCCTTGGCCTCGGCGGCGGCGCGCGCGCCGGCCTCCAGCGCCAGCTTGGCCAAGACGCCGCGCGCGAGCCCGGAGACGGCGACGAGCAGCAGCCAAGACGCCAGGGCCCACGGACCCCGCTGCTGGCCGATCGCGTCGACGCCGAACGCCAGCCCGGCCGCGAAGCCGACGGCGGCCAGGCCATCCAGCAAGACCAGGACGCGCGCCCGCCCGCCGGCCGCGCCGCCCTGGCGACCCGCGCGGTTTAGCCACGCCTTGGATCGCGCGATACGCTCAAACTGTACTATGCCCGACATGGCTTGAGTGTAGGCTGTCGCCGCCCGCGAGCCTTGATCTTGATCAAGGACCGGGCGGTTGGCCGGGTCTAGGGCAGGGCTCTCGATCGGCGCAATCATCGGCCGTTCGTCTCGGAGCCGTCCATGGACCCCGCCGTCATCGACCTGTCCCGCCTGCAGTTCGCGCTCACCGCTCTCTACCACTTCCTGTTCGTGCCCCTGACCCTGGGGCTCAGCTTCATGCTGGTCATCATGGAGAGCATCTATGTGATGACCAAGCGTCCGATCTGGCGCACGGTCACGCGGTTCTGGGGAACGCTGTTCGGCATCAACTTCGCGCTCGGCGTGGCCACCGGGATCACCATGGAATTCCAGTTCGGCATGAACTGGTCCTACTACTCGCACTATGTCGGCGACATCTTCGGCGCGCCGCTGGCGATCGAGGGCCTGATGGCCTTCTTCCTGGAGGCCACCTTCGTCGGCCTGATGTTCTTCGGCTGGGACAAGCTCAAGCCCGTCACCCACCTCTTCGTCACCTTCATGACGGCCCTGGGCACCAACCTGTCGGCCCTGTGGATCCTGGTCGCCAACGGCTGGATGCAGAACCCGATGGGCGCGGCCTTCAATCCCGACACCATGCGCATGGAGGTGACCAGCTTCCGCGACGTGCTGTTCAACCCGGTGGCACAGGCCAAGTTCGTGCACACGGTCAGCGCCGGCTATGTGATCGCCGCCGTGTTCGTGCTGGGCGTCTCGGCCTGGTACCTGCTGAAGGGCAAGTATGTCGGCGTCGCCAAGCGGTCGATGACCGTGGCCGCCGCGTTCGGCCTGGCCTCGTCGCTGTCGGTCGTCGTGCTGGGCGACGAGAGCGGCTACACCCTGACCGACAACCAGAAAATGAAGCTGGCCGCGCTCGAGGCCATGTGGAACACCGAGCCCGCGCCGGCCGGCCTGACGGCCTTCGGCATTCCCGACCTGAAGACGCGCCAGACCCACTACGAGGTCAAGATCCCCTACGTGCTGGGCCTGATCGCCACGCGCAGCTTCGACCGCCCCGTCGAGGGGATCTTCCAGCTGGTGGCCAAGGCGCAGGACCGGATCGAGAGCGGAATCGTCGCCTATGGCGCGGTCGAGGCGCTGAAGGTCAATCCGAATGATCTGACCGCCCGCGCCACCTTCGAGCAGCACCGCCGCGACCTCGGCTATGCCCTGCTCCTGAAGCGCTATGTCGCCGATCCCCGCCAGGCCTCGCCCGAGCTGATCAAGAAGACCGCCTGGGACGCGGTGCCCAACGTGCCGGTGATGTTCTGGGCCTTCCGGATCATGGCCGGGATCGGGGTGCTGATGATCCTGCTGTTCGCCACCGCCTTCACCCTGGTCACCCTGCGCAAGCACGACAGCAAGTGGTTCCTGGTGCTGGCCGTCGCCGCCATCCCGCTGCCGTGGATCTCGACGGAGCTGGGCTGGGTGCTGGCCGAGGTCGGCCGCCAGCCCTGGGCGGTGGACGGCGTGCTGCCCACCTTCCTGGGCGCGTCCAGCCTGACCGTGCCGCAGCTGCTGACCAGCATCGCGGTCTTCACCCTGCTGTACGGCGCCCTGGCGGTGGTCGAGATCGGCCTGATCCTGAAGACCATCAAGCGGGGGCCGTTCGCGACGCATGAGCCCGTCGCCCTCGGCGAACCGGCCGAACCCGAACCGATCGCGGCCTAAGGAGACACCGTCATGGAACTCCCCATCGACTTCGCCACGCTGCGCGTCATCTGGTGGGCCCTGGTCGGCGTGCTGCTGATCGGCTTCGCCCTGACCGACGGCTTCGACATGGGCGTCGGCGCCCTCCTGCCCTTCGTGGCCAAGGACGACGCCGAGCGGCGCATGGTGATCAACACCGTCGGCGCCACCTGGGAAGGCAACCAGGTGTGGTTCATCCTGGGCGGCGGCGCGATCTTCGCGGCCTGGCCGTTCGTCTACGCCATCAGCTTCTCGGGCTTCTATCTGGCGCTGTTCGTCGTGCTGGCGGCGATGATCCTGCGGCCGGTCAGCTTCAAGTACCGCTCCAAGCGCGCCCATCCCCGGTGGCGCGCGTTCTGGGACTGGAGCCTGTTCGTCGGCGGCTTCGTGCCGGTGCTGTGCTTCGGCGTGGCCATCGGCAATGTGCTGCAGGGCGCGCCGTTCCGCCTGAACAGCGACCTGCGCGCCTTCTATGACGGCTCGTTCCTGGGCCTCTTCTCGCCGTTCGCCCTGCTGTGCGGCCTCTTGTCGGTGTCGATGCTGGTGCTGCACGGGGCGGCCTGGCTGACCATCAAGGCCGAGGACGGGCCGGTCACCGAGCGCGCCCGCCGGATCGGCGAGATCGCGGGCCTGGCCAGCATCGTGCTGTTCGCGGCGGGCGGCTTCTGGGTGGCGTTCGGCGGTCTCGGCTTCCGGATCGAGGGCCTTGCCGACGCGGCGGGGCCGTCCAACCCGCTGCGCGGCGCGGCGGCCGTGCGCGCGCCCGGCGCCTGGCTCGACAATTATGGCCGCCACGGCTGGATGCTGCTGGGCCCGGTGCTGGGCTTCGCCGGCGCGGCCCTGGCCCTGGCCGGCATGCGCTGGAACAAGGCCTGGGCGGCGTTCGGCGGCTCCTCGGCCTCGGCGATCGGCATCGTCGCCACCGTCGGCCTGTCGATGTTCCCGTTCATCCTGCCCAGCAGCGTCGACCCGCGCTCCAGTCTGACGGTGTGGAACGCCTCGTCGACCCACCTGACCCTGTTCGTCATGCTGGTGGTGACGGTGGTCTTCCTGCCGCTGGTGCTGCTCTACACCGCCTGGGTCTACAAGGTGCTGTGGGGCAAGAGCACCACCGGCGCGCTGCTCACCAACCCCGACCTCTACTGATCCGAAGGAGACCGACCCGATGTGGTATTTCACCTGGATCCTCGGCCTTGGCCTGGCGGTCGCCTTCGGCGTGCTGAACGGCGTCTGGTACGAGTTCAACCTATCGGATGACGGCGACGAGGGCCTATCGGAGCCGTAGATCCCCGCGTCGTCCCGGAAACCTCGGAGAGGCCGTCCGGGACGCCCGGTTTTCGCCGCCCGCGACATTCCGGCGCGCGCGGATCTCGTCAGTCTTAACGCTTACTAAAGGCGACGCGGGCTTTTCTGGCATGAAGCTCGAGAGCGCGTCGTCCGCCGCTCCGGGCCAGACCATTCGATCCGGGGATATCGTGATGACCGACAACGCCGCGCCCGCTCTGGAGCTGATCTCGTTCTGCATCGGCGAGCAGGAGTTCTGCATCGACGTGAAGACCGTCCGCGAGATCCGCGGCTGGACGCCCGCCACGCCGATCCCGCACGCGCCCCCCTATATGCGCGGCGTCATCAACCTGCGCGGCGCGATCATGCCGGTGATCGACCTGCGCAACCGCCTGGGCCTGGGCGTCACCATTCCCGAGACCCGCCACGTGATCGTCGTCGTCGAGTGCCAGGACCGCCTGGCCGGCATCCTGGTCGACGCCGTGTCGGAGACCTTCACCGTGCCGCGCGAGAGCCTGCAGCCGGCCCCGGACGTGGGCGTCGAGGAACTGCGCTACATCCAGGCGATCATCTCGATGGAAAACCGCCTGATCACCTATCTGCGCATGGACGACGTCTTCCCGGCCCACGTCAGCGAAGCGGCTTAACATTCTCCTCCCCCAAGAGGGGAGGAGAGAAGCTGCCCTTTAACCCTTGCGCACGATCCGCGCCGCCTGGGCGTGGAAGCTGGCTTCGGCCTCGGCGGCGTCGGCGACCGCGCCGTGGCGGTCGGCCGCGACGCTCATCTTGCTCCTGGCGTAGCCGTCCGAGACCTTCCGGGCCTCCTGGCCGCGCAGCGAGGCGTTGGCGGCGGCCGTCTCGTGCCAGCTCGCCAGGTCCTCGGCGGTCAGGGCGCCCTCGGCCGGCGCGCTGGGATGGGTCATGACGTCGCCGAAGCCGATCGCCACGAAGCCGTGGATCACGCCGCCATAGTCCTCCTCCGACAGCAGGAAGGTGATCTGCCGCTCCTCGGACTGGCCGGTATAGGTGTCGCTCGCCGGGTCGAACTCGCGCAAGACGAGGATGTCGCCCACGGCGAAGTCGCGGTCGTTGCGGCGGATCTCGAAGCGCTTCTGGCCCGACCGCACGGCGGCGAAATATTTGGGCCAGGTCTTCAGCTCGTGGCGGTTCATGGGGGGCTTCGATCTTGGTGAGGGAGAGGCGGGGTTCTGGCGGTCGTACCCTAGAGCGTGACGCCGAAAGTGGGAACCGGTTTCGGCGCAAGTCACGCTCTAAGTCTTTGATTTAGAGCCTCGTTTTCGCGTCAAAACGATTCCGTTTTGACGCGCGAGGCTCTAGCGCGGGGTTAACAGCTCAAACATATCCCCAACAACCGATTTCCCCGGCGAATGCCGGGGCCCAGATCGAACCCACGAGCCGATGAAGATGGGTAACGCTCTGGGCGCGACCACCCAAACCTCTCCGGATGGATCTGGGCCCCGGCATTCGCCGGGGAAATCGGGTTAAGGGATCACGCGTCGATACACAGCCGCACGATCTCGGCGCGCAGCTCGGGCATGCCCAGGCCCTTCTCGGACGAGGTGGCCAGCACGCGCGGGAAGGCCGCCGGGCGCTTGGCGATCGCCTTCTGGGTCTCGGCCACCACCTTGTCGACCTCGGCCGGCTTGATCTTGTCGGCCTTGGTCAGGACGATCTGGTAGCTGACGGCGGCGACATCGAGCGCGTCCAGCGCCTCCAGATCGACCGTCTTCAGGCCGTGGCGGGCGTCGATCAGCACATAGACCCGCTTCAGGTTCGGCCGGCCGCGCAGATAGGCCCGGCCGAGGTCCTGGAACTTGTCGGCGACCGAGCGCGAGACGCGGGCGAAGCCGTAGCCGGGCAGGTCGACCAGGCGCACGCGCTCGGCCAGCAGGAAGAAGTTGATCTCCCGCGTGCGGCCCGGCTCGTTCGAGGCGCGGGCCAGGTACTTCTGGTTCACCAGGCCGTTGATCAGGCTGGACTTGCCGACGTTCGAGCGGCCGGCGAAGGCCACCTCGGGCAGGTCCGCGGACGGCATGGCGTCCATCCGCACCGCGCCCATCACGAAGGCCACGGGCTGGGCGAAGAACACCCGCGCCCGCTCGATCTCCTCGTCAGAAAACTCTTGGGGGGTGAACAGGACCTCGTCGCTCATCACGTCGTCGCGCTTACGGTCTTGCCTCGCAGGCGCGCGATGATGCGGTCGATCGGGTTCTCGACCTTGTAGCGGCGCATCATCACGTACTGCTGGACGATGGTCAGCACGTTGCTCCAGCACCAGTAGATCACCAGGCCCACCGCGAACTGCGACAGGGTGAAGGTGAAGATCACCGGGAAGAACTGGAAGATGCGCTGCTGCATCGGGTCGCCCGCCGGCGGGTTCATCGCCGTGGTCAGCCACATGGTGAAGCCGTACAGCAGCGGCCACACGCCGATGTGCAAAGGACCGTCCAGGAAGCCGCCGATGAACGGCGCGGTCGCCGGGTTCCAGTGGATCAGGCCAAAGAGCGTGAACACCGTCGACGGGTCGCGCGAGGACAGGTCCTGGATCCAGCCGAAGAACGGCGCGTGGCGCATTTCGATGGTGACGGTCAGCACCTTGTACAGCGAGTAGAAGACCGGGATCTGGATCAACATGGGCAGGCAGCCCATCATCGGGTTGATCTTCTCCTTGGCGTACAGCGCCATCATCTCCTGCTGCTGCTTGGCCGGATCGTCCTTGTGCTTGGCCTTCAGCTTCTCGACCTCGGGGGCGATCTTCTTCATCTTGGCCATGCTCTCGTAGCTCTTGTCGGCCATCGGATAGAGGGCGAGCTTGAGCACGACGGTCAGCAGCATGATGGCCAGGCCGAAGTTGCCGACCAGCTTGTAGAAGATCTCCAGGATATTGAAGATCGGGCGCGTGAAGAAGCTGAAGATGCCCCAGTCGACGGCCCAGTCGAAGCGCGGGATCTCGGCCTTCGGATTGTTCCAGAACTCCCAGATCGCCGGGGCCGGGGTCGCGCCGAACTCGTACTTGCGCAGCAGCGGCACGGTCTTGGCGCCAGCGAACAGGCGCGTCTTCTGGGTCAGGGTGGCGCCCGGATTCAGGGCCTGGGTCGGACCGACGAAGTTGACGTCATAGATGTCGACGCCCGCGACATTGGTGAACAGGTACTGGGCCTTGATGGTCTGGTCCTGGCCCGGGACCAGGGCCGCCAGCCAGTATTTGTCGGTGATGCCCGCCCAGCCGCCGACCGAGTCGAAGCTTTCGGTCGGGTGATCCTTCTTCCACTTGCCGTACTTCGACTGCTTCAGCTCTTGCTTGTCGCCGGCGCCGAGGACGCCGATGGCGCCTTCGTGGACGATCTGGGTCTTGCCCAGGTGGTCGGTGATGCCTTGACGCTGAACGCGGGCGTAGGGGGCCAGCTGGAAGGCGCTGGTCCCGTTGTTCTTGACGCTGTCGGTGACCGAGAACATCGCCTGGTCGTCGACGGCGATGACGCGGGTGAAGACCAGGCCCTGGCCGTTGTCATAGGTGAGGGTGACCGGCGAGTTCGGGCGCAGCACCTGCCCGGGCGCGGCGGTCCAGACCGTGCGGCTGTCGGGCAGGCCCGGCAGGTTCAGGCCGTTCCAGCCGAACTCGGCGAACCAGGCGTGCTCGGCGCCCTCGGGGCGGAAGAGCTCGACCGGGGGCGAGTTCTTGTTGGTGGTCTCGGCGTATTTGCGCAGGAACAGATCGTCGATGCGGCCGCCCTTCAGCGCGATCGAGCCTTGCAGGGCCGGGGTGTCGACCGGGATGCGCGGGCTCTGGGCCTTGGCCGCGTCGCGCGACAGGCGCAGGGGCGCGGGGTTGCCGTTGGCGTCCAGGGTCACGCCCTTCTGGGCGGCGACCTGCTGCTGGGCGATCTTCTTGGCCCGGATCTCGGCCTCGACCTTGCGCTGTTGCGGACCGGCCCACAGCACCTGGTACCCGATCAGGATCACGAACGCGCAAGCGATGAACGCCAGCGTGTTTTTGTTGTCGTTCTGCATTGGAGCGCTAACCGGAAACTCTGGGATCGGGTTGTTGGGAAGAGGCGGCGGTCTGGGCGCCGGACGACGGCTGCGGGTTTTTCGGCCCCGCCCGATCGTGCTCGGCGGCGAGGCTTATCAGCGCGGTTTTGACGTCGTCAAGCAAACGCCCCCATTCGCGCGTGGTCGTTCCGCCCCGCGCGATGAACACATAGTCGTGCGAGGGCCGCGCATGAAGGGGCAGGACCAGACGGGCGGCCTCGCGCAGGCGGCGCTTGGCGCGGTTGCGATCGACGGCGCCGCCGATCTTCTTGGTGGCGGTGAAGCCCACCCGCACCGTGGGATCCTCGTCGGCGCGGCGGCGCATCTGGATGAACACCGCGCCGCGCGACAGGGCCGGGGCCTTGGCCGCCAGCAGGAAGTCGGCGCGCTTGCGCAGGCGTTCGAACTTCAGAGCCTCAGCCATGAAAAAAGCCGCCTTTCCGGCGAGAACCTGAGACCAGGTCTGGGGAAAAGGCGGCTTTGATCATCGTCTTGCCTCCCGAAGGAGGAAGAGAATTAGGCGGTCAGGCGCTTGCGGCCCTTGGCGCGGCGACGCGCGACGACCTTTTGGCCGTTCTTGGTGGCCATGCGCGCGCGGTAGCCGTGACGACGGGCACGCACGAGCTTCGACGGCTGGAAGGTGCGCTTCACGACGTGGCTCCGAAATGCAAAAACGTTGAACGCGAAGCCATGAGCCCCGCGAGTGAGGCGCGGTGGATAAAAGAACGGGCGCGGGATGTCAACCTGAGTCGCCCAGGTTCCGACCTTCCCCGCGAAGGCGGGGATCCAAGCAGGGCCGGACCAGAAAGCACGGCGGAACGATCAACTCGGCTTGGATCCCCGCTTTCGCGGGGAAGACCGGTGGAGGGGCCTCAAGGCGCAATCACCGCCTTGCCCACCACCTTGCGCTGGCTCAGCAGGTCGAAGGCTTCGCGCCAGCGGTCGAGCGGCAGCTCGGCGTGGACGTGTGGCCGGATCACGCCTTCGTCCGCCATCCGCCACACCGCCTCGGCGTTCTCGCGGCCCTTGTCCGGAAACTGCCGGCCATACTCGCCGGCCCGCACGCCCATCACCGAGAAGCCCTTGATCAGCGGCATGTTGACCGACACCGTCGGGATCCGTCCCGAGGTGAAGCCGATCACCAGCAGCCGGCCGTCGAAGGCGATGCAGCGGACGCTCTCGTCGAACACGTCGCCGCCGACCGGGTCGTAGATCACGTCGGCCCCGCGCCCGCCGGTGATCGCCTTGACCTGCTCGCGGAAGCCGCCGGTGACATTGACGACGGCGTCGGGGGCGTAGAGCGCCTTCACGGCTTCCAGCTTCTCGTCCGAGGCCGAGGCGGCGATGACGCGCGCGCCCAAGGCCTTGGCCAGGTCCACCGCCGCCAGCCCGACCCCGCCAGCCGCGCCGTGGACCAGCACCCATTCGCCGGGCTCGAGCCGCGCGCGGCGCACCAGGGCGACATAGGCGGTCAGGTAGGCCGCGCCATAGGCGGCGGCCTCGGCGAAGGACAGCCGCGCGGGCTTGGGCTTGAGAGCCTCGGCCGACAGCACGGCGTACTCGGCGAACCCGCCTAGCCGCGCCCCGCCGACGACCGGATCGCCGATGGCGAGGCCGGTGACGCCCTCGCCCAGCGCCACGACCTCGCCGGCGAGGTCGAGGCCCGGGGTGAAGGGCAGGGGCGGTTTGAACTGGTATTCGCCCCGCGTCATCAGGAGGTCGGGGAAGTTGACGCTGGCCGCGCGCACGCGGACCAACGCCTCGCCGGGACCGGGCGTCGGGGCGGCGACCTCGCGGACGGCGCAGCCGGCGAAGTCGGGCGCGAGGGTCTCGACGACCAGGGCGCGCATGGTGGGGGGAGTGCTCATCCTAGATCCCAAAAAATCTTGTCATCCCGGCCGTAGCGAAGCGGAGAGCCGGGACCCAGGGGCAGGTGCTGATGCGGTGTCCCCTGGGTCCCGGACAAGCCCTGCGGGCTTTCCGGGATGACAAGGGTTGGATGGGATTTAGGCGCGCTGGTCGAACATCTCCCGCACCAGCCCGGCGATCTCGCGGCAGGCCGCGTCGGCCGCGGGAATGGCGCCGGTGAAGGCGGTGAAGCCGTGGGCCAGGCTGTCGTAGCAGCGATAGCTGACCGGCACGCCGGCCGCCTTCAGGCGCTTGGCGTAACCCTCGCCCTGATCGTTCAGCGGGTCGAAGCCGGCGGTGGCGATCACGGCGGGCGCGAGGCCCGTCAGATCCGCCGTCTTGTCCGGCGACAGGCGCGGGTCGGCCGGGTCGGCGTCCGCGCCGATATAGTGGCCCATGAACCAGTCCATGGTCGCGCGCGTCAGCGGATAGGCGTCGGCATAGGTGGTCATCGACGGCGTCTCGCTGGCCACGTCGACGGCCGGATAGATCAGGATCTGCGCGGCCGGTTGGGGCTCGCCCTTGCGGGCCATCTCCTGGGCGACGATGGCCGAGAAGTTGCCGCCCATGCTGTCGCCGCCGATGGCCGGCGGGACCGGCGCGGCGCCAAACCGCGTGGCGTGCTCGCGCGCCCAGCGATAGGCCGCCAGCACGTCTTCCAGGCCGGCCGGGAACTTGTGCTCGGGCGCCAGGCGGTAGTCGACCGAGATCACCGCCGTGCGGCAGATCCGCGCCAGGATCGAACAGAAGGCGTGGCAGGTCTCCAGGTCGCCGATCACGCCCCCGCCCATGTGGGCGTAGACGATCAGCGGCGCGGCGCTGTCCTGCGCCTCGGGCCGGTAGGCGCGGCAGGGGATGGGGCCGTTCGGCCCCTCGACCGACAGGCTCTCGGTGCGCACGCCGGGCTCCAGCGGGCCCTGCACGGCGGCGAGGCCCCGGGCGCTGCCGGCCACGGCCTCGGCCGGCGACAGCGACGACATCGGCGGCAGCTTCTTGGCCGCGTGAGCGAAGAACTGGAAGCGCGGGTCCAGCGTCCGGCCGCCCTTGTAGACGACCCCGCCGCCGGACAGGGCGCGCAGGATCGGGCTGGGCAGCGACAGGATCAGCTTCAGGATGGTCTTCTGCGTGGCGTCCGAGGCCATGGTTCCCCCCTTTGTTGTCGTTGGTTCTAAAGTCTTGGCAGGGCGGGCACGCCGCCCAGGATCAGCTTGACCGCGAAGTCCGCCGCCCCCTGGGTGTCGACCGGCCGCCGGTCCAGCATCTTGTCGCCGATCTCGCGGGCGATCGCGATACAGGCCGAGGTCAGGTAGTCGAGGTCGACCGGCGGGGCGTTGTCGTGGGCCAGCACCCGGGCGAAGGCCTCGCGGACCTCGTCGAACACCGCCACCACCTCGGGCGTCGAGCGCGCGTGCGGCAGCTGCTCGCCCGGCGGACGGTCCAGGCGCCAGGCCTCCTGCTCTTCGGCCACGAAGTTGAAATAGGCCAGGATCGCGCCGCGCAGGAACGTCTCGAAGTCGGTGGCCTTCTCGGACTCGGCCCGCAGCAGCGGCCGGAAGCGCCGGGCGCCGTCGTCGGCCAGGGCGTCGAACACCTCCTCCTTGGACTTGTAGTAGTTGTAGAAGGTGCCGGAGGCCAAGCCCGTGCGGCGGATGATGTCGCGCACCGTGGCGGCGTCGTAGCCCAGCTCGCCGAACACCTCGCGCGCGGCGTCCAGGATCGCCTGGCGATTGGCGGTCTTGGTGCGTTCGCGCTTGCCCGGCCGCTGGTCGATGTGAGGCTTGGGGAAGTAGGCGATGTTCGACATGGGACACGACTCGAAGCGGGAGCGATGGTGACGCCCCGTCACGATCGTGGACTTAACCGGGGGTAGGAGGCAAGGGTTGTTGCTCCTCGGTCTCCCCGGCGAATGCCGGGGAAATCGGGGAAAGGGTCTCCTCACAGCCCCTTCACCGGCTGCTCGATCTCGTAGACCACCTCGCTGATCGCCTCCAGCTTCTCGCGGTACAGCGCCTGGGCGTCGTGGAGGCCCTGGTTGTAGTAGTAGGGTCCGAGCCGCTCGCCGATGAAATCCAGCAGGAACTCGGCGTCGAAGCCCTTCACCTCCAGATCGAGCTCGTCCTTCAGATAGCGCGAGAGCCCGCCGACCAGCTTGGCGCGGGTGTCCTTGTCGAAGGTGATCTTGGGCATGACAGGCTTTCTCCCTTCCCCCTCGATGGGGGAAGGGCCGGGGATGGGGGTGACGCGGCGGTGGCTATACCTCGCCCCTTTCGGAACCCATGTCACCCCCATCCCAAACCCTTCCCCCATCCAAGGGGGAAGGGCTTCAGGCTTCCGCCGCGGCGCGTCCGAGCGTCGCCCGCGCCGCCACCGGCAAGGTCCCGCCCTGGCTTCGCGCGCGCGCCTCGCCCTTGGCGATCTCCTTCTTCAGGTCGGCGCAATAGACGTTGAAGTCGACCTGGATGGTGTGGCGGGCCGAGGCGTAGAACTGGCCGGTATGGCGCTCCTCGTCCTTGGCGATGATCCGCGCCATCTCGGCCGTCGAGGGCAGGGCGTAGCGGCCCGCCAGATAGGCCGCCGCCAGCTTGGCCTGCTGTTCGGCGAAGTTGACCAGGGTCGGCAGCGGCTGGGCCAGGCCCATGAAGAAAAGGTTCGGGATCCCCGGCTTGACCATCCGCTTGAACAGCGGAAAGCGGTGCTCGGCGTCGGGCTTGAGGTCCGGGTCGTCGAAGAACGGGAAGCTGATCTTGTAGCCGGTGGCGAAGACGATGGCGTCGACCTCCTCGACGCTGTCGTCGGCGAAGCGGACGCGCTTGCCTTCCAGCGCCTTGATCGCCGGCTTGAACTTGATGTCGCCGCAGCCCGCGCGGGTCAGGAACTCGCCGGAGACCGAGGGATGGGCCTCCAGCGGCTCGTGGTCGGGCTTGGGCAGGCCGTAGTCCTCCATCCGGCCGATCGTCTTCTTGATCGTCGCGCGGGCCAGCGACAGGCCCAGGCCCTTGGGCATCCAGGCGGGCATGGCCGACTTGTCGGCCGGTCTGCCGTTCAGATATTTCGGAAACACCCAGACCCCGCGCCGGGCCGAGACCCAGAGGTTCTTGGCGATCGGCCGCTGCGAGAGCTCGCTGGCGATGTCCATGGCCGAATTGCCCATGCCGACGACCACGACATTCTTGCCGCGCATGTCCACCGGATCGAACGGGTCGCTATAGGCGTGGGCGTGGAAGGCCGGACCGTCGAACTCGCCGGGATATTCCGGCACGCGCGGATCCCAGTGGTGGCCGTTGCAGACGAACAGCACGTCATAGAGCCGCGTCTCGCCGCTCGACAGCGTCACCGCCCATAGGCCGTCGTCGGTGCGGCGGGCGCTCTCGACCTTGGTGTTGAAGGTGATGGTCGGCCGCAGGCCGAAATGGTCCACATAGTCCTTGAAGTACTGGAAGAGCTGGGCGTGGTGCGGGAAGTCCGGCCAGTCCTTCGGCACGGGAAAGTCCTCGAACGCCAGCCGCCACTTCGAGGTATCGATATGCAGGCTCTCGTAGCAGGCCGACATCCCGTTGGGGTTCTTGTAGTACCAGTTGCCGCCGATCTCGTCGGACATCTCGAAGCAGTCGTAGGGGATGCCGAAGTCCTTCAGCCGCTTGATCGTGGTGAAGCCGCTGCAGCCCGCGCCGATGACGCACGCCTTCGGGAGTTTCGCCGACATTCCGCCCATCCCTGACTTATCGTTGTTCAGGTTAGCGTACCAGCGTTAGGCGAGCCGGCAAGTCGCCCCTACGTCAGGGGGAAGACCTTCAGCGGCCGAACCGAGGGGCGACATAGGTCGCCGAGCACGAGGCGTTGCACTGGGCCCAGCGGGAGCCGCAGCCGTCGTCGTCGCCGCCCGAATTGCAGAAGTACAGCGTCTTGGAGCAGGTCGCCTTGCACTGGGCCTGATCTCCCGCCGGACGGGCGCTGGCCAGCGGGATCGGGGCGGGCAGCACGAAGCTGGGCGTCTCGACCGGCGCCGCGGGGATCGAAGTCGGCTTCGGCTGGGCGACGACCACCGTCGGCTTGGCCGGCGCGGCGGCGGCCGGGGCGGCGAGGGCGACGAGCAGAAGGGCGAGCGCGCGGCGCATGGCGTGAGCATGCGCCTGCGCGGTTAAGGCGCGATTAACCATGATCGCCGGCTCAGACTTCCGTCTCCAGCGCGTCGAAGGCCTCGTTCAGAAGGGCCGCGATGGGGCGGCGCCCGTCCTCGCGGTTGAAAGCCTCCAGCGACAGGCGCAGCGCGCCGATCGACAGCATGGCCACCAGCCGCAGCCCGGTCTCCCGCTCGGCCTCCGGCCAGAGCGCGCGCAGGGCGGCGAACAGCGTCGCCTCGTGCTGGACATAGCTGGCCTGTTTGCGGGCGAGCACGGCTTCGCTGGACCGCATCACCCGGTCCAGGATGAGCATTTCGCCGGGATCATAGGCGCCGCTGATGCGGACCAGCGCCTTGCGCACGGCGTCGATCGGCCTTTGATCCCGCGTTTCCTGGGCCAGGGCGGCGGTCAACAGGTCGCCGAGCCCCGCCTGCATGGCCAGCAGAATCTCGTCCTTGGACTTGAAGTAGTGGAAGAACGTTCGCCGGGAAATCCCGGCCTCGGCGGCGATAGCGTCAAGGGTTGTCGCCTCGTAGCCGTGAGCGATGAACAGCCGTGTCCCCGCGTCCGTGATGCGCTGCAAGGTCTCGCGCCGCTTGCGTTCCCGCAGGCCTTCTCCGGACGCGCGCGAGGGATCGCCGTGGGTCATCGATCTCGACCGCTTGAAATATTGCACTCAGTGCACTAATTTATGCACCGAGTGCGATTTTCTCACGGGGACAAGGCGATGGCTAGCTGGACCACAAAGAACATTCCGCCGCAGGACGGCCGCTGCGCGGTCGTCACCGGGACCGGAGGGCTGGGCTTCGAGGACGCCCTGGCCCTGGCGCGGGCAGGGGCGGAGGTGATCGTCGCCGGCCGCCATCCGGGCAAGGGGGCGGACGCCGTGGCCCGGATCCGGCAGGCCGCTCCGGCGGCGAACATTCGCTTCGAAACACTGGACCTGGCCAGCCTGCGGTCGGTGGCCGACTTCGCCGCGCGGCTGCGGGGCCAGCGCGACAGCCTCGACCTGCTGATCAACAACGCCGGCGTGATGACCCCGCCCGCGCGCCGCACCACGGCTGACGGATTCGAGTTGCAGCTGGGGACCAACTATCTGGGTCACTTCGCCCTGACCGCGCACCTGATGCCGATGCTGCGCGGGGCCCGGAAGGCGCGAGTGGTCACCGTGTCGAGCGTCGCGGCGCGGGGCGGAAGGATCGACTTCGACGACCTGAACGCCGAGCGCGGCTATCGGCCGATGTCGGCCTACAGCCAATCCAAGCTGGCCTGCCTGATGTTCGCGCTCGAGCTGCAGCGGCGCGGCGACGCGGGCGGCTGGGGCGTGGACAGCATCGCCGCCCATCCGGGCATCGCGCGCACGGAGCTCCTGTTCAACGCGCCCGGCCGGGAGAGCGCCGCGGCCCGCGCCCGAGGCCTGCTGTGGTTCCTGTTTCAGCCCGTGGCCCAAGGCGCCTTGCCGACCCTTTACGCGGCGACGTCGCCAGAGGCGCGGGGCGGCGGCTATTACGGTCCGAACGGTCTGGGCGAGACACGAGGCTATCCGGCGCCGGCCCGCTTCCCGGCCCAGGCGCTGGACACCGCCGCCGCCGCGCGCCTTTGGGCGGTCTCCGAGCGAATGACCGGCGCCCGCTTCGCCTAGCCGCGCAGCATCTCCCGTCCGGCCCAGACGCTGTGGGTGCCGCTGCTCAGCTTATGGGGCAGGGCGATGCGGCAGACGATCTGGAAGCGTTGGGCGTCGATGATCGCGCATTCGGACGTTCCCCGGTTCTCGTCGATCAGGAAGGTGACGAGATAGCCGTCGTCCTCGGCGCTCGCGCCGACGCGGGGCGCGAACGGCGCCTCGCTGGCGTAGACGCCGTCCGGGAGGGCGATCGACCAGCTCTCGCCGGTCGCGAGGTCGTGCTTGACGAAGCCGTTGAACAGGAACCAGCCCGGCTTGGCGGTGGTGGAATAGGCGTAGCGATAGGGCTTGCCGGCGTATTTCTGATTGAACATGCCGAACTCGAGGATCCGGTCGTCCAGATGCTTCTCGGTGGTCTCGCCGGTGGCGAGGTTGAAGCGCCAGCGATGGAGCTTGGGCCGGAAGCTGTGCTCGTCCAGATAGGCCATCAGGTGGCCGTGGCCGTCGGGGGCGGTCTCCAGCGGGCGGGGGATCGGATTTTCCTGGAAATAGCCGTCCAGCACCACCTCGTCGCCGTCCTCGTACGCATTGAGCCAGTGCAGCACATAGGTCGGCTCGGCCTCGAACCAGCGGACCTCGCCGCCGTGGCGGGGGATCAGGGCGAAGCGGCTGGGCAGGCCCTTGTGCAGGCGCACGGCATGGATGTTCCGCGCCATCAGGTCCTGGTCCCAGAACACCGGCAGGTCGTTGAGGATCGCGTATTTCGACGAGAAGGCCATGTCGTGCGGCAGGCGCGGTCCGGCCAGCGGCACGGGCTGATAGACGATCCGCCGGCCCGTCGCGTCGACGACGCCGTAGTGCATGTGCGGCGCGGCCTTGGAGTAGTTGAAGAACAGCAGCTCGCCGCTGGCCTCGTCGACCTTGGGATGGGCCGAGACGCCGTCCAGCGGCGCCCAGGCCGCGACGCCCAGATTCTCCAGGGTCAGCGGATCCAGGCGATAGGCCTCGCCGCACTGGTAGAAGGTGGCGATCGCCTCGCCGTTATGGACGACGATGTCGGTGCTGGCGGTGTCCTTCAGCGCCCCGTGCGCGCCGAAGCCGGGACGCTTGGAGACGCCGGGACCGTCCATCAGCCCGCCCCACAGGCCCTCGCCGGCCTCCTGCTCGGCCTCGAAACACCGTGTACGGATGAATCGGTTGCGGTAGGTCGCCTCGCCGCGCTTGAACTCGATCTGATGCACCATGCCGTCGCCGTCGAACGGGTGATAGCGGCCCAGCGGGTCGTGGACGGGGTTCTCGGTGTTGCGCAGATAGACGCCGTCCAGATCGGTTGGGATGGCGCCCTCCAGCACCTCCAGGTCCCAGGCGTTCACCTCCTCGTGCTGCGGCGTCCACGGGCCGGTCATGTACGGGTGGTTGGTCGGTCCCAGCGAGACGCGCACCTTGGGCAGGCGTTCGATCTTCATGGCGGCTCCTCCCTGAGCTGGGGGAAGCTAAGGCCAGTTAGTCCTGTTGTGCAAGCTGCCCTTGGGGCGCCAGCCTGCCCTACTTCGCCGCGCTGACCCGCCAGACGACATTGCCGACGTCGTCGGCCACCAGAAGCGCGCCCGAGGCGTCGACCGCCACGCCGACCGGCCGGCCCTGGGCCTTGCCCTTGGCGTCGAGGAAGCCGGTCAGGAAGTCCTCGACAGGGCCCGCCGGCTTGCCGCCCGCGAAGGGGACGAACACCACCTTGTAGCCGGCCTGCGGCTTGCGGTTCCACGAGCCGTGCTGGCCGACGAAGACGCCGTCCTTGTAGCGGGCCGGGAAGGTCTGGCCCTGGTAGAAGGCCAGGCCCAGCGAGGCGGTTTGGGCGCCCAGGGCGTAGTCGGGGACGATGGCGCGCTCGACGAGGTCGGGGCGGCGGTCGCGGTCCTTGACCCGCTTGTCGACGTTGCGGCCGAAATAGCTGTAGGGCCAGCCGTAGAAGCCGCCTTCGCGCACCGAGGTCATGTAGTCGGGCACCAGGTCGTTGCCCAATTCGTCGCGCTCGTTGACGGCGGTCCACAGCTGGCCATTGGCCGGATTCCAGGCCAGGCCGTTGGGATTGCGCAGGCCCGAGGCGAAGACGCGCTTGGCGCCCGTCGCCAGGTCGACCTGCAGGATCGCCGCGCGGTCGGTCTCGTTCTCGAGGCCGTTCTCGCCGACATTGCTGTTCGAGCCGACCGTGGCGTAGAGGGTCTTGCCGTCGGGGCTGGCCAGGATGTTCTTGGTCCAGTGGTGGTTGATCGGCCCGCCTGGCAGGTCGGCGATCTTGCGCGGCGGGGCGGTGATCCGGGTGGCCCCCTCCGTGTACGGAAAGGCGACGATGGCGTCGGCGTTGGCGACGTAGAGCGTGTCGCCGACCAGGGCCATGCCGAACGGCGAATAGAGGTCGGTCAGGAACGGGACCTTGGTTTCGGCCACCCCGTCATGGTCGGCGTCGCGCAGCAGGCTGATGCGGTTGGCGCTGGGCACGCCCGCGCCGGCCTTCTTCATCAGCATCTTCTCGAAGAAGGCGCGCAGGCCGTTCTTCTCCTTCTTGGGCGGGCCGTTGGTCTCGGCCACCAGCACGTCGCCGTTCGGCAGCACCAAGAGCCAGCGCGGGTGATCCAGGCCCGTCGCGAACGGCTGGACCTTGAAGCCCGCCGGCGCGGCGGGCGTGACGCCGGCGGGCCAGCCGACCACGTCGGAGACCTTCACCGTCGGCAGCAGGGCGTGCTTGGGCGCGGGCAGGGCGGGATTGGGTCCATAGCCGACCGGGCTGGCCTGCTGGCCCTGGCTCTGACCGCAGGCGGCCAGGGCCGCGAGGGCGGCGCCGACGATCAAGATTTCGCGAAACCTGCGTTGCATCGGCGCGTCTCCCCTTCAGCCCCCGTTCAACGCGCGGGGGCTTTGATCCGTTCTGGACATTGATACGGTTGAGGCATGGTGAAGTTCCAGTCCCGTCGACTTCTGCTGGCCGGCCTGGCGGCCCTGACGGCGGTCGGCCCGGCGTCGGCGTCGGTCCGAAGGCGCGCGCCGGCCAAGCCGCCGCCCCCGCCGCCCAAGCCGCCCCTGGTCACGGTGCTGGGCGACTCGATCACGGCGGGCCTGGGCCTGCCCGCGGACCAGGCGATGCCGGCGCGGCTGCAGGCGGCGCTGGACCGGCTGGGCGCGCGCGCTCGGGTGCTGGGCCAGGGCGTGTTCGGCGACACCAGCGCCAACGGCCTGGCGCGCGTCGACCGGGTGCCCGCCGAGACCGCCGTCTGCGTGGTGGCCCTGGGCGGCAACGACCTGCTGCGCGGCCTCGACCCCTCGCTGACCAAGGCCAATCTACGGGCGATCGTCCAGCATCTGAAGTCGCGGAACACCCGCGTGGTGCTGGCCGGCGTGCGCGCCCCCGGCCTGCTAGGCGTGGCCTATGCGCGCCGCTTCACCGCCCTCTATCCGGACCTGGCCCGCGAGCAGGGCGTGCTCTACGCCCCGGACTTTCTGACCGGCGTGATCGGGGTGTCGCGCTACATGCAGCGCGACGGCATCCACCCCAACGCCGAGGGCGCCCGGATCATCGCCGAGCGCCTGGCGCCGGTCGTGGCCCAGGCGCTGAGGGCCTGAGCCACCGTTCGGACTACTCCGCCGCGCCCCTGACGTCCGAGGGCGTGGCGGCCGCCTGGTGCTGGTGGCCGAACAGGCGGCCCATCAGCCGCTCGGCGCGGGTCTTCAGGCCGTCCATCAGCACGAACACCACCGGGATGTAGAGCAGCGACAGCAAGGTCGAGGTGATCAGGCCGCCGATGACGGCGATGGCCATCGGCGCGCGGAACTCGATCTCGGCGCCCAGGCCGATGGCGGTGGGCAGCATGCCCGCGCCCATCGCCACCGTGGTCATCAGGATCGGTCTGGCCCGCTTGTGCGCGGCGTCGATGATCGCCGTGCGCTTGTCCATGCCCTGTTCCTTCATGGCCATGATCGCGTACTCGACCAGCAGGATCGAGTTCTTGGCCGCGATGCCCATCAGCATCAGGATGCCGATCAGGGTCGAGATCGAGAAGCTGGAATGGACCAGCACCAGCAGCCCGAAGGCGCCGCCGATCGCCAGGGGCAGGGCGACCATGATGGTGATCGGGTGGGCGAAGCTGCGGAACAGCAGCACCAGCACGACGTACATCAGAAGGATGCCGGTGATCAGCGCGCCCAGGAAGCCGGTGACCATCTCGGCGATGAACTCGGCGTCGCCGGCTGGGGTCTCCTTGACGCCGGGGGGCAGGTGCTTGACCGACGACAGGGCGTGAACCCGCTTGGCCGCCTCGCCGACGACGATGCCGTCCAGCTCGGCGGTGATGGTGGCGACGCGCGAGCGGTCCTGGCGGTCGATCTGCGAAGGGCCGGCGCCGAAGCGGATGTCGGCCACCGCGTTCAGCGGCACGGGGCCGTTGGCCGAGGGCACCTTCAGCGTCTGCAGCACGGCGATGTCGCCGCGCGCGTCGTCGTTCAGGCGCAGGCGGATCGGCACCTGGCGGTCGCCCAGATTGTACTTCGGCAGGTTCTGCGCGACGTCGCCGATCGTGGCCACGCGCACGGCCTGGGAGATGGCCCCGGCCGAGACGCCGGCGCGCGCGGCCTGGTCCGGCTTCGGCGTCACGACGATCTCGGGCCGGGCGATCGCGGCGGTGTTGACCACGTGGGCCAGGCCCGGAACCGTGCGCATCTCGGCCTCGACCTTGCGCGCGGCGGCCTCCAGAGCCGGGCCGTTGTCGCTGAGCAGGCGCAGCGTGTAGCTGCCGCCGTTCGAGGGGCCGCCGCCGCTGTTGCCGCCCGCGCCGATCCGCACGCCGGGGATGGCGGCGAACTGGTCGACCATCTCGCGGCTGAACTGCTTCTGGCTTATCCGTTCCTTCTTGTCGGTCAGGTCGGCGGTCAGGCTGGCCTTGTTGACCGAGCCGTTGCTCCCGATCGCGCTGTAGACGCTGACGACTTCCTTGCGGGCCAGCAGGGTCTTGGCCACGCGCTGCACGACGGCGTCGGTCTCGTCCAGGGTCGCGCCGGGCGGCAGCTCGACCGAGAAGTCGGCCTGGCCGCGGTCGACCTGGGGCTGGAACTCGAACGGCAGGCGGGTCGCGAGGATGCCCGAGATGATCAACATCGGCAGGCCCATCCACAGGACCTTCCAACGGTTCCGCAGCGCCCAGTTCAGGCTCTTCAGATAAGGCCCCATCCAGGGCGGGTCCTTGTCCTCGTGCTTGGCGTCGGCCTTCAGCATGTAGGCGCCCATCAGCGGCGTCAGCAGGCGGGCGACCACCAGCGAGAACAGCACCGAGACGCAGGCGGCCAGGGCGAAGGCCTTGAAGAACTGGCCGATGATGCCCGGCATGAAGCCGACCGGCGCGAAGACCGCCACGATGGTGAAGGTGGTGGCCACGACCGCCAGGCCGATCTCGTCGGCCGCCTCCATCGCCGCGGCGTAGGGACTCTTGCCGCCGCGCATGTGGCGGACGATGTTCTCGATCTCGACGATCGCGTCGTCCACCAGGATGCCCACGGTCAGCGACAGGGCCAGCAGGGTGATGCCGTTCAGCGACTGGCCCATCGGCGCCAACACCGCGAAGGTCGGGATCAGCGACATCGGGATCGCCACCGCCGCCAGCAGGGTGGCGCGGCCGTCGCGCAGGAACAGCAGCACGACCAGCACCGCCAGGATGGCGCCGACGATCAGGGCCTCCATCGAGGCGACGTAGCTCTGCTCGATATATTTGACGGTCGAGGTGATCTCCTCGATCCGGACCTCGGGGTGGGCCTTCTCCAGCTTGGCGATGGCCTTGCGGACCTTGTCGGCGGTCTGCACCTCCGAGGCGTCGCGGCCGCGCACCATGTTGAAGGTCACCACCTCCTGGCCGTCATAGCGGGCGCGCGAGCGCGGCTCGGCCCAGTGGTCGGTGATCTCGCCGAGATCGGCCAGGCGCACCGTGCCGCCGGAGGGCAGGGGCACGCGGGTCTCTCGCAGCTGCTCGACCGAGCCCGCCGCGCCCAGGGTGCGGATGGCGCGTTCCGAGCCCGAGATCGTCACGCGGCCGCCCGGCAGGTCGGCGTTGGCCGAGACCAGGGCCTGGCTGACGGTGGCGGCGGTGACGCCCCGCGCGGCCAGGCGGTCGGGATCCAGGGCCACCTCGATCTCGCGGTCGACGCCGCCCTGACGGTTGACCTGGCGCACGCCCTTGATGGCCAGCAGGGCGCGGCTGACCTCGTTGTCGACGAACCAGCTGCGCTGCTCCGGCGTCAGGGTGGGGGCCCTGACCACATAGGTGATCAGGCCGCCGCCGGTCACGTCGACGCGGTTGACGATCGGCTCCTGCATGTCCTGGGGCAGGGAGCCGCGCAGGTTGGACATGGCGTTGCGGACGTCGTTGGTCACCCGCTCGTGGTCGACGCCCAGCTCGAACTCGATGACCGTGGTCGAGGCGCCGTCGACGACGGTGGAGTTGATGTGCCGCACCTGGCCCAGGCCCGCGACCGAGTCCTCGATCAGGCGGGTGACCTGGGTCTCCAGCTCGCTGGGGGCCGCGCCGGGGCGAACGGCGGTGACGACGACGAACGGGAAGTCGACGTCGGGATTGTTGTTGATCCGCATGCTCTTGAAGCCGGCGACGCCGGCCAGCGACAGCAGCAGGAACAGCAGGATGACGGGGATCGGGTTCTTGATCGCCCAGGAGGAGATGTTGCGCATCGGGCGCGTCCTCAGCGAGCGGGCTTGGGCGCGGCGCCGGCCACGCGGACCGGATCGCCTTCACCCAGGAAGCCGGCCCCGTCGACCACCACCCGCTCGCCGGCGGCGACGCCGGTGGCGGCGACACGGTAGCCGGTGTTGGCCAGGATCGTGATGCGGCGGAAGTGAACCTTGTCGGTCCCGTCGACGATGAAGACGCCCGGCCGGTTCTCGCGGTACAGCACCGAGGCGCTGGGCACGACCAGGGCCGGCTGGTCGCCGGCGTCGATGGTGGCGCGGGCGAACATGCCCGGTCGGAAGCCGCCCATGGCCGACAGCGCCACGCGGGCCGTGCCCAGGCGGCTGGTCGGATTGACTTCCGAGGTGACGATGCGGACGCGGCCGGTCATCTCGCCGACCTTTTCCGAATAGACCTTGGCCGACATGCCGGCCTTGACCGCGCCGAGGTCGGTCTCGGGGATTTCGGCGTCCAGCTCCAGGCGGCTGTCGCGGACGATGCGGAAGACCTCCGCGCCCGTCGTGACGATCTGGCCCTTGGTGACGCTGCGCCGGCTGATCAGGCCGCCGACCGGGGCGCGGATCGCGGTCTGGGCCACGCGCGCGGCGGTCTCGCCCAGCGCCGCCTGGGCCGAGGACAGATTGGCCGCCGCCGTGCCCTGCTTGGCGATGGCGGTGTCCAGGCCCGCCTGTGAGAGATAGCCCTTGGCCTGCAGTTCGCGGGCCCGGTTCAAGGAGGCGTTGGCCTCGGCCAGGGTGGCCTTGGCGCTGGCGACGGCCGCCTCGTGCTGGCGCAGCTGGGCCACCAGCAGGGTGTCGTTCAGCTTGACCAGGACCTGGCCGGCCTTGACCACCTGGCCTTCCTCGGCGTTGACGGCGACGGCGGTCAGGCCGCCGGTCTCGGCGCCGACGGGGACTTCCTCCCAGGGCGAGATGGTGCCGGTGGCGTTGATCTGGCGGGCGATCGGCTGGCTGGTCACGTCCACGACGCTGACCGTCTGGGCCGAGCTGGAGGCCTGGGCCTTGACCTTCTTGGGCGGCGCCTTGCCGCAGCCGGCCAGGGCGATCGCGCTGGCGCCCAGGACCAGGACAAGCGCGCTCAAGGTCGGGCGACGCCCGTTGATCCGGTAAAGCACGACCTAGTCCCCAGCTGACATTGAAAGCCCGCCGGCCTTCTAGCCGACAAACCTTGGGTCGCTGAGTTAATTTACCGTAAGACGATAAAAGGTTTCAGGGCGACGCGGTCGATCGCGCCTGGGCGGCCTTGGCCCGCTGGAAGCCCGGGCGTTGGCGCATGCGCGCCCAATAGGCGGCCACGGCCGGCGGAAAATCGGCGTCGAGGCCCAGCGATTCCGCCAGCAGCAGGGCGTAGGCGACAGAGATGTCGGCGCCGGTGAAGCGGTCGGCGGCATAGTGCTCGCGATCCTGGAGCGCCCCGTCCAGGCCGCGCAGCCGGGCCAGGAACCAGCGGGCGTAGTCGCTGGCCACCTGGGGATTGCGGCGTTCCTCCGGTTCCAGCCGCGTGTAGCGCAGCACCAGGGTCTGCGGAAAGGTCAGGGTGGCCTCGCCGAAGACCAGACCGTTCAGATAGGCGCCGTAGCCGGGCTCGTCCGGCCGCACCGACAGCGCGCCGCCGCCATGGCGCATCGACAGGTACTCGATCATCGCCGCGGACTCGGTCATCCGCGTCTCGCCGTCGACCAGCAGCGGGATCGTCCCCAGCGGGTTCTCGTCCAGGTATTCGCGGGCGAGGAAGCGGGGCGGGAAGGGCAGCACCCTCAGCTCATAAGGAACGCCCAGCTCCTCCAGCGCCCAGAGCGGCCGGAACGAGCGGGCGTCATGGCAGTGCCAGAGGGTGATCATCGATTGCGCGCCAATTTCCGACTTTCCCGGCGAATGCCGGGACCCAGATCCATCCTGAGCGCCTTGGGCTGACGCGCCTAGGACCATCGCCAGCCCCGCGCTCTTGTGGGTGCGATCTGGGCCCCGGCGTTCGCCGGGGAGATCGGCTGAAACTACAGCCGCTCCACGATCGTCACATTGGCCAGGCCGCCGCCCTCGCACATGGTCTGCAGGCCATAGCGGGCGCCGCGGTCCTTCATCGCGTGGACCAGGGTGGTCATCAGCTTGGCGCCCGAGCCGCCCAGCGGATGGCCCAGGGCGATGGCGCCGCCGTGGACGTTCAGCTTGTCCGGATCGCCGCCGGTGACCTTCAGCCACGCGGTCGGCACCGAGGCGAAGGCCTCGTTGACCTCGTAGAGGTCGATGTCGTCGATCTTCATGCCGGCCCGTTCCAGCGCCTTCTGGGTGGCGGGGATCGGGGCCTCCAGCATGATCACCGGGTCGTGGCCGATGACGGTCATGTGGTGGATGCGGGCCAGGGGCTCGACGCCCAGGGCCTTGAGCCCCCGTTCGTTGACGATCATCACCCCGGCCGCGCCGTCGCAGATCTGGCTGGAGGTGGCGGCGGTGATCCGGCCGTCCTCGGCCAGCAGCTTGACCGAGCCGATCGACTCCAGCGAGGCGTCCCAGCGGATGCCCTCGTCGGCGTCGTGGCGCTGGGTGGTCCCGTCCTCCAGGGTCACGTCGATCGGCACGATCTCGGCGGCGAACTTGCCGGCCTTGGTGGCGGCCATCGCCCGCTGGTGGCTCTTCAGCGCGTAGGCGTCGAGTTCGGCCCGCGACAGGTCGTACTTCTTGGCCATCATCTCCGCGCCCATGAACTGGCTGAACTGGATGCCGGGATAGCGGTCCTCGATGCGCGGGCTCTTGTAGGTGCCGAACCCGTTCTTGTAGGGCAGCTGCGAGGACAGCCCCATCGGCACGCGGCTCATGCTCTCGACGCCGGCGGCGATCACCACGTCCATGGCGCCCGACATCACGGTGGCGGCGGCGAAGTGGATGGCCTGTTGCGACGAGCCGCACTGGCGGTCGACCGAGGTGCCCGGCACGCTTTCCGGCAGCTTCGAGGCGAGGATGGCGTTGCGCGCGACGTTCAGGCCCTGCTCGCCGACCTGGCCGACGCAGCCCATGATCACGTCCTCGACCAGGGCCGGGTCGGCGCCGCTGCGCTCGATCAGCGCGTCCAGCACCACGCCGCCCAGATCGGCCGGATGCCAGCCCGAGACCTTGCCGCCCTTGCGCCCGCCGGCCGTCCGCGCGGCCGCCACGATATAGGCTTCGCCCATTGGTTCCTCCCTGTGTTGACGGGGAGTGAAACAGGCGTTCGAGCCCCTGTCAGCGGTGACGCGGCGTCAGGACCCGTCGTTTCGCGTCAGGCCCTCGTGGCGTCGGTTCAGGGCCCCGAAAAACAGCGCCGCCATCGCGAGGTAGCTGAAGACGCCGCCGCCGGCGAGCAGGCTGGCGTGGTTCGGGATCCCGGGGTCGGCCAGGGTGGCGACCAGCAGGATCAGGCTCAAGCCGTGAAAGCCGCAAGCCCACATCGGCCACCAGCGATCGGATCGCAGGGCGATGAACAGCAGCACCAGCATCAGCGCCAGGTCGACGAGGAACACGCCGGTCTGCGGCCCGAACTTTTGGTCGTTGTCATAGAGGTAGCCGGTGGCGAACCAGGCCAGGATCATGGCGGCGCCGGCCAGGCGTTCAGGCCAGCCTCCACGCCACAGCGCCACGCCCGCCGTGATCAGCAGGGCGGCGAGGCTTGACCATTGCGGAATTGAGTTGAGCGGCGCCATCGCGCCAGGGTGGAGGGTTTCCGCCAGATTGCAACGATCCTCGCCGATCGGAACCGGCGAGGATCTTGCGTCGCGTTGAAGCCCCGGAGCGCTTCGGGTTTGGCGTGAGCGGTCAAACCGCTCGAAAGCGCGCCAGGTCCCTGGCTCTAGGCGGCGACGTTCAGGCGGCTGGCGACGACGGCCACGCTGGGCGGCGCCTTGCCGAACTCGTCCTCCTCGAAGGACACCGCCGACAGGCCGATGTCGTGCTGGGCGACGCTCAGGTGCTTGTGGGTGGCGACGATGCCTTCGCGCGCCGCGCCCAGGGCCTGCATGGTGTTGATGGCCGACATCAGGGCGTCCTGGCCGATAAGGGCCGAGAGGTTGGCTTGCTGGCGGCTGGCGGGCATCAGGCCGGCCAGGGCGGCGGTGCTGGCGATCGCGGCGTCGATGGCTTTCTCGGCGGCGAACAGGGCTTGGGCCACGGTTTCGGCGGCTTCACGGCGTTGCTTGAGCATACGAAGTCTCCCTCGCGCCGACCCTGTCGGCGCGTTGCCAGTTTGCTGATGGTGAATGGGGCGCCCGGCTCCGCGGGCTTGGAACGCTAGGTCGAAGGAAACAGGCTTTCCAGCGCGTGGAGCCCCGTCAGGATCGAACCGAACGCGAAGGCGGTCACGATCATCACGGTCGCGATGAAGGCCAGTCGGAGGGGGACGCTCAGCTGATTGGGTCGTCCTCTTCCGACTCCGAGGATAAGGAGTCCGCTGGAAAGGTCTCGTCCATCACCGCGCTCGCGATGCACAGGATCTCGCGCATCACCAGTTCGTTGGGCTTGAACGAAGCCTGCTTGCGCGTCGCGGCCACCAGGTCGCGCACCATCGACGCCCCAGCCGGCGAGGCCGACAGGTTCGTGAGCTGGCGCTCGAGTTCGCTCCAGGTGATCGGCGGCAGCATCTCGGCCGAATTCAGCCGAGGCCAGTGGTCTTGGAAGCTCGTCACCTCGCGGCGCAGATGCGTCGCTTGGCCGATCGCGTCCTTCTGATAGGGGGTCAACTCGTGCACTGGAAACTCCTTCCTCGGTGCGGTCAGCTGACCGCGAGGAGGGGGTCTCGCCTAGCCGGGCCGGATCGGACCCCGACGCGATCGGAGGGGGGCAGGGGTCCCTCCGATCGGGGTCGAAGGCGCGGCGCGCGGCGTCGTAGCGATCGACCGCGCCCAGGCGCCGCCGCGCCTTGTCCAGATGCCAGTCGACGGTGTGCTTGGAGAGGCCCAGCTCCCGGGCGATCTCCTTGGAGCTCATGTGGCGATCGACGAGGCGCAGGCATTCGCGCTCACGGTCGGTGAGACGATCAAGGCCCCGAGCCTGGTCAGAAACGGTGTGAGCGCCCTTGCCCATCGCCAAGAAACCTTATGCGAAGCCCCGAATTGGGCAAGCGTCGGAACATTAAACCTTCGCGACCGCCGCGATGCGCCGACAGGTTGGTCGCGGCGCCCGGCGACGCCGCGATGATCGCGCCGGGGGAAGGATCCGGAGGGCGGTCGGCGGGGACGTAACGGGTCTGCACGGCGGGCCTCTTCGCGCTCTGCGAGCGGCACCATACCACGAAATCGTGACAGCGTTGTCCGTTTCCGCCGCGGCCCTCGCCTGGGTCGCACGAGCTCGGCGGAGCCAGCTTCGATCGGCGCGTTCCGCGGGCGGCTAGACTCTGGTGTTCGCGGGGTGGGGCGGCGTTCGCCGAGTCTGGCCTTAAGGCGCGTTAGTACAGTTGTGCCATTTTGAGACAAGCGGCTTTACTTCGGGGCATCTGTATTTACTTAATGGGCCGGCAATCATTAATAACATTGTGCCAAATGTTAATTATGCTATGAATTTTCTTCAATAAAGTTGAAAGGTCGATGTCGGATGCTGGCGGTGGGTAAAACGCCCACCGGCCGTCAAAATGACGCCGGAACACCTCGAATAGGAGTTGTTTCGTAATGGCGCTGAACAGCATCAACACGAACTCGGGCGCTTTGATCGCCCTGCAGAACCTGAACTCGACGACCAACGAGCTGCAAACCGTCCAGCAACGCATCAGCACCGGTAAGAAGGTCGCCAGCGCCAAGGACAACGGCGCGATCTGGGCCACCGCCAAGATCCAGTCGGGCACCGCCGACAGCCTGAACGCGGTGAAGGACTCGCTGCAACGCGGTCAGTCCACCATCGACGTCGCGCTGGCCGCCGGCGACACCATCACCGATCTGCTGGGCAAGATGAAGGAAAAGGCCCTGGCCGCTTCCGACACCTCGCTGAACACCGCCTCGTTCAACGCGCTGAAGTCCGACTTCAACTCGCTGCGCGACCAGATCGAAAAGGCCGCCAGCAACGCCAAGTTCAACGGCGTCAGCATCGCCGACGGCACCACGACCAAGCTGACCTTCCTGGCCAATACGGACGGCACCGGCTTCACGGTCAGCGCCAAGAGCCTGAACCTGACCGGCATCGGCCTGTCCGCCGCCTTCACCTTCACCTCCGCGGCGAACGCCAAGTCGGCGCTCGCCACGCTGGACAAGGCGATCGGCACGGCCACCAACAAGCTGTCGTCGCTGGGCACCAGCTCCAAGGGCCTCGACACCCACCTGACCTTCGTCGGCAAGCTGCAAGACAGCCTGAACGCCGGCGTGGGCAACCTGGTGGACGCCGACCTGGCCAAGGAAAGCGCCAAGCTGCAGTCGCTGCAAACCAAGCAGCAGCTGGGCATCCAGGCGCTCTCGATCGCCAACTCGTCGAGTTCGTCGATCCTGAGCCTGTTCCGCTAAACGCGGGCCAAGAAAACCCCCTTGAGGAGCGGGCCGAAACGCCCGCTCCTTTTCTTTTTCATTAGTTTGGATCGGCGATTTTGCGGGGCGCTTCGTGAGTCGCGCGTTCGCTTCGACTCAGCCCTCGCGAGCGAAATCTAAGCGCCACTATAGAATAACCGCGTTCTCTCAACCTATTCGAAATATCATCGTTCTACGATCGTGACGGGTAAAACGCCCTCCGGTGTCAAAAGGACGTCGGAACACCTCTGAAAGGGAGCGTTTCGTCATGGCGCTGAACAGCATCAATACGAACGCTGGAGCGCTTATCGCGCTGCAGAATCTCAACACCACGAGCGCTGAGCTCAGTATCGTCCAACAGCGCATCAGCACCGGCAAGAAGGTCGCCACCGCCAAGGACAATGGCGCGATCTGGGCCATGGCCAAGATCCAGTCGGCGACCTCCAGCAGCCTGAACGCCGTCAAGGACTCGCTGCAACGCGGTCAGTCCACCATCGACGTCGCCCTGGCCGCCGGCGACACCATCACCGATCTGCTGGGCAAGATGAAGGAAAAGGCCCTGGCCGCTTCCGACACCTCGCTGAACACCGCCTCGTTCAACGCGCTGAAGTCCGACTTCAACTCGCTGCGCGACCAGGTGGCCAAGGCGGCGAGCAACGCCAAGTTCAACGGGATCAGCATCGCCGACGGCAAGACCACCCAACTGACCTTCCTGGCCAACACCGACGGCTCGGGCTTCACCGTCGCCGCCAAGACCCTGACCCTGGCCGGCATCGGTCTGTCCGCCGCCTTCACCTTCACCTCGGCCGCCAACGCCAAGTCGGTGATCGCCAAGGTCGACACGGCGATCGGCACCGCGACCAACAAGCTGGCCTCGCTGGGCACCAGCTCGACCGGCCTCGACACCCACCTGACCTTCGTCGGCAAGCTGCAGGACAGCCTGGACGCCGGCGTGGGCAACCTCGTCGACGCGGACCTGGCGAAGGAAAGCGCCAAGCTGCAGTCGCTGCAAACCAAGCAGCAGCTGGGCATCCAGGCGCTGTCGATCGCCAACCAGTCCAGTTCGTCGATCCTGGCGCTGTTCCGCTAAGCCAGGACGCGCGCCTGACTATGAGGGGCGGGCCTAGCGCTCGCCCCTTTTTTGGTCGCCAAGGCGCCAAGATTGGTATGACCACTTGCGCTCCACGTGGTCGCCATGACAACGTTGTCCAAAGAGCGGCGCGGGCCGCGCGAGACAAGGTTGGGGAGCATGAACACCAGGACCCTCGGCGTCGCCCTGCTGGCGGCGACCTTCCTCACGAGCGCCGCCGTCGCGCGGACCGATCCCGCCGCCACCGCTCATCCCGACAAGTGGCCCGCGGCCAAGAGCCAGGGTCTCGTGGACCCGGCCACCGAGGCCTTCGTCGACCGGCTGATGGCCAGGATGACGCTGGAGGAGAAGGTCGGCCAGGTGATCCAGGCCGATATCGGCCAGATCAAGCCCGAGGATCTCAAGACCTATCCGCTGGGCTCGATCCTGGGCGGGGGCAGCTCGCCGCCGCTGGGCGCGCCCGATCGCTCGCCGCAGAAGCCATGGGTCGACACCGCGCGGGCGTTCCGCGAGGGCGCGGCCCAGCGCGCGGGCGGCACCCACATCCCGCTGATCTTCGGCATCGACGCCGTGCACGGCGACAACAACGTCGTCGGCGCCACGCTCTTCCCGCACAATATCGCGCTCGGCGCGGCGCGCGATCCCGCGCTGATCCGGCGGATTGGCCAGGCCACCGCGCTGGAGACCGCCGCCGCCGGCTTCGACTGGGCGTTCGGCCCGACCCTGGCCGCGCCGCGCGACGACCGCTGGGGCCGCACCTACGAGGGCTATTCGGAGGATCCCGAGATCATCCGCCAGTACGCGGGCCAGATGATCCTGGGCATCCAGGGCGTCGCCGCCCAGGGCGGGCTGCTGCAGAAGGGCCATGTCGCCGCCAGCGCCAAGCACTTCCTGGGCGACGGCGGCACCGAGAACGGCCACGACCAGGGCGACGCCAGAGTCTCCGAGGACGAGCTGATCCGCGTCCACGCCCAGGGCTATGTGCCGGCCATCAACGCCGGGACCCTGACGGTCATGGCCTCGTTCTCCAGCTGGAACGGCCAGAAGATGCACGGCAACAAGAGCCTGCTGACCGACGTGCTGAAGGGGAGGATGGGCTTCGACGGCTTCGTGATCGGCGACTGGAACGGTCACGGCCAGGTCCCCGGCTGCAAGCCGACCGACTGCCCGGCGGCGCTGAACGCCGGCGTCGACATGTTCATGGCCCCCGACAGCTGGAAGGCGCTGTACGAGAACACGCTGGCCGAAGCCAGGTCGGGCGTGATCCCGAGGGCGCGGCTCGACGACGCCGTGCGCCGCATTCTGCGCGTGAAGGCCAAGATGGGTCTGTTCGAGGCGGCGCGGCCCTATGAAGGGCGCGAGGGCGTGATCGGCGCGCCCGAGCACCGGGCCATCGCCCGCGAGGCGGTGCGCAAGTCGCTGGTCCTGCTGAAGAACGACGGCGTGCTGCCGATCCGGAGCTCGGCCCGCGTGCTGGTGGCGGGCTCCGGCGCCGATGACATCGGCAAGCAGGCCGGCGGCTGGACCCTGTCGTGGCAGGGCACGGGCAATACCAATGCCGACTTCCCCGGCGCGGAGTCGATCTGGGCGGGCCTGAAGTCCGCCGTCGAGGCCGGCGGTGGCCAGGCGACCCTGTCGGTCGACGGCGCGTTCGACCGCAAGCCGGACGTGGCTGTCGTCGTCTTCGGCGAAAATCCGTACGCGGAAGGTGTCGGCGACCTGAAGACCTCGCTGGAATATCAGCCGGGCGCCAAGACCGATCTCGCCCTTCTCAAGAGCCTGAAGGCTCGGGGCGTGCCGGTGGTGGCGGTGTTCCTCAGCGGCCGGCCGCTGTGGGTCAATCCCGAGATCAACGCCTCGGACGCCTTCGTCGCCGCCTGGCTGCCGGGCTCGGAGGGCGGCGGGATCGCCGACGTGCTGATCGGCGACAAGATGGGCAAGCCGCGGCACGACTTCACCGGCAAGCTGTCGTTCAGCTGGCCCAGGACCGCCGTCCAGTTCCGGGTGAACCGCGGCGATCCGGGCTATGACCCGCAATTCGCCTATGGCTATGGCCTGAGCTACGCCAAGCCTGGCAAGGTCGGCCCGTTGCCGGAGGTCGCCGGCGTCCAGGCGATCGCGCCCAACGCCACCCAATACTTCGTCGGCGGCAAGACCCTCGCGCCGTTCGAGTTCAAGGCCTCGCCGTCGTCGTCGGTGCAGATCGCGCCGGTCGACGCCGGCAACGTCCAGGAGGCCGGCCGCCGGATCACCTTCGCCGGCGAAAAGCTCGGCCGGCTGACCCTGGTGGGCGACAAGCCGCTGGACCTGTCGGGCCACACCTATGCCGACATGGCCCTGGCCTTCGAGTATCGGCTGGACGCCGCCGCCTCGGGGCCGGTCTATTTGTCCATGGGGGCCGGCAAGCTGGACGTGACGCCGCCGGCCGGCACGCCGCTGGGCCAATGGGCGACTTTGAAGATCCCGCTGAAATGCTTCGGCGACGCCGGGGCGGACCTCGGCAAGGTCGTCGCGCCGTTCGACCTGTCGACGGCCGGGACCTTCCAGGTCTCGATCGCCAATGTGAAGCTTACGGCCGCGCTGTCGGGCGCCGTCTGTCCGCCCAAGGTTCGTTAAGAGCTTGAGCGCGATTTGCTGGTTAGCGCCGCGTTAACCAGCAACTCGTTGTTCCGCCGAACCATTTGGCTTTCGAAAGGAGCCGGTTCGGTGGACTACGACGAGCGTCAGGCGTGGATCGCGCTATGGATCGCGGTGTTCGGCGAGCCGCCGCCGGTGGAGCCCGAGCGCGAGCCGACGGCGCGGATCCTGGTCCAGCACCTGCCGCCGTCGCCGCCGTACGAGGTCAGGTCCCGAACTGAGTGAACGGCACGCGGTTGAAGAATTCCCGCTCGGCGCCGCGCGGATCGTCCTCCATCCGCGAGACCGTGTCGAACACCATCGTCTGGCGGCGCGGCAGGCCATAGGGCTCCCACTTCGGCAGCGCCCCGCCGTTGGGGTCGCCCGTGCGGGCGAAGGCGATGAAGGCGTCGCTCATGGTGTTCGACATGGCCACGGACTCCGGGCCGGTCCCGACGATCGAGCCCTTGGCGTCCAGCGTGCCGAACACCAGGCCGATGTCGATGGTGTGCGGCGCGCCGAAGACGCCGCCGTCCTTGGGCGACTTCCAGTTGACCTGATAGACATAGGCCGGGGCGCCGGCCTTGGCCCGTTCCTCGGCCTGGATGATCGCCGCCTTCCACGAGCGGCCGGCGGTCGAGGCGGCGAAATAGACGTCCGAAGGCGAATAGTTCGGATAGGTCCGGCGGTAGAAGGCCACGACCGTCTCGGGATCGATGTCGACGCGGGCGTTTAACTGGCCCGGCAGCCTGGCGATCACCTCGTCCCAGGTCTTGGGGAAGGCCTTGGCGTCGAAGCCGATGAAGCCCTTGGTCTCGTCGTGGGTGTTGCCGCACATCAGCGGCACGGACAGGCCGACCGGCGAGGCGTCGGGGAAGAACGGATGGCGGGTCAGGGTACGCTCGTCCAGCACCGGACCCATATAGACCCCGCCCGAGGCGGCGATCGGATCGACGGCCTTCAGGCCCTCCAGCATCTGCTCGGCCGGCAGGGCGCGCAGGGCGGCCAGGTCCTTGACGCCCAGCTTGTCCAGGAAGGCCTTGGCGCGGCGCGTGGCGTTGAACGGTCCGCCCACGGTGACCTGCTGGCCGCTCATGGTCGCGGCGCGGTGGAACAGGCCCTTGGCGGCCGGCATGGCCAGCAAGGTGGCGATCTTGGCGCCGCCGCCGGACTGGCCAAACAGCATCACCCGGCCCGGATCGCCGCCGAACCGCTCGATATTGTCGCGCACCCATTGCAGAGCCAGGACGAGATCCAACTGGCCGACATTGCCGCTGTCGGCCACCGACGGGTCGTTGAACAGCCGCGCCAGATAGAGATAGCCGAAGGCGTTGAGGCGGTGGTTGACCGTCACCACCACCACGTCGCCGCGCTTGGCGAGCTTGGTTCCCTCGTACCAGGGGCTGGCGCCAGAGCCGCCGTTATAGGCCCCGCCGTGGATGTAGAACATCACCGGCCGCTTGCCGCCGTCAGCCAGCCCGGCCTTGCCCGGCTTCGCGGGAGTCCAGACGTTCAGGAACAGGCAGTCCTCGGACAGGGTCTCGCCGTCCTCGCCCTTGCCCTGCTGCATCGAGGCGGGGCCGTAGGCGAGAGCGTCCTTCACGTCAGTCCACGGCTCGGGCCGAACCGGCGGCGTGAACCGCCGCGCGCCCCCTGTGTCGGCGCCGTAGCGCAGGCCCTTGAAGACGCTGACCTCGCCATCGAGATAGCCGCGCACCTTGCCGTTCGTCGTCGCCACCACCGGCGAGCGCTTCTCGGCCGTAAAGCCGGCGCGGGGCAGGGCGGCATAGGCGGCCAGGGCGGCGGCGCCGGTGATCAGGGCGCGGCGATTGGGGACGGTGTTCACGGGCTTCCTCCGACGCTTCTGGGGCGCGTCCGCCGAAGCGGTATCACGGATGACACCGGTGACAATCCCCTTTCGGACTTAGAGCCCCCGCACCGCCGCCGCGTGGTCGGCGATCACAGCCAGGGTCGAGGCGTCGGTGTCGAAGACGCCGTACAGGCCCTGCTCCTCCTGGGGCGGATCGCCGACGAAGGCCTTGTCGCCCGCCGCGAACCAGCCGTCGGCATGCTGCGCGCGGCCTTCGCCGTTCCAGGCCCAGAAGTTGGTTCCGGCGGTCGGGCCGCCGGCCTTCATGTCGGCCAGCGCCAGGTCGTAGATCGCGCGGTAGAAGCGGTCCTTGTCGGTGGCGGCCGAGCCGGGGGTCAGGGCGCGGGCGTCGCGGGCCAGGCCGAACTCCTCGATCACCAGCGGCTTTCCCAGCTGTCGAGCCAGGGCGATGTGGCGGGCGACATAGTCGCGGCAGCGGGCCTCGCCGGCGGCATAGGTCGCCGCCTGGTTCTTGGGGTCGATCCAGCCCCAGTTGTTGGGCCAGACGTGGGCGGTGACATAGTCGATCGTGGCGGGGCGATGGGCCGCGAGCACGCAGGCCTCGCTGCCCAGGCACCCGATGACGCCCTCGCTGCCCGTGCAGACCAGGTGCTTGGGGTCGAGGGTCTTGAGGATGGCCGAGGTCTCCTCGATCCAGTGCAGATAGGGCGGCAGGAGGCGGTCGAGATGGGCCTCCGTCCCGCCCGGGCGCGGCTCGTTGGCCAGTTGCCAGGCCATGATCGTCGGGTCCGCGCGATAGGCGCGGCCCGTGACCGTGTTGACCCGCCCGACCAGGCTCACGAGGTAGCGGCGGAAGAGGGCGTTGGCCTTGTCGTCGGCGTAGAAGCGGGCGGCGTAGTCGGGGTATTCCGGCCACGGATGGTTCGGGTCGCCGGCCGCGAACCAGGGCCCGTTTCCCGCCCAGTTCAGATAGGCCGGCATGCCGCCCGACCAGTCCCAGAAGTTGTTCAGATAGATCACCGCCTTCATGTCGCGGCGGGCCATCTCGGCCAGCAGGAAATCGAGACCCTTCAGCAGGTCCTGATCGTAGACGCCGGGCTGTTCCTGCACCGTGGGCGAGACGGCCGCCTTGGCCGGCGAGCGCTCGCCCGCGCCCAGGACCCGCAGATTGCCGACGCCCAGCGCCTTCAGCCGATCCAGCTCGCGCGTCAGCCGCTCGCGATCCCCGGCGCGGCCCGGCGAGCCCAGCCACGCGCCGTACCACAGGTTCGCGCCGACGAAGCGATAGGGGCGGCCATCGAGGGTCAGGCGGCCGTCCTTCACCGCGACGAAGCCTGTCGTCGGGTCCGGCGGCGCGTTTCGAGGCGCGGCCAACGCCGGGAGCGCCGCCCCGCCGGCCCAGAGACCCAGCGCGACCAGCCAATCGCGCCGGAGAAGGGTCACCGCGCCGCCCGCTTCGCGGCGTGGGCGACCGTCCAGTCGACGATCCGGGTCAAGGCCTCCGGGGCCAAGGTCTGCTCGATCTTACCGTATTCGTCCGGCAGGCCCGTCCCGGCCGTCTGGAAGAGATGGTTGAGGCCGGGCAAAGCCACGATCTCGACGTCCTTGTGGCCGGACAGCGCCTGACGGGTGGCGGCCAGGTTGGCGGCGGCGGGCACCTGGGTGTCCTTGGCGCCGTTGAGGGCCAGCACCGGAACCTGGACCGTCTTCAGAACCTCGGCGGGATGGGACTTCAGAAACTCGCGCCACCAGGGGACGGCCAGGGCCAGGACGGCGGCGCGTTGGGGCGCGCCGGCGGGGACGCCCTGCTGGTCCAGGACCGCCGAGAGCCGGGTTCGGGCGTCGTCGTCGTCGCGGGCGTCGCGCGCGGCCTCGAACCAGGCGCGCTTGGTCTTCAGCATCGCCGCGACCTCGCCCGCCGACGCGCCGGAGGCCTCGGCGATGGCGCGGTTCTGCGCGACGAGCAGCTCGAGTCCGTCGATCGCGGGTCCGGCCATCAGGACGAGGAAGGCGACGCGGGGGTCCTTGGCGGCGACCATCGGCGCGATCTGGCCGCCCTCGCTGTGCCCGATCAGGCCGATCCGATCCGGGTCGATGTCTCCGCGCGCTCGCAGGAAGGCGACGCCGGCCGCCACGTCGGTGGCGAACTGGCTGGTGGTGGCTCGCGCCAGGTCCCCGGCCTGAGAACCGCCCACGCCGCGATCGTCGACGCGCAGCACGGCCACGCCCCGGCGCGTCAGGGCGTCGGCGATCACCCAGAACGGTTTGTGGTCGAAGAAGGTCTCGTCACGATCCTGCTGGCCCGATCCGGTGATCAGCACCACGGCTGGAAAGGGACCGGCTCCCGGCGGCAGCGTCAGCGTTCCCGCCAACCTCAGGCCCGAGGCCGGATTGACGTAGGCGACCTCCTCGGCCCGGTAGGGAAACGGCGGCTGGGGCGTCTGCGGACGCTTGGGCGCGGGGGCGGCCGCCGGCGCGGTATGGCTCAGGGTCAAGGGAAGCCGAACCCCGCCCTGAATCCACTCGCCGACGAGCGTCTTACCGTCGGCCGACAGCGCGCCTTGGAAGCCGGCGGGAACCGCTTTCAGCGTCACGCTGAGCTTGCCGTCCGCCACCGTGGCGGCGGCGGCCAGGCCGACGGCGTGCTGGGCGGGGCTGTCGACGCTGGCGCCGCCATCGGCCGCCACGTGGATGACCAGCGGAACCTGGCCTCCGCCGGCGTTCAGCGCGCCATACCAATCCCCCGCGAAGGCCCCGGTCTGGGCCTGGGCGAGGCTCGGCGCGAGAAGGGCGGCGGCGATCGCCGCCGGGGTCAGGAAACGCATGGACTTCAAGCTCCCCCAAGGACGGGCGAGCTTAAGCCGATCGACCGCCGGTTGTGAAGGCGGCTACAGGTTCAGCAACGCCGGATCCCCGCCCTGGGCGGTGATGTTGACGCTCAGCGCCCGCTCGACGGCGAAGCGCAGCAGGGCGTGCGGACCGCCGGCCTTGGGACCGGTGCCCGACAGGCCCTCGCCGCCGAACGGCTGAACGCCGACCACGGCGCCGGTCATCGAGCGGTTGACGTAACAGTTGCCCGCCGGGACCAGCCGCTGGACGTCGGCCGCGAAGCTTTCGATCCGCGAATGGACGCCCAGGGTCAGGCCGTAGCGGCGGGCCGCCAGGGCGCCGGCGACCCGCTCGAGGTTCTCCGGCTTGTAGCGGACCACGTGCAGGATCGGGCCGAACACCTCGCGCTCCAGGAAGTCGGCGCTGGGGATCTCGGCCAGGACCGGGGCGAAGAAGGTCCCGTCCGTCGGCGCCTTCAGGGCGTGCAGCAGCTTGGCCTCGCGGCGCAGGCGGCCTTGGTGCTGCTCCAGGGCCTCGCGGGCCTCGGCGTCGATGACGGGGCCGACGTCGGTGACCGCCTGGGCCGGATCGCCGAGAACGAGGGCGTCCATCGCGCCCTTCAGGCCGTCGATGATGTGCTCGGCGGTGTCCTCGGGCAGGAACAGCAGGCGCAGGGCCGAGCAGCGCTGGCCGGCCGAGCCGAAGGCGCTGACGATCACGTCGTCGATCACCTGCTCGCGCTGGGCCGTGGTGTCGACGAACATGCCGTTGAGGCCGCCGGTCTCGGCGATGAACGGCACGATCGGACCTTGGCGGGCGGCGAGCGTCTGGTTGATCCGCCAGGCGGTGTCGGTGCCGCCGGTGAAGGCGACGCCGTCCAGGCCCTCGTGCGCGACCAGGGCCGCGCCGACGGTCTCGCCGCGACCGGGCAGCAGGGCCAGGAGGCGCGGATCGAGGCCGGCGGCGTGATAGAGCTTCACGGCCTCGGAGGCGATCAGCGGCGTCTGCTCGGCGGGCTTGGCCAGCACGGCGTTGCCGGCGGCCAGCGCCGCGGCGATCTGGCCGGTGAAGATGGCCAGCGGGAAGTTCCACGGGCTGATGCAGACGAAGACGCCGCGCCCGGCCAGGCGCAGGCTGTTGGTCTCGCCGACCGGGCCTTTCAGGATTTCGCCGTCGCCGAACTGGTCCTCGGCCAGGGCGGCGTAGTAGCGGCAGAAGTCGACCGCCTCGCGCACCTCGGCGATCCCGTCGGCCAGGGTCTTGCCGGCCTCGCGGGCCAGGATGGCGATCAAGCGGTCGATATCGGCCTCTAGCGCGTCGGCCATGGCGCGCAGCACCTTGGCGCGGGCGGCGCCGCCCGCCCGGTCCCAGGCCGGCTGAGCGGCGCGGGCCAGGCGGAAGGCCTCGTCGATCTGCGGCCCTTGCGCCTCGGAGACCGCGCCGACCACCTTGTGCTCGTCGGCCGGGGCGGTGACCGGCAGCGGCGGGCCGCCGGCGACGATCTTGCCGCCGATCAGCGGTCCGGCCGACAGGGTGAGCGCGTCGAGCGCCGCCACCGCCGCTTGCAGCCGCGCGCGATCGGCCTTCACCGACAGATCAAGGCCGGCGCTGTTCTTGCGGCGCGGGCCATAGACCTCGATCGGGGTCGGGATCTTGGCGTGGCGGTCGGGGTGGGCTTCCACCGCGTCGACCGGGTCGGTGACGACCTTCTCGACCGGCACGCGCTCGTCCAGCAAGGCGTGGACGAAGCTGGTGTTGGCGCCGTTCTCCAGCAGGCGGCGGACCAGATAGGGCAGCAGGTCCTCGTGGCCGCCCACCGGCGCGTAGGCGCGCAGCACGATCCCGTCATAGAGCTCGTCGGCGGCCTTATACAGCGCCTCGCCCATGCCGTGCAGACGCTGGTGCTCGATGGCGACGCCGGCGTTCTTGGCCATGCGAACCACGGCGGCCAGGGTGTGGGCGTTGTGGGTGGCGAACTGGGCGTAGAGGTGCGGGGCGGCGTCGATCAGGGCCTTGGCGTTGACCAGGTACGACAGGTCCGTGGCCGGCTTGGTCGTGTAGACCGGATAGTCCGGACGGCCGGCGACCTGGGCGCGCTTGATCTCGCTGTCCCAATAGGCGCCCTTGACCAGGCGGACCATCAGGCGGCGGCCGGTCTCCTCGGAGAGGGCGCGCAGCCGGGCGATCACCTCGCCGCAGCGCTTCTGATACGCCTGGACGGCCAGGCCCAGGCCCTTCCAGTCGCCCAGCGCCGGCTCGCGGCACAGCTTGTCCAGCAGCTTCAGCGACAGCGCCAGGCGGTCGGCCTCCTCGGCGTCGATGGTGAAGTTCAGGTCGTGCTTGGCCGCGATCAGGGCCAGGCGCAGGGTGCGGGGATAGAGCTCCTCCCAGACGCGGTCCTCGTGCGTGGCCTCGTAGCGCGGGCAAAGGGCCGAGAGCTTGACCGAGACGCCGTGGCCCTTTTCCGGACCCGCGCCCTTCGACAGCTTGCCGACCGTCTCGATGGCGTCGGCATAGGCCTTCTCGTAGCGCGCGGCGTCGGCCGCGGTGCGGGCGCCTTCGCCCAGCATGTCGAACGAGCACATGGTGTCTTCGTGCGCGGCGCGCTTGATGGCCGCCTCGATCGTGCGGCCCAGCACGAACTGCTCGCCCATGATGCGGATGGCCTGGCCGACGGCGGCGCGGATGACGGGCTCGCCGAGGCGGCCGGCCAGCTTCTTGACGAAGCCCGGCAGGTCCTTTTTGGCCTCGTCGTCGGGCTCGACGATCTTGCCGGTCAGCATCAGGCCCCAGGTCGAGGCGTTGACGAACAGGCTGTCGGAGCCGCCCAGGTGGCTGGCCCAGTCGGCCGAACCGATCTTCTCGGCGATCAGCTTGTCGCGCGTCTCGTCGTCCGGCGTGCGCAGCAGGGCCTCGGCCAGGCACATCAGGGCCAGGCCCTCGCGGGTGCCGAGCGAGAATTCCTGCAGGAAGCTCTCGACCACGCCCTGCTTGCGGACGCCGCGGCGGGCGCCCCGGACCAGGGCCTCGGCCTCGGCGCGGACGGCGGCCCGATCCTCGTTGGACAGGGGCTTGGCGGCCAAGAGGTCGGCGATCACCGCCGCTTCGTCCCGATACTTGCCGTCGTCCAGCGAATCCCAGTCGGTCATGATCGATCCTGTCTTTGGAATATCGTCGGTTTAACGCGACTTCGACCGAAGGTGCTTCGTTTGTAGCGCGCCGCTCTTGTATCGCGTTCGGCCAAAGGCCGCCAAACGCGCGTCCGCTCCAGCGCGGCCGGAGCGGCGCGGCGCGGGCTGGCGAAGCGTGGCGGTTGGGGAGGGAGGAAGGGGCGCTTGCTTGGGGAGACCGCGCCCCTTCCTCTCTAGCGCGACGCCCTGTTGGGGGAGAGGGGCGAGCGTCGCGTCGGTTCCATCCCGACGGCGGTGGCCGTCGACGCGGGGCGCCCTTCGAGGAGGGGGGAGAGAGGCGCCCGACGAGACTGGAACGATCGAGGGTGTACCCCTGACGCAGCCGAATGTGCTACGTTTGTCGCCACTAAATTCCGAAGCTTGTTCGAAGAAAGTTCAAGATGGCCAGTTCTGCTCTGGATGACACCGATCGCCGGCTGTTGAAGGTTCTGCAGGCCGATGGGCGGATCACCAACGCCGAACTGGCCAAGCGCTGCAACCTTTCGCCGGCGGCGACCTTCGACCGGGTCCGGCGGCTGCGCGAGCGCGGCTACATCACCGGCTACGCCGCCCTGCTGGACCCGGCCAAGGTCGATCGGGCGCTGCTGATCTTCGTCGAGGTGGTGCTGGACCGGACGACCCGAGAGGTGTTCGAGGACTTCGCCGCCTCGGTGCGACGGGCGCCGGAGATCCTGGAATGCCACATGGTGGCCGGGGGCTTCGACTATCTGATCAAGGCCCGGGTGCGCGACATGGACGCCTATCGCAGCTTCCTCGGCGACATTCTGGTCAAGATGCCAGGGGTGCGCGAGACACGGACCTATGCCGTCCTCGAAGAGGTCAAGAGCACCGTGCAGCTGCCGCTGTGAACTCTAATTGCCCTGCGAGTGAAACAGAGCGTCAAGGATCGAAGGTTGCGCGAGACAGGCAGTGCTGATCGCCGCCAAAGACAGCAAGCTCGCCAGAACAATACCCGCCACGATCGGCAGGTCTTTACGCTCACGCATCGCAACCTCGCTGAGCCGAATCTGTTCACGGTTTTATTTACTACAAAGGCGGACGGGCGTCCGCGAAGGCCCCCAATACGGGTACGGCTTGGCGTCCTCGAGCCTCGGGTAAAATCCTCGAAAGCGCTCGAGGCTCATGGCGACGGGCTCTAGCGTTCACGCTGGCGGAAGGCGGCGACCTTGGCGCGGTTGCCGCACGCGCTCATCGAGCACCACCGACGGTCCCCCGCGCGCGAGGTGTCCAGGAACAGGATCGCGCAGGTGGGGCCTTGGCACTGGCGGACGCGCTGCCCGTCGGGACCGCCCAGGAGCTCGATGGCTTCGCGCGCGACGCTGGCCAGCAGGGCGCGGACGCCGCCGTGCAACCTCCTGTCGCCCGCCGGGTCGAGCCACGGCGCGGCGGCGGGCTGGGCGGCGAAGGCGTTGAGCGCCTCGCGTCCCGCGTCGGGCAAGGCGCGACCTTCGGCTCGCGCGGTCGCCAGGGCGTAAAGCGCCTCGCGAAGGGCGCGCGCGGCGAGGAGATCGTCGGCGGTGGAGCCCGCGGCGCGGTCGGTCAGGCCGGCGGCGACCAGCCAGCGGTCGAGGTCCGCCGGCGCGTTCAGGCTTTCCCGATGGGCGCCGCTGATCCGTCCCGCCAGGGTGGCGGTCAGATCGAGCGGCAGCCTGCCGCCTCTGAAACGAAAACCGTCGCGGGTCTCTTCGGAGCGGGACGTCACGAATCCTCACGTGAAACCAGATTGACAGGTTAGGGCGCCTCCCGCAGTCTGCGCTACTAACCTGTTCAACAAGTTACATGGGTGCGACATGCGTGGAATGAAAGCGGGCTTGGCGTTCGCCCTGGCCCTGACCATGACCCAAGCGATGACGGGTGCGGCGCGCGCCGACGACTTTCCGTTGGCCGGAACCTGGACCCTGACGCTCGCGGACCAGATCACCGCGAGCGGGGCGCGAGCGCACGACTATGGCGAGGCGCCCAAGGGCCGGCTGATGATCGACAGCCAGGGCCGCTACAGCCTGCAGATTTACAAGAGCGAGCGGACGGGGTTCGCCTCGGGCGACAAGAAGCGGGGGACGGCCGAGGAATATGCGGACGCGGTGCTGGGCTCCTCGACCCACTATGGGACGATCGTCATCGACGACGTCCGCCACGCGCTGCTCTTCAAGATCGCGGGGGCGTCGTTCAAGACCTGGGAAGGCTCGACTCAGGCCCGCCCCTATGTGCTGAACGGCGACGTGCTGAGCTATCGCGTGCCGGCGCGGCCGGACGGCTCCACGGCGATCTCGGAATGGAAGCGGGACCGGTAGGCCCCCGAAAGGGTGGAAGGGCGCCTCCAGGGATGGGGGGGAGGAGAGCGCCCTTCCGTTCGCGACCATCGGGGGTGGGGGATGATGGCCAGCGAACTTCCCCGGCGCGCCGGGGAAGGCGTGATCGCTCAGGCGGCGGGCGCGCCGCCGCCGAGCGTCTTATAGAGGGTGACGAGATTGGTCGCTCGCGCCAGGCGCGCGGTGATCAGGCCCTGCTGGGCGGTATATAGGGTGCGTTGGGCGTCCAGAACAGTCAGGGCGCTGTCGATTCCAGCGTCGCGACGCTGGCGCGAGAGATCCTGCGCGCTGGCCGCCGCCGTCACCAGGCGCTGCTGGGCCGCGACCCGGTCGGCGACCGTGGCCCGCACCGACAGCGCGTCGGAGACCTCGCGGAACGCCGCCTGCACCGTGCGCTCATAGGTGGCCACGGCGATGTCGCGGCTGGCCTCCGCGCCGCGCAGATTGGCGACATTGGCGCCGCCCGCGAAGATCGGCAGGCTGATCTGCGGCACGAAGCTCCAGGCGCCGGTTCCGCTCTTGAACAGGCCGTCGAGCGCGGTGCTGGTCGTGCCCGTCGAGCCGGTCAGGCTGATGCGCGGGAAGAAGGCCGCCCGCGCCGCGCCGATGTCGGCGTTGGCGCCGCGCAGCTGATGCTCGGCGGCCAGCACGTCGGGCCGGCGGACCAGCACGTCCGACGGCAGGCCGGCCGGCAGGTCGGCCAGGATCTGGGCGTCGGCCAGGCCGCCGTTGGGCAGCAGGTCGGCGGGCGTGTCGCCGCCGGCCAGCAGCGTCAGGGCGTTGCGGTCCTGAGCGACCTGGGCGGTGTAGACCGCGACGTCCGAGCGCGCGGTCTCGGCCAGGATCTGGGCGTTGCGCAGGTCGGCCAGCGAACCGACCCCGCCGTCCACCTGCTGCTGGACCAGGCGCAGCGACTCCTCGCGGGTGCGCAGGGTGTCGCGGGCCAGCGCCAGGCGATCCTGGTCGGCGGCCAGGGTCAGCCAGGCGTTGGCGGTCTCGGCGATCAGGCTGATCCGCGCCGACCGGCTGGTTTCCTGGGTGGCCAGGAAGCTCTGCAAGGCCGCGTCGTTCAGGCTGCGCACCCGCCCGAACAGGTCCAGCTCATAGGCGGTGAAGCCGATCGTGGCGCTATAGACCTCGGTGTCGAAGGCCTTGCCGGTCTGGGAGACCGACGCCGGGGTGCGCGAGCGGGTCTCGCTGGCGCCGGCGTTGACGGCGGGGAACAGCTCCGCGCGCTGGACGCCATACTGGGCCCGCGCCCGCTCGATGTTCAGCACCGCCACCCGCAGGTCGCGGTTGCGCTTCAGAGCCAGGTCGACGACGCCGCGCAGGCGCGGGTCGATCAGCACCTGGCGCCAGTCGAGGTCGGCGGCCGTGACCGAGCCGGTCGCTTCGGGCGTCGGCGTCGACCAGGTCTGGGCCACCGGCAGGGCCGGGCGCTCGTACTTGGGGGCGAGCGCGCAGGCGCCCAGCGCCGTCGAGGCGGCGAGGATCAGGATGAGGTTACGCGACATGATCAATGCGCCTCCGAGGTCTCGCCGCGCTCGGCGACGGCCTGGTCGTGGCCCTTGTGCTTGGGCTTGAAGACCCGCTCGACCACCACGAAGAACAGCGGGACGAAGAAGATCGCCAGCAGGGTGGCCGACAGCATGCCGCCGATCACGCCGGTGCCGATGGCGTGCTGCGCGCCCGATCCGGCCCCGTTGGAGATGGCCAGGGGCAGCACGCCGAACACGAAGGCCAGCGAGGTCATGATGATCGGGCGCAGACGGATGCGCACCGCCTCCAGCGTGGCGTCGACCAGCGACAGGCCCTTTTCGTAGAGGTCCTTGGCGAACTCGACGATCAGGATGGCGTTCTTGGCGGCCAGGCCCATGGTCGTCAGCAGCCCCACTTGGAAGTAGATGTCGTTGCTGAGGCCGCGGGCGAAGGTCGCCAGCAGGGCGCCGATCACGCCCAGCGGGATGACCATGATCACCGCCAGCGGGATCGACCAGCTCTCATAGAGGGCCGCTAGCAGCAGGAACACTACGAGGATCGAGATGGCGTAGAGGGCCGGCGCCTGGTTGCCCGACTCGCGCTCCTGGGCCGACAGGCCGGTCCATTCGAAGCCGATGCCCGGCGGCAGCTGGGCGGCCAGCTTCTCCATGGCGTCCATGGCCTGGCCCGAGCTCCTGCCCGGCGCCGGCGCGCCCTGGATGTTGGTCGAGGACAGGCCGTTATAGCGCTCCAAACGCGGCGAGCCGAAGGTCCAGCTGGCCGAGGCGAAGGCGGGGAACGGGACCATCTGGCCCTGGTTGTTGCGCACGTACCAGCGGTTCAGGTCCTCGGGCGTCATGCGGAACGGCGCGTCGGCCTGCATGTAGACCTTCTTCACCCGGCCACGATCGATGAAGTCGTTGACGTAGCTCCCGCCCCAGGCGGCGCTGAGGGCGCTGTTGATGTCGGCGGTGGTCAGGCCCATGGCGCCGGCCTTGGCCTGGTCGACCTCGATCTTCAGCTGCGGGGTGTCGTCCTGGCCGTTGGGGCGCACGCCGGCCAGGTTCGGGTCCTTGGAGGCCATGCCCAGCATCATGTTGCGGGCGTTCATCAGGGCCTCGTGGCCGACGCCGCCGGTGTCCTGCAGCTGGAAGTCGAAGCCCGACGAGGTGCCCAGCTCCGGCACGGCCGGCGGGATCACGGCGAACACCATGGCGTCGCGGATGCCGCCGAACACGCCCATCGCCCGACCCGCGACGGCCTGCGCCTTGAGCTTGCCGGCCTTCCGCAGGTCGAAGTCCTTGAGCCGCACGAAGGCCAGGCCCGCGTTCTGGCCCGCGCCGCTGAAGCTGAAGCCCGAGACGGTGAACACCGACTGCACGGCGTCCTTCTCGTCGTTGAGGAAGTGGTCGCGGACGGTGTCGAGCACCGAGAGCGTCCGCTCCTGGGTCGCGCCCGGCGGCAGCTGGACGAGGGTGATCATGATCCCCTGGTCCTCTTCCGGCAGGAAGGCGCTGGGCAGGCGGATGAACAGCAGGCCCATGGCCACGATGATCGCGGCGTAGATGGCCATCCAGCGGCCGCCCTTGCCCAGGACGCCGCGCACGGCCCCTTGGTAGCGGTTGGAGGCGTCGTTGAAGCTGCGATTGAACCAGCCGAAGAAGCCGGTCTTCTCGTCGTGGTGACCGGCCTGGACCGGCTTCAGCAGCGTGGCGCAGAGCGCCGGGGTCAGGATCAGGGCCACGATCACCGACAGGCCCATCGCCGAGACGATGGTGATCGAGAACTGGCGATAGATCACGCCCTGCGAGCCGCCGAAGAAGGCCATCGGCACGAACACCGCGGCCAGCACCAGGGCGATGCCGATCAGGGCGCCGGTGATCTCGCTCATCGACTTGCGCGTCGCCTCGACCGGCGAGAGGCCCTCCTCGGACATCACCCGCTCGACGTTCTCGACCACGACGATGGCGTCGTCGACCAGGAGGCCGATGGCCAGCACCAGGCCGAACATGGTCAGGGTGTTGATCGAGTAGCCGAAGGCGGCCAGCACGCCGAACGTGCCCAAGAGCACGACCGGCACGGCGATGGTCGGGATCAGGGTCGCGCGCCAGTTCTGCAGGAACAGGAACATGACGATGAACACCAGCACGATGGCTTCGATCAGCGTCTTGACGACTTCCTCGATCGACAGCTTCACGAACGGGGTGGAGTCGTAGGGGACCACGTACTTGTAGTTGGCCGGGAAGCTCTTCTCGAGCTGGGCCATCTTGGCCTTGACCGCCGCGGCGGTGTCGAGCGCGTTGGCGCCGGGGGCCAGGCGGATGGCGAGACCGGCGGCGGGGTGGCCGTTGAACTTGGCGACCGAGCCGTAGTTCTCGGCCCCCAGCTCGACGCGGGCCACGTCGGCCAGGCGCACGGTGGCGCCGCCGGCGCTGTTCTTGACGATGATCTGGCGGAACTGCTCGGGCGTCTGCAGGCGCGACTGGGCCGTGATCGTCGCGTTCAGCCCCGTGCCCGGCAGGTTCGGCGTGCCCCCGATCTGGCCGGCCGAGACCTGGGCGTTCTGGGCGCGGATCGCGGCGGCGACGTCGGCGGGGGTCAGGCTGAAGCTGGCCAGCTTCTGCGGGTCCAGCCAGATGCGCATCGCGTACTGCGCGCCGAACAGCTGGATGTCGCCGACGCCGTCGACGCGGCTCAGCGGGTCCTGGATGTTCGAGGCCAGATAGTCGGCGACGTCGGTGTTGGTGACCTTGGGGTCCTCGGAATAGAGGCCCACCACCATCATGAAGTTCCGCGCCGACTTGGCGACCGTCAGGCCTTGCTGCTGCACTTCCTGCGGCAGCAGGGCGGTGGCGGTTTGCAGCTTGTTCTGCACCTGCACCTGGGCGATGTCGATGTTGGTCCCGGCCTTGAAGGTCAGGGTCAGGGACGCCGCGCCGGAGCTGTCGCTGGTCGACGACATGTACTCCAGGCCGTCCAGGCCCTTCATCTTCTGCTCGAGGACCTGGGTGACGCTGTCCTCGACCGTCTTGGCCGAGGCGCCGGGATAGACGGCCGACACCGTCACTTGCGGCAGGGCGATGCTGGGATACTGCGCGATCGGCAGGGTCCGGATGGCGAGCGCCCCGGCCAGCATGATCACGATGGCGATGACCCACGCGAAGATGGGCCGGTCGATGAAGAAACGCGAAAGCATCCTGGGCCCGCCTTAGTGTTGGGCTTGCGGGGCGGCGGGCTTGGAGCCGGCCGGCACGGGTTTGATCGGCGCGCCGGGGCGCATCTTCATCAGGCCCTCGACGATGACCTTGTCGCCGGGACGCAGGCCGCCGGTGACGAGCCACTTGTCGCCCAGCGTCTGGCCCAGCGTGACCGGGCGAGGCTCGGCCTGGCCCTGGGCGTTGACCAGCATCACCGTGGCGCCGCCCTTGGGGTCGCGGTTGATCGCCGTCTGCGGGACCAGGATGCCGCCGGCCGCCACGCCTTGGCCGAGGACGGCGCGGACGTACATGCCCGGCAGCAGCACGCCGTCGGGGTTGGGGAACACCGCCCGCAGCGTCACCGAGCCGGTGCCCGGATCGACGGTGACGTCCGAGAATTCCAGCCGGCCCGGCAGCGGATAGGTCGAGCCGTCCTCCAGCTTCAGGCTGACCTGCGCAGCGCTGGCCTGGCCCAGCTTGCCGCTGGCGAACTGCTGCTTCAGCTTCAGGAGCTCGGCCGAGGTCTGGGTCAGGTCGACATAGACCTTCGACAGATCCTGCACCGTGGCCAGGGCGGCGGCCTGGTTGGCCGTGACCAGGGCGCCGGGCGTGACGCTGCTCTTGCCGACGCGGCCGGAGATCGGCGCGGCGACCTTGGTGTAGTTCAGATTGATCCGCGCGTTGTCCAAGGCGGCCTTCTGCACCGCGACGGCGGCGGCGGTCTGGGCCGCGGTGGCCTGGGCGTCGTCATTGTCCTGCTTGGACACCGCCCCGGTCTCGACCAGGGTCCTGTAGCGGTCGGCTCTCAGCTTGGCCGCGGTGGCGGTGGCCTGGGCCTGGGCGAGGGCGGCCGCGGCGCTGTTGTAGGCCGCCTGATAGGTCGCCGGATCGATCTGATAGAGCGACTGGCCGGCGCGCACATACGAACCTTCCTGGAACAGCCGCGCCTTGATCACGCCGCCGACCTGCGGACGCACGTCCGACACCAGGAACGCCGAGGTCCGACCGGAAAGCTCGGTGGTCAGACCCACCGACTGGCTCTGGACCACGATGTAGCCGACCTCGGCCGGGCCGCCCATGCCCATGCCGCCGCCGGGCTTCTGGCCACAGGCGGCGAGGGTGAGGGCGATGGCGGCGAGACCGACGGCCGCCGTCGCGGCCGAGCGTTGAAAGAGCATGTCTGACCCCGGGTGCGGTGGCTTCGTTGGCTCTTGCCCTTGACGAAACCGGCATGATGAACAATTTGAGAATGAACGTTCATTCTCAGGCGGGCTGGACTTAGGCGCGGTAGTGTCGCAAGTCAAGGTCGGCCCTTCGAGAATGCGGCTGACCTAACGGAAATGTAATGCCCACCAGGATTCTCCCCAAGGGGACCCGCGATGATTGACGAGCCGTCCTCGAACCGTCCGTCGCCGGAGTCGCGCCGCCAGCAGATCCTGGACGCGGCGTGCGAGCGGGTGCGCCAGTCTGGCTTCCATGGCGCCAGCATGGCCGACATCGCCAAGGCCGCTGGGCTCTCGGTCGGCCAGATCTATCGCTATTTCGAGAACAAGGAGGCGATCATCGCCGCCATCGTCGCCCAGGACCTGGCCGAGATGCGCGACAAGTTCGCCGAACTGGAAAGCCAGCCGGGCACCCTGCTCGACGCGATCGAGGACCATCTGCCCGAGGCCATCGAAAAGTCCTTCGACCCGCGCCGCGCGGCCCTGGCCCTGGAGGTGGTGGCCGAGGCGGCGCGCAATCCCAAGGTCGCCGCCATCGTCCGCGCCGCCGACCAGCAGGAGCGCGACCTGGCCCGCGTGATGATGGAGCGCAACCGTCGCCCCGAATGGAGCGAGGCCGAGTTCCAGGCTCGCTGCGAGGCGGTCGGCATGATCTTCGACGGCCTGCTGATGCGCGGCGTCAACCACCCCGAGGTCGACCGCGAGGCCATGGCCGCGGTGCTGCGCTCGGCCGTGCGGCACCTGCTGAGCTGACGCGCTTTTGCGCTGGCGAAGGACACGGCGCCGACTGGACCGACGCGCGTTCGACGGGCTATCCACGATCAGAGGTCGTGGGTGGAGCCAACAAGCGTGAGGCGCTTCTCGTTCGGCGTGGTGATCGCCCTGTTTCTGACGACGCAGGCTCGGGCCGAACTCGCGCCGGTGCGTTATGTCCTGTCGCCCGTGATCGAAAAGGGCGCTCTTCGCGCCCTCGCCGTCGATATCGACTTCAAGGCCGACCTCAGCGGCGTCACGCGGCTGCGGTTCTTCGACCATGTCGAGAGCGAGAAGCGCCCCGGCCGATACGCCGAGGATCTGGTCATCACGGGCGCCGACCGCGTCACGCCCTTGGACGGCGATCAGACCGAAATCCGCTCCGCGCCCGGGGCTCCCTTGCATGCGCGCTATCGGATCCGCTCGGGCTACGCCGCGCCGCCGACCACGCAGGACGTCGATCAGACCCGGCCGATCATCCTTCCGGACTGGTTCTACACGGCGGGCGAGATGGTCTTCGCCTTTCCCGCGGGCCGACGCGACGCCCCGGCGACCTTCACATGGGCGGGCGCCCCCGAGGGGTTCGCCTTCGACTCCAACCTGACCCACCCTGGCGCCCGGACGGTCGAGGACATCCTACACAGCATCTTGATCGGCTCGCCACGCCTGCGGACGATCCGAGGCGGGGGACGCGACGCGGGCCTGCGCATCGCCGCGCTCGGCGCGTTCGATCGGTTCGACGACCCAGCCTTCGCCGAAGCCGCCTTCGCCGTGGTCCGCGCCGAGCGCGCCTTCTGGGGGGATCGGGCCCGCGCGCCGTTCCTGATCGCGTTGGCGCCGCTGCGGACCCAGGTCTTCGAGTCCTACAGCGGACGCGGCCTCGACGGCGCCTTCGCCCTCTGGGTGGGGACCTCGCTCACGCTGAAGGAGGTGCTTCCCCTGCTGGCCCATGAGCACTTCCACGCCTGGAACCCGGCGCAGCTGGGCGCCCAGGACGCCGATCGCTCCAGCGCCTGGCTGTCCGAGGGCTTCACCGACTTCTACACCAAGCGGATGCTGCTTCGGGCGGGAATGATGGATCTCCCGGCCTATGTCGCGTCGTGGAACGAGTGGCTGCGCGCCTATGGCGTTTCTCCGGCGCGCAATGCGCCAGAGGCCCGGATCGCGCAGGCCTATTGGACCGACCACGATGTGGAGGAGATCACCTACAAGCGCGGCGCCATGCTGGCGGCGCTGTTCGATGCGCAGCTGCGCCGGAGCGGCAAGAGCCTGGACGCGGTGATGCGGGAGATGCGCTCGCGCTACCGCCACGCGCCCGAGAGCCGTCTGCGCGTGAACTTCGAGGCGGCGTTCCAGACGGTCGCGGGCCGTTCGGCCTTGGCGGACATCGATCGCTACGAGACTCGAGGGGAGACCTTGTCCCTCCCGACGGACGCCTTCGCCTGCCTGCAATTACGGACGGTGACCCAGCCGGCCTTCGACCTCGGTTTCGACGCCGATGCGACGGCCGAGGCCGGCCACTTCACGGGCGTCGATCCCGCTGGACCGGCCTATGCCGCCGGCTTGCGCGATGGCATGACGCGGCTCGGGCGCGAGGGCGGCGCAATGAACGACTCCAGCGTCGAGATCGTCTACCGCGTGACGGACGCAACCGGACAGGAGCGCGTTATCCGTTACCGGCCAGTGGGCAAGACGATGGTGACCTTCCAACGGTTGGAGGTCCCCGCTGGTCTCTCGCCGGCCAGGACGCGCGCGTGCGTCAGGACGCTGGGCGGCCCAGGCGCGCGTTGAGAGCGTCGAAGGGGCGTTACCCGGCCTCGGCCAGCCGCAGCCCGCCTTCCGCCAGCGCCGTCCAGGCGGTCTCGGCGTCGTCGGCGAAGCGCAGCAGGTCAAGGTCGGCGGCGTCGATCATGCCGTGCTCGACCAGGCCGTCGAAATTGATCACCCCGCGCCAATAGGCCTCGTCGAACAGGACGATCGGGATCGGCGGCGCCTTGTCGGTCTGGCGCAGGGTCAGGATCTCGAACAGCTCGTCGAAGGTGCCAAAGCCGCCGGGGAACACCACCAGGGCGTTGGCGCGCATGGCCAGGTGCATCTTGCGCATGGCGAAGTAGTGGAAGCGGAAGGTCAGGTCCGGCGTGCAGTAGGGATTGGGCGTCTGCTCGCGGGGCAGGGTGATGTTGAAGCCGATGCTGGGCGCGCCGGCCTCGTAAGCGCCGCGATTGGCCGCCTCCATAACGCCCGGGCCGCCGCCGGTGGCGATGACGTTGTCGCGGACGTGCTCGCCGGTCTCCAGCCTGGCGCCGCCGCGCTCGGAGACGATCCGGCCCAGGCGCCGCGCCTCTTCGTACCAGTGGGCCTGCCGGCCCGGGCCGTTTTCGCGCACGCGGGCGCTGCCGAACACCACGACGGTCGAGCGCACGCCCCAGCGGCGCAGGGTCTCGTCGGCCTTCGCGAACTCCAGCAGGAACCGCACGCCGCGCATCGACTCGCCGAGCAGGAAGTCCTGGTCCAGCGCCGCCAGCCGGTAGGACGGCGAGGTCAGCTGCGCATGGTTGTCGGGGGCGGAAGACGGGGCGGGGATCTCGGTCACGGAGGGTCTCGGCTTGTGAAGACGCCAGACTAAGCGCCCGCTCCCCGCAAGTCTTGACCTGGATCAGGGCAGCAGGTCGCGCCCCAGTTCCGGAACCGCCTCGGCCAGGGCCTTGGCCATCAGCGCCGAGACCTGGTCGGCGCCCTCGGGGCCGAGGTGGGTGTAGTCGAACACCGGCTTGAAGACGCCCATCGGCGAGGGCGGCGCCGGCGGCGCGGCCGGCGGCCGGGGCGGGACGACG
>NZ_CAMQSF010000022.1 GCF_947036865.1 uncultured Caulobacter sp. | reverse complement strand
CCCGTTGGGGGAGCTGTCGGCGCAGCCGACTGAGGGGGCTTATACGGCCTATGCCGCGCTGCCCCCTCCGGCCTTTCAGGCCACCTCCCCCAGAGGGGGAGGATCTCGCCACCTCACCCCAGGATCGCCGGCTGGAACAGCCCGGCGGGGGAGGCGGTGAAGATCTCGTAGCCGTCCTCGGTCACGCCGATCGAGTGCTCGCACTGGGCCGACAGCGACTTGTCGCGGGTCACGGCGGTCCAGCCGTCGTTCAGCACCTTCACGGCCGGCTTGCCCAGGTTCACCATAGGCTCGACCGTGAAAAACATGCCCGGCTTCAGCACCGCGCCCTGGCCGGGGCGGCCGAAGTGCAGGATGTTCGGAGCGTCGTGGAACACGCGGCCCAGGCCGTGGCCGCAGAAGTCGCGCACCACGCTGCAGCGCTGGGCCTCGACATAGGACTGGATGGCGTGACCGATGTCGCCCAGGGTCGCGCCGGGCTTCACGGCTTCGAGGCCGCGCTTCATGCCCTCGTAGGTGATCTCGACCAGCCGGCGGGCGCGCGGGCCGACCTCGCCGACGCCGTACATCCGCGAGGTGTCGCCGTGCCAGCCGTCGACGATCACGGTGACGTCGATATTGGCGATGTCGCCCTCGCGCAGCGCCCAGTCGCCCGGGATGCCGTGGCAGACCACGTGGTTGCGCGAGATGCAGACGGTCTTGGGATAGCCGCGATAATAGAGGCAGGCGGGCAGGGCGCCGTGGTCGAGGATGAACTCGCGGGCGAGCCGGTCCAGCTCGTCGGACGACACGCCCGGCTTGACGTGCGGGACCAGCATGTCCAGGCACTCGGCCGCCAGCTTGCCGGCCTTGCGCATGCCCTCGAAGTCCTCGGCCTTGTGCAGCTTGATCTGACCCGTGCGGGTCTCGGCTTCGATCTCGAGGGTGTTGTCCAGGGTCATGCTCTACTCGGCGGTCGCCGCCGCGACGCGGCGATCATAAGGGGCGATGGGGCGTATCTCGCGATCCTAGCACGAATTTCAACCCTCGGCGCGATTAGAGCGCGGACAGATCGCCGCCGGGGGCGAGGACGGCCTTCAGCTCCCGGGCTGGATGCGTCGCACCACGCCGTCGCCGGGGCGCACTTCCTTGACGAAGGTCGCGTCCAACGTCGTGGGCCGATCGCGGCGCACGTGGCACACGCCCGTGTAGCGCGTGACCCGACCGGTCGGCTTCTCGGTGACGTCGGCGGTGAACTTGACGTCCCAATTGCCGGGCGCGCCCACCTGAACGGGGTCCATGGCGTTGGATTGGATGCCCACGACCTTCTTCAGGCCGAAACGCTCCTCCAGCTCGCCGGTGCAGGCCTTGAACGCGAACACGGCCCGCAGGCCGGTGACGAAGCCGCTTTCCGGCTTGCCGGGATCCTGCCGGCCGCAGCCGGCCAAGGCCAGCGCCAGCACGGCGAGCGCCAGAACGGTCCCCTTCATGCGATCCCCTCAGTTCGCGAACCGCGCAAAGGGGTAGCGGAAGCCTGCGGGATTGCAGCTTAAATCGCTGTTAGGTGAGCGGGGGTCCACGTCAGGCGCCGATCGATCCGCAGCGCCTGCGTCCCCATCGCGCAGGCATGGACCAGCACCTCCACCCCCGCCGCCGCGGCCGCGTCCAGGCCGTGCGCGAAGGCGGGGTCGAGGTCGGCGCAGGCCTGGAAGGTCTCGCAGTCCTCGCGCTGGACCACGAACAGCACCACCGCGCGATGGCCCTGCGCGACCTGGGCGGCGAGGTCGGCCAGGTGCCGGGTCGAGCGCTCGGCCTTGCAGTCGGGGAATTCGGCCAGGCCCGGCGTGCGCGAGAAGTGGCAGTTCTTGACGTTGCGATTGCCTTTTCGCCTAAGAACCCCAATTCAGCGTTCCCGGCTTTGCAGTCTATCGAGGTGCGGCTTCCAGCTTCAGAGCCCAATCCCTGAAATCATCTTCATCGTAGAGAAAAGGGCGATCACCGCCGTATGTGTCGGCTCCGGAGATCGAAACGAGCGTGTTCCAAGCTGGGATGTCGGTGACTGTGACCTTGGAGCCCGGTATTCGATCCTCCGCGAGCCATTGGCTGGCCCAAGCCGAGGCCTGACCTCGGTCGATCCGGCCGTCGACCAATTCGCCAAGTTTCGCGAGCACTTCGTCACGCGAGGGCTGGCCAACACTGTTTACGGTTGATTTCATGGCCCCGTCTATCGCCTCCAAGCGATTTTCCGACTGAGCTTTACAGCATCGGTCTTCATTTCGCAGGCATAGATCAGCACCTCGACACCTGCGTCCGCCGCCTGACCGAGGGCCTTTGCGAAGGCCGGGTCCAAGTCCGGACACGCGCTGAACTCATCGCAGTCCTCGCGCTGGACGACAAACAGCACCGCCGCTCGATCCCCTTGTGCGACCTGCGCCGCGAGGTCGCCGAGGTGGCGCGTCGACCGTTCGGCCTTGCAGTCGGGGAATTCGGCCAAGCCCTTAGTTCTTGAGAAGTGGCAGTTTTTCACTTCGAGCCAAAGGCGTTCGAGCACGTTGTAATTAGGTGGACAATTGTTGACCTCCAGCCAGCACGGCGGGCGGTCCGGATGGGTCAGCAGGAAGTCGACGCGGCTGGCTTCGGCGTACTTCACCTCCGGCTTGATCGTCGCATAGCCGGAGAGCTCGGGGATGCGGTCCGCCGCCAGGGCCTCGGCGACCAGCTTGTTCGGCAGCAGGGTGTTGATCCCGACCAGGCTGTTCCCGTGTTCGACCATCTGGAGGGTGTAGGCCAGCTTGCGCTTGGGATCGTCCGACCAGGACGCCCAGGCGCCGAGGCCCGGCGCCTTCAGGCCCAGCATGGCCCCCGGATTGGGGCAGTGGGCGGTGATCTCTTGGCCGTCGTCCAGTATCAGGTCCGCGAAGAACCGCTTGTAGCGACTGACCAGACGGCCGTGAACGAGCGGTTGCGGGAGCAGCATGCGACTTAGTCCTCCGCTGTCTCGTCCATCAGCATCGACCACATGTCCTCGAAAGCCTCGTTGTACGGGCTTGGGTCATCGACCTCCAAAGCGCGTCTGAGCGCTTCGGTCGCCGCGAGCGGGAAGCCTCTTTGCCCGCGCCAATGCGAATTGAACCCCTCCTGACCGTATTCGCTCCAGATCGCGTCTAGGCCAGCGAGCATCGCGCGCCCGAAATCTCGTGCATCGGCCTCGACGCCAAACGCCAGCTTGCCTTCCGCGTCCGGCGCGACGGGATGATGGAAATCGGGGAATTCCAGGATCGAAAGCAGGCCGGGGGCGTCCAACGGCTGTCGGGTGAGCACGAACCGGAGTTCGCCTGGTTCGAGCTCGAAGCTGGCTTCCGATCGAGATGCGCCTGTGACCCCGCAAAGCGCCATCCTAGCGAGATCACCGAAGGCGTCCGTGCAATAGCTCACGGAGGGGCTCTGATAGGTCTTGTCGCCGACGCGCAAACAGAACCTCGCCCAACCTAGGCCCGTGAATTCGAAGGAGATGGCTATGGTCATGGCGCTCCTCCATCGAAGTCGCCGCATTTGCTTACAGGAGGTCGTTGCCCTGGGCCAAGCGCGGGCTTAAGTGCGCATGAGCAAGGGAGAACCGCACCGATGACCACCAGCGAACGCGTCACCGCCGCCGTCATGATCATCGGCGACGAGATTCTCTCCGGCCGGACCCAGGACACCAATCTGGCGGCCATCGCCAAGTACCTGGGGACCTATGGCGTCGAGCTGCGCGAGGCGCGCGTGGTGCCCGATGTGGAGCAGGAGATCATCGACGCGGTCAACGCCCTGCGGACCAAGTACGACTATGTGATCACCACCGGCGGCATCGGCCCCACCCACGACGACATCACCGCCGACTCCATCGCCAAGGCGTTCGGCGTGACGGCGCCGGAGCATCCCGAGATCATGGCCATGCTGCGCGAGCGCTGGGGCGAGCCCAACGCCGCCCGCCGGCGCATGGCGCACGTGCCCGAAGGCGGCAGCCTGGTGAAGAACCCGGTCCAGGGCCCGCCCGGCTTTCAGAAGGAGAACGTCTTCGTGCTGGCCGGCGTGCCGGCGATCATGCGCGGCATGCTGGAGGACGTCGGCCCGCGCCTGCGCACCGGGGCGGTGGTGCTGTCCAAGACCGTCCGCGTGACCGGCACCGGCGAGGGCGTGATCGCCGCGCCGCTGGAGGCCGTGGCCAAGGCCCACCCGGAGATGTCGCTGGGCAGCTATCCGTTCTTCAGCCCGCCCGACGTCTACGGCGCGAACCTGGTGCTGCGCGGCCGCGACGCCGCCGAGCTGGACGCGGCGGTGGAGGAACTGGTCGCGGCGCTCACCGAGGCGGGCGCGCGAAACATCGAGCGCGTGGCCGATCCGGCCTAGGACGGGCTACTCCTCGCCCGCGATCGCCTTGGCCAGCTCCAAGAGGTGCTTGCGCATGCCGGTCGAGGGGATGGCGGCGTAGGCGCGGGCCAGGTCCGGCGCGCCGGGCGTGGACCAGAACTCCGCCATCTCGTTGGCCAGGTCGGCGGCGGTGCTGTCGGCGCCTTCCGGATCGTCCAGCCCCTCGAAGAAGAAGCCGATCGGGGTCTTCAGGAACATGGCGGTGGCGTGCAGCTTGCTGGCGCTGATCCGGTTGGACCCGCCCTCGTACTTCTGCACCTGCTGGAAGGTCAGGCCCAGCGCGTCGGCCAGGGCCTGCTGGGAATAGCCGAGATCCTTGCGCCGCATCCGCAACCGGCGGCCGACGTGGATGTCTACGGGGTCGGGGGTCTTGTCTTCAGCCATGGCACTCACAGCGCATACTTTGGGGAGGAAGAGAAGTCGTCGCGTGGCGATTGGCCCGCGCGGCGGCGCTCACAGGCCCGCGGTCCGGGCCCGCGCGGCGCCGAACCTTCGGCGACCGCGCCAGGAAGCTCTGACCGAACCGGAGATGGGACACGATGGTCTCCTCGCGCTGGAGCCTCTGCGATCCTGCCGAGAGTCGAGGCGCGGAGATACGTCTATCACCCGACGTTCGACTTATTCCCCCGAGACGCGAAAACGGCGGTTCCGATCTTGCCGGAGGCGCTGGTAGGGACGGTGGGACTCGAACCCACACGGATTGCTCCAACGGATTTTAAGTCCGGCGCGTCTACCGATTCCGCCACGTCCCCGTGACCTAGACCCCTTAAGCCATCGCTCCGTCCGGGTCGAGGCGGGCCAGCGCTTTCCGACGATGCAATTTCAGGTTCGGTTCCGTGCGTGGACGCATCGTAACTTGACCTTGCGCCCCCGGCTTCCTCCTATGGCGCGCCTTTCGGTAAACCAGAGGATGTCATGCGTCTCTTCGTGTCCGTCGCCGCGTTTGGTCTGATCGTGGCGGGCGGCGCCCTCGCCCAGACCGCCGTCGCCCAGACGACGGTCGCCCAGGCCCCTGTCGACCAGACCGCCGCCCCGCCGGCCGCCAGCGCCGGCAAGGCCGCCAAGCCCAAGGACGGCGTGATCTGCCGCAAGGAGATGGTCACCGGCAGCCAGTTTCCGGTGAAGATCTGCACCACCCCCGAGGACCGTCAGGCCCAGCGCCGCATGGCCCAGCGCGCTCAGGAGACGATGCAGGCGCCGACGCCGGTCATCCCGAACTGAGACGCGGCGCCCGAGCCCCGCGCCAGCGTCCTCGCTCCGGCGTTCGCGGCGCCGAGACCTTGGCGTCGTCTTGGCTATAGTGCGTCTCAGGCGGAACGAGGGCGATGAAGGTGCCAGACAAGGTATCGCGGCGGTGCGTCATCCTCGCCGCCGGCGCGGCCACGGTGTCCAGCGGGGCGGCGAGCCAGGGCCTGCTGTCGCCCACGAAGGTCGCCTTCGCGCCAAGAAGGGGGGACGGCAGGCCGTCGAACGCCAACTTGGCGCTGATGGTGACCAATACGATCGGACCCAATAGCCCTCTGCCCGATGGCGAGGGGACCCTTCCCTCGAACAACTGGTACGCTCAGGGCCGACTTAATCCGACCGCGCCGACGAGCTTCAACCAGCTCGTGGCCTGGCTCCAAGCCTTTCGAGCCAAGGATGCGCCGCTGGATCCCGACGTGCTCGTGTGTTTTCGGAACCTCAGCGGCTACATGCTCTCGAAATCCACGGGGCTCTGGACGCGTTTCCACTTCTCCGCGCGTCCGTGGCTCGGCTTTCATTATCCGGTGGGGGTGCGCGGCGCCGAGTACCCCTTGACCCACTGGTCGAGCGGCTCCCAGCCGTTCGTGACGCAGCTGGAGCCTGGCCGGTTCATCCACTTGTTTCAGCCCGGCGGTTTCTACGAGGTGACGCAGAGTGATATCGCCGGCCTGATCGTCTCGTTCGAGGCCTGGGTCGCGCCAAAGCCGGGCGTCGCCATCGTCAGGCCCGTGGAGAACACGATCCTCGCCGGAACGGGCCTCGACTACTACAAGGACGGAAGATATCAGGGCGACGCCTGGGTGGGTCAGCTTGTGCCGCTGACCACGAAGCCCAAGAAGATTTACGGCACGACGCTGACCCTCGAACAACTCAAGGCCAACCGCCCTCCGCCCGAGCTGGCGCAGCTTCGGCCGGTCGTCGCCCGCCCGGTGATTGACGATCTTGGGGACGAGCTGGTCCTCGATCGCTTCATGGAAGACCCCGCCCGATGGACGAGGAGCGGGACGGGGCCAGCCGCGTGGAAGATCGTGGGCGGCCAGGGCGTCAAGTCCGGCGCGGTCGGCTCGAAGGGCGCCCTGGCGTCCGGATTCAGCCCTCAAGGCGACAATCGGAAGTATCGCTTCACCGTCGGGGTCAAGGCGCTTTCCGGTGGCAAGCTGGACGTCTACGCCGGCACGACGAGCGGCCTCGGCAACGCCCGGAGCATCAGCGGCGCCGGTCCATTTGTCATGGACTTCATCGGCAAGACCGGACTGAACGAGATCCTCTATTTCGCGGGCGACAACGTCGCCGTTAAGGTCGGTTACTCGTCGGTCCGCGAGATCCGGACCTAATCCCCTCGCGCCTCCGCTTCAGAGCGGACCGACCGCCATCCGGCCGGACCGGCGTGATTTCGCGGGTGACACGATGTTGCGATGGGGAAATCAAATTGCGCCCGTTTCGTCGAAAGATGGTGCGCCATATCGGGCTTTAGCGGTCAATTGCGACTAAAATTGGTTTCCTTTCGCCGCGTCCCGGCATAACCATGCCTTTCGTTAACGCGCCGGGTGAAAGGCGCGGATCCAGTGAGGGGCCCAAGCAATGTTCCAGACTTCCTTCCGGCGGCGCGCGTTGGCGCTGGCCGCCTCCGTGGCGTTGGCGGCGTTTTCCGGCGCCGCCCTGGCGGCCGACGGCTACCAGACCCCGCCCGCCCCGATCGCCCAGATCCTCGACGCGCCCCAGACGCCCACCGTCAGCGTCGGCCCCGACCACAAGGTGCTGGCCCAGTTCGGCCGCGAGAACCTGCCCTCGATCGCCGCCGTCTCCGAGCCGATCCTGCGGCTGGCCGGCTACCGCATCAATCCCCGCGCCAACGGCCCGATCGAGGCCCGCGCCAACTGGATGAACAGCCTGGCGTTCGAGGACGTCGCCACGGGCAAGGTCCGCCCGGTCGCCCTGCCGGCCGGCGCGCGGTTCTTCGCCCCGACCTGGTCGCCGGACGGCTCGAAGGTGGCCTTCGTGATGGACGCCAAGACCGGCCTCGAGCTGTGGGTCGCCGACGTCAAGACCGCCGCGGCCCGCAAGGTCACGGAGCCGGTCGTCAACGCCGTGTTCGGGGCCGGCTATGACTGGCTGCCGGACGGCTCGGGCCTGATCGTCCAGACCATCATCGCCGGCCGCGGCGCCCCGCCGGTCGCGAGCGCCGTGCCGACCGGCCCGACCATCCAGGAGTCCAAGGGCCGAAGCGCCGCGATCCGCACCTATCAGGACCTGCTGGCCAACGCCCACGACGAGGCGCTGTTCGACTACTATTTCGCCTCGCAGCTGACCCACGTGTCGCTGGACGGCAAGACCAGCCCGGTCGGCAAGCCGGGGATCATCTCGAACGTGTCGGTCTCGCCGGACGGCAAGTACCTGCTGATCAACCGCCTGAAGCGGCCCTACAGCTATCTGGTGCCGGCCAACCTGTTCCCGACCGAGGTCGTCGTCGCCACGGTCGACGGCCAGCCGGTCAAGACCATCATCGACAGGCCGCTGGTCGACAACCTGCCGCCGGCCAATGACGCCGAGACCACGGGGCCGCGCAGCATCAGCTGGCGCGCCGACGCGCCCGCCACCCTGGTCTGGGCCGAGGCCCAGGACGGCGGCGACCCGCGCAAGAAGGTGGCCGTGCACGACAGCGTGTTCCTGTCGGCCGCGCCCTTCGACGCGCCGCCAACCAAGCTGGTCGACCTGGATCAGCGCTATCGCGGCATCGCCTGGGGCCGGTCCGACTTCGCCGTGGTCAACAGCCGCTGGTGGCAGACCCGGATGGAAAAGCGCATCGCCGTCGATCCGTCCAAGCCCGGCGCGGGCCGCGTGATGCTGGAGCGCAACTATCAGGACAAGTACAACGATCCTGGCCAGGTGATCGGCCGCCGCAACGCCCAAGGGCAGGAGGTCATGCACTTCACGCCCGACGGCAAGGCGGTGTTCGTGCGCGGCGACGGCGCCTCGGCCAAGGGCGAGTTCCCGTTCATCGGCCGCATGTCGCTGGCCGACGGCAAGGTCACCAAGCTGTGGGAGTCGGCCGCGCCCTATTACGAGGCTCCGATCGCCCTGGCCGACGACGCCGGCAAGACCGTGATCACCCGCCGCGAAAGCGCCAAGGACGCGCCCAACTACTTCATCCACGCCACGGCCAAGGGGGCCAAGGCCCGCGCCCTGACCAACTTCCCCGACCGGGCGCCGCAGTTCGCCGGCGTGACCAAGCAGACCATCACCTACAAGCGCGCCGACGGCGTGACCCTGTCGGGCGTGCTCTATCTGCCGGCCGGCTACGACAAGGCCAAGGACGGGCCGCTGCCGCTTCTGATGTGGGCCTATCCGGCCGAGTTCACCGACGCCGCGGTGGCCAGCCAGACGGTGGACGAGGGCAACCGCTTCACCCGCCCGGCCGGGATCAGCCACCTGTTCCTGCTGACCCAGGGCTATGCGATCCTCGACAACCCGTCGTTCCCGATCATCGGCCGCGACGGCGCCGAGCCGAACGACACCTATGTCGAGCAGCTGGTCGCCAACGCCCAGGCCGCGGTCGACGCGGTGGTGGCGCTGGGCGTGGCCGACCGGGATCGGATCGCCGTGGGTGGGCACAGCTACGGCGCGTTCATGACCGCCAACCTCTTGGCCCACACGCGCCTGTTCCGGGCCGGCATCGCCCGCTCGGGCGCCTATAACCGCACCTTGACGCCGTTCGGCTTCCAGTCCGAGCAGCGCACCTACTGGCAGGCGACCGACACCTATACGAAGATGAGCCCGTTCACTTACGCGCCGAACGTCAAGGATCCGATCCTGCTGATCCACGGCGAGGCGGACGACAACCAGGGCACCTTCCCGATCCAGAGCGAGCGCTTCTACGCCGCGCTGAAGGGCGCGGGGGCCACGGTGCGCTATGTCACCCTGCCCAACGAGCCGCACGGCTACCGCGCGCTGGAGTCGACCAAGCACACCCTCTGGGAAATGGCCCAGTGGATGGACAAGTACGTGAAGAACGCGCCGCCGCGCGCCAAGTAGACCCCGCGCGGGTCCCGTCCCGTCGCGGATCAGCCGGCGCCCCGAGGCTCGCAAGAGCCTCGGGGCTTGTCTGCTTCCATATGTCGCGGATGCTCGGCGTCTTGATAACCGCGCGTCCACGGGTGCGGTGCTAGGTCGGATCGGGCGACTTTGGAGAGACGCGCCGGTCATGAGTCGGACATCCGCTCACCGCGCCTTTCGGCGAACGATGAACCTGATCGCGGGCGGCGAGTCGCTGGCGATGGCGCTGGAGGCCATTGTTCAGGCGGTCGAGGCCGAGGACCCCGCCATCCTGTGCAGCATCCTGCTGCTCGACGCCGAGCGCTGCCGCCTGACGCTGGGCGCCGCGCCCAGCCTGCCGGATTTCTACAACGCCGAGATCGAGGGGATCGAGATCGGCCCCGCCGTCGGATCTTGCGGCACGGCGGCCTATTTCGGGCGTCGCGTGATCGTCGAGGACATCCAGTCCGATCCGCTGTGGTCGGACTTCAAGGGGTTGGCCGCTAAGGCGGAACTGGCGGCGTGCTGGTCGCAGCCGATCATGGCGCCGGACGGGACGGTGGTCGGCACCTTCGCGATCTACCACCGAGAGGTCAGCAGACCCGACGAGGAGGACATCGCCTTCATCGAGGCGGCCGCCGAGCTGGTGGCCCTGGCGATCGATCGCCGACGCGCCGAGGCGGAGCTGGCGGCCAGCGAGGCGCGGGCGCGCCTGTCGGCCCAGCAAGCCCTGGATACGGCGCAGAACCTGTCGAGCTTCTTCGACGTGTCGGCCGACCTGATGTGCATCCGCGACATGGACGGACGCTTCGTGAAGGTGAACAAGGCCTGGGAGGCCGTGCTGGGCTATCCGGTCGAGGCGTTGCAGGGCGCGCCGCTGCTGTCGCTGCTGCATCCCGACGACGTCGCGGCCACGCGCGTGAACATGAACCGGGCCGAGAGCGACGGCGACGTCAACGGCTTCGTCAATCGCTATCGCCGCGCGGACGGGTCCTATCGCCGGCTGGAATGGCGCGCCCGCCGACGCGGCGAGCTGGTGTTCGGCGTGGCCCGGGACGTCACCGAGCGTTGCCGCATCGAGGCGGAAATGGCCGAGGCGCGCGACGCGGCCGAGGCCGCCAACCGGGCCAAGAACGACTTCCTGGCCAATATGAGCCACGAGCTCCGCACCCCGTTGAACGGCGTCATCGGCATCGCCGCCGCGCTCTGCCAGACCCCTTTGACCCCGCAGCAGGCCGAGATGGTCGCCCTGATCCGACGCTCCGGCGAGACGCTGGATCGGCTGGTTTCCGATATCCTCGACGTCGCCAAGATCGAGGCGGGCCAGATGACGATCCAGCCCCAGGCCTTCGCCCTGGACGCGATGCTGGACAGCCTGCTCGACGTGGCGCGGCTGCGGGCCGAGGAGAAGAACGTCGACATCCGCGTCGAACGCCGCCCGGCGGCGCGCGGCGCCTTCGTCGGCGACAGCGTGCGGATCGGACAGGTGCTGAACAACCTCTTGTCCAACGCCGTGAAGTTCACCGACCAGGGCGAGGTGATCGTCAGGATCCAGGTCGACGATCCCGACGACGACCAGGCCTCGCGCCTCTGCGTGGAGGTCGAGGACACCGGCGTGGGCTTCGACGCCGACAAGGCGGAGACCATCTTCCACCGCTTCAGCCAGGCCGACGGCACCATCACCCGCCGGTTCGGCGGCTCTGGCCTTGGTCTGTCGATCAGCCGCACCCTGGTCGAGATGATGGGCGGCGAGATCACCGCCTGGTCCAAGCCGGGCGTCGGCAGCCGCTTCCGGGTGGTCCTGCCGCTGGAGCGGACGGGAGCCGAGGTCGCCTCGGACCCGACCGATTCCGTGATGGGCGATGTGCGGGTCCAGGGGCTGCGGGTGCTGCTGGCGGAAGATCATCCGATCAACCAGCGCGTGGTGCAGTTGATCCTCGAGCCGTGCGGCGCGGCGGTGACCGTGGTCGAGAACGGCGCTCAGGCGGTCGAGGCCCTGTCGACCGCGGCCTACGACGTGGTGCTGATGGACATGCAGATGCCGGTCATGGACGGCCTGGCCGCGACGCGGGCCGTCCGCGCCAACGAGCCGTCCGGCCGGCGTACGCCGATCATCATGCTCAGCGCCAACGCCATGGCCCACCACCGCCAGGAGGCCTTGGCGGCCGGGGCGGACCTGCATGTGGCCAAGCCGATCACGGCGGCCGCCTTGCTCGATGGCATCGGCCAGGTGACGGGACCGGACCTGCGCCGCGCGGGCTGACGACGCGGGTTTCCCTTCACCTTTGGCGGCCGAGCGCCTAAATCGGGCGGCCTGTGGCCCTGGGCCGCGAGACCCCCGTTTGGACTTGGCCGCGTGATCACCTTCCAGGACGTTTCGAAGACCTATGGCCAGGGCGGCCATGTCGCCTTGCGCGAGGTGTCTCTGTCGGTGGAGGCCGGCGAGGTGTTCGGGGTGATCGGCGCCTCGGGCGCGGGCAAGTCGACCCTGATCCGGCTGATCAACGGCCTGGAGACGCCGACCGGCGGCCGGGTGATCGTCGATGGCGACGACGTGGCGGCCCTGGGCGTCGAGGGGCTGCGGGCGCTGCGCCGCCGGGTCGGCATGATCTTCCAGCACTTCAACCTGTTGTCGGGCAAGACGGTCGCCCAGAACGTGGCCTTCCCGCTGAAGCTGGCCGGGCGGCCGCCCGGCGAGGTCAAGGCGCGCACGGCCGAGCTCTTGGAGCGGGTCGGCCTGACGGCTCACGCCGGCAAGTATCCGGCTCAGCTGTCCGGCGGCCAGAAGCAGCGGGTCGGCATCGCCCGGGCGCTGGCGACGGGTCCCAAGATCCTGTTGTGCGACGAGGCGACCAGCGCGCTCGACCCCGAGACCACCGAGCAGATCCTGGACCTGATCTCGGGCCTCAATCGCGAGCTGGGCCTGACGATCGTGCTGATCACCCACGAGATGGACGTGGTCCGCCGGGTCTGCGACCGGGTCGCGGTGCTGGAGGCCGGTCGCGTGGTCGAGGCGGGGGCGGTCGAGGACGTCTTCCTGCATCCGGCCAGCGACACCGCCCGACGGTTCGTGCGCGAGGGCGAAGGGGAGATTGGGGGCGAGGTCTCGGCCGCGCCGGGCGTCGGCGGGCGGCTGGTGCGGCTGACCTTCCAGGGCGAGGCGACCTACAAGCCGGTGCTGGGCGAGGTGGCCCGCGCCACCGGCGTCGATTATTCGATCCTGGGCGGCCGCATCCACCGCCTGCGCGAGACGCCCTATGGCCAGCTGACCCTGGCCCTCACCGGCGGCGATGTCGCCGCGGCGATCGCCCGGTTCCAGGACGCCGGCGTCCGGGTGGACGACCTGTCGGAGACCGCGTGATGGACAATATCGATTGGAGCGAGATCGGCCAGGCCACGCTGGACACCCTGGCCATGCTGGGCGGCTCGATGGTCCTGACCGTCGCGCTGGGCCTGCCGCTGGGGGTGATCCTGTTCCTGACCGGCAAGGGCCAGATGCTGCAGAACCGGCTGGCCAACGGCGTCTTGTCGCTGCTGGTCAATGTGCTGCGCTCGGTGCCGTTCGTCATTCTGCTGATCGTGATGATCCCGCTGACCGTGGCCCTGGTCGGCACCTCGCTGGGCGTGGCCGGCGCGATCCCGCCGCTGGTGATGGGCGCCGCGCCGTTCTTCGCCCGGCTGGTCGAGACCGCCCTGCGCGAGGTGGACAAGGGCGTGATCGAGGCCAGCTTCGCCATGGGCGCCAAGCGGCGGCAGGTGGTGCTGGGCGCGATGCTGCCCGAGGCCCTGCCTGGCCTAGTCGCCGCCGCGACGGTGACGGCCGTGGCCCTGGTCTCCTACACCGCCATGGCCGGCGTGGTGGGGGCGGGTGGTCTCGGGGACCTCGCGATCCGCTTCGGCTATCAGCGCTTCCAGACCGACGTGATGGTCGTCACCGTGGTGCTGCTGCTGGTCTTGGTGCAGGCGTTGCAGATGGTCGGGGACGCGGTGGTGCGGAAGGTGTCTCACAAATGACCGACGAAACCGAAGTCCCGCACTGGGACGCCGACTTCGCCAAGACCCTGCTGGGCAAGACCCTGCTGACGAACCTGACCTTCCTCGACGACGACGGCGAGGTCTCCGAGCGCCAGCAGTTCTTCGGCGTGGTCATCGACGCCACCGAGGACGAGGGGATCGTGCTGGACCTCTTGGGCGAGCATGACGGCGACACCTACACGCTGCCGCCCCAGACCTCTGCGATCAAGGCCGCCGAGCCGGGGGTGACAACGCTTTCGGGCGAGACGCCGGACTTCGTGGTCAGCTGGATCATCCACGGCGATCCCGATACGCCCGAAGCGGCGAACGACGACGAGGCTTGAGGCGCCGTCCTCGCCCTTCGACAGGCTCAGGGTGAGGACGACTGCTGGCGCGGCTTGCACGAAACCTCACCCTGAGCCTGTCGAAGGGCGAGGTTTCCGCCGCCGCCCTCTCAGGAAATCTGATTTCCCGATCGACCCGTATCCCGGCAAAAGCCTACCTATCCGATCGTTTTATGGAGCCGTTCATGGTCGCCCGCCGCGCCTTCGTCGCCCTGAGCCTCGCCGCCCTGGCGCTCGCCGCCTGCGGACCAAAGGAACCGAAGGCCAGCGCGCCGAACACCCTGACCGTGGCCGCCACCGCCGTGCCGCACGCCGAGGTGCTGGAGTTCATCAAGCCGAAGCTGGCGGCCGAGGGCCTGAACCTCGAGATCAAGGTGTTCAACGACTACGTCCAGCCCAACACCCAGGTCGCCGAGAAGCGGATCGACGTGAACTATTTCCAGACCCTGCCCTATCTGCGGGACTTCAACCGCGACAAGGGCACGAACCTGGTCACGATCGTCGGCGTCCACGTCGAGCCGATCGGCGCCTATTCGGGCAAGTGGAAGACGATCGCCGAGGCGCCGAACGGCGCCACGGTGGCCATTCCCAACGACGCCAGCACCGAGGCCCGCGCCCTGCTGCTGCTGGCCAAGAACGGTCTGGTCGGCCTGAAGACCACCAGCGATCTGGCCACGCTGAAGGACATCACCAGCAATCCCAAGAACCTGAAGTTCAAGGAACTGGAGGCGCCGGCCCTGCCGCGGATTCTGAACCAGGTCGATCTGGCGGTGATCAATACCAACTACGCCCTCGACGCCAAGCTGAACCCGTCCAAGGACGCCCTGATCATCGAGGACAAGACCAGTCCCTATGTGAACTATCTGGTCGGCCGCCCGGACAACAAGGACGACCCGCGCGTCAAGAAACTGGCCGCCGCCCTGACCACGCCCGAGGTCAAGGCGTTCATGGAGCGGAAGTACGCTGGCGCGGTGGTGCCGGCGTTCTAGCTGGCGCCGGCTGACATTTCAGCTTACCTCTCAGCGCGTATCGCATACGGACCCCTCATGGCCTCGCCATCGCTGAACTCGCTGCCCGCGCGCCGACTGGTGCTGGACGTCGCCAATTCCTCGGGGCTGGAGGACTGGGCGCCGGAGCTGCAGAAGACCAAGGTCTATGAGCGCATTCTTCTGGACCTGATCCTGGGCGAGCTGCCGGCTGGCGCGCGGCTGGACGAGCAGTCGCTGGCCGCGCACTACGAGACGGGCCTGGCGGGCGTGCGCGACGCGCTGGGGCGTCTGGCGCTGGAGGGGCTGATCATCCGCCGAGCGCGGTCGGGCACCCTGGTCGCGCCGCTCGATCTGGTCGAGCTGCGCCAGGGCTACGAGGCGCGGGTGCTGATCGAGCCGCACTGCGCGGGCCTGGCGGCCAAGAACGCCTCCAAGGCCGAGGCCCAGGCGCTGTACGACGTCTTCGCCGATGGGGACGAGGCGGCCCGGACCTGCGACCTGCCGGCCCTGGTGGCCATGGACCTGCGCTTCCACGCCCTGGTGGCGCGGGCTTCGGGCAACCTCGCCCTGGCCCGGATCCTGATCCCGCTGCAGCACAAGGCCGCCCGCTTTTGGGTGTTCTCGTTCGACACCGCCACCGAGCAGGAGCTGCTGGACGAGATCGAGGAACACCGCGAGGTCGCCCGCGTCATCGCCAGCCGCGACGTCGAGGGGTCTCGCAACGCGATGCTGCGGATCCTCAATGTGCAGCCCGAGGCGCGGAGCTGAGGGGAGCCGCCTGCGGTCGCTCTTCCAATCCTGCCTTCCTGGGCCTCGTGCCCAGGACCCATCGTTCAGCCGCCGCTGCGTGCCCGGCATTGTCGCGGTGTCTCCGCCACGAACACTTAGCCACCGCACTTTCGTCCGGCATGGATCCTGGGCATGAGGCCCAGGAAGGCAGTGGTTGGTGTGCGAAGCTTCGACCCCGCCCCCTAACGCGGCAGCGCGTAAGCCACCAGCGCGTCGCCGATCGGCGTCTCCATGAAGTGGTGGCCGCCGGCCATGATCACCAGGTACTGACGCCCGCCGACCTCGTAGGTCATCGGGGTGGCCTGGCCGCCGGCCGGCAGCACGTCGCTCCACAGCGTCTTGCCGGTCTTCAGGTCGATCGCGCGGATCAGGTTGTCCGTGGTGGCGGCGATGAAGATCACCCCGCCCGCCGTGACCACCGCCCCGCCGTTGTTGGGCGTGCCGATCTCGAGCGGCAGGTGCGAGGGGATGCCGAACGGGCCGTTGGTGCGGGCCGAGCCCAGCGGGCGGTCCCACAGGGTCTTGCCGGTGCGCAGGTCGATGGCGCGCAGGCCGCCGTACGGGGGCTGCTTGCACAGCAGGCCCGTGCCCGGCATCCGCCAGCCGGCGTTGACGTCGATGGCGTAGGGCGCGCCCCACTGCGGGTCGCCGGCGCCTTCCGCGCCCTTCTTCAGGCTGCCGCCGCGTTCGGAGCCGCGCGGCGCCCAGCCCTTCTTGTCGGCCTCGGCCCGGGGGACGAGGCGGTTGTAGTTGGGCATGTCGTTGTAGTTGGCGACGATCACGCCGCGCGTCGGGTCGATGGCGATGCCGCCCCAGTCCGAGCCGCCGTTGTAGCCGGGATATTCGACATAGTGGCCCTTGGTCTCGGGCGGGGTGTAGAAGCCCTTGTAGGTCGCGCGGCGGAACTGGATGCGGCACAGCATCTGGTCGATCGGCGACATGCCCCACATGGTCTTCTCGGTCAGGTCGGCCTTGCGCAGGGTGTGGAACAGCGAGAACGGCTGGGTCGGCGACCGCTGCTGGGGCTCGACGCCGCCCTGCGGCACGGGCTTTTCGACCACGCCCGTCAGCGGCGCGCCGGTGCGGCGGTCCAGCACATAGAGGTCGCCCTGCTTGCCGGGCAAGACGAGGGCCGGGATCGGACCCGCCGCGCTGGGGTATTCGATCAGGGTCGCCTGCGAGCCGAGGTCGTAGTCCCAGACGTCCTTGTGCACGGCCTGGAACGACCAGGCCTTCTTGCCGGTCGTGACGTCCAGCGCCACCAGCGAGGTCGAGTGGGCGTTCTCGAGCGGCGAGCGCGACGAGCTCCAATAGTCGACGGCGCTGTTGCCCAGCGGCAGGTAGACGAGGCCCAGCGCTTCGTCGCCGCTGGCCGTGGTCCACATGTTGGGCGTGCCGCGCGTATAGGTCTGGCCGGGCGGGGGCGGGCCGGTCAGGTCGGGGCGGGTCATGTCCCAGGCCCAGCGCAACTGGCCGGTGACGGCGTCATAGCCCTGGATCACGCCCGACGGCGCGTCGCGCCGCTGGCCGTCCAGCACCTGGTGGCCGGTGACGATGACGCCCCGCACGATGGTCGGGGCCGAGGTGATCGAGAACATGCCGGCCGCCGACGGTCCGACGCCCTGATTGGTGTCGACCTGGCCGCCGAAGCCGAAGCCCGCGCAGGGCTGGCCGGTGTTGGCGTCGACCGCGATCAGCCGCGCGTCCAGCGTGCCCTCGATGATCCGCGTCGCGCAGGCCTGGCCGGGCGCGGCGTTCGGGACGGCGTAGTAGGACACCCCCCGGCAGGCGGCGGTGTAGGGGATGTGGGCGTCGGCGACCTTCGGGTCGAAGCGCCAGCGCGTCGCGCCGGTCGCCGCGTCCAGCGCCATCATGATGTTCTTCGGGGTGCAGAGGTACAGGGTCGAGCCGACCTTCAGCGGCGTGGTCTCGGCGCCGTACTGTTTGCGCGCCTCGGCCGTGGCCGGCATGTCGCCGGTGTGGATCAGCCAGGCGCGCTTCAGCTTGCCGACATTGTCAGGGGTGATCTGCGCCAGGGTCGAGTAGCGCTGGGCGCCGTAGGTCCCGCCATAGGCGGTCCAGTCGGCCGTCGCCGCCTCGGCGGGGTTCAGCGCGAGTTGGGCGCCGTCGGGGGCGGCGGACTTGATGCCGCTGGCGAGGGTCACGGCGATCAGGCCCACGACCAGCAGCGCGACCGAGCCGCCGAAGGTCGCCAGCGCGGCGCGTCGCTCGCGGCGCTCGGGCGTCAGCAGCGGCGCGCAGGCCAGGGCCAGCCACAGCAGAACGAACGGACCGACCAGCCTGGGGACGAGGGCCCAGCCATTGAGGCCGGACTCCCAAAGCGCCCAGAACACGGTGGCCGCGAAGATCGCGGCATAAAGCCACACGCCCGTCATCCGGCGCGCGACCAGGAGTCCGCCGCTGATGACGAGGCCGACGCCGGCCAGGACGTAGTAGGCAGACCCCCCCAGCATCACGAGCCAGGCGCCGCCGACGCCGAGGACAAGACCGATCACGACGAGCACGGCGCCCAGAAGCCGGGCGGGCCAGGCGCTGGGCGTGGCGGCGGATTGCGAAAGCGGCATCAGGGTCCCTCCGGCGCGCGACCGCGCTAGGGGCTCAATGCGCGAGCCGCGAAAAAGGCCCACCGACGCCTCATCGCCCACAAAGTCGTGATCGCGACATTCGCGCCACAGGTACTCAAAATGCGCACTAAAATGTCAGAAGGCATTTTGACGAAGATCAAGGCCACACCAGATATCGGCGCGTGACCGCGGGCTATTCCGCTCCGCGGCTGAAGATGGCGCCGTCGATGCCGTTCAAACTCGCTCTTCTTTCCGCCAGCGCCCTGGCCTTCGTGACCGTTTCCAGCGTTTCAGCCCATGCCGAGGATCAGGTGGCCGACCAGGTGGACACCGTGATCGTCCTGGCCCGCGACAAGGCCGGTCTTATCGAGAAACAGCCCAGCAACAGCGTGTTCGGGATCGCCAAGCCGCTGATCGAGACCCCGCGCTCGGCCAGCCTGGTCAGCGATCTCACCCTGGAGCGCTACGGCGTCCTGACCCTGGACGGCGCGACCAAGGTCGCGCCGGGGACGCACACGGCCAGCTTCTATGGCGTGCCCGGCTCGCTGAACATTCGCGGCACCCTGGCCGAGAACTACTTCCGGGGCTTCAAGCGGATCGAGAACCGCGGGACCTATTCGACCCCGATCGGCGGGGCGGCCCGGATCGAGATCCTGCGCGGGCCGCCGACGCCGGTCTATGGCGCGGGTAAGGTCGGCGGGCTGGTCAACTTCATCCCGAAGTCCGCCCGCGACGAGGGCCGCTTCCTGGCCGGACCCGAGGGCGAGGTCACCGCCACCTTCGGCAGCTACAACAAGAAGCTCGTCACCGGCCAGGTCGGGGCGCCTGTCCGCCTGGGCCCGGTCGAAGGCGGGTTCTACGTCTATGGCGAGGCCGAGGACAGCCACAGCTTCTACAAGGGTATCTATCCGCGTCACCAGACGCTGGAAGTTTCGTCGGACCTGGATCTCGGCGACGGCTGGAGCACGGCCTTCGGCGGCATGGCCTTTCATTCGGACGGCGACGTGCAGACGCCGGGTTGGAACCGCCTGACCCAGACCCTGATCGACCAAGGGATCTATACGACCGGCCGCGACACGAGCCTGGTCGACGCCGACCGCAACGGCAAGCTGACCCCCAACGAGGTCGGCTTCTACCCCTATGCCAGCGCGCTCTACATTCCCTATTACGGTTTCCCGGCCACCGACGCGGCCCACACCCTGGACGTCGGGGTGGGCACGACCAAGCTCGACCGGCGGACCGTCTATATCAGCCCGGCCGACTTCTCGAAGACCAACACCCAGACCCTCTATTTCGATCTCGCCAAGGACCTGGGCGGCGATCGGTCGATCAAGCTGCAGCTGTTCCACGACCGGCTCCATAACCGCCGGTTCGTCTCTTACGGCTATCCGGCGACGACCGACTCCAAGGTCAGCGAGGCGCGGGTGACCTACGCCTTCCCGACCCATCTCGGCGCCGTCAGCGCCCGCACCCTGGTCGGCGGCGCGCATCGCTGGTTCGACGGCCGGCGGCGGGAGAGCTTCAACAGCGGCCTGATCGCCCTGGATCGCCGCGACATCAGCTTCGGCGCGACGCCGACCGACATCATCGACAGTCCGTTCGACGACGAGCCCGGCGGCATCGGGCTGAAGTGGGAGAACGACAACCGCTCGACCTGGAAGCAGACGGGCGTGTTCGTCACCTCCGACATCGATGTCGGGCGCTGGAACCTGGTGCTGGGCGGGCGCTGGGACCGCTATTCGGTCCAGAGCCAGGACACCGGCTTCCTCAGCTATGTCGTGGCCGGCCGCCAGACCGCCGGGCGCGACAAGGCCACCTGGAACGCCAGCCTGACCTACAAGCTGCCGATCGGCCTGATGCCCTATGTCAGCTACGCCAAGGCCGCGGCGCTGGAGATGAGCCAGGCCGGCGACGTCGCCCCGAACCTGGTGGCCGACGGCTCGTGGCTTTCGAGCTCGGACCTGACCGAGGCCGGGGTGAAGTTCCAGCTGCTGCGCGGGACCCTGGTTGGGTCGCTGGCGGCCTACGACCAGAACCGCACCCAGATCGCCGGCGCGCTCGCCCCGCCGGTGGTGCAGGGCACGCGCGCCAAGGGCGTCGAGCTGGAGGTCCGCTGGCTGGCCTCCGAGCGCCTGTCCTTCACCTTCGCCGGCAACAGCCAACGCACGACGATCAAGGGGCCGGACACGTCGTTCCAGTACATCCCGGCCTATGCGGCGGGCGTCCCGGGCGCTCGGGGCTACGGCGGCTCCTATGTCGTCTGGAGCTTCGCCAGCCTGCCGGGGCGGAGCGGCGACTATGCCTACACCCTGATCCCGAAATCGGTGGTCAGCCTCTATGGAACCTACACCAGCAAGGGCTATGACTGGGGCCAGGCCGGCGCGACCCTGGGCGTCAGCCATGTCAGTCAAACCTCGGGCACGGTGCAGGGCGCGGTTCGCTATCCGGCCTATAGCCTGGTCAATGCGTCGGCGTTCGTCAGCCGAGGGCCTTACACGCTGTCGATCAATGTCGATAACCTGTTCGACACGGTCTATTTCACGCCAGACGCCGACACCTACGCCAATCTCGGCGTGCTGCCGGGCAGGGGGCGCGAGTGGCGCGCGACCTTGAAGCGGACGTTCCGATGATCGACCAATGCATCCTCCCCCGTGGCCCGGGGGAGGAGACCCGATGACCCAAGATCGCTTCCGCCCCTGGCTGCTGCTGGCGGCGTTCAGCCTGCTGCTGTTCCTGATCACCGCCTCGACCTACGGCTCGCTGGGGGTCGTGCTGCCGGCGATGATCGGCGACCTGAAATGGAGCTTCACCGAGGCCTTCGCCGGGTTCGCGGTGCTGGGCGTGTTCACCGGGGCGTCGTCCTGGCTGCCGGCCTTGCTGATCCGGCGGATCGGCGTGCGCGGGACCTTGGTGTCGGGCGGAGCGGTTCTGGCCGCCGGCTTCCTGGGCATGGCCAACGCCGAGAGCCTGTTCAGCTACTACGCGGGCGCCGCGGCGTGCGGGGTCGGGTTCCAGATGGCGGCGCTGATCCCCGGCACGCACGTGCTGTCGTCGCTGTTCCGCCAGCGCGCCCTGCCGTTCGGCCTCTATTTCACCTTCGGGTCGCTGGGCGGCGCGGCGGGGCCGTGGATGGCCCTGACGCTGATGGGCGCCAGCCACGATGACTGGCGGCTCTACTGGATCGTCCAGGCGGCGCTGGCGGCGGCCGTGGGCTTGCTGTGCGCCTTGATGGTGGGCGGCTCGCGGTGGCTGGCGGCGGCCGCGCACGAGGTCGATCTGGAGGTCGAGGAGGCCGCGCGCGCGGCGCCCGCCAACGCGCGTGTCTACCGCACCGCCCGCGAGTGGACGGTGGCCGAGGCGCTGCGGACGCCGCAGTTCTACATTCTGGTCGCCGCCTATTTCAGCCATCTGCTGGTGGGCGTGACCGTGGCCAGCGTGTCGGTCAGCCACCTGACCGAGCTGGGCGTCGCCGCGGGCGTCTCCGCCGTCACGGCCGGCGCCCTGGCGGCCAAGATGCTGAGCCTGGAGTCTCTGATGCAGACCCTGGCGCGGCTGGGCGGCGGGGCGCTGGGCGACCGGGTCGATCCGCGCTGGCTGCTGGCCTTCGCGCAGGGGATGCTGGTCGTGGGCCTGCTGGCGCTGGGCCGAGCGACGACGCCGCCGCTGATGGTGCTCTACGCGATCGGCACGGGCGTCGGCTTCGGCCTGACGGTCCTGGCCGTGACGGTGCTGTTGCTGAACTATTACGGCCGCCGGTCGAACCTGGAGCTCTTTTCCCTGACCTGTCTGGTCGGCGCGGTCTCGGCGGGCGGGCCGTTCGTCGCCGGGGCCATGCGCGATCGGCTGGGAAGCTTCTCGCCGACCTTCCAGCTGTTCGCGGCGGTGGCGGCGGTGGTGTTCGTGGCCGTCCTGGCGATGCGGCCGCCTAAGGCCCCTTAGCTTGAGATGACGCCATCCGCGCCGGCGTGGAACCGGCATGAAAAAAGCCGCCCCGGCGAACCGGAGCGGCTTCGTTCTTCGGATTGACCGTCGGGCTTAGAACGCGGCCTTCAGCGTCAGGGCCACGCGGCGGTCGTAGATCGAGCCGAAGCTGTGCTCGTCGGTGTCGTAGTAGCGCAGGTCGGCCGACAGCTTGCTGGTCAGGGCGTAGCCCACGCCGACGTTCCAGGTGGTGTAGTCGCCGGCCTTCTGGATCGACTGGTGACCGACCGCGCCGCTGAGGCTCATCTTCGGGGAGACCGGCACGGACAGGTTGGCCTCGACATAGGTCGCGTCGCCGGTCTTGCCCGGGAACTGCGGCGAGTAATACACCGCCACGCCGGCCGTGGCCGGACCGATGGCGCGCGAGGCGGCGGCCTTCAGTTCGACATAGCTGTAGGCGCCCGGCGTCAGGCCCTTGTCCTTGGAATAGCTGTAATAGATCACGCCGAGGTCGAGGTTGGTGTCGCCGACGACCGGCTTCACGCCCGCGTAGAAGTCGACCTCGGTGCTCGGGTTCTTGCTGCCGAAGTCGACGTTCGAGGCCCACACGCCGGCATAGCCAAGGCCGTAGGTGGCGTCGATGCCGCCTTGGACGGCCGGATCTTCTTGGGTCTGGCTGACACCGCGGAACACATAGTCGCTGGTGACGCCGATGTTGTACGCCAGCTTCAACTCGTCGGCCATCGCTGCGCCCGACAGGGCAACCGTGGCGGCGGCCGCGGCCAGCGCGATCTTCATGGCTTTCATTGGATCTATCCCCTTTGTTTTCGTCGTCCCCCAGGTTGGTTCCCGAGCTCCGACGGCGTCTGCAACCGCATTTGCGTCCCCGCTCGAATTAGTCGGGGCGCCGACGCTAGTTGCAACCGGCCGCGCGGCGACGCTAGTCACAAGGGCGCCCGACGCCCAAAGTTTGGGCGCAGTGTGACGATTTTGCTGCGGAATCGCTGCTATTCGGCCACAAGGTAAAAATCGGACGCTTCGCCTTTGTCCGTGACTTGAACGCCTCAGCGCATCGACAGACTCGCTCCGCCCAGATGCAGACCGGCGTCGACCAGCAGGGTTTCGCCCGTGACGTGGCGCGCGGCGGGCGAGGCGAAGAACACGGCGGCGCCGGCGATGTCCTCGGCGCTGGAGGCGACCTTCAAAGGCGTGGCGTTCGCGGCGCCGGATCGCAGACGCTCCATCGAGTCGGCGGGCATGTCCTTGAACCAGGGCGTGTCGATGAAGCCGGGGCAGACGGCGTTGACGCGGATGCGCGGCGCCAGCGCTCGCGCCAAGGACAGGGTCATGGTGGTCATCGCCCCCTTCGAGGCGGCATAAGGCACCGACGAGCCGATGCCCTGCACGGCGGCGATCGAGCTGGTGTTGACCACCGCGCCCGGCGCGGGGGCCGCTTCCAGCAGCGAGCGGGCGGCGCGGGTCATCTGGAAGGCTCCGACGACGTTGACCGAATAGAGCCGCAGGAAGTCCTCGGCGTTGACCGCGTCCAGGTCGGCGTGGTTCGGCGCGAACTTGGTGATCCCGGCGTTGTTGAACAGGGCGTCGATCCGGCCGCTCGCCTCGGCGGCCGCCGCGATCTTCCGGCAGTCGGCGTCGAGCGCGACGTCGCCTCGCACCAAGGCCGCCTTGGCGCCCTGGGCCTCGACCAGGCGGGCGGTTTCTTCGGCCTCCTCGCCGCTGCGGGCGAAGTTGACGACCACTAGGGCCGCGCCGCGTCGCGCCGTCTCGACCGCGATCGCCCGGCCCAGGCCCGTGGAGGCGCCCGTCACCACCACCGTGAAGCCCTCGAAGTCCCGTCCCGACATGCCGCTCTCCCTCAAACAGTTGTTCGTGACGTTGTAGCGAGGGGCGCGCGCCTTGTCTCGTCGGGCGCGGAGGCCTAAATCGCGCCGATGACCGATCTGAACGTCACCCAGCTGGGCCGCGTCGTCGACGCGCCCGACAGCCCCGAAGCCGCCGTCCTCGAGCGCGTGCCCAACCCGCAGAGCGACGTGTTGTATCTGGCCCGCTTCGTCGCGCCGGAATTCACCTCGCTATGCCCGGTCACCGGCCAGCCGGACTTCGCCCATCTGGTGATCGACTACGCGCCGGGCGACTGGCTGATCGAAAGCAAGTCGCTGAAGCTCTATCTGACCAGCTTCCGCAATCACGGATCGTTCCACGAGGACTGCACGGTCAAGGTGGCGCGCAAGATCGTCGAGATCGCGCAGCCGCGCTGGCTGCGCATCGGCGGCTACTGGTATCCGCGTGGGGGCATTCCGATCGACGTGTTCTGGCAGACGGGCCCGGCGCCGGAAGGCCTGTGGGTTCCCGACCAGGGCGTTCAGCCCTATCGCGGTCGCGGCTAGAGCGTGCTAGCCGAAAGTGTGAGCGGTTTCGGTGGCTAGCACGCTCTAAATATCAGAAAGCGAGCCTGTTTATCTGTTTCGAATGGGTCCATTCGAAACAGACAGGCTCTAAAGCTTCGACAGACGCCGGCGGTTGGCCCTGACCTTGCGGCGCAGATGCGCCACCGAACCCGAGGCGATCGCCGCGTGCGTGGCGCCCAGCTGGCCGGTCATGGCCAGCATCGGCAGGGTCATGCCGGCGGCGAGCTTCTCGCCGACCATCAGCTGAGCCTCGGCCTGGGCCGCCGCGCCGCCGGCGGCCAGCTTCATCAGGCGCAGGCCGATCACCGACGAGGCCTCCAGCCCCAGCGACCAGGTGTCGAAGGCCAGGCTGGCCCAGGGGTCCTTGCGTCGGCTCATGTCGGTCTCCTCGTCGTCCAACGAACGCCTAGCGCCTAGGTCGGGCTCCACAGCCTGGTCAGGGCGGCGACATCGGGGCGCACGCGCTCCTGCGGCTGCTCGGTCGCGGTCCCGATATAGAGGAAGCCGGCCACCTGTTCGCCCTCGGCCAGGCCCAGGATCGCCGTGGCGCGCGGGTCGTAGCTGTACCAGTCGGTGATCCAGTTGGCCCCCCAGCCCAGGGCGGCGGCGGCCAGCAGCATCTGGTGGCAGACGGCCGCGGCGCTCTGGCGCTGCTCCCACTCGGGAATCTCGCCCGGCACGACGCGCGAGATGACGGCGACGCAGACCGGCGGGTTGGTCAGCTTGCGCAGCGCCGCCTTGGCCTTGGTCGGATTGGCCTGGCTGTCGGCCAGGGCGGCGATCCGCTCGGCGAAGGCGTCCTTGGCCGCGCCCTTCAGGATCACGAAGCGCCAGGGGGCCAGCTTGCCGTGGTCGGGCACGCGGGCGGCCAGGCGCAGCAGGTCGGCCAGCTGGGCGTCGTCCGGCCCCGGCGCGGTCAGGGTCATGGCGCTGGCCGAGCGGCGGCGCGCCAGGAAGGCGACCACCTCGGGCGAGGCCTCGACCGGCAGGGTGTCGCCAAATTCGGGGGCGGGGGGAACGGAACCGGCCAAGACGACATCTCCGAAGCGTTGTAAGCCGCACACCTATGGCTGGAGCCCAGCCGCCACAAGCCGCGTGAGAGGCCATGACGCAAAAGCCAGCCTGGCTGAAGCCGCACGGAAAGCCCTGGGGCGTCTCGTCCAGCCGGGTCGCCTACGACAATCCGTGGATCACGGTGACCGAATACCAGGCGATCGCGCCGACGGGGCGGCCGGCGCTGTACGGCAAGGTCGGATTCAAGAACCAGGCGATCGGGGTCGTGCCGCTGCACGCCGACGGCACGGTGACCCTGGTCGGCCAGAACCGCTTCGCCCTGGCCAATTACAGCTGGGAGCTGCCCGAGGGCGGCGCGCCGATGGGCGAGGACCCTCTGGAGGGCGCCAAGCGCGAACTGGCCGAGGAGGTCGGGCTGCAAGCCGCCGACTGGCGGCTGATCCTGCGGATGGAGCTTTCGAACTCGGTGACCGACGAGGTCGCCTACGGCTTCCTGGCCATGGATCTGTCGCCCACGGAGGGCGAGCCCGACGAGACGGAAGACTTCGCCGTCACGCGCGTGCCGTTCCGCGAGGCGCTGGACGCGGCGACCGCCGGCCACATGCCCGACGCGATTACGGTGGCGTTATTGCTGCGGACGCACCATATGGCGGTCCGGGGCGAACTGCCGGCCGACCTGGCCGCCTTGATCCTCGATTAGCCGGCGCCCGTCGCCGGGTTCGAGCATTTCCTGTAAGAATGCTCCAAGTATCGCGTAAGCCAGGGAAGGGAGAGCCCGATGGCCAAACATCTCGAGGTGCTGACGCCGGAGACGGACATCCCCGTCTGGGTCGCGCTGCGCAACCAGGCCGAACACGCGGCCAAGGCCGAGCCGGCCCTGGCCTCGCTGCTGAACGCGGTGATCCTGAGCCACGACAACCTGGCCGACGCCCTGACCTTCCAGCTGGCGCGCAAGCTGGGCGACCAGGAGATGCGGGCGATGACGGCGCGCGAGTTCGCCGCCGACGCCTTCGAGAGCGACCCGTCGATCGTCGAGGCGGCCGAGGCCGACCTGAAGGCCGTGTTCGAGCGCGACCCGGCCTGCAAGGGCTATGTCCAGCCGTTCCTGTTCTTCAAGGGCTTCCTGGCCCTGCAGACCCATCGCGTGTCGCACTGGCTGTGGAACGAGGGCCGCGAGACCCTGGCCTTCTATCTGCAGAGCCGGGCCAGCGAGGTGTTCCAAGTCGACATCAATCCGGCGGCCAAGATCGGCAAGGGCGTGTTCATCGACCACGGCACCGGCATCGTCATCGGCGAGACGGCGGTGGTCGGCGACGACGTCTCGATGCTGCACGGCGTGACCCTGGGCGGCACCGGCGCCGAGCGCGGCGACCGCCACCCCAAGATCGGCAAGGGCGTGCTGCTGGGCGCGGGGGCCAAGGTCCTGGGCAACATCGCCATCGGCGACTACGCCAAGATCGCCTCGGGCTCGGTGGTGCTGCGTCCCGTGCCGGCTCACTGCACGGCCGCCGGCGTGCCGGCGCGGCTGGTCAACTGCCCGACCTGCGAGGAGCCCGCCCGGACCATGGACCACACCCTGGCCGAGACCGTCTATTCGTACGAGATCTGAGTGCGCGCGTTCCGGCTTGGCCTGAACGGCCTGATCCTCGCCGCGGCGCTGCTGGTCGGCGCCCCCGCCTGCGCCGCCACCGCGCCGGTCGGCGGCTATACGGTGGTCAAGGCCTGGCCGCACGACACCGGCGCCTTCACCGAGGGCCTGTTCTATCGCGACGGCTTCCTGTTCGAGAGCACGGGCCTGAAGGACCGCTCGTTCATCCGCAAATGGAAGCTGGAGACCGGCGCCTCGGAGCAGGAGCGCCTGCTGGACAGCCGCTATTTCGGCGAGGGCATCGTCGACTGGAAGAACCGGCTCTACGAGCTGACCTGGACCGACGAGGTCGGCTTCATCTACGACATCGACAGCTTCGAGAAGATCGGCGAGTTCAGCTATCCGGGCGAGGGCTGGGCCCTGACCCGCGATGACAAGCGGCTGATGATGAGCGACGGCACGTCGTTCATCCGCTTCCTCGACCCCGACACCCTGAAGGAGACCGGCCGCATCGAGGTCACGGACCATGGCGTGCCGGTGCGCAATCTCAACGAGCTGGAATGGGTGAAGGGCGAACTGCTGGCCAATGTCTGGCAGACCACGCGCATCGCCCGCATCGACGTCAAGACCGGCCATGTGATCGCCTGGATCGAACTGGCGGGCCTGCTGAAGGAGGCGGGCGTCACCGGAACCCAGGACGACGTCCTGAACGGCATCGCCTACGACGCGGCCGGCGATCGCCTGTTCGTCACCGGCAAGCTGTGGCCCAAGGTCTTCGAGATAAAATTGACGCCCGCGAAGTAGGGGGCGGAACCCGGTTCGGGGGCTGGCGTTAATATCGCGTCCGCCCCTCTACGCCCCCCCGACCTAGTGGGCGGACCCGAGCCCCGGCCGCGTACGACGCGCCGGGGCTCATCCTTTTCCGGGGTCAGCCCTGCCGGAAGGCCCTGGCGCACGGCGCCGAGGGCGGGCCCTTGGCCGCGACGGCCCGCGCGTCGCGGCTGGGCGTCGGCCGCGCCAGGCCGTGCAGAGCGGCGGCCCAGATGGCCAGCAGCGCCAGCACCTGGGCCAGGGTGATGCGGGAGGGCGGGGCGGACGGCATGTCCGACTTATCCCCCGATTGCGCCGCGCGCGATAACGACTTATCCGTCGGAGCTCTGTGAGGTTTCTTCACATGGCTCGCCGCGACCTGCCGCCGCTGAACGCCCTGCGCGCCTTCGAGGCGTTCGGTCGTCACGGCCGCATGACGCTGGCGGCGGACGAGCTGTGCGTGACCCACGGCGCGGTCAGCCGTCAGATCCGCGCCCTCGAAGAGTTCCTCGGCGTACCCCTGACCGAGGGGCCGCGCTCGCGCCTGCGGATGACCGAGGCGGGGCTGAAGCTGGCCCAGGCCCTGTCGCCAGCCTTCGACCAGATCGAGGCGGCCGTGCCGCGACCGACCGAGGCCGGACCCAAGCCGCTCGTCGTGTCCTGCCTGCCGACCTTCGCCATGAAGTGGCTGATCCCCCGCCTGCCCGGCTTCCTGGCGGCGCATCCCGATATCCCCGTGCGGGTGGCCGAGTCGAACGGACCCTTCGACTTCAAGGCCGACGGCGTCGACCTGGCGATCCGCATGCGCCGCGCCGGCGAGCCCGACTTTCCGGACTCGGACGCCCACCCGTTCCTGCGCCACTTCCACGGACCGGTCATGGCGCCGGAAGTCGCGGCGGCCGGTCCGGCGACCTTCGAGCGGATCTGCGCCCTGCCGCGTCTCCTGACCCGCACCTATGCGCAAGGCTGGTCCGAGTGGGTCCAGGACTGGGGCGCCCAGCGCCTGCCGCCGGCGGCCAGCGAGCAGGAGTTCGACCACTATTTCTACATGCTGGAAGCCGCCGCCGCCGGCCTGGGCGTCGCGGTCGGTCCGTGGGCCTTCGTGCAGCGCGACCTGGCCAGCGGCCGGCTGGTCGCCCCGCTCGGGTTCGCCGCGAGCGAGACCCGGATCATGGCCCTGACCCCGCGCGGCGCCGCCGCTCCGGCGGCCGTGCTGTTCCGCGATTGGCTGCTGGCGGAGGGCGCGTCCACACCTCTTCCGCCGGAAGCGGCTTGCGACTCTCGCGCCGGGCGCTAGTTTCGCCCCGACACCGCGCTCCCGGGCGCTCAGCTGAAAAAGAGGCCCCCGTGGACGCCACGACCGTCGCCAAGATCGAAAAGCACCTGAAGCGCACCTTCGGCAACCCGCACATCCAGGTGAAGCCGCGCCCGAAGCAGAAGGACTCCGCCGAGGTCGAGGTGGCCGGCGAATTCATCGGCGTCGTCTTCCAGGACGAGGACGAGGACGGCTCGTTCATGTTCGAGATGGCCATCCTGGGCGAGGACCTGGAGTAGCCGACCGAGCCAAGCCTCGCCTTAGGGGGCGCATGAGCCCGCACGTCCTCGACCGTCCCGCCTATTCGGCCCTGACCGGCCGCCAGAGCCATCTGGCCATCCGCCACGGTGGCGCGGTGCGGATGAGGCCTGAGTTCGGCCTGTTCGCCGGCGTCGACGATGCGAGCCCGGAGAGCTTGGCGGCCCTGGCCGAGTTGGTGCGCGCGCACGGGACCGTCGGCCTGATCGAGCCCGCCGCGCCGCCGCCCGCGCCGGGGACGCAGGTCGTCTCCAGCGCCCTCTGCCTGCAGATGGAGGCGACGGCGGTCGCGCCGGCCTGGGACGTGGCCTTCGACATGCTCGATCTGGGCGACCCCGACGCCGCCGAGATGCTGGCCCTGGCGACCCTGACCAAGCCCGGCCCGTTCTTCGCCCGCACCCATGAGCTGGGCGCCTTCATCGGCGTGCGGGTGGACGGCCAGCTGGTCGCCATGGCCGGCGAGCGGACGCGGCCCGATGGCTATACCGAGGCCAGCGGCGTCTGCGTCCATCCCGACCACCGCGGCAAGGGCTACGCCGCCCGCCTTCTGCGCGAGGTCACGGCCAGGATCCTGGCGCGCGGCGAGAAGGCCTTCCTGCACAGCTACGCCCACAACGCCACCGCGATCGGGCTCTATGAATCTCTGGGCTATCGGGGGCGGCGCGAGGTGGTGTTTACGGTGGTGAAGCCGGCGGTTTAGGAGCCGACGCTGCCGATTTTGATCAGGTCGTCGACGTTCGGCGGATCGACGCCGACGCTGACCCAAAGATCGTCGGTGTCGCTGATCCCATTCTCCCAGCCGACGCCGATCCACAGTCGATGCTGCTTGTCGTCCACCAGCAGATCGTGGCGAACCACAACCACATGCTCGCCTTCGATTTCTGGAAGCGTGAAGAAGCTAGCTCCCGTCAGCGTGCTGCCCAGGATCGCGCTCCAAGGTTCGTCGGCATAGGCGATCAAGCTATCGAGGGCGTGTGGCCCCCAGCGACTTTCGTCGGTCGCCTCAAGAACCATGTTCGGACCACTCTGCGTCCAAGTAAGGAACAGCTCTCGATCGGAGGAAAAGATCACCTGAGCCGCGCCTGTGAACCAGAAACTGGCGGCCCGAAAGTCCTGGATAACTGACGGTGTATCGCAGGTAAGGGGCCGCCACTTTAGCACCTCGACGGTCGAGCCGATCAGAGGCGCATAGTTGGCGGCCCAGTCAGTCATGGAAGCCCTACGCCTCCAGCGCCTTCGCGCCGGCCTTGCGGGCCCAGCGGTAGAGACCGATCACCACGACCGCGGCCGCGATCAGCGACAGGATCATGCCGACGTGCTCGGACGGCGCGAACGGGACGGCCAGGGGCTCGCCCTTGCCGGTCGAGACGATCATCAGCGCCAGGGCGACGTTGAACAGGCTCTCGCCGACGATGAAGCCCGAGGCGATCAGCACGCCCAGGCGCTTGGCCGGCTCGGCGGCGCGGTCCTTGGCGACGATCTTCTCGAACAGCCAGCCGGCGACGGCGCCGACCACGACCGGGGCGGTGACGCCGCTGGGCAGGTAGATGGCCAGGCCCACGCCCAGGGGCGGCAGGCTGAGGCGCTCGTTGCTCGTCTTGCGCAGGATCGCGTCGACCGCGACCAAAGCCAGGCCGATCAGGGCGCCGTAGCCCAGCAGGCTCCAGTTCAGATCCCCGCCCAGCACGCCCTTGGCCAGGGTCGATATCAGGGTCGCCTGCGGGGCGGCCAGCGGCTGGTCCGAGATCGCCTGCAGGTTCGGGGCGCCGGCGAAGCCGTTCGAGCGGTTCAGCAGCTCCAGCACGAACGGGATCACCACGGCGCCCGAGATGACGCCGATGATCAGGCCGACCTGCTGCTTCCACGGGGTGGCGTCGACCAGCTGGCCGGTCTTCAGGTCTTGCAGGTTGTCGTTGGCGACCACGGCCACGGCCAGGACGCAGGTAGTGACATAGAGGGCGAAGGCGATCAGCGCCTTGGTCACGTCGGGACCGATCATGCCGCGCCCGACGACGCCGACCATCAGGGATGCGCCCAGCACGGTCAGGATGGCGATGCCCGAGACCGGGCTGTTGGACGAGCCGATCAGGCCGGCCATGTAGCCGCAGACGGCGGCGGCCAGGAGGCCCGCCACGATCAGGTAGCCGATGCCGATGGCGACCAGCGGGGCCGCGAGGCTGGTGATCGGACCGCCGGCCAGGAAGTGGGCCAGGAACCAGCCGGCCGGGGCCAGCAGCAGCAGCGAGACGAGGCCGACGATGCCGATCGGCAGGTCCTGCTCGACGCGCGGAATGTCGCCCGCGCCGCTCTTGCGGGCCTTGGCGGCTTCCAGCGCCGACTTCAGGCCGGCGATGATCGGGCCGATCAGCTTGGCGAGGGTCCAGATGGCGGCCGCGCCGATGACGCCCGCGCCCAGGAAGCGGACCTGGGTCTTCCAGACGGTCAGGGCGTGGGTGGCGGCGTCGGCGGCCGGCATGGGCGTGGCGACGGTCAGGATCGGCACCAGGATCGCCCAGGCGATGAACAGGCCCGCGAACATCGCCACCCCGACGGTGATGCCCATCAGGTGGCCCGCGCCCATCAGGGCCAGCGAGCTGGAGGCGCCCAGGCCCGTGGCGCCCGCGCCGGCCTTGAACTTGAAGTAGCCGGCGACCTCGGCCGCGAACAGCTTGGCCGCGCCCAGGGCGCCGAACAGGGCCGAGGCGATCGTGCCCAGGCTGACGGCGACCAGGCCGGCCTTGCCCTCGGCCGCGCCCTCGCGCGAGCCCGTGCCGACCTTCAGCACCTCGGCGGCGGCGACGCCCTCGGGATAGGGCAGGTCGGAATTGGTCACCAGCGCCCGGCGCAGCGGGATCGTGTACATCACGCCCAGGATGCCGCCGACGGCGCAGGCGCCGAAGGTGGGCAGGAACGGAACGTGCGCCCACCAGCCGATCATCAGAAGACCGGGCAGCACGAAGATCACCGACGACAGCGTGCCCGCCGCCGAGGCGATCGTCTGGACGATATTGTTTTCCTGGATGGTCGCCGACTTGAACGCCCGCAGCAGGGCCATCGAGATGACGGCGGCGGGGATCGAGGTGGCGAAGGTCAGGCCGACCTTAAGGCCCAGATAGACCTGGGCCGCCGTGAAGACGAGGGTGATCAGAACGCCGAGGATGACCCCTCGAAGGGTCAATTCCGTGCGCGGCGCGGTCGAGTCGGCCATGAAGGTGTCCGAAAAAAGTTAAGGCGGCCGGACCTTGCACGTCCGACCGCCCCTAACTCAAGTCTTCAGTGCGAGCGCTCCGGCGAAAACGCTCAGAGAACGCCCAGCATCTCCGCGACCAGCGGGTGGCGGACGATGTCGCGGTCGGCCAGGCGGACGACGGCGATGTTGGCCACGTCCTCGAAGCGGGCGGCGACGTCGGCCAGGCCCGAGATGCCCGGCAGCAGGTCCGACTGGTTCGGGTCGCCCGTGACCACCATGGTCGAGTGCCAGCCCAGGCGCGTCAGCAGCATCTTCAGTTGCATGTAGGTGCAGTTCTGGGCCTCGTCGATCACCACGAAGGCGTTGTTCAGGGTGCGGCCGCGCATGAACCCGACCGGGGCGATCTCGATCGCGCCCTCGGCCATCAGAGCCCGCATGCGCTTGACCGACAGGCGATCGGTCAGGGCGTCGTAGAGCGGGCGCAGATAGGGGGCCAGCTTGTCTTCCATGTCGCCCGGCAGATAGCCGATCGACTCGCCGGCCTCGACGGCGGGGCGGGACAGGACGATGCGGCTGACGCGGCCGGCCTCCAGCGCCTCCACGGCCTTGGAGATGGCGATGTAGGTCTTGCCGGTGCCGGCCGGACCCAGGGCCATGACCAGGTTCTTTTCGTCGATGGCTTCCATCAACTGAGCCTGGCCCGGCGATTTCGGTTTTATGGTCTTCAGATAGCTCTGATCCCGACTCTCGCCCCTGGCCCCATCGTCGTCGCCGAGGGGCGACCAGCCGCCGCGGTGATCGACCGGCAGGCGGCGCACCTTGGCGTCGTCGTAGGTCGTCTCGTAGGCGCCTTCACGCGCCATCCGCTTCAGGGCTCGCTTGGTCATTAAAGCCTCCATGAGGGCAATAAAAAAGGACGAGGCCAAAAGGCGTCGTCCTGATCGGGGAGCGGGATAAAAACGAAGTCGGATGCGCGGCGAGGCGGCTCGGGATCGCTTCCGCGAGGGGAAGGTCCGGGAGATGCGGTACGCCGAAACGCCAAGTGCGACACCTCGTCTTCGTCAGCGGGTGAGCCGTTGGCTTGAGGTCGCCCCCGGCCCGAACGAGAGAAGAATGATTCCCGCTGAAGGAATGTTCCCTCTCGAATCGCCTGACTACAATGCCGGAACGTGCTTTCCAGGTGGTTAACCGGAAAATCGCGCATAAGAAAACGAGGCATACGGATGACTGTCTATTCCCTGGGCGCCGTGACGCCGACGTTGCCCCCGCAAGGCGAATACTGGATCGCGCCCACGGCCAGCGTGATGGGCAATGTGATTCTCAAGAACAACGCCAGTATTTGGTGGGGCGCCGTCGCGCGTGGCGACAACGATCCGATCACGATCGGAGAAAACAGCAACATCCAGGACGGATCGGTGCTCCACACTGATCTTGGCGCGCCTTTGACGATCGGGATGAATGTGACCGTTGGTCACATGGTGATGCTGCATGGCTGCACGATCGGCGACGGTTCGCTGATCGGCATCGGCGCGATCGTGTTGAACGGCGCGCGGATCGGAAGGAACTGCCTGATCGGCGCCGGCGCCCTGATCACCGAGGGCAAGGAGATCCCCGACAATTCGATGGTGATGGGCGCGCCCGGCAAGGTGGTCCGCGAGATCGGCGAGCAGCACGCCATGATCCTGCAAGCCTCGGCCCTCCACTATGTCGAGAACTGGAAACGCTACGCGCGGGACCTGCGGCCGGTGGCGGCGTAGCTGGGCGCACCGCCCAAGGGTCAGGGAGCGCCGCCCGCCTGCTTGGGGGGATGCAAGGCGGCGCTCCCGCCCCTCGCGCGGGGCACGTCGGCGCGAGGAGCATCCGCCGCGCGGCGCATGGCCCGCGGCGAGATGAGAAAAGGCGAGTGAAGCCAATTTTCATCCTATAGTCGTACTTAAACGAAATCGGGAAGGGTGAAAACCCGCTGGTTCGCGCCGGCGGTCACTTTGGCCGCGCGCGCCCACGCCGGCCTTGCGAAAGCGCGAAAGGCGGATCACTCTCTGCCTTAACAATGATAACCTTCGAGGGAGGGCGTCAGGCCATGGCCAGCGAACGCTATGATTACGTCGTCATCGGCGCGGGTTCGGCCGGCTGCGTGCTGGCGGCTCGTCTGACCGAGGATCCGAACATCAAGGTCCTGCTGCTGGAAGCCGGCGGCAAGAACAGCTCGGTGCTGGTCAGGATGCCCGCCGGCGTCGGCGAGCTGATCAAGGCCAAGGGCGAGCAGAACTGGGGCTTCTGGACCGAGGCCGAGCCGAACCTCGACAATCGCAAGCTCTGGTGGCCGCGCGGCAAGGGCCTGGGCGGCAGCTCGGCGATCAACGGCATGATCTATATCCGCGGCCACGCGCGCGACTACGACCAGTGGCGGCAGATGGGCCTGTCGGGCTGGTCCTATGCCGAGGTGCTGCCGTACTTCAAACGCTCGGAAACACACCACGGCGGCGGCGACGCCTATCACGGCGACAAGGGGCCGCTGCACGTCTCCAAGGGCGAGAGCGATAACCCCTTCTATCGCACGCTGATCGAGGCCGGCCGCCAGGCGGGTCACAAGACTACGCGCGATTTCAATGGCTTCCAGCAGGAGGGCTTCGGGCCCTACGACCTGACCATCCGCGACGGCAAGCGCTGGAGCGCGGCCATGGCCTATCTGACGGCGGCCCTGTCGCGTCCGAACCTGACCTGCGTGACCGAGGCGCGGACCACCCGCATCCTCGTCGAGAAAGGCCGGGCGGTCAGCGTGGAATACGTGGTCGGCAAGGGCGCGGAGAAGATGGTCGCCCACGCCGACGCCGAGGTGCTGCTGAGCGCCGGGGCGGTGCAGTCGCCGCACATCCTGCAGCTGTCGGGCATCGGCGCGCCGGAGGACCTGCGGGCCCAGGGGATCGCGGTGGTCCACGAGTCCAAGGGCGTTGGGGCCAATCTTCAGGACCACCTGGACGTCTGCGTCTCGTGGACCAGCAAGAACCTGAAGACCGCCTACTCGGCCAACAAGGGGCTCAACAAGCTGGGCGTCGGCCTCAACTACATGCTGTTCGGCAAGGGCCTGGGCCGGCAGCAGTTCCTGGAGAGCGGCGCGTTCCTGAAGTCGCGCCCCGACCTCGACCGTCCCGACCTGCAGATCCACGGCGTGCTGGCGATCATGCAGGACCACGGCAAGGTCGTGGTCGAGAAGGACGGCTTCACCCTGCACGTCTGCCAGCTGCGGCCGGAAAGCCGCGGCAAGGTCGGGCTGCGCTCGGCCGATCCGTTCGACGATCCGACCATCCTGGCCAACTATCTGTCGACGGACGAGGACCGCCGCGCGATCCGCGAGGGCGTGCGCATCGCCCGCGAGACCGTGGCCCAGGCGGCCTTCGATCCCTATCGCGACGCCGAATACGCGCCGGGCGCCGACGTTCGCAGCGACGCCGACCTCGACGCCTGGATCCGCGCCAAGGCCGAGACGATCTATCACCCGGTCGGCACCTGCCGGATGGGCGTGGCCGGCGACCCGCTGGCGGTGGTCGACGACCAGCTGCGCGTGCAGGGACTCTCGGGCCTGCGCGTGATCGACGCCTCGGTGATGCCGACCCTGGTGGGCGGCAACACCAACGCCCCGACCATCATGATCGCCGAACGCGCGTCGGACCTGATCCGCGGCAAGGCGACCCTGGCGCCGCTGGACGTCCCGGTGTTCGGCGACGAGCACGCGGTGGCGGCGGAGTAGGAGCTAAGCGATCCGCCGCCCGTCCAGCGTGGCCAGCCGCAGGCGGGGCATGTCGCGGTTGTCGTCGCCGAGCGGCTTGATCTCGCGCAGGCCCAGCTCGTAGGCGGGACGGCCCATCAGGCGCGCCATCATCGCGGTGGGCTGGTAGAGGCCCAGGAAGCGATCGGTCTCGCCCGAGGCGCCGCGCAGCGGGGCGAACAGCACCTCCATGCCTACCGACGGCACGCCGTGCGCGCGGATATCGGCGGTGACCACCACCGGCGTGCGGCGCTTGCGGGCGACATCCAGGGCGCTCTTCAGCTCCAGGCGGTGCGACAGGGCCCACAGCGACAGGGCGTCGTGGCCGCGCAGGTCGCGGGCGTGCAGGTCGGTGACGAAGCCGCCGGCCAGCCGGAAGGGCAGCTTGCCGCCGTCACGCCCCAGGATGAACACCTGCGGCAAGAGCTCCAGGAACTGGCTCGGATCGATGTCGGCCCGGCGCGGCAGGGCCGATTCACCCTTCTTGTCGCGCCAATAGTCTATCAACCGTTCCGTGCTTGGATGGAACATCGTCGTCCCCTGGCGGGTCCTGTCGCGGCTGTTTTCGACCGCACGGGCCTTGCTGGGAGAACCGGGCCAGAGGCCTCGTCGTCCCATTCTGGCGCAAAACCAGGGCGGAGCGGCCGGCGCGGCCCGATTCTTGCTTAACGCGAAGCGGAACGACCCGAGCTGAAGGGAACCGCCGGATGAAGGCGCCGAAACTGAACATGCGCGCGCTGCTGATCGCCGTTGGCGCGCTCGTCGGCGGCCTGGTGGTCGGCGGCGTGGCCATGGCCTGCACCAGCGGCTGCCCGCCGACGCCCCCGGTGTGCTGCCAGCCCCCTCCGCCTCCGCCCAAGCCTCCGGCGCCGCCGACCGGCTGCTGCGGCGGCGGCGGTGGCGGCGGTCACAACGTGAACATCCCCGGCGTCAATGTGAACATCGGCGCCACCGTGATCGTGAACGCCAATTCGAACGTCTCGGCCGTGGCCAATTCGGGCGCGAGCTCCAGCGCGAACGCCAGCGGCGGCTCTCTGGCCGGCTCGGCGGGGGGCGTGACAAACTATTTCGGCGGCGGCGGCCACGGCGGCTACTATTCCGGCCCGATGGCCAGCGGCTACATCCAGGGCCTCAACGTCGAGGGCGGCGAGACCCGCCGGCGCGAGTCGTATCTCGCCACCCGCACCAAGACCCGCCGGGTCATCGTCCGCGCCGTGTGCCTGGACGATCGCGACGTGCCGCACCCGGCCTCGCAGGTCACCCCGGACCGCGACATCGACGAGGCCTATGACGGCGAGCTCTATCGCTGCATCGCCGGCTCGCGCATGCAGTACGTCGTGGCCGAATACGCCGGCCAGATCGACATCTCGACCGGCGGCGCGGGCCAGACCTTCATCTGCCAGAAGAACGAGGCGCTCTATCACATGCGCGGCCAGGGTCCGGGCCAAGCCACGCTGGCCTGCCGCCCGCAGCGCCCGGCCCGCGACTGCAACGAGCGGTCGCTGCTGCGCCGCTTCGGGGCGGGGGTGAAGATCCTGACCATCATCACCACCGAGACCTACACCGCCTATCGCGACGAGGTGGTGCAGGAACGCCAGAGCCTGACCACCAGCTTCAGCCTGGATGGCGGCGTGGGCGGGGTGGTTTACTAGAGCCCAACCCGGCCCGTTTTCCCGGCGAACGCCGGGACCCAGCCTCATGGCGCTGGGGATGACGGGAAGAACACGGCGCGCATAGAGCCCCCGCCAGCGCTTTTCCATCTGGGCCCCGGCGTTCGCCGGGGGAGATCGGATGGAATGAGAAAAGGCCCTCCCGGTCGGGAGGGCCTTTTTGCTGGGCGGCTACTTCGCCGCCGCTTCCGGCTTCACCAGCAGCAGCCACGACTTGTCGTCGGCCAGATAGGTGCGGGCCGCCTTCTGGACGTCGGCCGGGGTGACGCGGGTCAGGCCCGCCAGCACCGAGCGCGTCGCGTCCAGCAGGCGCGGATCGGTCTGGGCGCCCGACAGCGCGCCGACCCAGTACTCGTTGGTCGCCCGGGCCTTCTCGATGGCGTCGATGCGCGGCTTCTTGGCCCGCTCCAGCTCGTCCTCGGAGACCGGCTTGTCGCGCAGGTCGGCGGCGATCTTGCGGATCGAGGCGACCACGCCGTCCAGCTTCTCGGGCGGGACCTCCAGGCTGACGGCCAGATAGCCCCAGTTCTTGAACGCGACGCTGGCCGTCGAGGCGGCGTTGGGCGAATAGGTCGCGCCCTGCTTCTCGCGCAGTTCGTCGATCAGCCGCAGCTGCACGACCTGGCCCAGGATCGAGACGTCGCGCGAGCGTTGCAGGTTCGAGAACAGGTCGTCCGTGCGCCAGGCCATGAACAGCGCGGCCTGGTCCGCGCGGCCCTTGTGGGTGCGCAGCACGGGCTCGGCCGAGGGGGCGGGGAACGGCGCCTTCTCCGCGCCGGGCAGCGGCGTGTCGCCGGGCCGCGCGGGGAGGGCGCCGAAGGTCTCGGCGACGGCGGCGATGGCCTTGTCGACCGTGGTGTCGCCGACGACCACCACCTCCAGCTCGCCCTTGGAGAGCGGGTTGGCGACCGTGGTCTTCAGCTGGTCCAGCGAGGCGGCGGCGATCTGCTCGCGCGAGGGGAAGGTCCAGCGCTGGTCGCCGCCGTGCATCAGACCGCCCAGATCACGACCCAGCACGCCGCCGGTGGTGCTCTGCAGCTGGTCGTGCAGCGTGCCGTAGCTGGTCTTGACCCGGTTGAAGGCCTCGGGCCGCCAGCCCGGTTCGGTGGCGAAGGCGGCCAGCACCTGCAGCTCGGTCGACAGATCCTCGGGCCGGGTGCGGCCGTTCAGGGTGAAGGCGTCGTCCTCGACGCCCAGCTGGGCGTTCCAGATCTTGCCGGTCAGCACCCGCTCCATGTCCTGGGCGGTGATCTGCTTGAGGCCCCCTTCGATGAAGGCCGAGCCGGACCACAGCGGGCTCTGCTTGTCGGACGGCATGTCCAGCAGGCCGTGGCCGGCGCGGACCTTCACCACGACCTGGTCGTTGCGGAACTTGGTCGGCTTGACGGTCAGGCGCACGCCGTTCTCGAACCGCACGAACACGGCGTCCAGATCGCTGACCTCCTTGCGCTCGGCGATCTTGCCGGCGGGACCGAAGCTGGCATAGGGCCACACGGTCACGCCCGGCGCGGTCGGCGGCGTGACGGGCTGGGCCTTCAGCGTCTCGTAGGCCTTCAGGATCGCCGGCTCGCCGCCCTCGACCGTCTCCGGCGCGGCGATGGTGATCAGCGGGCCCGAGCCGGCGAAGGCGCTCTTCAGCACGGCGTTGACCCGATCCGCCGTCAGCCCCTTGGTCTGGGCATCGAAGGCCGCCAGGTTCTGGCTGGGCGAGGTGACGACCTCGCCGTCGCCCAGGGTCCCGACCAGCTGGTTGGCCAGGCTGGGCGTGCGCTGGGTAGCCTCGCCCGCGGCGGCGGCGGCCAGGCCCGCGCGCATGCTGGCGATCTCCCGATCCAGTTCGTCCTGGCGCACGCCGTACTGCACGGCGCGCCGCTGTTCGGTGTCCAGGGCGGTCATCGCCTCGCGCCAGCGGCCCGGCTGGGCGGTGGCGCCGAAGGTGGTGGCGCGCACCGCGCCGAACTGGTCGCCCTTGAAGGCCCCGCCGGCGATGAACGGCGGCTCGGCCGAGCGGCCGATCGCCTGCATCCGGCGGTTCAGCACGGCGAAGGCCAGATTCTCCAGCGTGTCGCGCTCGTCGAGGGCCTTGGTCTCGATCAGGCCGCCGGGCTTGCGCAGCCAGGTCATCTGCACCGACCAGGGCGCGCCGGCCTCGACGATCAGATTGGCGGTCGGACCGCGCTTGGCCACGGGACCGACGTCCGGATCCTTGCCGGCCGGACCCTTGCCGACCCAGTTTCCGAACTTGCCCTTGATCTTGGCTTCCATCGCGTCGACGTCGAAGTCGCCGACCGCCACCAGCACGGCGCGCTCGGGCCGGTAATAGGCCTCGTAGAAGTCGCGGATCCGCTGGGCGGGCGCGGTCTTCAGGATCTCGGTCTTGCCGATCGGGACGCGCTTGGGCGGCAGCTGGCCTTGCATCTGCGCCGACAGGGTCTTGATGGCGACGCGATAGCCGGGGGTGTCGCGGGTGCGCTCCTCCGACAAGACCACGCCGCGCTCGCGGTCGACGGCGTCCTGGGCGATGGTCAGCTCGCCGGCGGCTTCGCGCAGCAGCATCAGCGAGGTGTCGACGGTGTCGTCGTCGGTCTTGGGCAGGTCGAGCTGGTAGATCGTCTCGTCCCAGCTGGTCGAGGCGTTGGTGTCGGCCCCGAAGGCCAGGCCGTGGCGCTCCAGGATCTTGATCATCTCGCCCTCGGGCACGTTCTTGGAGCCGTTGAAGGCCATGTGCTCGAGGAAGTGGGCCAGGCCCTGCTGATCGTCGGCCTCCATCAGCGAGCCGGCGTCGAACCACAGGCGCACCGAGGCCTGGCCGGGCGGGGTGGCGTTCTTGCGGATGGCGTAGCGCATGCCGTTGGACAGCACGCCGAAGCGCCAGGCCGGATCGGGGGCGACATCCGACAGTTCCTGCGCCCACTGGCCGGGCTTCAGGTCGGTGACCTTCGGGCCGGCGAGGGCCGGGGCCTCGGCGATCTTCGGCGCCGGACCGGGCTTGCCGGCGGGCGCGGGCGCCGAGGCGGCGGCTTCGCCCTTCTTCTTCATGAAGGGCATGGAGGACTGGGGAAGGTGCGAGCAGGCGGCGACCGAAAGGCCGGCGGCGGCGACGAGCGCCAAGCGCGAAGCGCTGATCATCGAGAATCCAGGGCAGGAGAGAACAAGGCCGGCACCTTGGCCGTCTCGCATGGCGCACGCAAGGCGCGAGGTAGGCGGCTTTTGGCCTTAGCGCTTAGGGGGGAGACGAAACCCCGCCCTTCAGGCCGCCGCGACGTCGCCGGTCGTGCGGCGCAGGCGCCAGAAGCGGATCGTCCGAAGGGCCGACTCGCGCGGCAGGGCGACATAGAGCTCGCCATAGGCCTTGGCGCGGACCATCACGTCCTCGGTGGGCTCGAGGATCAGCAGGGCGAAGGTCAGGAACAGCGAACGGTCGAAATCGGCCGCCTTGCAGATGACCGCCAGGGCGTCCATCTCGCGCCGCTCCAGAATCTTGCGGGCCGTGTGGAAGTCGACATCGGCCAAGTCCGACAGGGCGACCAGGAACAGGGTGGTCTTCTTGTTGCGCAGCATATTGGCCAGCATCTGCGGCGAGATCTGCACCTTGGCGCGCAGAGCGCGGAATTCCTTCTCGGCCTCGGCGAAGTCGGGCGGCAGGGCGCCGTCCTGGGCGGCGACGCGCTTGCGGCCGGCCGAAAGAGCCGCCTCCAGCATGGCGGGATCGACGCCGGCGTTCCGCTCCATGATGCGATCGCGCAGCCGCGCCTCGACCATGAAGTACATCTCGTTCAGCAGATCGACCGGCAGGCTGTGGCGGTCGATCACCGCCTCGTGCAGCGCCGGGTTGGCGGCGGCGCGGTCGACGACGGCCTCGTGCGCCGCCCGCGACAGCACCGCGCCCTCGTTGCGAAGCAGGACGCCCAGCGTGTGATCGTCGCCGCGCGCGACGATGGCGTCGGAAACGGCGCTGGACACGCTGGTCCGTTGCGAGATGGCCCGCAGATGGTCCTGGCCCTGGGTGCGGGCCACGTGCAGCAGGTCCTCCTCGGTCAGCGCGTTCGAGCTGCGCAGGATCGGCGCGGCGACGGTGATCGAGTCCGAGGCCAGGGTGCGCGACAGGCCGCGCGGCGGGGTCGGCGCGTCGCTCAGGCGTTGGGCGAGCTCGACCTTGACGGCCTCTTCCATCTCGCCGGCCAACTGGCTCATGACCTCGTCGAACAGGCCCATTTCGACGGCGTTATGGCCGCCTTGGAAGAACATGTCGGTGACGCCGCGCAGCAATTCGCGGCGCTTGGCGCTGGATGGCTCGTTGGCCAGGGCGATCAGGTCGTGGAGGCGCGACTGCATTATTGACCGCTGTCCTTTTCGGGCTTGGCCGACCACTCGCCGCCCGCCGCGTCGCTCGCCTTGTCCGGATCGGCGGGCTGCGTCGCTGGCGGGGGCGCGATCAGCACCATCCGCGATGGGCCGGCGGCGGGGATGGGGTCGGGGGTCATGCCGAACTCGCGGCCGACCGAATAGGTGCGCGCGCCCACCTGGCCGGGTTGGAAACGCGGCTGGGTCTGGGCGACGGAAGCGCTCGTGGCCGGCGGTTCGTCATAGAGGCTTTGCGGCAAGGCGGCGGGCGCCTGTGGCGCGTCGGCTCGCGGACGGACGGCCTGCGGGGGCGACGGCGGGACCGGGGCCGAGGGGGCGGAGCGCGCCCACCAGGGTTGCGGCGCCTGGGCCTGGGCCTGGGCCTGGGGCTCGGGCGCGGCGATCTCGCGCTTGCCGCTCCAGGCCAGGGCGCGACCGCCATAGCCGACGCCGGTGAAGCCCGAGGCCCGCGCGCCGGCGGCGACCGGCGGCTTTTCAGGCGCGGGCCCGTAGCGGCTCTCGCGGTCGCTTTGAGCGCGCGCCGAACCCGCGCCGCTCAAGGCGGCGAAGGCGAGGGCGGCGATGAGAGCGGCTGCGCGCATGGACCGTCCGAGGCGGAGGAAGTCTACCCAAGGATAGGGGCGCGCGGCTTAATCTTCGGCTAACGACCTTTCCAAGAGTCCAGCAGCCGACGCTCGATCCGTTCCATCAGCGCGTGGAGCACGACGCCCAGCACGGCCAGGGTCACCAGGGCGGCGAACACCTTGGCGGTCTGCAGACGGTTGTAGGCTTCGAGGATCCGCCAAGCCAGGCCTTGGGCGCCGCCGGAGCCGGCCACGAACTCGGCGACCACGGCCCCGATGACCGCCAGGCCCGTCGCGACCTTATGCCCCTCCAGAAGCGCCGGAACCGCCGAGGGCAGGCGCAGGCGGACGAGGCGCTGGAGCGGGGTCGCGCCATAAAGATCGAACAGGCGCGCCAGGTCGGGATCGACGGCCTTCAGGCCCGTCAGCGCGCCCGAGAAGATCGGGAAGAAGGCGACGACGGCGGCCAGGCCGATCACCGCGCGCTCGGGATGATCGATGCCGGCCCAGATCGTCACCAGCGGCGCGATGGCCACGAGCGGGGTCACCTGAAGGGTCACGGCGATCGGGCGGACCGCGTCCTCCAGCAAGCTGTTGAGGCTGACCGCCAGCGCCAGGGCGCAGGCGCAGACGCTAGCGATGACCAGGGCCAGCAGCGCCGTCGACAGCGTCGCCCAGGCCGAGGCCAGCAGCAGCGGCCAGGACTGGACGAAGGCCGCCGCGATCGCGCTGGGGGGCGGCAGCAGATAGGGCGGAACCGAGAGGGCGCGGCAGGCCAGCTCCCAGCCGCCCAGCAGGACCGCGATCAGGATCAGCGGGGCAAGGAGGCGCTTCATGCCGCCCGCTCCGTCGCCCGGGCGAGCAGGTTCGAGACCGCCTCGGCGGCGGCCCGGAAGGCCTCGGTGGTGCGGAAGCCCGGGGGGCGGACGATCGGACCGGGGATCGCGATCTCGCCGGCGATCCGTCCCGGTCCTGGGGTCATGACCACCACGCGGCCGGCCATATAGACCGCTTCCTCGACATTGTGCGTGACGAAGACGATGGCGGGCTTGAGCTCGTCGGCGAGGGCCAGGACGTCGTCGGCCAGGGCGCGGCGGGTGATCTCGTCCAGCGCGGCGAAGGGTTCGTCCAGCAGCAGCAGGCGCGGGCGGGTGACGAGCGCTCTGGCCAAGGACGCGCGCATGGCCATGCCGCCGGACAGCTGGGCGGGACGGGCGGCGAGGGCGGCGCCGAGGCCGACCTTGCGCAACGCCTCGTCGGCGGCCGCCAGGGCGTCCTTCTTGGCGAGGCCCGACAGCTCCAGCGGCAGGGCGACATTGTCCCGCGCCGACAGCCAAGGGGCCAGGGTCGGGGCCTGGAACACGACCGAGGTCTCGCCCTTGCCGGCGGCGCGGACCACGGTCCCGCGCGTGGGCTGTTCAAGGCCCGCCAGCAGGCGCAAGGCCGTGGACTTGCCGCAGCCGGACGGACCGACCAGGGCGACGATCTCGCCCGGCGCGAGGGCCAAGTCGACAGGGCCAAGGGCGCGGCCGCGATCGTAGTCGACCTCGACGCCGGAGAGGCTGGCGATGGAGGGCGTCATCCTTGCGCGATCAGCCGGAAAAGAAACCACGCGAACAGGGCGGCGAGGGCCGATAGTCCCGCGCACAGTCCCCAGAAGATCCGCGGGCTGTCGACCCAGCTTAGCCATCCCAAGCGTCCGAGATAGACCTTCCGCATCTTCAACGACGCCGCGAACCAACCGCCGAATACGCCAACCATCGCCAAATCGAACAGGCCGGACTGGAGCTTGGAGGAGAGATGCATCGTAGGCCTCACTGCCCCTTGGGCAGGAACTGCAGCGTGTAGGCCTTCTTGACGTCCATGTCCTTGGGATAGACGCCCTGGTCCGAAGCCACCTTGAAGAACTCGGCCCAGCGCGCGTCGCTCATCTGGCCGATCTCGCCGTCCTTGCCGACGATGCCGTAGGTCCGCATCTTCTCGCGGGCCTGGTCGAGGACGTCCTGGGTCATCTCCGGATTGTCCTTCAGGATCGCCGCGTCGCCCGGCTTGGGATCGCCGTAGAGATAGGACTTCCAGCCCGCCGCCGTGGCTTCGACGAAGGCCTTCACGGCCGCCGGGTTCTTGGCGATCAGGCTGTCGGGGACCAGGGCCATCGAGGCGTAGGCGGGATAGCCGCTGTCGGCCAGCAGGAAGACCGCCGGCTTTTCCCTGCCTTCCTTCTCGATCAGATAGGGCTCGCTGGTGGCGTAGCCCTGCTGGATCACGCGCTTGTCGGCCAGGAACGGGGCCGAGGAATAGTTGTACTTGCGCACCTGGTCGTCGGTGAAGCCGTACTTGGCCTTCAGCCAGACCCAGAAGGCCGTGATCGAGGCGTCGGCCAGCAGGATCGGCCGGCCCTTCATGTCGGCGATCGAATTCACCCCCTGGCCGGCGTGGGCGATCAGAACCTGAGGGTCCTTCTGCATGAAGGCCGCCACGGCTTTGACCGGGGCGTTCTCCTTGGCCAGGTTCATGACGATGAAGCTGTTGGAGCCGACGCCCACATCGACCGCGCCGGTGGCCAGCAGCTGGGGCACGTTCACCGCCGGGCCGCCCTGGATCAGGGTCACGTCCAGGCCGCGCTTCTTGTACTCGCCGGTCGCCAGGGCCTGGTAGTAGCCGCCCAGCTCGGCCTCGGCGCGCCAATCGGTGGCCAGTTTCAGCCGGGTGACGCCGGCGGGCGGCGCGTCCGTCTTCGGCGCGGGCGAGCAGGCGGCCAGCATCGCGGTCAGGCCCAGGGCGGCTCCCAGGGCGGTAAAGGCGCGGCGACGCATGGCTGGGCTCCCCCTCTTCTCGCGGCCAAGTTAGGGGCGCGCGAAGAGAGTTCCAAGCGATAACCGACCCAATATCTCGCGCGGCTCAGTCCCGGGCGTCGGCCTGGGGAGGCGGGTTCAGCCAGCGTTCGACCTTGGCGTAGAGCACCTCGCGCTGCACCGGCTTGGCGATGTGGTCGACCATGCCGGCGGCGTAGCAGCGCTCGACCTGGCGCGGCAGGGCGTCGGCGCTCATGGCGATGATCGGGGTGCGGCTCGACGGCCCGACCAAGGCCTTGATCGCCCGGGTGGCCTGGAGGCCGTCCATCCGGGGCATGTGGATGTCCATCAGGATCATGTCGTAGTCGCCGGCGGCGGCCTTATCGACGGCCTGCTGGCCGTTCTCGGCGACGTCGACCTCGCAGCCCACCAGGGTCAGCAGCGCGACGCCGATCTCCAGATTGATCGGGTGGTCGTCGACGATCAGGATCCTGGCCGCGCCCGGTGTCGCGGCCTTCGGCCGTTCTGCCACGACGAGCGGCTCGACCGTGGGCGCGGTGAGCTCGATCCAGAAGCAGGAGCCGCGGCCCGGCACGCTGTCGACGCCGATCCGGCCGCCCATCACGTCGACCAGCGCCCGGCAGATGGCCAGGCCCAGGCCGGCGCCGCCGTGCAGCCGGCTCATCGAACTGTCGGCCCGCGCGAAGCGTTGGAACAGCAGGGCCTGCTTGTCGAGCTCGATGCCCACCCCGGTGTCGATGATCTCGAACCGGAGGCGATCCTCGACGTCGCCGGCCTCGACGATCAGGCGCGCGTCGATGCGGCCCTCGTCGGTGAACTTCACGGCGTTGTTCAGCAGGTTGATCAGCACCTGGCGCAGGCGGTCGGCGTCGAGGTCGTGCAGGGCCTCGACGGGGTCGATGATATCGAGCTTCAGGGCAAGTCCCTTGGCGCGGGCCTCGGGCGCCATGATGGCGACGGTGTCGCGCAACAGCGCGGCGGCCGAGGTCGGCTGGGGCAGGAGCTCGATCAGGCCGGCTTCGACCCGCGAGAAGTCGAGAATGTCGTCGACCACGGTCAGCAAGGCCGCGCCGGCGCTGTCGATCAGGTTGATCTGGCGCCGCGCGTCGGGCGGCAGGTCGTCGCGCGCCGCCAGGAGTTGGGCGAAGCCGAGCACGCTGTTCAGCGGCGTGCGGATCTCGTGGCTCATGGTGGCCAGGAACTCGGTCTTGGCGTCCGTGGCCGCCAGGGCGCGGGCGCGCGCCGCCCGGGTCAGCTGTTCGCGACGCAGAAGCAGGCGCTTCAGCCGGTCCTGCTGGGCCAGCGCCAGGCCCGCGGCGAGGCAGGTGTAGAACAGCACCAGGATGAAGATCTGGATGGTCCGCGCCTGGGCGGTCGGGCCCAGAATGGCGTTGAAGCGCGGCGAGGCGCCGGACATGGCGACGGGCAGGGCGATCGCCGCCACGATCAGCGACGCCAGAGCCGCGCCGCGCGCGCCCAGCCGATAGGCGGCCAGCAGCGCCATCGGAAAGATCAGGAACGGAGGCGCTCCGGAGGCCGGATGCGCGCACAGCAGGGTGATCGCGCCGACGCCGAACATCATCGACAGCTGCTCGCGCCAGGATCGCTGGAACGAGCGGCGATGCTCGGCGTCCAGGAGCACGAGCGTGGCGGGCAGGGCGACGGCCTGGCCCAGCGCCCCGCGCAGGCACCAGTCGAGCAGATTGCGCAGGAACGGCTCGCCCGACGAAAGGGTCAGCACGCCGGCGCAGAGCAGGGCCGCGATCGCGGCGACGGGGGTGGTGAAGGCGGGCAGCAGCGCCAGGGACCGCAAGGTGCGGATGCGGGGCGGTCCGCCCCAGAACCGCCGGCAGAGGCCCCAGATCGCCACGGCCTCCAGCGTATCGACGGTCGTGTAGAGCGCGGCGCGGGCGAGGCCGTCGCCCACCATCAGGTCGACCGTCAGGTGGGCGGCGACAAAGACGGCCCCCAGCGCCACGCGCTTGGAACCGCCAAGGGTGATGAGGCCGGCGGCCAGGAGGGCGTTGGCCGGCCAGAAGGCCGCGACGCCCAGCGACGAACGGGTCAGATATTCGCTGAAGGCGAGGCTCGCGATCAGGGCCGCGGACAGGCTGAGCAGGGTGGCGACCTGGCGCCGATGTTCCTGTTGGGCCAGCCTGTTCGGCATGCCGTCGTCGTCCCCAAAATCCGGCCGCGGGAGCCGCATCGGTTAGGCGCTGGCGGCCGATAGACCTCGGTTGACCGCGCCCGTCGTGCGTCGATCGCGTGCCTCCCCAGACCCGAGCCGACCCCTTCATCAATACGCCGCCGGGCGGCGACGGTGACCAGTTATTGCGACCTGTGTCGTTTCGTCGCAGAGGCCGTCGCCGAAGACTCTCGATCGAGCCAGTGGCGGACGGTCCGGTAAAGCGCCTCCCGATCGATCGGCTTGGCGACGTGATCGACCATGCCGGCCTGGCGATAGCGCTCGATCTGCGAAGGCATGACGTCCGCCGTCAGCGCCACGATCGGCGTCTCGGCGCGGGGGCCGCCGAGCGCCCGGATCGCCGCGGCCGCCGCCAAGCCGTCCATGCGCGGCATGTGAACGTCCATCAGGATCAGATCGAAGTCGCGCTCGGCGGCGATCCGGACGGCCTCGTCGCCGTCCTCGGCGACCTCGACCGCGCAGCCCGCCAGGGTCAGCATCGCCGAGCCGAGCTCCCGGTTCATCGGATGGTCGTCGACGAGCAGGACGCGCGCCGCGCCGACCGCGCCGTCGTCCGCGGCCATGGCCGGCGCCACATCGGCCCGCGCGCAGGGCAGGGACACCCAGAAGGTCGAGCCGCGCCCGGGCTCGCTAACGAGGCCGATCTCGCCGCCCATCAGCTCGACCAGCGCCTTGCAGATGGCCAGGCCCAGGCCCGCGCCGCCGAAGGTGCGACGGATCGAGCCGTCCGCCTGGGAGAACCGCTGGAACAGGCGCGCCTGCTGCTCGGGCGTGACGCCGATGCCGGTGTCGACGATTTCGAAACGCAGGGTCTGGTCGTCGGCCGCCAGGCGCGCGGTCACCGCGCCGCTGGCGGTGAACTTCACCGCGTTGTTCAGGAGGTTCATCAGGACCTGGCGCAGGCGGCTCTCGTCCAGGGCGTACAGCACGCCGTCCTCGACGTCCGTTTCCATGGTCAGGGTCAAGCCCTTGGCCTGCGCGTCCGGGGCGACGATGGCGACCACCTGCCGAAGGAGCCGGCCGGGCGACACCGGGCCGGGGTCCAGCTCGACGCGGCCGGCCTCCATCCGCGAGAAGTCGAGAATGTCGTTGACCAGGGTGACCAGGCTGTCGCCGGCCCCGGCGATCAGGTCGATCCTGCGCCGGCCGTCGGCCGACAGCTGTTCGGTCGCGCCCAGCAGGCTCGCGAAGCCGAGGATGCTGTTCAGGGGCGTGCGGATTTCATGGCTCATGGTCGCCAGGAAGTCGCTCTTGGCCCGGTTGGCCGCCTGCGCCCGGGCGCGAGCGGCGCGCGCGACGTTCTGCCGGCGGGTCAGCAGCCGCTTGAGCCGCTGCAGCTTCGACACCGCCAGGCCGGCCGCCAGGCAGGTGAAGAACAGGGTGATGACGTAGGCCTGGATCATGCGGAAGCGCGCGACGTCGTCCCACACGGGATTGAGCAAGGTCGGTCCGTGTCCCGACGCGGTCAGCGATCCGGAGATCGCCGCGACGATCACCGCGCTCCACGCCGCGCTGCGGGGACCCAGCTGGAACGCCGCCAGCATGGTGGCCGGAAAGACCAGGAACGGCATGGGGTTGCCCTGGCCGCTGAAGGCGATCCAGGTGACCGCGCTGGTCAAGCCATAGAGCAGGGCCTGGGTCCACGGCGCCTTCCGAAACGCCGCCTCATCCTCGGGCTGGAGGATCACGAGCGTGGCGGGCAGGGCGACGGCCGCCCCGAGCGCCGTCGAGAAGAACCAGTCGCCCAGATAGTCGCCGACGTGACCGTGGTCCGCCAGCGCGCAGAGAACCGAGCTGATCAAGGCCATGATCGCCGACACGGGCAAGGCGCTCAGCACCACCAGCACGGCCTCGCGCAAGCTTCGCACCTTCGGCTTTCGCTTGAGCAAGCGGGGAACGAGCCAGGCGATCAGGCACGACTCGACCAGGTCGCAGACGGTGCAGATGATGACGATCGACCAGCGATCTCCGGCCAGGCGATGGATCACGAGAGCCGACAGCGCGCAGGCCGCGATCAGCGCCGGCCGGCGCCATCCCGAGACATACATCAGACCCGCTGCGAGGACCGCGTTGCACGGCCAAAGGGCCGGCATGCCATTGGGGCCGCGCGTGGCGAGATCATAGAAGGCGAGACAGCCGACATAGGCGGCGAACAGCAGCGCCGTCGGGCGGATTTGGCGCCGATCGTCAACGTTGCTGTCGGACATGTCCCCTCCACCTGCCAGAGTCGGACAGCGTCGCACCCCACGGCCAAGATGCAAACCGGGAGTTCGTGCGCGACGTTTCGTCGCGCCTCAGCCGGCCGCCAGGCCTTCCTTCTTTTCCTCCAGCTCCAACCATTCCATCTCGGCCTGTTCGAGGTCCGCGCGGGCCTTGTCCAAGGCCTTCATCGTCTTGTCGAAGGTCGCCGGATCGCGGCTGTAGAGGGTCGGATCGGCCAGGGTTTCCTCGAGCTTGGCGATGATCGCCGGGCTCTTGGCGATCAGGGCCTCGCACTCCTCCAGACGGCGCTGGTCCTTGTAGGAGAGCTTGACGCTCTTCTTGGCGGGCGGAGGCGGCGCGGCCCCCTGATCGGATTTCGCGGCGGACTTCGATACCGGCGCGAAGCTCGCGCCGCTCTTGGCGGCTTTGAAGAAGCCGGGGTTCTGGTCCATCAGGTCGGTCCAGCCGCCGGGCGTCTCGACGACCCCGCCGCGACCGTCCAGGGCGATGGTCGAGCTGGCGAGGCGGTCGATGAAGTCGCGGTCGTGGCTGACCAGGATCAGCGTGCCGTCGAAGTCGGCCAGCAAGTCCTCCAGCAGGTCCAGCGTGTCCATGTCGAGGTCGTTGGTCGGCTCGTCCAGCACCATCAGATTGGTGGGATTGGCCAGAGCCCTCGCCAGCAGCAGGCGGTTGCGCTCGCCGCCGGACAGGCTGGTGACCGGCTGGCGCAGCTGGGCCTCGGTGAACAGGAACTCCTTGGCGTAGCCGGCCACGTGCTTGGCCTGGCCGCGCACGAGGATCGAGTCGCCGCCGCCGGGGGTGAGGAAATCCCACAGGGTGATCTTGTCCGACAGCGCCATCCGGCCCTGGTCGATGTAGGAGACCTCAAGATTGGTGCCGAGCTGCACCGAGCCGGCGTCCAGCGCCAGCTCGCCCAGCAGCAGCTTCACCAGAGTGGTCTTGCCCGCGCCGTTGGGACCCACCAGGGCCACGCGGTCGCCGCGCAGGATGCGGGTCGAGAAGTTCTCGACGATGGTCCGGTCGCCGAAGCGCTTGGTGACGCCCTTGGCCTCGACCACCCGCTTGCCCGAGGTTCCCGCGGACTCCACGGCCATGGTCATGGTCCCGCGGACCTCGCTCTGGCGGTCCTTCTTCTCGGCCCGCAGGGCCAGCAGGGCGCGGCGGCGGCCTTCGTTACGGGCCCGGCGGCCCTGGACGCCGCGCGCCAGCCAGGCGTTCTCGCGCTCCAGCACCTTGTCGAGGCGGCGCGCCTCCTCGGCGTCGGCGGCGATGATCGAGTCGGCCCAGGCCTCGAACTCGGCAAAGCCCTTGTCCAGGCGGCGGATCTTGCGGTGCTCCAGCCAGAAGCAGCGCTCGGTGACGCGGTTCAGGAAGGCGCGGTCGTGGCTGACGATCAGGGCGGCGCACTTGGAGGCGGCCAACTCGTCTTCCAGCGTCTGGATCGCGAAGATGTCGAGGTGGTTGGTCGGCTCGTCCAGCAGCAGCACGTCGGGCTGTTCGGCGAAGGCGCGGGCCAGGGCGGCGCGGCGGGTCTCGCCGCCGGACAGGCCCTTGGCGCTCTTGTTCGGGTCCAGGCCGAAGTCGGCCAGCGCGGCCTGGGCCTCGTAGTCCTGGGCGCCGCCGGCGGTGGCGTAGTCCAGCAGGGTCTCGCCGGTGATCAGCGGCTCCTGGCTGACATAGACGATCCTGGCGCCGGGCTGGACGGCGCGCTCGCCGCTGTCGGCCTCGACGCCCTGGGCGGCCAGGATCTTGAGCAAGGTCGACTTGCCCGCGCCGTTGCGGCCGACGAGGCAGGCGCGCACGCGCGGCTCCAGCGCCAGGTCGACGCCGTCGAACAAGGGCTTGGCGCCGTCGGCGAGACGGACGTCCTTGAGGGCGAGAACGGGCGCGCGGGTCGGGGAGGCCATGGTCTTCGAGATACTGAGGCGGCGGACGGCCGCGGAGCCCTGCGGCGTATAGCAGGGCGGGCGTCGAGGAAACGCCAAAAATCGCCGCGAGCCGGCCCGTCAGTTCCCGGGCGAACTGACCGTGAAGCTGGCGTTGTTGCCGATCGCCGTGGAGACGCCCGTCACCTGCCGCCCGCCGGCCGCGATCGTCGTGCTGGAGCTCGCGCCGACATCCGCGCCGTTGGTCTGGGTGTTGGTCACGCTCATCCGGCCGTTGCACCGGGCGCAGGCATAGCCCGTGACCGCGTTGCCCATGGCCGTGGCCGTGGTCACGCTGTCGTACCCGTCCTGGCCGGTGAAGCTGGCCGTGGCCTCGACGCCGCCGCCGGTGTTGGTCTGCAGGTTGTCCAGCGCCAGCTCCGGGCCGACGGTGTTGACCTGCGAAGAGTTGCCGGCCGCGTAGGCCTGGGTCTGGGCCGCGCCGAACAGGTACGACGATCCCTCGGCCTGGCCCCGGACGTAGGAGGTGTTCCACTGGTTGGACGTGACGTCCAGCAGCGGCCCTTCGTTCTGGGCCGAGAGCGTGTTGCCGGTGACGGTCGCCGTCGTCGCCGACAGGTAGCTGGAGCCATAGGCCGTGAACTTGCTGGCCTGGGTCACGTCCGCCGTATTGGCCTGGTCGGTGATCAGGCGCGCCGCGGACTGGTTGGCGCCGCTCATGGCGATGTTGTTGCCGGCCGTCGTGGCGGTGACCGCCGCCGTCCCGGTGACCGAGCCGACGATCGCGCCGCCGTCGGCCAGCACGTTGGCGGTGGTCGACTGGCTGATCCGCGCGCCCGCCGAGCCGTTGTCGAGGGTCAGGCCCGTGGAATTGCCCATCGCTAGGGTCGAGACGGTCACGTCGCGGCCCTCGGCGTCGGCCGCCTCGATCTGGCCGCGCGCCGTGACGCCCGTCGCGTTGGTCTGGACGCCGAAGGCCGAGATCGTGCCGTTGGCGGCGGAGAGAGCGGCGGAATTGCCGACGGCGGTGGTGCGCAGCGCGGTGGCCGCGCCCGCGTTCGCGCCGATGTCCACGACCCCATGCGCGTAAACCGCGCCCTGGTTCGTCTGGTTCGAGGTCGCGGCGCCGTCGGCGTTGGTCACCCCGACCGAGACGCCGTTGGCCTGGGCCGTCGTGCTGGCGGTGACTCCGTCGGACGCGGTCTGCACGTTGAGCGTCTGCTCGGAGAAGATCTCGCCGAGATTGACCTGGCTGTTGAGGACCTGGCTCGGGCTCGTGGCCTGAGCGAAGGCCGGCGCGCTAGTAGCGACCGCGCTTAGCGTCGCGAATATCGGGATCGCGCTTAGCGTTCCAGCGAGACGGGTCATCGCGGGTCTGCGCATTGTTGGTTCCCAGGTTGTTGTAGGCCGGCACGAAGGCGCCGGTCTGGCCGACCGTCGCGTCGCCGAACGGGTCGTATCGCAGGCAGCTTTGCGGGCCGGGCATGCCGTAGAGGTTGGCGCTCATCTCGACCACGGCCCGCTCGATCAGCGCGCGCACCGCCAGTTGCATCGGCTCCAGCGCGCCGCGACCGGCCGAGATGTCGAAGAGATTGCCATTGAGGAAGTCGAAGATGCCTGCGCTGATTTCGCGGCCGACCACCTGCTTCTGATACGAGATGACGTCGACCACCTCGAGCGTGCGGGTGTTCACCAGCCGCAGGTCCAGCGCGACGTTCATGATGAAGACGCGGCGCTTGAAATTGCCCTTCAGCCCGTTGGTGTCCTTGTCGCCGGCATAGGCGTCGATCCCCGCCGAGCGGATGTTGTAGTTCAGCTCGGTGATGCCGCCGACGACGTAGAAGTCCGAGCCCGGCACCTGGCCGGCCAGGATCTTGCGGTACTCGGCCGGGACGTCCGGGCGATTGTTGGGATTGTCCGAGATCAGCTTGTTGTTGGCGTATTTCAGCTCGAACTCCGACACCGAGGTGTCGAAGCGCTCGACCATCGGCATGCCGGCCTTGGCGAAGGCCGAGGTCGCCATCAGCGAGGCGCCTTGCGTGATCTTGCGGCCCGAGCCGTCGCTTTCTTCCTTGCCGGTGTAGTCGGCGATGCGGCCGATCGCGATGCGCGGCGCGGCCACGTGATTGGCCCGGGCGTACTGGTTCAGACAGACCAGCGCCGGCGAATAGTCGGTGGGATTGGCCGTGACCGGCGCGTCGCCGATCGGCTTGGCGTAGTTGCCGGCGGTCGAGGCCACGGGCGTGCTGCCGCAGCCGGCCAGCGCCGCCGTGCTCAACAAGGCCAGGACGAGGCCGGCGCGCTTGATCGTCATTGCGGGGTTCCGCCTTTCACGACCTTGGACCCGGCGGTGACCGCGCCGGTGTTGGTCTGGGTCGAGTTGACGATCACCGTGTTGTTGCTGCCCTGGGTGATGACGGTCAGGTTGTTGCCGATCGCGGTCGAGCCGGCCGAGCCGCCGACCGCGCCCACGCCCGAATAGGCGTCCAGCGACCCGGACGAGCGGCTGGACGAGAACACGCTCTGGTCCGAACCGGTCAGCATCACGCCGTCGACGACGACCCGGTTGCCGTTGGCGTCGCGGGTCGAATACTCGACCATCCGGTTTTCCTGGCCCGCCGTGCGGCCATAGCCGGCGTTGAACGAGGCCGAGTTGGTGGTCATCGACTGCGCCGCGGCCACGCCGCCGACGCCGAGCGCCACGACGACGGCCATCGCCGCGCCGCGCCAATGCTCTTTCCGATGCCAGGCCATAAGCGGCTCCGCGAACTGTCGACACGGAGCGGCAAGCAACACCCGTGCCAAAAAGATACAGCTTGCAGCTCTAGACCCCAGGTCGAGAAAAAATGGTTAAGGGCGCCGCCAGGGTTCGAATCAAGGCGCGAGGCCCTAGATAGAAAGCATGAGCGACCCGCGCCCCGAGCCCATCTTCAACGCGCCCTGGCCCGCGCTGGTCGCGGCGGCCTCGATCCTCGTCCCCCATGTCCTGCTGCTGGGCGCCGGACCCGAGGCGGTCTACGCCCTGGCCTTGGAGCCCAAGGCCTTCTGGCGCGGCGACTGGACGGGCGTCGTGACGATGCTGTTCGTTCACGGCGGCTGGATTCACGCCCTGACCAACGCCGCCTTCGCCCTGGCCTTTGGCGCGCCCGTCGCGCGCCTGCTGGGACTAAATGGCCGGGGAGGGGGAATCTTCTTCCTCTTCTATCTGGCGTGCGGCGTGATCTCGGGGCTCGGCTTCGCCGCGATCCATCCGGAGTCCCTGGATCCGGTGGTGGGCGCGTCCGGCGCGATCTCGGGCCTGATGGGCGCGGCGGCGCGGACGATGGACACGCCGGGGCGGGTGGGACCGATCCTGGGACCGCGCGTGATCTCGCTGGGCCTGGGCTGGCTGATCGTCAATCTCCTGATGGCGATCACCGGCGGGATCCTGACGCTCGGAACCGGCGCCATCGCCTGGGAAGCCCATCTGGTCGGCTTCGTCGCCGGGGTCCTCATGATCGGCGTGTTCGCCCGCTGGGCCGGCGGCCAAGCTTTCGATCCCCATTGATCCGGCGACCGCTTTGCGAGACCCTCGTTCCATAAGAACAAGGGAGAGAACGCAGTGCTGGTTTCCCAGATTCTGAAAGATAAGGGCGATCTCGTCTTCACGGCCTCGCCGCACGAGACCATCGGCGCCGCGGCGGCGCTTCTTCACACCCGGCGCGTCGGGGCCATGGTGGTGGTCGACGCCAACGAGTCCGTGGTCGGCATCCTGTCCGAGCGCGACATCGTTCGGGCCATCGCCAAGGAAGGGGCCATGGCCCTGACCAAGCCGATCAGCGGCTGCATGAGCGCCAAGGTGATCTTCGCTCAGCCGGACGAGACGATCGACGCCCTGCTCGAGCGGATGACCGATCGCCGCATCCGCCACCTGCCGGTGGTGCGGGGCGACCGCCTGGCCGGGATCATCTCGATCGGCGACCTGGTGAAGTACAAGATTCACGAGGCCCAGGCCGAGGCCGACGGTCTGAAGGCCTATATCGCGGCCGGCTGAGGCCGGGGCTCCTAACCGCCGATCAGCTCCGCGCCGACCCCGTCGGCCGCGGTCGCCAGGCTGTAGCCTTCCAGCACGGCGGCGGTGGCGTCGCGCGCGCGCAGCAGCGCCTCGCGCAGGGCGCAGGTCGCCAGGTCGCGGCAGTCCTCGCAGCGGCGGAACGCGGTGCGGCTGACGCAGGGCGCCAGGGCCAGGGGGCCGTCGACCAGCCGGATGATCTCGGCGAAGCTGATCGCTTCGGGCGGCCGGCCCAGGATGTAGCCGCCGAACTTGCCGCGCCGGCTGACGACCAGGCCCTCTCGCGCCAAGGACAGAAGGATGGATTCCAGGAACTTGCGCGGCGCGTCAGCCCGCTCGGCCAACTCGCCCGCCGTGACTTGGCCGTCCGCGCGGGCCAGTTCGATCATGGCGCGTAGGGCGTAGCGGGCCTTCTGGGACAACATCGACGCCGGTGACCTTATAGAAAGAGCGCCCGTTCTTGCCCGCGAGCGCGCGACCATCATCAGTGGCCCGCCTTCTGAGCGAGGCTTGGTCGCGACGCAAGCCCGCGCGACGGCGTTCGTTCACAGATAAGACGGGGGACTGGGGATGAAATGGCGATTCCCCGCTTGTCCGGCGGGCGGGGCCGGGTCTAGAAGCCGCCCCTCGCTTCGGGGCCGCGACCCGCCGACGAAACCTTGAGCTCTAAGGGCTTGCGTTTTCGAAATCGGGTCGCTAAGTTCCGCAGCCTCAATCGAATCCCTTCGGACTTGCTGCGCTCCGAACTCGGCGCGCTTCGGTCGATTTTTGCGCTCTGATGTGGCCTAGGCCGCTGTGAACGGAAAAGTAAAAAGGGCGGTTGACCTGGAGGTTTGGCTTCGATAGAAGCCGCCCTCCTCGAGATACGAAGTGGTTCTCAAGAGCTTCCAAGTATTTCGGCCCGGAAAGAGTTGATGTTTCCTTGGAAATATTGACTTGACTGGGTTCGCTGGCTTCTCTAGAAGCTGCCGGCTCCGCGGGTTGGCTTTCAAAGTTGCCTTCGGAGACCTTGTCAAAAAGTTTGAAAAAACGATTTGACATGGTGATGGTGGTTCGCTAGATAGCC
>NZ_CAMQSF010000021.1 GCF_947036865.1 uncultured Caulobacter sp. | reverse complement strand
CGCCGGCCGTTCCCGCGCCGCCGCCGCCCCCGCCGCCGCCGCCCATGCCGCCCATGCCGCCGATGGAGGCGCTGATGGCCATGGGTCCGGGCATGGGCGACCTGATGATGATGCATCACCGCGCGCCGGATCCGGAAAAGCGCGCCCAGCGCCTGCGCGACATCCTGCAGCTGCGCCCCGACCAGGACGGCGCGCTGAAGGCCTATGTCGAGGCCACCACGCCGAAGGTCACGATCAGGACCGAAGAGGTCAAGGACAAGGGCGACCGCAAGGACGGCGACCGGATGGAGCGCCCCGAGATGAAGCCGCTCGGCACGCTGGAGCGTCTTGATCACATGACCAAGGCCGCCGACGCCCTGAAGAAGCGCGCCGAGGCGACCCGCGCCTTCTACCTCGCCCTGACGCCCGCCCAACAGAAGACCTTCGACATCCTGGGGATGGGCGAAGGCGGCGAGGGCGGCGAGCACGTGTTCATCCGCCGCTTCGACACGCGGGGTCCCCAGGTCTTCAAGGACGGCGAGCGCCGGATCGTCATTCAGCGCAAGGTCGGCTGACCCCGCTCGGACACGGGGCGCGGCGCCTGGACGTCGCGTCCCGTGTTCTCCGTAAAGATACGGCCATTGCCCCCGCCGCCCGGCCGCTCTAGAGCGAGGTCATGGACGCGCGCCACACGTTCGACTTCCTGACCAATCCCGAGCGGTTCATGGCCTTCTCGCGGTGGGCCGCGCCGTGGCTCGGCGCGCTGTCGGCCGTCGCCGGCGTCGCCGGCCTGGTCCTGACCTTCCTGGTCCCCGAGGACTACCAGCAGGGCGACACGGTGCGGATGATGTTCATCCACATCCCGGCCGCCTCGATCTCGCTGTTCATCTATCTGTGCCTGGGGGGCGCTTCGTTCCTGGGGCTGGTGTTCCGCCAGGCGCTCGCCGACCTCGCGGCCCAGGCCTGCGCGCCGCTGGGCGCGATCTACACGGCTCTCGCCCTGATCACCGGCTCGCTGTGGGGCAAGCCGATGTGGGGAACCTGGTGGGTCTGGGACGCGCGCCTGACCTCGGTGCTGGTGCTGCTGCTGTTCTATCTCGGCTATATCGCCCTGCGCGGGGCGCTGGAGGACGAGCAGAAGGCCGCCCGCGCCGCGGCGATCCTGGCCCTGGTCGGCCTGATCAACCTGCCGATCGTCAAGTTCTCGGTCGACTGGTGGAACACCCTGCACCAGGGCGCCTCGACCTTCATGGCCGCCAAGGGCAATGGCCTGCCGGCCATCTATGCCTGGCCCTGGGGCCTGATGAGTCTGGCCTATCTCGGCGCGTTCGGCGCGCTGTGGCTGGTCCGTATCCGGGCGCTCGTCTGGCGGCGTCGTGCCAGGGCCCTGTCGCTGAAGCTGGCGGAGAGCCCGCGATGAGCTTCGACTTCGACGCCGGCAAGTACGCCATCTATCTGTGGCCCGCCTTCGGCATTTCCGCGCTCGCCTTCGCCTGGATGATCGCGAGCAGCCTGCTGACCGCCCGTCGCTGGCGGCGCGAGGCCGAGCGGCTGCAGGCCCAGCTGGACGCCGAGCGCGCTCCGGAGACTGGCGCGTGAAGCGCTGGCTGGCCTTCTCGCCGCTGATCGTGCTGGCGGCCCTGGCGGCGCTGTTCGCCGGCTATGCCCTGAAGCGCGATCCGCACGTCCAGCCGCACGCCCTGGTCGGCAAGCCCATGCCCGCGGTGTCGCTGCCGGATCTCGACAGCGGCCGTCCGGCCCCGATCCGCGCCCCGGGCGACGGTCCGGTCCTGGTCAACTTCTTCGCCTCCTGGTGCGCGCCCTGCGAGGTCGAACATCCGCAGCTGATGGCCCTGAAGGCCCAGGGCGTGAAGATCGTCGGCGTCGCCTACAAGGACGCCCCGGCCAACACCCAGGCCTTCCTGGGTCGCCTCGGCGATCCGTTCGCCGAACACCGCGTCGACCGTGACGGCCGCGCGGGGCTGGAGTTCGGCGTCACCGGCGTGCCCGAGACCTATCTGGTGGGCTCGGACGGCATGATCCTGGCCAAGCACACAGGCCCGCTGACGCCCGACGCGGCCGAGGACCTGCTGAAGCAAGCCCGATAGCGACAGAGCGCGTCGACGCGTCGCGGAGCCAGCGCGTTAACGCGGCGTTGACCATACTCGCGGACCTTCCGTTAACCATGTTAGGCTCCGAGTCATGAGCACCGTCCGTCCCGCCGGTTGGCCGTCCGTCCCGTCGAAGCCCGCGCCCGCCTCGGGCCAGGGCGCCCAGACGCGCGCGGCCTTCTTCCAGGCGGCCCTCGGCGACGCGGCCGCGACCCGGCCGGCCCTCGCGCCCTCGACCGTGCAGATGCAGACCATGGCCCAGCCGCAGCAGCGTCCGGCCCCGCAGAAGCCGTTCGTTCAGCCCGACGCGCAGCCGCAGCGGATTCTCCGGCCGGGGTCGCTGCTGAATATCGTGGTCTGACCGCCTGGCGCGCGTCGCCGTCTTCGCCACGTCTCGCCGGAAGGCGAGCGTTCGAAAGCGGTGCGGATCAGTCCGCCACTCGCATCGCCGCGAAATCCACGATCATCGGCTCCACGCCCAAGGCGGCCAGGAACCGCCTGAAATCCGCCTGGCTCACCGCGGTGGTGGCGTCGTTGCCCAGCGGGTGGAAGTTCACCGGATCGCTGTCGGCCAGAGCCTTGTCCAGGACGAAGCGGACGCGGCGGTCCACGTCGTTGATCAGGCCGAAGGCGGTGACCGAGCCCGGCCTGACGCCCAGGGTCTCGACCATCATCGCTTCCGGTCCGAACGAGAGCCGGCCCGAGCCGATCACGTGATGCAGCTTCTTCAGGTCGATCGCCGTCTCGCCCAGCGCCGAGATCAGCCACAGCTGGCCCTTGGCGTCCTTCAGGAACAGGTTCTTGGTGTGGCCGCCCGGGAGGGCCTTCTTGATCTCGAGCCCTTCCTCGACGCGGAACACCGGCGGGTGCTCCAGCGTGGCGTGCGCGATCCCGTGGGCCTCGAAAAAGGCGAACAACTCGGCTCTGGTCTTCATGAGGCTCTACTAGACGGCCCGCGGGCGCGAGCGCTAGACCTCGACGCAGGGCAGGACGATCAAGCAAAGGACCGGCATGGAACTGGAGTGCTATCCCACCGAGAACCGCCCGCCCGAGATCGTGCCCGGGCGGCCGCAGCGGGCCTGGATGGACCGCTTCGCCGAGCGCCATCCCTATCGCTGCCTGCCGCTGACCATGGCCAACACCACCGGCTGGGACATCCTGTGCCCGGTCGGCTTTTCGATGAGTTGGGACGGCGGCGCGCACCAGGAGTGCATCAAGTTCCAGCCCGACCACCCCTATCCGGGCTTCACCGACTTCGTGAAGTCGCACTTCACGCGCGGGGTGGTGACCTTCCACACCGGCTATCTGTTCCGCACCCCGCCGGGCTGGTCGCTGATGGCCATGGGTCCGCCCAACCACGTCAAGGACGGCATCCAGCCGCTGGCCGGGGTGATCGAGACCGACTGGCTGCCGTTCCCGTTCACGATGAACTGGATCTTCACCCGCCCCGGCACGGTGCGGTTCGAGAAGGGCGAGACCTTCTGCTTCATCATGCCGATCCAGGACAAGCCGATGGAGGCCTTCCAGCCGGTGATCCGCTCCATGAACTCGAACCCCGACCTGCGCCGCCAGTACGACGTCTGGGCCGAGAAGCGCACCGAGTTCAACAACCTGATCTTCAAGCGCGACCCCGAGGCGACCAAGGAGGCCTGGCAGCGCTTCTATTTCAAGGGCGAGTATCCCGAGGAGATCAAGGCCGAAGCGCCCAGCCACCACGTCAACAAGCGGCGGATGAAGTCGCCCAAGGTCGGGGTCTGACGAACCGGCTCTACGGGCAGTTGCTGTCGGCGAGGACCCGCTCGTAGTCCTCGCGGCTGCTGATGCCGATGTTCAGGTCGTTCACCAGCCCGTTGCTGAGCGAATAGACCCAGCCGTGCACCGACAGCGCCTGGCCGCGCGCCCAGGCGTCCTGCACGAAGACGTCGGCGGCGACATTGCGCACCTGGCGGGCGACATTGAGCTCGGTCAGGCGATCGAGCATGGCGCGCCGGTCGGGGATGGCTTCCAGCGCGTGCCTGTGCTCGGCGTGGACCTCGCGGATCGGATGTAGCCAGTGATCGACCAGGCCCCGCCGCTGTCCGTCGATCGCCGCCGCCACGCCGCCGCAGCCATAGTGGCCCACGACCATGATGTGCTTGACCTTCAGCACGTCGACCGCGAACTGCAGCACCGAAAGGTAGTTGGCGTCCTGCGGCGGGGCCAGGTTGGCGACATTGCGGTGCACGAAGAGCTCGCCCGGGTCGAGACCGACGATCTCGTTGGCCGGCACCCGGCTGTCGCTGCACCCGATCCACAGATAGGCCGGGCTCTGCTGGCCTTCGAGGCGCTTGAAGAACTCGGGATCGATCTCGGTTTTGCTCTTCGACCAGGCGGCGTTGTTGGCTTTCAGGTCTTCGAGCATCAGCGTTCCGGATGGTGGTCGGGGTGGGCGGCCGCGATCGCCGGGTGCTGGACGGCGCGGGCGACGGCGGCCTGGATCGCCGGGAACGGCGACAGATCGACGTTGAACCGGCCAGCGTTGAACGCCTGCGGGACCAGCAGGCAGTCGACCAGACCGGGCGCATCGCCATAGGCGAAGGCTCCGGCATGGGCGGCGATCATCGGCTCCAGCGCCCGGAAGCCCTCGTTGATCCAACGGGCCACCCAGGCGTTGCGGTCGGTCTCGCCGATCTCCAACGCCGAAAGCTGGCGAAGGATGCGCAGATTGTTCAGCGGATGGATGTCGCAGGCGATGATCTCGGCCATGCCTCTCACGATGGCCCGCTCGTAGGGCGCGGCGGGCAGCAGGGCCGGTTCGGGCGAGACCTCGTCCAGCCATTCGAGGATGGCCAGGCTCTGGGTCAGGGGGCGGCCGTCGACCTCCAGGGTCGGCACCAGGGCCTGGGCGTTCAGGGCTCGGTAGTCGTCCTGATGATGAGCGTTGGCGGCCAGGTCCACCGGGCGCAATTCGTAGGCCAGACCCTTCAGGTTCAGGCCGATCCGCACCCGATAGGGCGCGCTGGCGCGCTTGGCGCTGTGGAGAACCAGCTTCATGGCTCGACGTCCTCAGACGAGGGTGAATTCCAGCCGTCCGACGCCCTCGACCTCGCCCGCGACGCGGTCGCCGCGAACGATCGGGCCGACGCCCTCCGGCGTGCCGGTGAAGATCAGGTCGCCGGCCGCCAGGGTCCAAAGCTCGCTGGCCTTGGCGATGACCTCGCCGACGTTCCAGATCATGTCGCCGATCCGGCCGCTCTGGCGGACCTCGCCGTTGACCGAAAGGGTGATGGCCGCTTCGGCCGCCGGGGCCTCGGTGGCGCGAAGGGCGCTGATCGGCGCGCTGTCGTCGAAGGCCTTGCCGGCCTCCCACGGCTGTCCCTTGGCCTTGGCTGCGCCTTGCAGGTCGCGGCGGGTGAGATCGACGCCGACGCCGTAGCCGAACACGCAGGCCAGGGCCGCCTCGACCGACAGGTTCGCGCCGCCGTCCTTCAGCGCCACCACCAGCTCGATCTCGTGATGCAGGTCGCTGGTCGCCGGCGGGTAGGGGACCTCCGCCTTCAACGGCGCGATCGCGTCGGCCGGCTTGGCGAAGAAGAAGGGCGGGTCGCGCGTGTCCGCGCCCATCTCGCGGGCGTGGGCGGCGTAGTTGCGGCCGACGCAGAGAACGCGGCGGACCGGGAACACCGCGTCCGATCCCTCCACCGGGACCGTCGGCTGGGCGTGCGGGGGAAAGGCGTACAAGGTCATGGCGCCTCGTTTAGACCCAAACGCGTCCCGCCAAAACCCCAGCCTTGATTTTGCCTGGACGGGTCTGGCGTGGAAACGCCTCGAACGGCGGCGCGTGGCTTGAAGGCGAGCGCTAAACGTTCTTTCACTTGCCCGGACACCCGCCATCGCGTCATGTCGGCGGCGGGGTACTGGGCGCATTCGGATCGGGGGCAGTCATGCTGATCATCGAGAACCTGACGCATGTCTATGGCAACGGCGTGCGCGCGCTGGACGAGGTCAGCCTGACGATCCCGCGCGGCATGTACGGCCTTCTGGGACCGAACGGCGCCGGCAAGTCCACCCTGATGCGGACCATCGCCACCTTGCAGGCCCCGACCTCGGGCCACATCCGCTTCGGCGACATCGACGTGCTGAAGACCCCCGAGGAACTGCGCAAGACGCTCGGCTACCTGCCGCAGGACTTCGGCGTCTACCCGCGCGTCTCGGCCTACGACATGCTCGACCACATGGCCGTGCTGAAGGGGATTTCGAGGCCGAAGGAGCGCAAGGAAACGGTCGAGAACCTGCTGAACCAGGTCAATCTGTGGACCGTGCGCAAGAAGGCCATCGCCGGCTTCTCGGGCGGCATGCGCCAGCGCTTCGGCATCGCCCAGGCCCTGATCGGCGATCCGCGCCTGATCATCGTCGACGAGCCCACCGCGGGCCTCGACCCCGAGGAGCGCAACCGCTTCCTGAACCTCTTGGCCGAGATCGGCGAGAACGTCGTGGTGATCCTGTCGACCCACATCGTCGAGGACGTCTCCGATCTCTGCCCGGCCATGGCCATCATCTGCGACGGCCGCATCGTGCGCGAGGGCGCGCCGGCCGACCTGATCGCCCAGCTGAAGGGCCGGATCTGGAAGAAGGTCATCGACAAGACCGAGCTCGAGGCCGCCAAGGCCAGCCACAAGGTCATCTCGACCCGGCTGCTGGCCGGGCGCACGGTCATCCACGTCCTGGCGGACGATCATCCCGGCGACGGGTTCACGCCCGTCGAGGGCGGGCTGGAGGACGTCTACTTCTCCACGCTCTCGACCACGCGGCGGGCGGCCTGACGGGGAGCGGTCCGATGTTCATCAAGGTCGCGGGCTTCGAGTTCCGTTATCAGACCCGCCAGCCGGTCTTCTGGGTCGCGGTCGGCTTCTTCTTCCTGCTGGCGTTCGGCGCGGTCGCGTCCAGCAACGTCCAGATCGGCTCCACGGCCAACGTCCACAAGAACGCGGCGACCACGATCGCCCAGGTGACTCTGGGCTTCGCGGTCATCTACATGTTCGTGACCGCCGCCTTCGTGGCCAACATCATCGTCCGCGACGACGACACCGGCTTCGGGGCCATCCTGCGCTCCACCTCGCTCACCAAGTTCGACTATCTCTATGGCCGGTTCACCGGCGCGTTCCTGGCTGCGGCCTTGTCGTTCCTGGCCGTGCCGCTGGGCATGGTGATCGGCTCGGTCATGCCGTGGGTGGATCCCGAGACGATCGGGCCGTTCGTCCTGAACCACTATCTCTACGCCTATCTCGTGCTGGCTCTGCCCGCGCTGCTGCTGACCTCGGCGGTGTTCTTCGCCCTGACCACGGTCACCCGCTCGATGATGTGGACCTATGTCGGCGTCATAGCCTTCATGGTGCTGCAGACGATCGGCTCGGGTTTCCTGCGCCAGCCAGGCCTGGAGAAAATCGCCGCCCTCTGGGAGCCCTTCGGCGCGGCCGCCTTCGGCCTGGCGACCCGCTACTGGACCGCCGCCGAGCGCAACACCCAGCTGCCGGCCTTGGCCGGCTACCTTCTGGCGAACCGCGTGCTGTGGATCGGCCTCTCGCTGCTGATCGCGGCGGCGGCCTATCCGCTCTTTCGGATGGCTCCGGCGGCCCGCCGCGCCGACAAGAAGGCGAGCAAGGGCGCCGACCTCGACACCCCGCCGCCGGCCGCGACGCCGCGCGCGACGCCCAGCTTCGATCGCGCCAGCCGCCTGGGTCAGCTCTGGGCCCGAGCGCGCCTCGACGCCCGCCAGGTGTTCCTCAGCCCCGCCTATCTCGTCCTGCTGGGCCTGGCCGTGGCGCTGTCGATCGCCAATCTGTGGCGCGCCGCCGACGACAGCCTCTATGGCGGCAGCATCTATCCGGTGACGCGGGCGATGATCGACGCGCTGGAAGGCATCTTCGTCTTCATGACCATCGTGATCGCCTCGTTCTACGCCGGCGAGCTGGTCTGGCGCGAGCAGGACCGCAAGACCCACGAGATCATCGACGCCACCCCGATCCCGGACTGGGCGTTCGTCATCCCCAAGACCATCGCCATCGCCCTGGTGCTGACCTCGACCTTCGTCGTCAGCGTGCTGGTCGCCATCGCCGTCCAGCTCGTCAAGGGCTACACGCATTTCGAGCTGACGAACTATCTGGTCTGGTGGGTGCTGCCCCAGACCGTCGACTGCCTGCTGCTGGCCGTGCTGGCCGTGTTCATCCAGGTGCTGTCGCCGCACAAGTTCGTCGGCTGGGGCGTGATGGTCGCCTACATCATCGCTCAGATCGTCGCTGGCAACTTCGGCCTCGACCACGTGCTCTACAGCTATCCTTTCGGTCCCGGCGTGCCGCGCTCGGACATGAACGGGCTCGGCCACTTCTGGGTCGGCGCGTGGTGGCTGCGGCTCTACTGGTCGGCCTTCGCGGTGATCCTGCTGGTGCTGTGCCACGTGCTGTGGCGGCGCGGGACCGAGAGCCGTCTGCGGCCCAGGCTCGCGGCCATTCCGCGCCGGCTGCGCGGCGCGACCGCCGTCGTGGCGCTGCTCGCCGCCGGCGTGTTCGTCGCGACGGGGTCCTTCGTCTATCTGAACACCAACGTCTGGAACACCTATCGCACCCGCCTCGACGAGGAGCGCTGGCTGGCCGACTACGAAAAGACCCTGCTGCCGTTCGAGAAGGTTCCGCAGCCGACGATCGCCAAGGTCAAGCTCGAGGTCGATCTGAAGCCCCATGAGTCGATCGCGACCACCAAGGGCGTCTACGAGATCCAGAACCGCACGGACCGGGCGCTGCGCGAGATCCATGTCCGGTTCGACCGCGATCTGAAGGTCTCGGCCCTCTCGATCCAGGGCGCGCGGCCCAAGAAGACCTTCGACCGTTTCAACTACCGGATCTTCACCTTCGACTCGCCCATGGCGCCGGGCGAGACGCGGACGATGTCGTTCTCGACGGTCCGGCGGCAGATCGGCTTCAAGAACAGCGGCAACGACACCCGGCTGGTCGACAACGGCACGTTCCTCAACGACCAGGAACTGGCCCCGGGCCTGGGCATGAGCCGCGAGGGCCTGATGAAGGACAGCGCCAAGCGCCGCAAGTACAAGCTGCCGCCTCTGCCGCGTCCGGCCAAGCTGGGCGATCCCGACGCCGAGGCCCACAATGTCCTGCGTCGCGACAGCGACTGGGTGACCGCCGACATCACCGTCACCACCGACGCCGATCAGACGCCGATCGCACCCGGCTACAAGGTCTCGGACGTCACCGCCGGCGGTCGTCGCACGGCGCGCTTCCAGACCGAGGCGCCGATCCTGCACTTCTTCTCGATCCAGTCGGCGCGCTACGCGATCAAGTCCGAGACCTACAAGGGGATCGCGCTGTCGATCTATTACGACGCCAAGCACCCGTGGAATATCGACCGGATGATGCGGTCGATGAAGGCGTCGCTCGACTACGACCAGGCCAATTTCAGCCCCTACCAGTTCCGCCAGCTGCGCTACCTGGAATTCCCGGGCTATGCCGACTTCGCCCAATCCTTCGCCAACACCATTCCGTGGTCGGAGAACCTCGGCTTCGTCGCCGACTACAAGGACCCGACCAAGATCGACATGGTCACCTATGTCGGGGCCCACGAGATCGGCCACCAGTGGTGGGCGCACCAGCTGGTCGGCGCCGACGAACAGGGCGCCTCGGCCATGGCCGAGACCCTGGCCCAGTACTCCGCCTTGATGGTCATGAAGCGGACCTATGGCGAGCCGATGATCCGCAAGTTCCTGAAGTACGAGCTGGACCGCTATCTGCGCGCGCGCGGCGGCGAGGTGATCGAGGAACTGCCGCTGGAGCGGGTCGAGAACCAGCCCTACATCCACTACAACAAGGGTTCGCTGGTCATGTACCGGCTGGCGGACCAGATCGGCGAGGCCAATGTCAACGCGGCGCTGCGCGATCTGCTGGCCAAGTACGCCTTCAAGGCCGCGCCCTATCCGACCATGCTCGACGTCGTGGCGGCCTTCCGCGCTCACGCCCCGGCCGACAAGCAGGCGCTGATCACCGACCTCTTCGAGAAGATCACGCTCTACGACCTCAAGACCAAGAGCGCGACGGTGAAGAAGCGGGCCGATGGCCAGTACGACGTCACCGTCACCGTCGACGCCCAGAAGAAGTACGCCGACGGCAAGGGCAAGGAGACGACCGCGCCGCTGAACGAGACCATGGACATCGGCCTGTTCACGGCCGAGCCGGGCAAGAAGGGTTTCGACGCCAAGAGCGTGGTGGCCTATGCGCGCCGGCCGATCCGCTCGGGCGTGCAGAGCTTCACCTTCACGGTCGTCCAGGCGCCGAAGTTCGCCGGCATCGACCCCTACAACACCGTGATCGACCGCAACGGCGACGACAACACGATCAAGGTCGGCGGCTGACGCGAAAAACCCGCCGCGCCCGGAGGCGCGGCGGGTCGTTCGGTCTCTAGGACGAGGGCTTAGTGCTTGGCGTTGTCCTTGGCGACGTCCTCGCCGGTGTCGAAACCCTTCTTCAGGCCCTCGGCCATGTTCAGGTGCTCCTGGACCTTGGGCGCGGTGTCGGCGGCGAAGGTCTTCAGCGCCGGGGTGTCGCCGTCCTGGGCGTAGCGCTGCAGCAGGTTCAGGGCCGCCTGGTGGGCGTCGACCATGGCGTCGGCGTACTTCTTGTCGAAGTCCTTGGCGTCGGCCTTGGTCAGGTCGTCCAGCTTGTCCTGCATGTCCTTGGACAGGGTGGTCGGCGGGGTGATCGAAGCGCCGGCCGTGGTGATGGCCTTCTTCAGGCCTTCGCTGGTGGCGGTGTGGGCCTTGACCATCTCGGCGGCGAATTTCTTGACCGAGGCGTTGCTCGACCGGGTCTGGGCCAGCTTGCCGGCCTGGATCTCGAACATGTCGCTGTCGGCGGCCTTCATGGCGAAGACGTCGGCCTTGGTCTCGTCCGACGGGGTCGGGACGGTGGCGCTGGGGTTGGCGTCCGGCGTCGCGGCCTGCTCGGCCGGCGTGGCCGCGCCCTTGGTTTCGTCCGACTTCTGACCGCAGGCGGCCAGGCTGAGGGCGGCGAACGCGGCGCCCACGATCATGAGGTGACGGGTCATGGCTCTGTCTTTCCCTAGGCGTTTTTCTTAGAGGTGAGGCAAGCTCGACGGCGCATCGCGCCGGCGATCAACAAAACCTCACGGGGCCGTGAACGGTTCCGTTTGATAGTCGAGGGAACGCGATATGGCCGAGGGACCGCTGGCCGGGCTGCGGGTGATCGAAATGGGCTCGCTGATCGCCGGGCCCTTCTGCGGCCAGGTGCTGGGCGACTTCGGCGCCGAGGTGATCAAGCTGGAAGACCCCGGCGTCGGCGATCCGATGCGGCAGTGGGGACGCTCCAAGCCCAAGGGCCTGTCGCCCTGGTGGCCGGTGATCGGCCGCAACAAGAAGTCGGTGACGCTGGATCTGCGGACGGACGAGGGCAGGGATCTCGCCCGCGCCCTGATCGCCAAGGCCGACGTCGTGGTCGAGAACTTCCGGCCCGGCACCCTGGAAAAGTGGGGCATGGGCTACGAGGCCCTGGCCAAGGACAATCCGGGCCTGGTGCTGGCGCGGGTGTCGGGCTTCGGCCAGACCGGCCCCTATGCCCGCCGCGCGGGTTACGCCCTGGTCGGCGAGGCGATGGGCGGTCTTCGCCACATCACCGGCGAGCCCGACCGCCCGCCGGCCCGGGCGGGAATTTCGATCGGCGACAGCCTCTCGGGCCTGAACGCCGCGCTTGGGGTGATGATGGCCCTGCATGCCCGCCAGCGCACCGGCAAGGGCCAGGTGGTCGACGCGGCCATCTATGAGAGCGTGCTGACGGTGATGGAGAACCTGATCACCGAATACGACCTGACCGGCCATGTCCGCGAGCGGTCGGGCGCGGTGCTGCCCGGCATCGCGCCGTCCAATGTCTATCCGACCAAGTCCGGCGAACTGGTGCTGATCGGCGCGAACCAGGACACGCTGTTCAGGCGGCTCTGCGATCTGATGGGGCGGCCGGACCTGGCCGAGGATCCGCGCTATCGCGACCACGCCGCGCGCGGCGCGCACCAGGCCGAGCTCGACGCGCGGATCGCCGCCTGGACCGCCGACCAGGAGATCGAGGCCCTGCTGCCGAGGCTGGAAGCCGCGGGCCTGGCGACCGGCCGCATCTATCGCGCGCCCGACATGCTGGCCGATCCGCAGTTCGCCGCGCGCGAGTCGATCGTCACCGTTCCGCATCCCGTGTTCGGCGCGGTGAAGATGCAGAACGCCTTTCCACGGCTGACGGACACGCCCGGCGGCGTCCGCTGGCCGGGACCGACCCTGGGCGAGCATACCGACGCGGTGCTGGCCGAGGTGGCGGGGCTCGATGGCGAGGCGCTGGCCAGCCTGCGGGCCAAGAAGGTGATCTGAAGCGCCGCGGCGCTACAGCGCCCGGCGGAAATACACCACCCGCTCGGTCTCCTCGAAGCCGACGGCCGCGTGGAACGCGTGGCTCTCGGTGTTGTCGAGCAGGGCGTCGGAGGCCAGCTCGACGCATCCTCGCGCCCGGCCCCAATCGGCGATGGCGGCGCAGAGCGCGCGACCCACCTCGGCCCGGCGGTGTTCCGGGCGCACATAGACCCCCTCGACGAAGGCGACCGGCGAGGTGTCGCAGCCATTGACGTAGTCGTGGCGCAGCGCCGCCTCGCCGAAGCCCGCCAGCGATCCGTCAGGTCCTTCGGCCACGAAGACGGCGACATCGTCGGCGGCCAAGGCCTCGACGGCTTCCGCGCGATGTTCGTCAAGGTCGAGCTCGGGCCACAGCGCCGCGCGCATCCGCGCCCACGCCTCGAGATCGGCCTCGCGAGCCCGCCGCGCGATCATGCCCGTCCCGTCACCCCGGCCACCGCGCGGGCGATCTGGTGGACGTTGTAGGGCTTGCGCACGATCGGCGCGTCGAAGCCCATCGGCGCGGCCTTGTCGGCATAGCCGGTGGCGAAGACGAACGGCCGGCCCATGCCGCGCAGGATCTCGGCCACCGGGGCGACGGACTGGCCGTTGAGGTCGGCGTCCAGCACCGCCACGTCGAAGTCCTTGTCGACCATCGACAGCGCCTCGCCCAGTTCGGCCGCGCAGCCGACCACGTCGACCCCGGCGTCCTCCAGGCCCGCTTCCAACTCCAGGGCCAGCAGCAGCGAATCCTCGACGATCAGCACCTTCAGGCCGGCGATCGCGCCGGGCCGCACGGTCTCGTCGGCGGCGACCACGGTCTCGACGATCCGCTGGGGCTCGGCGCTGACCGGCTCGACCGGCGGGGCGTCGGCCAGGGCCTCGGCCGAGCCCTGGATCATCGCCGTGACGCCGCTCGGCCGATAATTGATCTTGGCCGAGCCCCCCAGTTCGCGGCCCGCGACGTCCTCGATCAGGGTGGCGCCGAAGCCCTTCGCCGCCGGGGGATTGGCCGGCGGGCCGCCCGTTTCAAGCCACTCCAGCGCGAAGCCGCCGTCGGGCGCGCGCCGCCAGACCACCTCGACCTTGCCGGTCTCGGTGGACAGCGAGCCGTAGCGCACGGCGTTGACGGCCAGCTCGTGCAAGGCCAGCGACAAGGCCGCCGCCGCGCGCGGGGTCAGGAACAGCTCCGGGCCGTCCCAGCGCGTCTGGGTGGGCGCCAGGCCCCCGAGCTCGGCGGCGGCGATTCGCGCCAGGGTCGCGCCGCGCCAGCGGGCGGCGCTCAACAGATCGTGGGCCGAGCTCATCGACTTGAGCCGCGCGGCGAAGGTCTTGAGGAACACGTCCAGCGACGCCGATTTGCGCGCCGACTGCGCCGCCACCGACTGGACGACCGCCAGCAGGTTCTTGATGCGGTGGTCCAGCTCGGCGACGAGGCCCTCGCGCGCCTCCTCCTCGGCCTTGCGCTCGGTGATGTCCTGCATCACGCCGATCAGATAGGCCGACTGCCCGTCGGCGTCGCGCAGCATCACGCCGGAGCTGTGATTCCAGATCTCGCGGCCGTCTGGCCCCGGAGGGCGCCGATACTCGACCTCGTAGCGGCCGGTGTCGCGCAGCTGCTCGTCGATCGACCGGCGCACCCACTCACGGTCTTCTTCGTGGACATAGGGATAGAGCGCGTCGCCGCCCTCGCCGGGAATCTCGCCCGGCTCGACGTTCGACAGCTTGGCCAGGCGCGGACTGATCTTGAAGACGTCGCGCTTCACGTCCCATTCGAACTCGCCGAGGCTGGCGGCGGAAATGGCCAGGTTCAGGCGTTCGCTTTCCAGCGACGGATCCTGACGCGGCGCGGCCAGCAGGGCTTCCACGGCGAGCTCGGCCAGGTCCTCCAGCGCCTGACGGTCCTCGTCCGAGGGCAGGCCGCTCAGGCCTGGGCCTTCGACCACCAGAGCGCCCAGCACGTATCCCTGGTGGTCCCGCAGAGGGACGGCGAAAGCCACCGGGCCGTTCGCGGCCACCACCTGGTCGGCCAGATCGCCGGCGCGCGGCGCCTCGGCCCCCGCGTAGCCGACCTGGGCCTTGCGCCAGACGCGATGCTCGTCGACCAGGACGATGGCGGCCTTCGGCGCGTCGAACACGCGGGCCGCCAGGCGCGCGAGGCGGTGGAAACGCGGCGCGTTGACCGGGCCGTCCAGAACGCCGAGCGCGCGCAAGGCGGCGAGTCGGGCGGCTTCCCGGCCGCTGTCGATGACGATGGGGGCGTCCTCCATGTTCGGGACCTTAGACCGGCTTCGCGTCATGCGCGAGCGCCTTTGGTTGGACGGTAGACAGCGCTGCCGGCGTCAACTCCCGCGATCGCGAGCGGCGCCCTAGGGGGAATCGCTAGTGGTGAAGCTCGACCCCTTGGGCTAACGTGGAACCGCGACCTTGAACTCGGCGTTGTCGGGGCGCGGCCCTAAGCGTCCCCCGGTCGGTCGCGTCGCGAACAGGAGATGATGATGCCCGCCAGTTCCCCCGCCGCCAAGGAAGCCGAAAAAGCCAAGAGCTCGACCTTGGACGCCGTCGAACACGCCGAACGCAGCTTCGCCCAGGCCGCCGACGCCGCGCGCGTCTCGCTGACCGAAGCCGCCAAGCGGGTCGAGAAGTCTGTCGCCGAGGGCTTCGAGACCCTGCGGGCCCAGAGCCGCGCCTATACCGACAACGCGGGCCAGCAATTCGAGGATGCCCAGCGCTACGTCTCCGAGAAGGTGCGCGAGCGTCCGATCACCGCCACCCTCGCCGGCCTCGGCGTCGGCGTGCTGATCGGTCTGCTGATCGCCGGCGGCCGAAGCAACGACCGGTGATCTTCGAAAAAACCCTGATGACGCTGGCCGCGGCCGCGGCGATCGCCGCCGCCGCCGCGGTGGCCGTCGTCTCCGCCGCCTTCGCGCTCTACGCGGTGCTGGTTCCGCTGGTCACCGCGGCGGGCGCCGCGGCGATCGTGTCGGCCGTCGCCGCGCTCATCGTCGCCGTGGCCGGCCTGTTCGCCGCGCGCAAGGTCGAGGGCCGTCATAACCATCATCAGCCGACGCCGCAGCAGGGCTTCGACGTGACGGGCAAGGTCATCGAGATCGTTCGGGACCGGCCGCTGATGTCGATCGGTCTGGGCCTGGCCGCGGGCATCTTCGCGCTGAAGAATCCCAGCCTGACCGCGACCGTCGCCAAGGCCTTCCTGGATCCCAAGCCGCCGCAGCGCTGACCGCGCCGCCTTGTCCAAGACCCGACGCCGCCGAGTCGCCTCGGCGGCGTTTGGTCTTCGCAAGTCCCGGAAACCCCAAGTTTCAAAGGGAATTTATCTCTAAAATTTGAGCGTGATCAAACCGCGCGGGCGCTTACGCTTTCGCCGGGCGCGCTCTAGATGCTTCCCCGCGCGTTCCCGTTCCTCCCTTCCTGGGAACGCCTTCCCACGGAGTGAACATGTACAAGCTGCCGGACCTGCCCTACGCGTATGACGCGCTGGAGCCGACGATCTCCGCCAACACCCTCCATTTCCACCACGACAAGCACCACGCGGCGTACGTCACCGCCCTGAACGGTCTGCTGAACGGCGACGATCAAGGCTCGCTGGAGTCGGTGATCAAGGCCGCCGGTCCCGGAAAGGTGTTCAACAACGCCGCCCAGGCCTGGAACCACGCCTTCTTCTGGGATGGCATGAGCCCGACCAAGACCGCGCCCGGCGCGGACCTAGCCGCGGCCATCGACGCGACGTTCGGGGGGCTGGATCAGCTGAAGGAAAAGTTCGTCGCCGAGGGCGTCGGTCATTTCGGCTCGGGCTGGGTGTGGCTGGTCTCCGACGCCTCGGGCGCGCTGAAGATCATCTCGACCCACGACGCCGACAGCCCGGTCACCCACGGCCTGACCGCGCTCCTGGTGTGCGACGTCTGGGAGCACGCCTACTATCTGGACTATCAGAACCTGCGGAAGGCCTTCCTGGAAGCCTTCTTCGACAAGCTCGCCAACTGGACCCTCGCCGACAGCCAATACGCCGCCGCCAAGGCGGGCGCGCAGGGCTGGGCCTATCCGGCTCCGGAATAGGGCTCGTCCGTCTCCGGAACGTCCGGTCAAGCCTGAGCGTTTCCCTCGCGGAACAGGCGCCCCCGGCTCCCCGCCGGGCGTTTCGGAGAAGTCGATGCTGAACTGGCTCGTGGTGTTCCTGCTGCTCGCCCTGATCGCGGCCGTGCTGGGGTTCACCAGCATCGCCGGCGTGACGATCGCCGCTGCCAAGATCGCCTGCTACGTCTTCCTGGCGCTCTTCGTGTTGTCGCTGATCCGCTATCTCTTTCGCGGCGGCGCCTGAGCGTTCAGACGGGCCGGGCGCGACGGTCGCAGGCCCAGGTTCGCCAGACCTCGAAGCGCCCGCGCTCGAAGGCCATCGCCTGGACCCGCACGCAGCCAGGCTCGACCTCGATCACGTTGAAGCCGGGCGCCGCCCCGCGTTCGCGCAGCGAAAGGGTGCCCGAGCCGATCGCCTGGGTCTTGCCGTCCCCGAACGGAAGCGCCGTGACGAACGGCAGGTGGATGTGTCCCGACAGGATGATGTCGGCCCCGGCCTGGACGAAATGGTTGGCGGCGTCGACGCCGCCGCGCACCCGCGCCGTCATCGGCCCGCCCAGGATCTCCATCAGCGGGTGGTGGCAGACCACGACGCGCAGGTCGCCGGCGGGGGCGTCTTCGAGATCCCGGACCACGCGGCGGATCTGAGCCCGCGACACAGCGCCCTTCGACCAGTTCCAGCGCAGCTGCGCCACGCGGGCGCTGTTGAGGGAGGTCACGCTGACGCCCGGCGCCCGCCAGCAGGCGCCGTCCTCGTCGCCGAACCGATCCTTGAACCGTCCCCAGCCGCGAACGAAGCGGGCGAAGAGCTCGGCCGGACCGACGAAGGGCGTGTCGTGGTTGCCCGGCACGACGAGCTTGGGGTCGGGGAGCATCGCCAGCCAGGCCGCCGCGGCGTCGAACTCCGTGGTCTTGCCGTCCAGCGTCAGATCGCCGGCCGCGACGACGAGGTCGGGCCTGGCCTCGCCGATCCAGTCGGCGGCCGCGGCGACGGCGTCGCGGTTCTCGCCGCCGAAATGGATATCGGAGAGCTGGATCAGCTTCATGCGGCGGGCACTAAAGCCTTGAACGCCTTCGGGCGGAAGCGGATGGCCACCTCGGGCTCGAAGCGGACCGGCTCGCCGTCCAGGATCGCCGGAATACGGCCGTTGGCGCGCACGCGGCCGATCCGGCAGCGGCCCACCGCCACCGAAGGATCCTCGCGCCACTGGCCGCGGGCGGCGTTGAAGCCGAGGCGAAAGACGTCGAGGGCGCTGGTCGGGTCCAAGGCGGCGGCCTCCAAGGCGCGTTCTTCGGCGTCCAGGGCGGTGGACACCAAGGGGCACATCAGGGTCAGGGCCTCGGCCTTGCCGGTCGGTCGACCATCCAATGTGAATCTCAGGCGGCCGGAGAAGGCGCGGCGGAAGGCGCGACGCGCGCGGGCCAGGGCGATGTCGAAGCGACCTTCGCGAGCCGCCTCCCGCGCGGTCGCCCACAGCGCCGGACTGCCCAGGATGGCCGCGACGAAGAACAGGCGTCCGCCGACCTCGCCGCCGGAAATCATCCGCGCCTCGCCGCCGTCGAGACAGGCGGCCATCGCCTCCTCCCAGGTGCGATCGCCATAGAGCGCGCGGGGCAGCATGTTCATGGTCCCGCCGGGCAGGGCGGCGATCAACGGACCGTCGGGGCCGGCCATCTCGGCCGCCGCCCGGGCGGTCCCATCGCCGGCCAGCACCAGCACGGCGTCGGGCGCGCCGTCGATCACCGTCCTCAGGCAGTCGGTCAGCTCGCTCGGCTGGGGCGCGTGGACCGCGCCCGAAACGCCGTATTGGGCCAGCAGCCGCTCGGCCGCCGCCGGCGCGTCCGCTCCCACCGACCCGGAGGCGACGTTGGCCACGACCTCGATACGCTTCATCCGCCCCTCCTCGGCCTTTGCTTCGGGGGAGGCAACGGCTCGGATATGGCCACGGTTCCGGAACCGTCGCCGCGCGGAGTCGTTTGCAGCACACGGGGACAGGAAGCTCGGAGAGCGAAGATGAAAACGACCTTGATCGCCCTGATGGGTGTCGGTGTGCTCGCCTCGGCGTGCACCTCGACCGGCAATGTGGAGCGCAACGCCGCCGGCGGTGCCGCGCTCGGCGCCCTGGCCGGCGCCGTGATCGGCAACAATGTGGGCAGCGGCAGCGCCGGGACCGGCGCGGCGATCGGCGCGGCGATCGGCGGCACGGCCGGGGCGGTGAAGGGCTGTCGCGAGGACGGCGGCTGCGGCGCCACCAGCGTCAACCGTCGCCAGTATTACGACGAGCGCGCCGGTCGCTACTACTATTACGACGCCCGCAGCGGCCGTTATTATTGGGAAGACGGCAGCCCGCGCTACTAGGGTCGTCGCCGACACCGTGTATCAAAAGGCGATCGGCCGGGCGGCCGGTCGCCTTTTTGCATGTTCGCCAGATGTGAAGGAGGGTTCGCATGAAGACGACGAAGATCATCGCCTCGGTGCAGGCGATCAGCGTGACGGCCGTGGTGCTGGCCGGCTGCGCCAGCGCCGATGGTCCCTGGCGGACGCTGCGCAAGCCGGTCGCCGCCGCGCCGCCGAGCTGCGCCGATTTCCAGGTCTCGGTCTATTTCGAGCAGGACAGCGCCGCCTTGGTTCCCGAAGCGCGCATGGTGCTGGCCGGCGCGCGCGACCAGGCGCGCGGTTGCGCGGTCAAGTCCGTGCGCGTGGTCGGGCTGGCCGACGCCGTGGGCGCGTCCGAGGCCAACCTGATCCTGTCGCGCCGGCGGGCCGAGGCGGTGTCCGCGGCGCTCGCCAAGCACGGCTTCGCCCAGGTGGACATCGACCGGGTCGCCGTCGGCGACGCCGGCGCGGTCGCCCCGTCGGGCGCCGCGGCGCCGTTGCGCCGGCGCGCCGACATCCTCTTCGACCTGGCGGCCAAATAGATTCGCGAGGCGGACCGGCGCGCTGGTCCGCCAACGCCTTCAAGCCGGCAAGAAGAAGCGGACCGGAGGCCGGCCCGCTGGAGTTCGCATCAACAAAGGGGGGTGCGAAGGCGGCAAGGCCGGCTATCGCCAGCCTCAAGTCGGGGGGGCGTCGCCGCCTTCGCACTGATGAAAACGGCGCGGCGTGAAAACGGTTCCCGCGCCGCGCGAGAATTTTTCACGTCTTCGCGGGGCGGGCCGACGCGGAACGGCGGACAACGGAAGACGTTGATTTCCCGAGGCGACAGGAGGGTCGCCGGGGCTGGGGAGCAACGTCGTGATCCGGACTTACCAGGCCGAACATGGCGGTATGGTTTTCGTTTCGACGCCGACACGGCGTCAGCAAAGGAGGCGGTCGCGGATCATGGCGCTTGTCGTGATCATCGCCGTCGGAGCCTCCGCCGGGACGGTGCAGGCCTTCAACGCGCGGGAGCGCGCGGACGCCGCCAGGATTTGGACGCCTTAGAAAGCAGGACATCATGCCCACCGACATTCATCAGCCGGCCGGCTCGGAGGCCCCCCCGCCCCGCGTCGACGCCACCCGCGCTCGCCAAGGCCGTTGGGGGCGCCACGTGTTCTGGGTGCTGGTGGTCTCGACGGTGCTGGCGGCTCTGGCGCTATTCGGCGCCTGGACCTATCGCGCCAAGGACTTGGCGGCCGTCGAGGTCAACAACGGCGCCACGACGCCGGCCGAGGCCCAGCGCTACGACACCCCGCCGCAACCGGCGCGCCAGCGGCCCTAAGCCGATATCGTTACAGAAAAAGGGCGGCCGCCGGAAAGCGACCGCCCTTTTCCATGGGACTAGCCGAGGCCCTGAAGGCGCCTCAGGCCGCCTTGCGGGCGCGGCGCGGATGGAAGAACAGCGCCTGGCCGATCGCCGCCTTCACCGTCTCCGGCTGGAACGGCTTTGTGATCAGGAACGTCGGCTCCGGCCGCTCGCCGGTCAGCAGGCGCTCGGGGAAGGCGGTGATGAAGATCACCGGCACGTCCATGCGCCCCAGAATGTCCTTGACCGCGTCGATGCCAGAGCTGCCGTCGGCGAGCTGGATGTCGGCCAGCACCAGGCCCGGCGTGCGACGGGCGACGGCGTCGACGGCTTCCCCGCGCGTGGCGGCGATGTCGGTGACCTCGTGGCCCAGTTCGCGCACCAGGGCCTCGATATCGGCGGCGATGACCGGCTCGTCCTCGATGATCAGCACCTCTGTGGCCAGTTCGGCGTCGATCTCGGCCTGGGCGTCGGCGATCAGCCGTTCCACCTCGCCGAAGTCGCAATCGAGGATCTGCGCGGCTTCGGTGGGGGTGAAGCCCTCGAGCGCGGTGAGCAGGAAGGCCTGCCGCGAGCGCGGCGCGATCCGCATCAAGCGTTGGGCCGCGTCGTCGGCGGCGCCGGACCCCGGAGAATCGTCGCGGCGCGCTTCCAGCTGCGCCCCCGAGCTGAGCCAGATCGCGTGAAAGACGCGGTAGAGGGCGACGCGCGGAGACAGGTCGGCATCCAGCGATCGCTCGCCGGCGGCCAGGGCTTCAAGCGCCACGCGGACATAGTGGTCCCCGGTCGACTGGTCGCCGGTCAGGGCGCGGGCGTAGCGGCGGATGTAAGGCAGATGCGGCGCCAGACGAGCAAGAAGACTCATGACCCCTCCCGATAGGTGTCTTCGAAAAACATACCAACGAACGGTGAAGCTGGGCCGTTCCGTCGAACGTCGATAACGCCGCCTCAACTCAGCGGTTCCGCCGAGCGTGGAATTTTGACATCTTACGCTGAAGCTTATGGAACCCGGTACGGAAAACCACGTTGTCGTCTGGCGGAAAGACATTCGGCCAAAGGGGGCGGGCGCCGATGAACTTCGGTGTCGAGGACATGATCGAACACGTACCCATGGAAGACAAACGCAAGAGCGCCGCGGCGCTGGACGAGGCGCGCCTGCGTCAGCAGGCGATCGGCGTGAAGCTGCGGCAGATGTTCGACGAGGTCGTCAACGAGCCCGTGCCCGACGAATTCCTCGACATCCTGCGCAAGGCCGAGCCTCCGGCCGGAGGCCAGTGAGCATGACCCAGGAGAAAGCCGGGCGCTCGCCGCCCGATCCCGTGCGCGATTCCGCCTTCAAGCGCGAGCTGGTCACCTTGATCCCCCATCTGCGCGCCTTTGCCCGGACCCTGACCGGCGACCCGACGGCGGCGGACGATCTGGCCCAGGACGCGATGATGAAGGCCTGGGACGCCCGGGCCAGCTTTCAGTTGGGCACCAACATGAAGGCCTGGACCTTCATGATCCTGCGGAACCAGTTCTATTCCGAAAAGCGCCGCAGCTGGCGCCAGAGCCAGCTCGATCAGGAAGCCGCCGAGCGGACCCTGGTGGCGGTGGACGATCCCGAGGCCCCGGTCGCGCTGGACGAACTGCGCCTGGGCCTGGCCATGCTGCCGGCCGAGCAGCGCGAAGCGCTGATCCTGGTCGGCGCGGGCGGCTTCGCCTACGAGGAGGCCGCCGACATCTGCGGCTGCGCGGTGGGTACGGTGAAGAGCCGGGTCAGCCGCGCGCGACGGGCCTTGCAGGCGATCCTGGAGGCGGGCGCCTATGACCGCGACGGCGGCGCGGCGGGCGACGCCATGCACGCGATCCTGGCCGACGCGGAGCGATTGAGCTCCCTTCGGTGAACGCCCTGACCGGCCGCGCCGCGCAGGCCGTAACCTCGATCCGGGTCCGCCTGGCGCTCGCGTTGAGCCTGGCGCTGGCGCCCGTGCTGCTGCTCGGCGTGCTGCAGTCGATCTTCGCCTTCCGCGCCGAGGCCGATTCACAGCGTCAGAGCCTCGAACTGGCGGCGGGGCGCAGCGCCGCCATCGCCCGCGCCCGCATCGAGTCGGCCGGGGTGCTTCTGCAGACCTTGGGACCCGGCTCGGTGGGACTGGAATGCGCCCAGCGTCTGGCCGACGTTCGCGCGCGCCTGCCCGGCTACGCCAATCTCATTCGCTTCGACGCCCGCGGGCGCGTCGCCTGCGCCGCGGCGACCACCCCGCTCGACGCGCAACGCGGCGCGCGACCCTGGTTCCAGGCGCTGCGCGCCGGCGAAGCCATCGTCGTGGCCAGCGCGCCGGGCGCGGTCTATGCCGAGGGTCCCTCGGTGCTCGCGGCCGTGCGGGCCGGGCCGCCGGGAAACTTCGAAGGGGCGATGGCCGCCGTCTTGACCTTGTCCGACCTGAAGCTCGAGACCGCCAACCGCTTCCTGCCGCAGGGCGCCGAGGTGGCGCTCGCCGACTCGCGCGGGATGATCTTCGCCAGCACCAATCCGCACGCCTTCGCGCCGCCGCCGGAAGGGTGGCTGGCCACGATCAGGCAGCGCGGCTCGACGACCTGGAGCGGCGACGACGGCGACCATCGCGGCCGCGGCTACTCGGCCGCCCGCCTGGTGGGCGACGATGTCTTCGTCATCCTGTCGGCCCCCGCGCCGGGGCTGCTGTCCTGGGCCTTGATCAATCCGATCTCGCGCCTGCTGCTGCCGCTGTTGGCGTTCATGCTGGCCCTGGCCTCGGTGCTCTACGCCGCCGAACGCGGGGTCATCCGCTGGATCATCTATCTGCAGCGGGTCGCGGCGATCTACGCGCGCGGGCGCTTCACCGTGCGGCCGCTGCAGGCCGAGCGCGCCCCGCCCGAGATCCGTGAACTGGCCGCCACCCTCGACGCCATGGCCGGGGGCATCGTCGCCCGCGACGCCTCGCTGCGCGACAGCCTGGCCGAGAAGGACGCGCTGATGCGCGAGATCCACCACCGGGTGAAGAACAACCTGCAGATCATCACCTCGCTGCTGAACATGCAGCAACGGGCGCTCAGCGATCCGGCCGCCAAGGCGGCGATGAACGACACGCGCCAGCGGATCACGGCGCTCGCCCAGATCTATCGCGCGCTCTATCAGGGCCCGGACCTCAAGCGGGTGGATCTGCGGCCGTTCCTGGAGGAACTGACCGCCCAGCTGCTGGCCAACGACATGACCACCTCGCCCCTGGTCCGCACCGAGGTGCACGCCGATCCGCTGGTCATCGATCCCGACCGGCTGGCGCCGATCGCCCTGTTCGCCGTGGAGGCGATCACCAATGCTCAGAAGCATGCCTTCGGCCCGCAGGGCGGGGTGCTCAGCGTGGGCTTCCACGTGCGCGGCGAAGAGGCCGAACTGTCGATCAGCGACGATGGCCCCGGCGCCGCCGACAGTCTGGGCGGCGGCGTCGGTCGCACGCTGATGACCGCTTTCGCCCGCCAGCTGCGCGGCAAGGTGGCGTTCGAGACCAACGCCCCCCGCGGGCTTCGCGTGCGCCTGACCTTCCCGACGCCCCAGGCCCTGAAGCCGGCCGGCTGAATCCCCGGAACCGAGCTGAGCCGCTGGCGTTCTCTCCGGGCAATGGATCAAACGCCCCTCCTCCCCTTTTCCGGGGCGAACAGCGGAGAAGACTATGCGTAAGCTCGTGATGATCGCCGCCGCCCTCGCGTCCCTGTCGGTCGCGGCCTGCAACACCGTCGAAGGCGCCGGCAAGGACGTCGAATCGGCCGGCAAGGCCGTCAGCGACACGGCCAAGGACGCCAAGTAAGGCCAGGTCCCGTTCGGATATCGTAAGGCCCGTCGGCGCAGCCGGCGGGCCTTTTCGCTTTCCGGATCGGTCAGCCTCTAAGCCGCGGCCGAGAGGGTCGTCGGGTCGCGCAGATAGACGCCGCCGCCAGGCCCCGGCGCCAGGACATCGGCGAAGCCGGAGACGTCGTCCTCGGGGTCCAGGACCAGCACGCCGTCGCTGGGCAGGCGCTCGACCAGGCTTTGTAGGACCTTGCCGCGCAGCGCGGCGTCCATGGTCCTGAGCACGCCGCGGAGCAAGATCACGTCGAAGCGGCCCATGGGCGAAAGATCGGCCAGCAGATTGATCCGCTTCCAGCGCACGAGCTGGCGGATCCGCGGCGAGATCGCCCAGGTGTCGTCCTGATTCTCGAAATATTTGACCAGCAGGCGGATCGGCAGGCCGCGCTGGACCTCGAACTGCGTGTAGATGCCGGCCTGGGCCTTCTCCAGGCAGCGCTCGGAGAGATCCGAGCCGAAGAATTCGAACCGCGTCCCGGCCGCCACCTCCGACGCCTCGTTGGCGGCGATAGCCAGCGAGTAGACTTCCTGGCCCGTGGCGCAGGCCGCGCTCCAGAGCCTGACGGGCGCTTCGCGGCGGCGGTGCGACAGCGCCGGCAGCACCTCGTCGCGCAGGGCGGCGAAGGTTTCGCGGCCCCGGAAGAAGGTGGTTTCGCTGCGGCACAGCGCCTCGACCACGGCCCAGATCAGGCGCTCCTCGCGTTGCGCGCGCAGGGCGGCGATCAGCGCGTCGATCGATTCGTAGCCCTCGCGGCGCGCCAGCGGGGCGAGGCGGCTCTCGACCAGATAGGGCTTTTCGGTCTCGACCCGCACGCCGGCCCGGGCGCGGCCCAGGGCGGCCAGCAGATCCATGTCCTCGGGGGTCACAGCAGGCCCGCCTCGGCGAACTTCGCCTCGATGATGTCGCCGTCGAAGGGCTTCATGATGTATTCGTCGGCGCCGGCGTCCAGCGCCGCGCGGATATGGTCGGCGCTGTTCTCGACCGTGCAGAAGATCACCTTCGGCGTCTCGCCGCCGGGCTCGCCCCGCAGTTGGCGAAGAAAGTCGATGCCGTTCATCACCGGCATGTTCCAATCCAGCAGCACCGCGTCGGGCATGGCCGCGCGGCACCACGCCAGGGCCTCCATGCCATCGGCGGCCTCGGCGATCTCGAAACCGATGTCCTCGAGGACCCGGCGGGCGACCTTGCGGATCACCCGGCTGTCGTCGACCACCAGACAGGTCTTCACGGCGCGCTCCACTCCAGGCCGCCACCCTGACGCCTTCTGGTTAAGGAGCGGTTTGCCGAACCGGGATCGGAGCCTCGACGCGCACTTTTTGCGCCGAACGGGAAAGTCGCTCGTAACGCCTCGGCGGTCAGGCCGGGACCCAGGCCGCGATGCTGGCGCGATCCTCGCCGACCTCGGCGGCGATCTGGCCGCCGGCCGCGCGGACCAGGGCGTTCAGATAGGCCGCCTGGACCCAGGGACCGCCCAGCCCCTCGGCCAGCGGCTCGCCCTTCAGCCCCGCCAGCACCTCGGGGCGCAGGCGGGCGCGGGGACCCGCCGCGTCGGCGATGATCGAGAACCGGCCGTCGGCGGCGACGCCCTTGACCGTGGCCACGCCGCCGGCCGGCAGGGCGCTGGCGGCGATCTGGGCGATGTTGAGAATGGCGCGCGAGGCCGGCTTGTTCATCGACTGCGGCTCGATCTGCCAGTCCAGGGTCGGCCGGACGTGGGCGAACACGCCCTGGGCCAGCTTCTCCAGCTCGCGGGAGTCGAAGTTCTCGGCCGAGGCCGAGGCGCCGAACGCGACCCGCGTGAACTGCAGCAGATCGGCCAGCTTGCGGGCCGAGGACGCGATCAGGTTCATGGCGTCGTCGCGCATATCCTGGGCCGCCGGATCCTCGAGCAGATCAAGGCCCGAGACGATGGCGCTGGCCGGGCTGATGAAGTCGTGGCACAGGCGCGCGGCCAGCATGGCGGCGAAGTCGGGTCCGTTGACGTCCGTCTCGGGGGACGGCGTCGAGGGCGCGGGGGCGTTCGCGGAGGCGGTGTCGGTCATGGCGGCGAACTCTGCCGTGATTTGAGGCTTTGGCAAACGGGGCGCGCCCTCTATTGAAGGCCTCCGTGATCGATCCGTTTCTAGAGCCCGGCGTCCTGGTGCGCCATCCCGATCAGCCCGACTGGGGGCTGGGACAGGTTCAGTCCGTGATCGGACACCGCGTGACCGTCAATTTCGAAGACGCCGGCAAACAGACCCTCGACGCCACCCGCGTGCGCCTGGTCTTCGTCGGCGACGATCCCAGAGGACAGGGGTGAAGGTGACCGAGACTCTCGCTGACTGGGGCCGCGCCCTGGCCGATATCGCCGAGGACGCCGCCGCCGTCATCCTGCCCTTCTGGAAGACCGAGTTGGCCGTGGCCCAGAAGGCCGACGAGAGCCCGGTCACCGAGGCCGATCGCGCGGGCGAGCGGCTGATCCTGCGCCGCCTTGCCGAGCGCTGGCCCGAGGTGCCGGTGATCTCCGAGGAATACGCCAGCGAATTCGGCACGCCCGAGGCCATCGGGCCGAGGTTCTTTCTGGTCGACCCGGTCGACGGCACCAAGGCCTTCGTGCGCGGCGATCCCAACTTCACGGTCAATATCGGCCTGATCGAGGATGGAGTTCCGGTCGCCGGCGCCGTCTGCGCCCCCGCCACCGGCGAGACTTGGTTCACCACGGCGTCCGGCGCGGCGAAGCGCGCGGCGGCGGGCGGGCCGGAAAGCCCGATCGGCGTCCGCGCCCGCGTCCCCGGCCGTGTGCTGGGTCTGGTCAGCCACACCATGCGCGAGGAGAAGGCCGCCGAGCTCGCCGCCGAATACGGCTTCGACCTGCGCGCCCCGATGGACAGCTCGATCAAGATGTGTCGCATCGCCGAGGGCGCGGCCGACATCTATCCGCGCCATGGCCCGACGTCGGAATGGGACACGGCGGCCGGCCACGCGGTGCTGGTCGCCGCGGGCGGGACCTTCACCCAGCCCGATGGCGCGCCGTTCCTCTATGGCAAGGCCGATCAGGCCTTCCGCAACGGCTGGTTCGTGGCGCGCGGCGGTTAGGGCGCGGCCTCCTCGGCCGCCGCCCCAGGCGGCGTGGTCAGGATCGTGCCGACCGAGGCCGAGACGATCGCCGCGATGGCCAGGATCTGGGTCGGGACCAGGCGCTCGTGCAGCATCACCAGGCCGGCCAGGGCTCCGACCGCCGGCTCCAGGCTCAGCATGACGCCGAAGCTGCGCTTGGGGATGCCGCGCAGCGCGATCATCTCCAGCGAATAGGGAATGGCGCTGGACAGCACCGCCACCGCCGCCCCAAGGGCCAGCAGCCGGGGCTGGAACAGCGTCGCGCCAGCCGACAGGACGCCGATCGGCGCGACGATCAGGGCGGCGGTCGCCATGCCCAGGGCCACGGTCCGGCCCGCGTGCAGATGGCCGGTGCGCTTGCCCAGCAGGATGTAGAGCGCCCACAGCACCGCGGCGGCGCCCGCGAAGGCCACGCCGACGGGGTCGAGCCGCGCCATGCCGGGATTGATCGGCAGCAACAGGGCCAGTCCCAAAGCCGCCAGGCCGATCCAGACGAAGTGGATCAGCTTGCGGGAACTCGACACCGCCACGGCCAGCGGGCCGGTGAACTCGATGGCGATCGCCAAGCCCAGCGGTACGGTGCGGATGGCCATGTAGAAGCACAGGTTCATCAGCCCCATCACCGCGCCATAGGCCGCGACCTTGGCGAGGTCCGCGCGTGACAGCGGCCAGCGCCAGGGCCGCCAAACCGTCAGCAGGATCAGGGCCGAGAAGCCGACACGATAGGCGCTGGTCCCCTGGGCGCCGACGGCCGGGAACAGGCTCTTGGCGAACGAGGCGCCGACGCACAGCGTGACGATGGCGCCCAGCAGGGCCGCATAGGGCAGGAGACGCGGACGCGTGGCGGACATGCCCGGCTTGTACGGGCGTCGCGCCCGAACGTCACCCCCGCGCCGCGTCACGGTGGACCTGGGCGGCCTGATAGCGCTACCATCGCGACAAGGAACGTTTGGGAGGACGTAGGATGGGACGGTGCGCGCGGGCCTTGGCCCTGGCGGCGGCGATGGTTGGACTGGCCTTTGCCGCCCATGGCCAGACGCCGGCCGCGAGGCTGGTGGTGCAGGCCGGCGCGCCCGGCCCCCGGATCGCGCCGGAGATCTTCGGCCAGTTCGCCGAGCATCTGGGGACCGGCATCTATGGCGGCGTCTGGGTCGGACGCGACTCGCCCATTCCCAATGTCCGGGGGATTCGCAGCGACGTCGTCGCGGCGCTGCGCGCGATCAAGACGCCGGTCGTGCGATGGCCGGGCGGCTGCTTCGCCGACGACTATCACTGGCGCAAGGGCGTGGGTCCCGCCGACCGGCGGCCCGTCACGCTGAACGCCGGCTGGGGCGGGGTGCTGGAGCCCAACAGCTTCGGCACGGACGAGTACATGGACTTTCTGAGCCAGATCGGGGCCGAGGGTTATGTTTCGGTCAATGTTGGGTCCGGGACCGCCGAGGAGGCGGCCGACTGGATGGAGTACATGACCGCCGACAAGCCGACGACCCTGGCCCAGGAGCGCGCCCGCAACGGCCATCCCGCGCCCTACCGGGTCAAGTATCTGGGTCTCGGCAACGAGAACTGGGGCTGCGGCGGGGCGATGTCGACCGACCACTATGTCGAGGAGATGAAGCGCTTCAGCCACTACGCCCGCAATCTCGACCCGGCCCAGTCCGGCGAGACGGCCACGCGGCGGATCGCCGTCGGCTGGGACGGCGGCGACAGCGACTATACCGAAGCCGTGCTCAAGGCCTGGAAGAGCAAGGTCTATAGCTGGGATCTCGAAGGGATCTCGATGCACTTCTACGCCGTGGGCGGCTGGCCGCCGCACCTGCCGGCGACCGGCTTCGGCGAGGACGACTATGTCGCCCTGCTCGACGAAGCGCTGACCATGGAGCCCAAGATCGCGCGGGAGACGGCGATCATGGACCGCTACGATCCCGACAAGAAGCTGGCCCTGGTCGTCGACGAGTGGGGCGCGTGGCTGGCCGCGACGCCCGGCAGCCCGAAGGGCTTTCTGCAGCAGCAGAACTCGCTGCGCGACGGCATCCTGGCGGCGCTGAATCTCAACATCTTCATGCGCCACGCCGACCGGGTGCGGATGGCCAATATCGCCCAGATGACCAACGTCCTGCAGGCGATGGTGCTGACCGATGGCCCCCGCATGGTCCTGACGCCGACCTACCAGGTGTACCGCCTCTACACGCCGTTCCAGGGCGCGACCGCCATGCCGATGACCCTCGACGCGCCCCGCTATGCTCACGGGGCGAAATCGCTGCCGGGGGTCGACGCCATGGCGGCGCGGGACACGTCGGGGAAGCTGTGGCTGGCGCTGGTCAATCTCGACCCGAACACGTCGGTCCCGATCGATGCGGCGCTGACGGGCTTCTCGGCCCGCGCCGCGCGGGGCGAGGTGCTGACCGCGCCTCGGGTGGACGCGGTCAACACCTTCGACAAGCCCGACGTCGTCGTCCCGCGGCCGATCAAGGTCGCGGTCCAGAGCGGACGCGTTCAGCTAACGCTGCCGCCCGCCTCGGTGGCCGTGGTCGGGCTGGAGCCCTGACCGGCTATTTCTTCACCCAGCCGCCGTCCAGCGGCCTCCAATACTGGCCGGGCGCCAGGCGGGCGTAGAGCTGCTTGGCGGTGGCCTGGCCGGCGGCCTCGGCGGTCACGCCGGTCTTGGCGGCGATGTCCTTGTAGGCGGCGGCCCGGCCGGTGTTGATCTCGGCCACGGCCGCGCGCAGCGCCGCGTCGCCGCCGGACACGATGCCCAGATAGCCGTCGGCCTGCTCGCCCACGGTCCCGGCGGCCTTGCCGGCGTCGACGGCCGCCTTGGCGGCGGGGGACTGGGCCAGGGCCAGGCTGGCGCCGGCGGCGGTCAAGGTCAGGCCCAGGGCCAGAACCGTCATCGTCTTGCGGATCATGTCGGTCCTCCTCGCTTAGAACAGGTTGGGGTTCTGCTGGATCAGCGACTGGACTTCCTTGTCCAGCCGCACCCGCACGTCGGCGTCCAGCTTGGCGTAGATGTTGATCGGGTCGACCTTCACGCGAACGGTGGGCGTGCAGGCGGCCAGCGCTCCGGTCGCCAGCAGGGCCATCAAGAGGGCGCGCTTTGTCATGCGTGAAGTCTCCAGTTCTTGCTCAGGATGTCGGGTCACGGTTGAACCGGACCTGAACGGGTCTTGGCCGCCGCCTGATCGACGGCGAAGGTCCGCCGCCAGGCCGCCAGAAGCTCGTCGAAGTTCAGCGACGCGTCCAGGGTCAGGTCCACGGGCGTCTTGGCCGGCAGGGCGATGCGCTTGTTGAAGGCGCGGCCGCGCAGCAGGTCGAGGATGCCGACGCGAGCCTTCTCGGCCACCTTGGGATCGTGCCGACCCTTGATGTGGAACAGGATCGACAGGCGCCCCTGGTCGGTGCTGTTGACCCCGGCCTCCAGCTGATCGAACGCCAGGTTCTCCATCGCCTGGTAGGCGAAGTCCTGAATGGCGTTGACCTGGGCCGGCGGCTTGGGCGGCGCGCCCGGGCTGTCGGCGGGACTGGCGGCGACGCCCGTCAGGGCCGTGCGGGCGATCTCGACCCGACCGGCCTGGACGGCGCTGATCCGGCCCTCGTGGAAGCGCAGGCCCTCCGGTCCGAAGGTGAACGGCAGGCGACCATCGACGATGGCGTCCAGCTTGACCTTATCAGCCACCGAGGAGGCGGCGATCAGCTCGCCCAGATCCAGGTGCTGGATGACGATCGCGCCGCTGATCGTCTTGTCGACGCCCAGCGGCACGTCGATCGGCTCGATCGACACCCGACCCTTGGCGGCCTCGAAGGTGGCCTTCGACACGTGCAGGACATCGGCCCCGAGTTGGAACACCGACTCGACTCCGGTCAGCGGCACCAGCGAGTCGATCTTCACGACGCGCAGGCTCTGGCCGGGCCGTGTGCTGAGCGGCGCCAGACCGTCGAAGTCGATCGCGCCGTCCAGCGTGGCCACGAAGCCGATCGGACTGGTGAAGTCGATGCGGTCGGCCACCAGCCGGCCGCGACTGGTCACGCCTTGCTTGTCCCAGGCGAAGACGCCGGCGAAGCTGGCCGGCCCCTTGGCGTCGCGGGCGAAGGCCGCCATCGGCGTCAGGTCCGCCGGCTGCAGTCCGCCCGGAGCGAAGGTCAGTTTGGAGGCATCGATGTCGGCTTGGCCCTGGCCGGTGGCGACGACGTGGCGCAGGCGGATTTCGCCCAGCGGCGCGCCGACCGGCGTGGCGGCCTGGAAGGTCCCGCTCCACAGGCCGTCGGCGAGCGCGAGGGCGCCCTTGGCCAGGATGGGGTTGAACCGCCGCTGGGGCGCGGCGTCGGCGACCGCCCCGCTGTCCATGCGCACGATGGCGCGCTCGAAACCATGGGATCCGCCCAGACTCGCTTCGCCCTTGCCGCCCTGGAGCTTGGCCTGAGCCGCGCTCATGGTCCCTTGCCCGTCCTCGAACCGCAGGGCGGCGCTCCAGCCGGCGGCGCTGGCCGTGACCAGCGGCGCCTTGGCCGGGCAAAGGCTGGCGGCGAGATCGGTCACCGGGTTCTCGCCCAGCGCATAGGTCTTGGCCGTGACCGGGACGCAACGCGCGGTGGTCAGGACAAACCGTCCGTCGGCGAATCGCGCCCGCCCGTCTATCGCGCCGCTCACGCCCCGGATCGGCGGGAGGTCGAACCCTTCGATCCGCAAGGCGAGCGGCGAGGTCACGACGCCGCCGGCCGCGCGCCATCCTGGCGCCGTGGCCGTGATCTTCGGTAGGCCGCCGCCCGACAGATCCGCTCGAAGCACGCCGCGCGCGCCTTCCGGTCCGGCGTCCAGCAGCGGCCCCCCCGGCGCGGCGACGGTCAACGACGCGCCGTTGGGGGCGACGACGCGAGCGTCGCGGCCGAGCATGAGCCGGGTTCGACCGCTCTTGACCGACAAATCCATCGCCGGCGCCGAAAGCGTGAACGTCCGAAGCGCCTCGCTCAGCGGCTTGGCGTAGCCGGGATTCGGAATCCGGGCGGCCAGCCGCTCGGCGTCCGGGCGCGAGACGCCGCTGCGACCCGTGAGATCGCCGGCCAGCGCCAAGGTCAGGTCGCCCCGGCGCTGGTCTATCCGGCCTCGCGCGTTCAGCCTCGCCGCCGACAAGGCCAGCGCGCCGCGCGCCGCGCGTCCGGCCTCGGCCTTCAGCTCCAAGGGACCGTTCAGCGCCGCGCCGTCGGGGGCCAGCACCAAGGCCAGGTTCGACGAGGCGGCCCTGGCCGTCAGGTCGCGCGTCGCGGTCCCGGCCGCCAGGGCCTGGCCGGCGCGCAGTTCGGCGGACACCGCGCCGCGGCCGGTGGTCCTACCCTCCCGGCGGCCGACGACGATCCGTGACGCGTCGAAGGTCAGGCCCGCGTCGCGCGCGTCCAAGGTCGGCGCCGACAGCCGACCGCTTCGCAACGCGCCGCGCGCGCGGCCCAGGAACGCGAAGGCCGCCGGGCCGCCGTCGACACGGCCTGTCAGGACGAGATCGCCGGCCAGATCCTCGGCGCCGTTGTCGCTCAGGCGACCGTCGGCGGCGCGGACGCTGAGCCGCGCCTCCAGCGGGCCGCTGGCGCGTCGGGTCGCCAGATCGGGATAGGGCAGGTCGGCCGACAGCTTGGCCGTGGCGTCCGTGAGGTCCGCGGCGCGCGACTCCAGGCTGTCGATGCTCAGCATCGCCTCGACCGTCAGCCGGTCCCCGCGCTTGCGCGCCGAGGCGCTGGCGCCTCGACCGTCCAGGACGAGGTCGGAGGCCGCGTAGCGCAGCGGCGCCAGCCGCCCATCGAAGCGCAGCAACTGGCCGTCGTCGAGGCTGGCGTCGCCGGTGATCCGGGCCAGACCGCCGGGCGTCGTCAGATCAAGGCGCCCGTCTTCGATCAGGATCGCGGGTCCTGGGACGTTGGGCCGACGCGGCGCCTTCAGCGCCTGGTCGATCAGCGGCTGCAGGGCCCCGAAACGCGGGCGGCCCTCGGCGTCCAGGCTGGCCAGAACGCGCGGCCGCACGAGGCGCACGGCGCGGGTCCGAAAGCCGAAGGCGCCGCCGGCCCAGGGCGTCGAGAGGTCGTAGGCGACCTCCAAGCGGTCGGCGGCGAAGACCGGCGCGTTGCGCGGACCCAGGCGCACCTTGCCCGTAAACCCGGTGGCGTCGACCTCGTCCAGCGCCACGACCGCCTCGACGCCATGGTCGCGCAGCCAGGCTTCGGCCAGGTCGCGGCCGATCTCTCGCCGGCCGGACCACGTGACGAGACCCGTGGCGATGAAGGCCAGCATCGACAGCGATACCGCCTCGAGGCCGAGGTCGACCAGGCGGGCGCGGCGTGTCGAGGAGGGGGCGGGGGCAGGCTCGGCCATCGGGTCCCGTGGTCTAGATCCTTAAAGAAGCCCCCCGGCCAAGCTTTGGTTTCCTACTTCGAAAATCCCAGCACGTCCTGCATGTCGTAAAGACCGGGCGGCTTGCCCTTCACCCAGACGGCGGCGGCGATGGCCCCGCGCGCGAACAGGCCCCGGTCGATGGCCGAATGCGACAGGGTCAGGCTCTCGGACTCGCCGGCGAAGATCACGCTGTGCTCGCCGATGATCCCGCCGCCGCGCACGACCGAGAAGCCGATCGCGCCGTCCTGGCGAGGCCCCGTCACGCCGTCGCGACCCCGGTCGGCGACCGCCGCGAGATCGACGCCGCGCCCCCGCGCCGCGGCCTCGCCCAGCATCAGGGCGGTGCCCGAGGGCGCGTCGATCTTGCGCTTGTGGTGGGCCTCGAAGACCTCGATGTCCCAGTCCGAGGCCGGCAGGGCGGCGGCGGCCTGGCGCACCAGGCCCATCAGCATGTTGACGCCCAGCGAATAGTTGCCCGAGCGGACGATGGCGATGGTCTTGGCGGCTTCGTCGATCCGCGCCAGCTGCTCGGCGGAAAAGCCGGTCGAGCCGATGACCAGGGCCGGACCTCCGGTCGAAGCCGCCGTCTTGGCCAGGTCGACCGAGGCTTCCGGCAGGGTGAAGTCGATCACGACATCGGCCAGCGAAAGCGCCTCCTCCCGCGAGACCAGGCCCTCGCCTTCGGCGCCGGGGCGGTCGAAGCGGGCGGCGATGACGGCGTCGGACCGGCCCTCCAGCGCCTCGGCCACCGCCCGGCCCATGCGGCCGGCCGCGCCGGCGATCGCGATCTTCACGGGCTGGGACAAGGCGCGCTCCACGGGAAACCTACCCGCGCAATTCGCCCAATCCGCCCCGCGCGGTCAACCTCGGCGGCGTCGGCGGTCGGCCGGCGAGCATGACGCAACGCCAATTCCAACAAGCGTTTGCGGGCCTTTTCCCGCCCGCGCGTGGTTGTGACCGTCCGTTCCCGTCGCTACGGTGTCCGGACATAAGGGCGCGTTCGCATCGATCGGCGCGCCCCTTCATCGACTTGCGCAGCAGGAATGGGAAACGCCGGATGAGCGACGCGGAACGCAAGACCTTCACGGACGAGGAGGCCTTGGCCTTCCACCGTTACCCCCAGCCGGGAAAGCTGGCGGTGACCCCGACCAAGCCGATGGCGACCCAGCGGGATCTGTCCCTGGCCTATTCGCCCGGCGTCGCCGTGCCGGTCCACGCCATCGCCGCCGATCCGGACGCGGCCTACGAGTATACGTCCAAGGGCAACATGGTCGCCGTCATTTCCAACGGCACCGCGATCCTCGGCCTCGGCGATCTCGGGGCCCTGGCCTCCAAGCCGGTCATGGAAGGCAAGAGCGTTCTCTTCAAGCGCTTCGGCGACGTCGACTCGATCGACATCGAGGTGACCTCCAAGGACCCCGACGAGATCATCACGGTGGTCAAGAACATCGGCGTCACGTTCGGCGGCATCAATCTTGAGGACATCAAGAGCCCGGAGTGCTTCCGCATCGAGACCGAGCTGCAGGAGCTGCTCGACATCCCGGTGTTCCACGACGACCAGCACGGCACCGCCATCATCTGCGCCGCCGGCCTGATCAACGCCTGCCACATCACCGGCAAGAAGATCGAGGACGTGAAGGTCGTGCTGAACGGCCCCGGCGCGGCCGGCATCGCCTCGCTGGAGCTGATCAAGGCCATGGGCGTGCGGGCTGAGAACTGCATCGCCGTCGACTCCAAGGGCGTGCTCTATCGTGGCCGCACCGAGGGGATGAACCAGTGGAAGAGCGCCCACGCGGTCGAGACCGACAAGAGGACGCTGGCCGAGGCCGTCGCCGGCGCCGACGTCCTGCTCGGTCTGTCGGCCAAGGGCGCCTTCACCCCCGAGATGATCGCCTCGATGGCGCCGAACCCGGTGATCTTCGCCATGGCCAATCCGGATCCCGAGATCACGCCGGAAGAGGTCAAACGGGTTCGCGGCGACGCGATCATGGGCACCGGCCGCAGCGACTATCCCAACCAGGTCAACAACGTCCTGGGCTTCCCCTACATCTTCCGCGGCGCCCTGGACGTGCGCGCCCGGCGCGTTAATCACGAGATGAAGCTGGCCTGCGCCCAGGCCCTGGCCATGCTGGCTCGCGAGGACGTGCCGGACGAGGTCGCCGCCGCCTATCACGGCCGGCAGCTGAAGTTCGGCCCCGACTACATCATCCCGTCGGCCTTCGACCCGCGCCTGATCTGGTACGTGCCGCCGTTCGTGGCCCAGGCGGCGATGGACACTGGCGTGGCGCGCCGGCCGATCGCCGACATGGACGCCTATCGGGCGAGCCTCGCCCAGCGCCTCGATCCGACCGCGGGCTTCCTGCAGAAGATCCAGGGCTCGGTGCTGGCCAATCCCAAGCGCATCGTCTTCGCCGAGGGCGAGGATCCCAGCGTCATCCGCGCGGCCTACGCCTATCAGACCGGCGGCTACGGCAAGGCCATCCTGTGCGGCCGCGAGAACCTGGTGCACGAGAACATGAAGCTCGTGGGTCTCGATCCCGAGACCGCCGGCCTGGAAATCATCAACGCCCGCCTGTCCGACCGCAATCCGGACTATGTCGACGCGCTCTACGCCCGCCTGCAGCGCCAGGGCTATCTGAAGCGCGACGTCCAGCGACTGATCAACCAGGACCGCAACAGCTTCGCCGCCTCGATGGTCACCCTGGGCGAGGCCGACGGCATGATCACCGGCGTCACCCGCAGCTTCGACCAGGCGCTGGAGGAGGTTCTCCGCGTCGTCGATCCCGCGCCCGGCGGGCGGATCATGGGCATGTCGGTCGTGCTGGCCAAGGGCCGGACGATCTTCGTGGCCGACACCAATGTCACCGAACTGCCCGAGGCCGAGGAGCTGGTCGATATCGCCTGCGAGGCCGCCCGCGCCGTCAAGCGCCTGGGCTTCAAGCCGCGCGTGGCGTTCATGAGCTATTCGACCTTCGGCAACCCGATGGGCCTGCGCTCGGAAAAGGTGCGCGAGGCCGTGGCCATGCTCGACGAGATGGACGTCGACTTCGAGTACGAGGGCGAAATGCCGCCGGAACTGGCGCTCGATCCGGAGAAGCGCGCCAACTATCCGTTCATGCGTCTGACCGACAGCGCCAACATCCTGATCATGCCGGCCATTCACGCCGCCTCGATCTCGACCAAGCTGGTGCAGTCGCTGGGCGGGGCCACGGTCATCGGTCCGGTGCTGCTGGGCCTGTCGAAGTCGATCCAGATCGCGCCCCTGTCGGCCTCGGTGTCCAAGATCCTGAACATGGCGATGATGGCGGCCTACGATCAGCCGCTGGAATAGCTTGGCCGCAACCTCCGCGACAGGGCGTCACATCGTCTAGCGACGGATCAGCGACTACCCATCTGACGCGAGCCGGCAAGAGTAAGCCGGTGCGTAAAGCCCTCCGGCCGGCGCCTTTCCCTTGCGGCGCCGGCCGGCCCTTGCGCGCCCCGCTTTCGACGTCTCCCCGGAAGCGGGGCGAAGGGCCGCCTTTTTCAGCAGAGCTTGGCGCGTCCCTGGCCCGCGACATCGCGGCGCTTGCGCGACTCGCGGCCTCGGTCAAACGTTCCGTCATCGGCGCGTTTGTCGGAGGTTATTCGATGGCGAGTAAGGCGTTCGAACTGCAGATGATGGGCTACGGCCTGACCACGGCCGAGATCCACTACCACATGCCCGACCATCCCCACCTGCTGCAGCTCTATGTCTGGCAGGAGTATGATCTGGCCCCGAAATTCCCGACCCTAAAGGGGTTCCTCGATTTCTGGGCCAAGGAGCTGGATGGCGTGCTGCACTCGGTGCGCGTCGCCCACAACCGCCTGATTAACCCGCGCGAATGGCGGGTCGTGAACGGGGTCTTCACGCTGCAATGAGAATTGCTGGGGTTGCGCCGGGGCCTTGGGGACCGTAACTCCCCGGCCGATGACCAAGGCCAAGATCTGCGGACTGTTGACGCCCGAGGCGGTCGCGGCCGCCCTCGACGGCGGCGCGGCTTTTCTGGGCTTCGTCTTCTTCGAGAAGAGCCCGCGCAACGTCACGCCCGAGGCCGCCGCGCGCCTGGTCGCGCCGGCGCGGGGCCGGGGCGTGAAGACCGTCGCCGTAACGGTCGATCCCGACGACGCCCTGATCGATCGCCTCGTCGCCACGATGAAGCCGGATCTGATCCAGGTCCACGGCCGCGAAACGCCCTCGCGAGTCCGCGAGATCGCCGCCCGCGCCGGGGTGGGGGTGATCAAGGCCTTTTCGGTGTCCAGCGCCGCCGATGTCGACCAGGCCGCCGCCTTCGAGCCCGTCGTCGAGCACCTGATGTTCGACGCCAAGCCCGTCGAGGGTTCGGCCCTGCCTGGCGGCACCGGCGCGCGCTTCGACTGGGGGCTGCTGTCGGGACGGCGGTTCGCCCGCCCGCATTTCCTGGCCGGGGGCCTCGATCCCTGGAACGTCGTCGAGGCGATCAACGTGTCCGGCGCGCCCCTCGTGGACGTTTCCTCTGGCGTGGAGCGTGGTCCCGGCCTAAAGGACCCCGCTCTGATCACGGCGTTCCTGGACGCCGTCAAACGCGCTTGAGGCTGGAGAGCTCGTGAACGCTCCTGCGAAACCCAATGACTATTCGGCCTATCCCGATGCGGAAGGCCGCTTTGGCGGGTTCGGCGGTCGCTATGTCGCCGAGACCCTGATGCCGCTGGTTCTCGACCTGGGCAAGGCCTATGCCGAGGCCAAGGCCGATCCGGACTTCCAGGCCCAGCTGAAGAGCTACAACACCCATTACGCCGGCCGGCCCAGCCCGCTCTATTTCGCCGAGCGCCTGACCGAGCACTTCGGCGGGGCCAGGATCTATTTCAAGCGCGACGAGCTGAACCACACCGGCTCGCACAAGATCAACAACGCGCTGGGCCAGATCCTGCTGGCCATGCGCATGGGCAAGACCCGGATCATCGCCGAGACCGGCGCCGGCCAGCACGGCGTGGCCACCGCCACCGTCTGCGCGCGCTTTGGCCTGCCCTGCGTGGTCTATATGGGCGCCACCGACGTCGAGCGGCAGAAGCCCAACGTCTTCCGCATGAATCTTCTTGGGGCGGAAGTCCGGCCGGTCAGCTCCGGGACGGGCACCCTCAAGGACGCCATGAACGAGGCGATGCGCGACTGGGTCACCAACGTGCACGACACCTATTACCTGATCGGCACGGCGGCCGGCCCGCACCCCTATCCGGTGATGGTCCGCGACTTCCAGAGCGTGATCGGGACCGAGGCCCGCCAGCAGATCCTGGAGATGGAAGGCCGCCTGCCCGACGCGGTGGTCGCCTGCATCGGCGGCGGCTCCAACGCCATCGGCCTGTTCCACCCGTTCCTGAACGACGAGGGCGTTCGCCTGATCGGCGTCGAGGCGGCCGGTCATGGCGTCTCGACCGACAAGCACGCGGCTTCCCTGACCGGCGGGCGTCCCGGCGTGCTGCACGGCAACCGCACCTATCTGCTGCAGGACGAAGACGGCCAGATCATCGACGCCCACTCGATCTCGGCCGGTCTCGACTATCCGGGCATCGGGCCGGAGCATTCGTTCCTGCACGAGATCGGCCGCGCCGAATATGTCTCGACCACCGACGAGGAGGCCCTGGCGGCGTTCCAGCTGTGCTCGACCCTGGAAGGCATCATCCCGGCCTTGGAGCCCGCCCACGCCCTGGCCCGCGTCGGCGAGATCGCCCGCGAGCTCGGCAAGGACAAGATCGTGGTGATGAATCTCTGCGGCCGCGGCGACAAGGACATCTTCACGGTGGCCGAAGCCTTGGGACGCTCGATTTGATCGGTGACGTTTTTAAGCTCCCTTCCCCCTCGATGGGGGAAGGGTCGGGGATGGGGGTGCTCGCACGACGTCGACCGGCGAGCCTGTGCGGCGTTGACGACTGCATCACCCCCACCCAACCCTCCCCCATCAAGGGGGAGGGCTCGGGGAACGCGAATTCATGACCAAAGACCGTATCGACCGCCGCTTTTCGGCGCTGAAGGCCGAGAACCGCGCCGCCTTCGTGACCTATGTGATGGCCGGCGACCCTGACGCGGCCACGACCTTCGACGTGCTCAAGGGCCTGCCCGCCGCCGGCGCCGATCTGATCGAGCTGGGTTTTCCGTTCTCCGACCCGATGGCCGAGGGGCCGACCATCCAGCGCGCCGCCCAGCGGGGCCTGAAGTCGGGCATGACCCTGCGGGGGACGCTGGACCTCGTGGCCGCCTTCCGCGAGAGCGACCAGGATACGCCGATCATCCTGATGGGTTATCTGAACCCGGTGCTGCACAAGGGCTTCGAGGTCTTCGCCGCCGAGGCCGCCGCCGCCGGGGTCGACGGGCTGATCATCGTCGATTGCCCGCCGGAAGAGGCCGACCCGCTGTCGGACGCTCTGGAAGCCGAGGGGATCGCCCTGATCCGCCTGGCCGCGCCGACCACCGACGACGCGCGCCTGCCGGCGGTGCTGCGCCGCACCTCGGGCTTTGTCTATTATGTCTCGGTCGCCGGGGTGACGGGCGTCAAGTCGGCCGACGCGGCCGAGGTCGCGCCCGCCGTCGAGCGCCTGCGCAAGGCCTCGGGCCTGCCGGTCGCTGTCGGCTTCGGCATCCGCACGCCCGACCAGGCCGCGGCCGTGGCCCGCATCGCCGACGCCGCCGTGGTGGGCTCGGCGTTGGTGGATGAAATCGAGGCGGCGGCCCAGTTGAACGAAAACGTGACCGAGAAGGTTCTTCTCAAGGCGTCGGCGCTGGCTAAGGCTGTGCGATCGGCGCGAGTCGGGACGAAGTGAGGCTTTAAGGCTATGGCTATGGCTGAACCCCAGGACCCGAAGAAGGGCGACAAGAAGGCTCCGGCCGAGGGCCGCCGCGGCGGCTGGCTGTCGCGGATCGCCCCGGGCGTACGCGGCGCCTTCGCCAAGCGCGAGACGCCCGAGAACCTGTGGATCAAGTGCCCCGACACGGGCGAGATGATCTTCCGCGCCGACCTGGAGGCGGCCCTGTGGGTCACGCCGGCCGGTCGCCACATGCGGATCGGGCCGGAGAACCGCTTCAAGTTCACCTTCGACGAGGGCCAGTACGAGGCTCTGCCGACGCCGGCCGTGGTCGAGGACCCGCTGAAGTTCTCGGACGGCAAGCCCTACAAGGACCGGCTGGCCGCCGCCCGCAAGGCCACCGGCGAGCCGGACGCCATGGCCATCGCCCATGGCAAGGTCGGCGGCGTTCCGGCCGTGGTGCTGGTGCAGGACTTCGCCTTCATGGGCGGATCGCTGGGCATGGCCGCCGGCGAGGGCTTCATCGCCGCCGCCAAGGCCGCGCTCGAGCGTGAAGCCCCGCTGATCGCCTTCACCGCCGCCGGCGGCGCGCGCATGCAGGAGGGCGCGCTGTCGCTGATGCAGATGGCCCGCACGACCCTGGCCATCAACGAACTGAAGGACGCGGCCCTGCCCTACGTCGTGGTCCTGACCGACCCGACCACCGGCGGGGTCACCGCCTCCTACGCCATGCTCGGCGACATCCACCTGGCCGAGCCAGGCGCCCTGATCGGCTTCGCCGGTCCGCGCGTCATTGAGCAGACCATCCGCGAGACCCTGCCGCCGGGCTTCCAGCGCTCGGAATATCTGGTCGAGAAGGGCATGGTCGACCGCGTCACGCACCGCAAGGAGCTGCCGCAGGTGCTGGGCTCGATCCTGGGCACCCTGATGATGGGCCGCGCCCGCAAGGCGGCCTGAGACGAAAGCCTTCCTCCCCCTCCTTGGGGGAGGGAGACCGCCGGACGGCGGTGGAGGGGGCCTTCGCCCACATGACCGAGCACCTCCGCGCCCACGACGCCGCCCTGGAGCGGCTGAAGGCGCTGCATCCCAAGCTGATCGACCTGTCGCTGGATCGGATGCGGCGGCTCTGCGCCGCCCTGGGCGATCCGCAGGACCGCCTGCCGCCGGTGATCCACGTGGCGGGCACCAACGGCAAGGGCTCGACCGTCGCCTATCTGCGCGCCATGGCCGAGGCGGCGGGTCTGAAGGTCCACGTCTTCACCTCGCCGCATCTGGTGCGGTTCGCCGAGCGCATTCGCCTGGCGGGGACGCTGATCACCGACGACCATCTGGCCGACGTTCTTGATCGCGTGGAGCGCGCCAACGCCGGCCTGCCGATCACCTTTTTCGAGATCACCACGGCGGCGGCCTTCGTCGCCTTCGCGGAGATCCCCGCCGATCTCTGTATCCTCGAGGTCGGGCTGGGTGGCCTGCTGGACGCCACCAATGTCATCGCCAAGCCGGCGGTCAGCGTCATCGCCCCGATCGACATCGACCATCGCGAGTTCCTCGGCGACACCATCGCCAAGATCGCCGTCGAGAAGGCCGGGATCATCAAGCCGGAATCGCCCGTCGTTTCGGCCCGCCAGCACGGCGACGCCGAGGACGTGCTGGAGACCACGGCCGCCCTGGCCGGCGTCGCGCTGACCCTGATGGGCCGCGACTTCGACGCCTGGAGCGAGCGCGGCCGGCTGCTGGTGCAGACCCAGGATCGCCTGCTGGACCTGCCGGCTCCTTCGCTGCCGGGCGAGCACCAGTTCGCCAATGCCGGCCTCGCGGTCGCGGCGTTGCTGGCGCTGGGTGATCGGCGCATCGACGAGGCGGCCATGGGGCGGGGGATCGCCAGCGCCGTCTGGCCCGCGCGCTTCCAGCGCCTGACCGCAGGGCCCTTGGCCGAGCGCGCCAAGGCCGCCGGCGCCGACCTCTGGCTGGACGGCGGCCATAATCCGCACGCCGGCCGCGCGGTGTCGCGGGCCCTGGCCGAGCTGGCGGCGAGGGATGGCCGGCCGGTGGCGCTGATCGCGGGCCTCCTGGCCAACAAGGACGCTACCGGCTTCTTCGCGCCGTTCCGCGAGGTGGCGGCCAAGGTCTTCACCGTGACCTTCGAAGGCCACGCCGCCGCCAGCGCCGCCGAGACCGCAGCCGCCGCCGAACTGGCTGGCCTGCGCGCGACGGCCTGCGCTGGCGTCGAACAGGCCCTGGAGCGCGCCCTTCAGCTGGAGCCGACGCCGCACGTGCTGATCTGCGGCTCGCTGTACCTGGCCGGCGAGGTGCTGGCGATGAGTCCGGAGACCTGGCCAACCTAAAGGCTCGGCCTCAAATCCGATTTCCCCGGCGAATGCCGGGGTCCAGATTCATCTGGAGCGACGAGGGGCGCGATCTGGGTCCGGGCGTTCGCCGGGAAGATCGGGTTCGGTGGAACGAAAACGCCCGCCCCGGACGGACCGGGACGGGCGCTTCGAACTTCAGCGGAAGAGGGGCCTTAGGCCGCCTGAACGCCGGCTTCGTTCAGCCATTCCAGGATCTTGGCCTTGGGCATGGCGCCGACCTTCATCGAGGTCATCTGGCCGTCGCGGAACAGCATCATGGTCGGGATGCCGCGGACGCCATAGCGCGAGGGGGTCGTCGGGCTGTCCTCGATATTGACCTTGGCGATCGTCACCACGTCGGCCAGCTCTTCCGAGAGCTGCTCCAGGGCCGGGGCGATCTGCTTACAGGGACCGCACCACTCGGCCCAGAAGTCGACCAGCACGGGCTTGCTGGCCTTCAGGACGTCGGCTTCGAAGGTGGCGTCGGTCACCGCAACGGTGCTCATGGCTTGCTCCAGTCTGGCGTCGCGCGCGGCGGCGCGGAGGACGCGATAAGATCCGATTCCCCGGATTCGTTCCGGGCGCTTGTGCAAGATGTAGGAGGACGGCGCTAGACCGGCAACGGTCTAGACCAGGGCCGCCAGCGCGTCGGTCATCACCTTTTCTGGAACGGGCATCAGTTTGGGACCGTCGGTCCAGACCAGCGCCGCCTCGATCGCCCGACCTGGGAACACCTCGCGCAGCACCGCGACATAGACCGCCATCTGGGCCAGATAGGCCGGATCGGCGTCCTCGATGCGATCGGGCGAGGGACGATTGGTCTTGTAGTCGACGACCAGCACTCGGGTCTCGTCCACCACCAGACGGTCGACGCGGCCGGAGACGGCCAGGCCTTGCGGCAGGTGGGCGCTGGTCCCGGCCAGGGCGACCTCGGCCCGGGAGCCGGGACCGAACACGGCGGCGAAGCGGGCGTCGTCCAGCACCCCGAAGGCGGCGGCCGCCATCTCCTCGCGCTGGACGTCGGTCAGGTCGCGCTCGGCGGCCAGCAGACGGCGGGCGGCGTCGGCCCGCTGGCTGGGCGCGACATCGGGCAGCAGCTGCAGAAGCTTGTGGACGAGCTCGCCGCGCCGATAGCGGCCCAGACCCGCGACCCTGGCCAGAGGCGACGGCGCCGGAACCCGGGCGTTGTCCTCCAGCCGCGACGGCGCGGCGTAGCGGGCGGCGGCGGGTTCGGCGGGCGCGGGTCGCGCGATCCAGGCGGGCGCCATGACCGGAACGGGGCCGCTCGACACGACGCGAAGCGCGGGAACCGGATCGGGGCCGTAGCGCAGAAAGGCCGTCTCGCCCTCGCCGATCGTCCGGACCTCCGGCGCGATGTCGGCATGGGCGAAGGCGGCGCGCGCGGCCGCGTACCAGCCGCCGACCTTGTCGTCCTTGGTCCGCGCGTCGATGCGGCCGCACAGGATCAGCCGGTCCCGCGCGCGGGTCAGGGCGACGTACAACAGGCGCAGCGCCTCCTGGCTCTCCTTGTCCTCGCGCAGCTTGCGCGCCTTGGCCGAGACCTCGCAGTCGCCCTTGCCGCTGGCGCACCACAGCAACGCGCCGTCCTCGGTGACCAGCAGCGGCGAGCCGCCCGCGCCGCGCTTCACCGTGGTTTCCGGCAGGAAGACGATCGGCGCCTCCAGCCCCTTGGAGCCGTGGGCGGTCATCACCCGCACCTCGCGGCGGGCGCCTTCCATCTCGCGCTTGACCACGATGTCGAGGGCCGCGAAGTCGGCGACCAGGGCCTCCAGGTCCCGCACGCCCCGCTGCTCGGCCTCCATCACCTGGGCCAGGAACTCGTCCAGCGCCTCCTCGGCCTCGGCCCCCAGGCGGGTCAGCACCTTGGCGCGATGCGAGCGCCCGGTGTCGTCGGTCAGGCCAAGCCAGCCGGCGAAGAACTCGAACGGCTGCCGGCGGCGGCCCTCGGCCAACGCCCAGTCGAGCACCGTCTTGGCGGCGGCCCACGCGGGGCGTTCCTCGGCGCGGCGCCGCAGCTCGGTCCACAGCGTGGCGCGCCGCCCCTTGGCCAGGGCGTACACGTCCTCGTCCGCCAGCCCGCAGAACGGCGTCTTCAGCAGCGCCGCCAGGGTGAGGTCGTCGTCGGGGAACAGCACGAACCGGCCCAGGCCCAGCAGGTCCTCGAAGGCGATATGGCTGGACAGCGACAGCCGGTCGGCGCCGGCGACCGGCACGCCGCGCCGCTTCAGGGCGCGCAGGATCTCCTCGAACAGCGCCTTGCGCCGCCGGACGAGGACGAGAATGTCGCCGGCGTGGGCGGCGCGGTGGCGGCCAAGGTCCTTGTCGAACACCGCGTCGCCGCGATCGAGGATCGCTTTCGTCTCGGCGGCGATCGCTTCGGCCAGGCGGCGGTTGGCGCTCCGTTCGCCCTCGGCGTCCAGCGGCGCCTCCCAGGCCTCGCGGTCCTCGCCGGGCGGTTCGCGGGTCAGCGGCCAGAGATCGACGCAGCCCGGATGGCCGTGGCGGAAGAGCTGGTGGCGGACGAGGTCCTGTCCCACCGGCGGCGGCACGCCCTGCCGCGTCTCCGGATCGGAGAACAGCGCGTCGACGAAGCTCAGGACCTCGCGGGTCGAGCGGTAGGACACCGTCAGCGGCACGCCCTTGCCCACCGCGCCGACGGCCTCGATCCGGGCGATATAGCCCTGGGTCTCTTCCAAGAGGCGCGTGGGGTCCGCGCCCTGGAACGAATAGATCGACTGCTTCTCGTCGCCGACCACGAACAGCGTCCGCTCGGCGCGACGCTGGCCGCGCCAGCCCTCGGCGCTCTCGCCCGAGAAGAAGTCGGCGGTCAGGGCGCGCAGGATCTCCCACTGCTCGGGCGCGGTGTCCTGCGCCTCGTCCAGCAGGATGTGGTCGACGCCGCCGTCCAGCTTGTAGAGCACCCAGGCGGCCTGAACCTTTTGCGTCAGCAGGACGCGGGTCTTGTCGATCAGGTCGGTGAAGTCCAGCGCCCCGCGCGCCGCCTTCTCGGCCATGTGCCGCTCGATATAGAGACCGGCCAGCAGCAGGGCGTTCTGGGTGTCCTCGGCCACCTTGGCGGCGCGGACCCGTTCGCGGGCGGCCTCCAGCTTGGCCTGTTCCAGCAGCAGCGCCTCGCGCAGGTCCTCGCGGCTCTTCAGGCCCGAGGTCTTGGCGGGCCAGGTGGCAGCCGTTCCCTCGCCGCCTTCGGTGAACAGGGCGCGCAGGGCCAGGTCCAGCGTCGCGTCGGGATCGCGGGCGACGGCGGCCAGGGCCTCGGCGTATTTGGCGTCCTGCTTGCCGCCGCCGTCGAACAGCACCGTAGCCGCCGCGCGCCAGGCGCCGAGGTCGAGGCGCGACATCGCCTCGGCGGCCAGGTCCTCGGCCGAGGTAGGCGCCTCGAAGCCGCAGTTCTTCCAAACATCGGCGACGGCCCCCGAGGGACCGCCACAACGATCGAAGTAACTGATGATCTGGCCGCGCCGCGCCTCGAAGCCGTCGAACATCGCCTCAAAGCTTTGGAAATCCAGCGCCACCGAAAAGCGGGCATAGGCCCGGGCGAAGGCGTCGTCGTGCGTGTCGACCCAGGCGGCGACGGCGCGGCGGGCGGCGCGGGCGATCGCGGCGCCGGCCTGGTCGTCCATGACGGTGAAGCTGGGCGACACGCCCGCCTCCAGCGGAAACCGCCGCAGCAGCTTTTCGCAGAAGGCGTGGATGGTCTGGATCTTCAGCCCGCCGGGCGTCTCCAGCGCCTGGGCGAACAGGGCGCGCGCTTCCGAAAGGCGGCGCGCGTCATAGGCCTCCTCGGGCGCGCCGACCAGTTTGGCCAGTTCCGCTCGCAGATCGGCGTCGCTGGTCACCGACCATTTGCCCAGGCGCTCGAACAGGCGCCGCTGCATCTCGGCGGCGGCGGCCTTGGTGTAGGTCACGCACAGAATGGCCTCGGGCAGGACCTTGGCCAGCAGCAGCCGCGCGACCCGGTCGATCAGGGTCTTGGTCTTGCCCGACCCGGCGTTGGCGGTGACGAAGGCCGAGATCGCCGGGTCGGCGGCGATGCTTTGGGGGTCGAGCGTCATGAAGCTGCTCCCCCGCTGGGGGAGCTGTCGCGGAGCGACAGAGGGGGGCAGCTGGACGCGGGCCGAGCTGCCCCCTCCGGCCCGGAGCCTGTCCTCGGGCGCGCGATTCGCGCGACCCGTGGGGGCCACCTCCCCCAGAAGGGGAGGATCTCGACAAGCGCGCTCATTCGCCCTCCCCATCATCGCCGCTGGTCGACCATTCGAACACCCGCGCCAGATGCGCGTAGTCGCCGGGGTGCTCCTTGACGAACTGCGGGGCGACCCGCGAGCGGTAGGGCTCGTCCGGATCATCATAGCGGGCGATCAGCTTGACCAGGCCGTCGATCGCCTTGCGCGCGGCCTCCTCGCTCTCGCCGCCGGCCAGGGCGCGGACCTGCTCCTCGCCGGCGGGTCTCCGGCCGGTGACGCGGACATAGGTCAAGTCGCCCGGCGCGGGGGCGCCCAGATCCGGGAAGCCGCCGTTCATCAGGATGGCGGCGGTCAAGGTCAGCTGCGGCGAGAAGCCGGTGTCGACCTGCTTCTGGGACGGCGCGGCGCCGGTCTTGTAGTCGAGGATGTGGGCGGTCCCGTCGGCGGTGGGCTCGATGCGGTCGGCCTTGGCGGTCAGGGTGAAGGGACGGCCGTTGATCGACAGCTCGAGCCGGCCCTCGGCCTCGACCACGACCCGGCGGGCGGTCGCGCGGCGATGGCGCTCCCAGTCGGCCACCCACAGCGCCGCCTCACGGGCCAGGGCCTTTTCGCGGGCGAGGGCCGTTGGCGGCATGCCGGCCGCGACCAGGGCGTCGACATAGAGCTGCTCGAACACGGCCGCCGCGTTGCTTGGCACGGCGTCGGGGAACCGTTCGGCGAAGGCCTCGAACGCGGCGTGGATCGCGGTGCCCCGCGCCCGCGCCTCCACCGGCTCGTCCGGGCGCTCCAGCGGATAGAGCTTGAGGATATCCCGCGCCCAGACGGCGTAGGGATCGCGGGTCAGGGCCTCGATCCGGGTGACGGCCATTTTGCGCGGGCGATCCTCGACCGGCGGACGCGGTTCGGGGCGCTTGATCGGGGCGTAGGGATCGGGCGCGTCCATGGCGCGGACCCAGTCCAGCACGTCGTCACGGCGGGGCAGGGCAAGGCCCGCGCCGGCGGCCAGGGTCTTCAGCCGCCACAGCCAGCGGGACTCCACGGCCGGCGCGCCGCCGCGCCGCTCGCAGTGGACCAGCACCACGTCCGGCGCGCTGGCGGCTTGGGCGAAGTCGTGGGCGGTGAGACCGACGCGGCGCTCCGGCGGCGGCAGGCCCAGGCGCTTGCGCATGGGCCGCGACAGGAACGGATCGATCGGCGCGCCCCGCGGCCAGACGCCTTCCTCCAGCCCGGCCAGCACCAGACGGTCGGCGCGGACCAGTCGAGCCTCGATGGCGCCCAGGATCCGCAGGCGCGGATGGGTGGCGCCGCCGACGCGCACGGTCTCCTCGTTGACCAGGCGGTCGAGAATGTCGGCGAAGGCCTGGGGCGAGGCGTCGGGCAGGGGCTCGCCGTCCTGGATCAGGGCGGCCATCAGCGCGCCGAGGCATTCGCCCGCGCCGCCGGCCCACAGGCGGTTCGGCGCGACCAGGCCTTCCAGCGCCTCGACCAGGGCCTGGGCCGCGTGGCAGGGGCGAGCGAGGTTGTCGCGATAGGGCGCGGCGGCGTGGTCGATGGCGGCGAGGACCCTATCGCAAAGGGCCAGCGCCTCGGGGAACTCGCGCAACCGTGCGCGCAGGACCGTCTTCGATCCCGGCGCCGCGCCGCGCAGGCCCTTGCGCTCCAGCAGGGCGGCGGCGGGCGTCTCGTCCTCCGCCAGCACCAGCGGGTGCTTCGCCAGGGCCAGCAGCCGCACCGGGTTCAGCGGCTCTTCGACCAGGCGCGCCAGGTGCAGAGCCAGGATCGCCGCGCCGGCGGCGGCCAGCGGCGCGCCCGCCGAGCTGTCGGGGATCACGCCCCAGCGGCGCAGGCGGGTCATCACGCGGCGGGCCAGGGTCTGGTCGGGCGTGACCAGGGCGGCGGTGCGCTCCGGATCCTCCAGCGCCTCGCGCAGTAGCAAGGCGCAGGCGCCGGCGGCCTCCTCCTCGGCGCGGGCGGCGATGACCGACAGCCCCGACAGGCCCTCGGCGATGGGATCGAGGCCCGGCGCCTCGGCGCGCAGGGCGGCGATCTGGGCCAGCCAGTCGGCCGTGGCCTCGGCCGGGCGCAGGGCCTCGTTGATGATCCGCCGCCGCCAGCGGCCCCGGCTGTCGACCTCGGGAACCCACGGGCGGACGTCGGCGCGCGACACGCCGGCCCGGTCCAGCAGGCGCTTCATCGCGCCCTGCGGATGCTGCTCGCCCGGGGTGTCCTCGATCTTGGCCCAGGCGCTGTCGGCCAGATCCTCGTCGAGGCCGGGCAGGACCACCGCGCCCCTGGGGGCGGCGGCGATCACGGCCAGCAGGTCGGCGGTGGCCGGCGCCGTGCCGGTCGAGCCGGCGGCGACCAGGACCTCGCTCGGCGGATGGTCGCGCCATTGCCGCTCCAGCGCGCGCAGCAGCTTCACGCGGCGCTCGGAGACGTCGATCAGCGACAGGGCCTCCAACCGCTCCGGCCAGGCGCGCAGCACCGCCTTCAGGAACCGCGCGGAGACCTGCCAGTGCTCGGCGAGATCGCCGTCGGCCAGGCCGTCCAGCTTGTCCTCGAACGCGATCTCCTCGATCTGGCAGCTGTCGAGGAAGTCGGCGAGCGCCTTGGCCAGTTCCAGGGCCTGGACCGGACCGGGCTCGAACGACAGCTTGTCGCCATGGTCGACGACCAGTCGCGCCAGCTCGAACCGGCGGCGTCGCGACGAGATGGCCGGGGGCAGGTCGAGGACCAGATCGCCGGGCTCGAACGGCGGCTCGCCCTCGTCGAGGTCGCCCAGCGGCCGGATCTGCGGCAGCAGCAGGGCCCGCCCGCCCGTCACGGCCAGGAAGGCGTCGGCCAGGGCGCGGGCGCCGCGGCGGGTCGGGGTCAGGATCGTGGCGCGCGGCAGGGCCTCGGGACCCAGGGGCTCCAGCGTGTTCAGCAGGCCGCGCGCCAGGTCGTCGACGAACGGACGGTGGGCGGGGATCGAGAACCAGCGCGGCCCCTCACGATCAAAGAAGGGGGCCGGGGCGCTCATCCCTGGGCGAGCCTGGTCTCGGCGACGATCTTGGCCTCCGGATCGCCCACGTGCATCCATAGGCCCTCTGGCGCGACCCCATGGACGCGGTGGTCGACGGCCAACCGCTTCCACAGCGGCAGCAGCGAGAACGGCCCCTCGGGGCCTTCGGCGGTGATCGCCGGCTTGCAGATGTGCACGCCGACATAGACCAGCGGGGCCATCTCGCCGGCGTCCTTGAAGCGCACCACGCCGTCATCGCCGAGGAAGACGTCGCCGGTGTCGTGGAAGCCGAGCGACCCGCTGGTCGAGGCCAGCATCAGGCAGACGTCCATCCTGGCCGGATCCCAGGCGGCCGCCACCGCGTCGATCGCCGCGCCGCCGTGTTCGAGCCAGATGGAGTCGATATTGGCCACGAACACCGGCCCTTCGCCCAGCAGCGGCAGGGCATGCTTGATCCCGCCGCCGGTCTCCAGGGCCTGGACCCGTTCGTCGGAGATGACGATGCGCGGGCCAAGACCTCTGGCCTCGCGGGCGCGCAAGTGGGTTTCGACGAGGTCGGCGAAATAGTGGACATTGACCACGGCGGTCGCGACCCCGGCGGCGGCCAGGCGGTCCAGCATGTGGTCGATCAGGGCCTTGCCGGCGACCTCGACCAGGGCCTTGGGCCGGTCGTTGGTCAGGGGCCGCATGCGGGTGCCGAGGCCGGCGGCCAGCACCATCGCGATCTTGGGGGCGCTCATCGGCGGGACTCCGCGGGCACGTGGGCGTCGAACCAGGCCTTGAGGCCCGCCAGCGCCGGATCGCCGAGGTTCCGCTCCAGATAGCGCCAGGTGCGCGGCATGTAGGCCTCGTACTGGCGGCGGCCCAGCAGGGCCTGGCGCGCGAAGACCCGGCCCAGAATCCGCGCGGCGTTCGAGGCGGCCAGGGCGCGGTAGTCGGCGAGGAAGGCTCCGCGATCGACCGCCGGTCGGGCGGCCAGATAGCGGTCCAGCATGGCCGCCTCCAGGTCCGGCGAGACGTCGCGGCGGGCGTCCTGCAGCAGGTGGGTCAGGTCCCAGGCGGGGTGGGCGCGCAGGGCGTCCTGGAAGTCCAGCAGGCCGACGCGGGCCACGCCCTCACGCTCGGGCAGCCACAAGAGGTTCTGGGCGTGATAGTCGCGGTGCGTGAAGACGCTAGCGCCGCCTTCGCCTCGCACCCAGACCGGCGCCCACAGCGCGTCCCACTCGGCCACGGCCTCGGGGCCGAAGGCGTCAATGCCGGCGAAACGCGGCCAGAATTCCAGGAAGGTGTCGGTGGCGTGCTTCAGCGCCAGGGTGTCGTAGGTCAGCAACGGCCACTGAACGTCGTCGACGGCCAGCACCTCGGGCGGCGTCTCGGCGTGCAGGGCCACTTGCAGGTCGACGGCGGCCTCGTAGAGCGGGCGTTCGTCCTGGCCCTCGGCGATCAGGGTCGCGTAGAGGCCATCGCCCAGGTCCTCCAGCACGGCCAGGCCTTGCACGACGTCGTAGGCGAAGATCCTCGGCGCCGAGAGGCCGCGCTGGCGCAGATAGTCGGCGGTGGCGACGAAGGCGGCGACCGAGCCGGCGGCCAGGCGCGCGGCGGCGTTGTAGCCCAGGGCGATCCGCTCGGCGTCGGTCGCGCCCGGCGGGCAGACGACGCTCTCCAGGGCTGGCGGCTGGTCCATGAAGATGAACGTGTCGCCGCCGTCGCGATGCAGCCGCTCGTACGACCGCGTCGAGGCGTCGCCGCCGAGGAACTGGCGCCGGACGCCGCCGAAGCCGTTCGCCGCCAGGAACGCGGCCTTGGCCGCCTCGCGCTCAGAACTCAAGATCACGCCCTTCGAACCGTCCATGCCCCACGATCACGGCGCGCCGCGCGTCGCCGTCGAGGGCGATGTCTATATCGAGCCGATTCGCCGGCAAACGCCCTTCCAGTCGCTGCGGCCACTCAATCAGGGCGACGCCGCCGTCCAGCGCCTCGTCGAGGCCGATCTCGTAGGCCTCGTCCGGGTCGCTCAGGCGATAGAGGTCGAAATGGGCCAGCGGAAATCCGGCAGCCTCGTAGAACTGCACCAGGGTGAAGGTCGGGCTGGGGACCTCCTCGTCCGGCGTGGTCAGGGCGCGGATCAGGGCGCGGGCCAGGGTCGACTTGCCCGCGCCCAGCGGGCCGGTCAGGCAGAGGGCGTCGCCGGGCTGGAGAACGGCGGCCAGGCGCCGTCCCAGCGCCTGGGTCGCGGCCTCGTCCGGCAGGCGGAGGATGGTCATGCCCACCCCATAGCGCGTCGCTGGGCCGATGTTGAGGGCGCAAGGCCCTTTCCCCCGCGCCGCCGCCGCGCTAACCGCAGTCTTCGATGCCGACATCCCTCCGCACCGCCTATCGTCAGCGCCTGGCCCAGGACGAGATCAAGCCCGACGCCGCTCAGGCCGCCGCCGTCGAGGCGCTGTCGCGGCTGGAGGCCGATCTCGACAACGCCGGCGAGCCGGGCTTTTCGCTGTTCGGCCGCAAGCCCAAGAGCCAGCGGGGCGTCTATCTGTGGGGGCCGGTCGGGCGCGGCAAGTCCATGCTGATGGACCTCTTCTTCGAGAGCGCCCCGACCCAGAAGAAGCTGCGCATCCACTTCCACGCCTTCATGGCCGAGGTTCATCGCGACATCGACGCCTGGCGCAAAGGCGACGCGGCGGCGCGCAAGGCGCGCTTTGGCCAGCACAAGGGCGACGATCCGATCGCCCCGACCGCGGCCCTGATCGCCGACGGCGCGCGGCTGCTGTGCTTCGACGAGCTGCAGGTCACCGACATCGCCGACGCCATGATCCTGGGGCGGCTGTTCGAGGCGCTGTTCGCGCGGGGCGTCACCCTGGTGGCCACCTCGAACCGGCCGCCGGAGGATCTCTATCTGAACGGCATCAACCGCCAGCTTTTCCTGCCGTTCATCGACATGCTGAAGTCGGCGATGGACATCGTGGCGGTGCGCGGCCCCGTCGACTTCCGGCTGGATCGGCTCCGCGCGGCGCGGCTGTGGCTGGCGCCGAACGACAAGGCGACCCAGGCCGAGTTCGACCGCCTGTGGAGCGACATGCTGGACGGCGCGCCAGAGACCGGCGCGACCCTGGAGGTGCTGGGCCGGAAGATGCGCCTGCCCCGCGCCGCCGGCGGGCTGCTGCGCTCGTCCTTCGCCAGCCTCTGCCAGCAGGCGCTGGGACCGCAGGACTATCTGGCCATCGCCGAGCGCTTCCATACCATCTTCATCGAGGACATCCCGGTCCTCTCGCCGGCCAAGCGCGACGCGGCCAAGCGCTTCAACACCCTGATCGACGCGCTCTACGAAGCCAACGTCAAGCTGGTGGCCCTGGCCGAGGCCGAGCCGGAGGCGCTTTATCCCGAGGGCGACGGGGCCTTCGAGTTCGAGCGGACCGTTTCGCGGCTGCAGGAAATGCGCTCGGTCGACTATGTGGCGCGGGTGCGGGACTAAGGAGCAGGCGATGACCATCCAGGACCGGATCCGTGTTCGCGAGACCAAGCTGCTGTCCGACAACTGGTACGTCCTGAAGACCACGACCTTCGACTGGAAGCGGCGGGACGGGCGCTGGCAGACCCAGTCGCGCGAGCATTACGACCGCGGCAATGGGGCGGTCCTGCTGCCCTACGATCTGGATCGCCGCACCGTGCTGCTGGTGAAGCAGTTCCGCTATCCGGCGTACGTGAACGGCCATGACGATCTGCTGATCGAGGCGGCGGCCGGCCTGCTGGACGACGCCGAACCCGAGACCCGGATCCGCGCCGAGGTCGAGGAAGAGCTCGGCTATCGCCTCGGCGAGGTGCGCAAGGTGTTCGAGGCGTTCATGAGCCCGGGCTCGGTGACCGAGATCCTGCACTTCTTCGTGGCGCCCTACGACGCTTCGATGCGGATCGGCGAGGGCGGCGGCCACCCCGAGGAGGGCGAGGACATCGAGGTGCTGGAGCCCACGATCGACGAGGCGCTGGCCATGGTCGCCGATGGCCGGATCCGCGACGCCAAGACGATCATGCTGCTGCAGCACCTGGCGCTGACGACGTTCCGGGCCTGAGGGCAGGTCAGTCGAAATCGCGCGCCAGCGGCACGTCGAAGCGCACGACCAGCCCCGTCGAACCATAGTCGGTGTCGATGCGGCCCCGCAGTTCGCCGGAGATGCTGCGCTCGATCAGGCGGGAGCCGAAGCCGCGCCGCTCCGGCCGCCGCGCGGGCGGCCCGCCGGTTTCGCGCCACTCGAACACGAGGTTCTCGTCTTCCGTCACCGACCAGGTCAGGGCCAGCCGGCCGGCGTTGGACAGGGCGCCGTACTTGGCGGCGTTGGTGGCCAGTTCGTGGAACACCATGCCTAGAGACAGCGCCACGCGGGCGGGCAGATGCACGTCCGGCCCGTCCAACGACACCCGTTCGGCGCCGTAGGGGCCGAGCTCCTGGATCAGGATCTGCCGCAGACCCGCCCCCGCCCACTGGCTGTCGGTCAGGGCGTTGTGGGTCTGGGACAGGGCCAGCAGCCGTGACTCGAAGGCCGCGGCGAAGCTCTCGGGCGTGGTCGCGCCGCGCAGCGTCTGCTGGGCGATGGCCTGCACCGTGGCGAGGGTGTTCTTGACCCGGTGGTTCAGCTCGTCCAGCAGCAGCCGCTGGCGCTGGTTGGCCAGAACCCGCTCGGTCATGTCCGAGCCCTCGACGAATATGCCGGACACGCCGCCGTCCTCGCCCAGGATCGGCTGATAGATGAAGTCGAGAAAGCGCTCCTCCATCGGCTCTCCGGGGCTGCGCGCCAGCATCACCGGCACGTCCCGTCCGATGAAGGGCTGACCCGAGCGCAGCAGCTCGTCCAGCAGCGGGATGAAGCCCTGATCGCGAATCTCGGGCAGGGCCTCGCGCAAGGGCCGCCCGACGATGTCGCGCCGGCCGATCAGCCGCAGATAGGACTCGTTGGCGAAGTCGAAGACGTGGTTCGGTCCCCGCAGAACCGCCACGAAGCTCGGCGCCAGCATGAAGAGCCGCCGGATCTGGAAGCTCTGGGATTGCAGCGTCTCCACCCGTCGCAGCACCGAATCGCCGAGCATGGCGGTGGTGGCCGGCGCCTCGGGCCGGAACGCCTCGTCCTTGAGGCGGCGCAGGTCGGTGATGTCCTGGGTGTTCTGAAGGATGAAGCCGCCGCCGTCCGCTCGCGGGACCCAGGTATGGGTGCAGCTCCAGTAGCGGTCCTCGAAGCCTCCGCCCGCTTCCTTGGGACGCGGAATGGCGTAGCGCAGGACCGCGATCACATCGTTCTCGCCCGTGTCGAGCACGCGGCGTAGCGATTCCTCCAGCAGCCGCCGGCTCTCGCCCTCGGAGGGGAAGGCGTCGAAGACGTAGCGGCCCTCGATCTCGTGTCGAGGGCGGGCGGTGACGTCCAGATAGGCCTGGTTCATCTCCACGATGACCAGATCCTGGTCCATCATCATGTAGGGGGTCGGTATCCGATCGAACACCGCCCTGAAGTCGATCGGATCATGCATCGCCGCGCCCGCTTCCCCGTTAGCGACCGACGATAACGCAAGCTTGACCTTAATGGTTCCAAGCGCGTTTGGATCGCCAATTGCAAACGTTTCTCAACAGGGCGCCGTTTAATTGACACCCCCGCCCCCGCGCTTAAAAGCGTCCCGCAACGCACAAAGGCTACTGAGGTTGGACCTTTCATGACCGACACGAGCCGGGGGCTGCCTGAGCGCCCGATGTCGCCGCACCTTTCCGTCTGGCGCTGGCATATCACCATGGCGTGCTCGATCCTGCATCGCGGCTGCATCATGGGGCTGTGGGTCGGCGCCGTGATCCTGGCGGGCTGGGTCGCCGCCCTGGCCACCAGCCCGGAAGCCTATGCCGGCTATCTCGCCGTGATCGGCTCGCCGATCGGCAAGCTCGTCCTGCTGGGCGAGACCTTCGCCGTCTTCTTCAATGTCGCCTACACGATCCGCCAGACCTTCTGGGACGCTGGCAAGGGCTTCACGCCGCGCTTCGCCGACATGACCGGCGCCATGGCGATCGCCTTCGCGGTCGTGGCGACGATCGTCACCTGGGTCATCGCCCACGCGAACGGAGCGTTCTGATCATGAGCAAGAACGACCTCTTCCAGCCCCAGCAGTTCCGCACGCCGCTGTCGCGCGCGCGCGGCATGGGTTCGGCGCACCACGGCGTCAGCCACTTCATCACCGAGCGCGTCTCGGGCCTGGCCCTGGCGCCATTGAGCCTGTGGGGCGTTTTCGCCGGCCTGAAACTGATCGGCGCTGACCAGCACACCGCGATCGCCTGGCTCGGCCAGCCGCTGAACGCCGTGTTGCTGGCCCTGCTGCTGGTGGCCGCCCTGACGCACCTGCAGAACGCCGTGCAGGTGGTGATCGAGGACTACATCCATCGCTTCACGACCAAGTCGTTCCTGGTGATCGGCAATCTGTTCGTCTGCGTGGCGGCCGGCGCCGTCGGGATCTTCTCGATCCTCAAGGTTGCCGCCCTGACCGTGACCGGAGCCCATTGATGTCGGCCTACAAGTTCATCGATCACAAGTTCGACGTCGTCGTCGTCGGCGCCGGCGGCTCTGGCCTGCGCGCCGCGCTGGGCTGCGCCCAGGCCGGTCTGAAGACCGCCTGCATCACCAAGGTGTTCCCGACCCGCAGCCACACGGTGGCGGCCCAAGGCGGCATCTCGGCCTCGCTGGGCAATATGGGCCAGGACGACTGGCGCTGGCACATGTTCGACACCGTCAAGGGCTCGGACTGGCTGGGCGACCAGGACGCCATCGAGTACCTGACCCGCAACGCCCCGGCGGCGGTCTACGAGCTCGAGCACTGGGGCGTGCCCTTCTCGCGCACGGCCGACGGCAAGATCTATCAGCGCGCCTTCGGCGGCATGACCAAGAACTATGGCGAGGCCCCGATCCAGCGCACCTGCGCCGCGGCCGACCGCACCGGTCACGCCATGCTGCACACGATGTACGGCCAGTCGCTGGCCCACGACACCGAGTTCTTCATCGAGTACTTCGCCCTCGACCTGATCATGGACGGCGGCGTCTGCCGCGGCGTGACGGCGTGGAAGCTCGACGATGGCACCCTGCACCGCTTCCAGGCGCAGATGGTCGTGCTGGCCACCGGCGGCTATGGCCGCGCCTACTTCTCGGCCACCTCGGCCCACACCTGCACCGGCGACGGCAACGCCATGGTGCTGCGCGCCGGCCTGCCGCTGCAGGACATGGAGTTCGTGCAGTTCCACCCGACCGGCATTTACGGCGCGGGCTGCCTGATCACCGAGGGCGCGCGCGGCGAGGGCGGCTACCTGACCAATTCCGAGGGCGAGCGCTTCATGGAGCGCTATGCGCCGTCCGTGAAGGACCTGGCGCCCCGCGACATGGTCAGCCGCGCGATGACGATCGAGATCCGCGAGGGCCGGGGCGTTGGTCCGAACAAGGACCACATCTTCCTGCACCTCGACCACCTGGATCCCAAGATCCTGGCCGAGCGCCTGCCCGGCATTTCGGAGACCGCCAAGGTCTTCGCCGGCGTCGATGTCACCAAGGCGCCGATCCCGGTGCTGCCGACCGTCCACTACAATATGGGCGGCATCCCGACGAACTATCACGGCGAGGTCGTCACCAAGGCGGGCGACAATCCCGACCAGGTGATCCCGGGCCTGATGGCCGTGGGCGAGGCGGCCTGCGTCTCGGTGCACGGCGCCAACCGCCTGGGCTCGAACTCGCTGATCGACCTCGTCGTGTTCGGTCGCGCCGCGGCCCTGCGCTGCGCCGAGATCGTCAAGCCGGGCGCCAAGCAGCCGGAGCTGAAGGACGCCCAGACCGAAGCCCACCTGACGCGCTTCGACCGCTTCCGCAACGCCTCGGGCTCGACCGGCACCGCCGAGTTGCGCCTCGAGATGCAGAAGGCCATGCAGGAGGACGCCGCGGTGTTCCGCACCGGTGAGAGCCTGCAAAGCGGCGTCAAGCGCCTCCAGGCCGTCTGGGACAAGGCGGCGGACATCAAGGTCAGCGATCGCGGTCTGGTATGGAACACCGACCTGATGGAGACCCTGGAGTTCGACAACCTGATCGGCCAGGCGGTGGTCACGGTGAACGGCGCGGCCAACCGCACCGAGAGCCGCGGCGCCCACGCCCGCGAGGACTTCGCCGACCGCAACGACGCCGAGTGGATGAAGCACACCCTGGCCTGGCTCGACATTCGGTCCGGCGCGGTGAAGATCGATTACCGCCCGGTGCACAGCTACACGATGTCCGACGACATCGCCTATATCCCGCCGAAGCAACGGGTCTACTGAGGGTCCGATGGTCGAACTCGCTCTCCCCAAAAACTCGCAGATCAAGTCGGGCAAGCATTGGCCGGCTCCGGCGGGCGCCAAGAAGGTCAAGACCTTCAAGATCTATCGCTACGACCCGGAAACGGGCGGCAATCCGCGCTGGGACACCTACGACGTCGACGTCGACGCCTGCGGCCCGATGGTGCTGGACGCTCTGCTCTATATCAAGAACAGCATCGACCCGACCCTGGCCTTCCGCCGCTCGTGCCGTGAAGGCGTCTGCGGCTCCTGCGCGATGAACATCGGCGGCCGCAACACCCTGGCCTGCACCCATGGCTGGGAAGAGGTCCCGGGCAAGGCCGTGCAGATCAGCCCGCTGCCGCACATGCCGGTGGTCAAGGACCTGATCCCGGACCTGACGCTGTTCTACGCGCAGTACGCCTCGATCGAGCCCTGGCTGCACACCGATACGCCCGAGCCGCAGACCGAGTGGAAGCAGAGCCCGAAGGACCGCGAGAAGCTCGACGGTCTCTACGAATGCATCCTCTGCGCCTGCTGCTCGACCTCGTGCCCCAGCTACTGGTGGAACGGCGACAAGTATCTGGGTCCGGCGGCCCTGCTGCACGCCTATCGCTGGCTGATCGACAGCCGCGACGAGGCGACCGGCGACCGCCTCGACGCGCTTGAGGACCCCTTCAAGCTCTATCGCTGCCACACGATCATGAACTGCGCCCAGGTCTGCCCGAAGGGCCTGAACCCGGCCAAGGCCATCGCCGAGATCAAGAAGATGATGGTCGAGCGCGTCGTCTGACGGGCGATGGTTCGTTGAGTCCGCGAAACGGCGGCCGAAACTGGGTTTCGGCCGCCGTTTTCCTGTCTATCTATCCGCCGCGATCAAGGCGCTTGCCAATAGGTGACGCCGCCGTCATTTTTGACGAAAGGGAGGGCGTCGTTGAGCGCTGAAGCCAATCAGAACGCGTGCGTCGTCATTATCGGCGCGGGTCACGCCGGCGGCTCGGCCGCCGCGTTCCTGCGTCAATATGGTCACGAGGGCCGCATCGTTCTGATCGGCGACGAGCCGCTCCTGCCCTATCAACGTCCGCCCCTGTCCAAGGCCTGGCTGAAGGGCGAGGCCGACGCCGACTCGCTCTCGCTGAAACCCGCCGAGTGGTACGCCGAGAACAATGTCTCCCTACGCCTGCAAGGCGTGGCCGAGCGGATCAATCGCTCGGCCAAGACGGTGACCTTGGCCTCTGGCGAGGTCATTTCCTACGACTTTCTGATCCTGGCCACCGGCGCCCGCGCCCGCGCGCTGCCGATCCCGGGCGCGGATCTGGCCGGCGTCCTGTCGCTGCGGACGGCCGCCGACGCCGAGCGTCTCAAGCACGCCCTGGGGGCCGACAAGCGCCTGGCCGTGATCGGCGGGGGCTATGTCGGCTTGGAGGCCGCCGCCTCGGCCCGCGCGCTCGGCAGCCACGCCATGGTCATCGAGCGCGAGAGCCGGGTCCTGGCCCGCGTCGCTTGCGAAACCTTGTCGACCTTCTTCCAGGCCTATCACGCCAAGCACGGCGTGGCGTTCGAACTGAACGCCGGCGTGGCCGGCTTCGACGGAGAGAACGGCCACGTCAGGGCGGTGCGGTTCGCCGATGGGCGCGCCGTGGCCTGCGACGTCGCCCTGGTCGGGGTCGGCGCGGTTCCCAATGACGAACTGGCCAAGGACGCGGGTCTGGAGACCGCCGGCGGCGTGGTGGTGGATCTGGAGGCCCGGACCAGCGATCCGTCGATCTTCGCGATCGGCGACGTGACCCACCGGCCGCTGCCGCTCTATGACCGCAGGTTCCGGCTCGAGAGCGTGCCCAACGCCCTCGAACAGGCCAAGCAGGCGGCCGCCGCGATCCTCGGCCGGCCCGGGCCGGCGCCCGAGGTCCCGTGGTTCTGGTCCGACCAGTATGATCTGAAGCTGCAGATCGCCGGCCTGCCGTTCGAGGCGGACCGCCAAGTCGTGCGCGGCGATCCGGCGGCGGCGAAGTTCGCGGTCTTCCATCTGAAGGGCGACCTGATCCAGGCGGTCGAGGCGATCAACGCGCCGCCCGAGTTCATGGCCGGCAAGCAGCTGATCGCCAAGCGCGCGCCGGTTGATGTCGACAAGCTCGCCGATTCATCGGTGTCCATGAAAGAGGTGGCGGCCTAAGGTCGCGCCAGGGGTAACAGGAAACACATGGCCAAGATCACCTATATCGAGCACGACGGGACCGAGCACGCGATCGACGTGAAGCCCGGCCTGACCGTCATGGAAGGCGCGGTGAAGAACAACGTGCCGGGCATCGACGCCGATTGCGGCGGCGCCTGCGCCTGCGCCACCTGCCACGTCTATGTGGACGAAGCCTGGCTGTCCAAGACCGGCGACAAGTCGGCCATGGAGGAGTCGATGCTCGACTTCGCCGAGAACGTCGAGCCCAACAGCCGCCTGTCGTGCCAGATCAAGGTGTCCGACGCGCTGGACGGCCTGGTGGTCCGTCTCCCCGAGAGCCAGCACTGAGGCGTCGCGGATGTCGTCCGCGCCGGTTCGTTCCCGGCCTCGTCAAAAGAGCGTCGTTATATTGTCGCGAGGGGGTTGCCAGAGCGCGGGGCGGGGACTAGATCAACGCCTCGCTCGGAACGGCTTCGCGACCGGACGACGCGGCCCCGAAAGGGCGCTTGCATCGCTCAAGACGCTTGGCTAAACACCGCGCTCCAATCGACTCGATGAGGATCCGCGAGGGCGGCTTCGGCAGCCCTGAGGGTCTTCTTTTTGTCTCTTCGTTCCCGGGTTTCCGGCGACGCGAAAAAGTCGAAAAGAGTTGGTTGACTTCGGAATGTCGCCTCTTTAGAAGCGCCGCTCCGGTCATCGCCGCCAAGATTTCGCAAGAATTCAGCGGCGCGATGATGAACTGGTTAAGTAGAGATTTTGAGATCTTCTCAAAATAGATGCTTGACCGACTTGGTTGGCTTCTCTAGAAGCTCGCCACCTCGGCGCTTCCTGGATTTCCAGGGTTCGCCGATCCAGGTCAAAAAGTTTGAAAAAACGATTTGACATGGTGATGGTGGTTCGCTAGATAGCC
>NZ_CAMQSF010000020.1 GCF_947036865.1 uncultured Caulobacter sp. | reverse complement strand
CTAGAAGCCAGCCCTGGCTCCCTCAGATCGCATGAACAACATGGTTGCTCTCTCTGTGAGAGAGGGAGGGGCCCGCGCCGTAGGCGTGGGAGGGTGAGAGGTTGCACCCTCACCGGGAAAATCCCAATTCCCTTGATTGTTGAATTCTCGTGGCGGCGCGATGCTCGCGCTATGGACCAGATCGCCCACGCCCGCCGCCTTCGACGCGATCAAACCCTGGCCGAGAAGACCTTCTGGACCATCGTGCGCAATCGACGCCTCGGCGGATACAGGTTCCTGCGCCAGGCGCCGATCGACCGCTACATCGCCGATTTCGTCTGCGAGGCAGCCAAGCTGATCGTCGAACTCGATGGAACTATCCATGACGAACAGGAGGACTACGACGCGCGCCGAACCGTGGCGCTCGAACTCTACGGCTACACCGTGCTGAGGCTGCGCAACGAGCAGGTCCTGGCCGATCCTGGCGGCACGATGGATATCGTCCTATCGGCGCTTCGTTCTGGGCGGGCGTAACCTCTCACCCTCCCATCGCTGCGCGATGGGCCCCTCCCTCTCTCACAGAGAGAGGGACAATATCACCGCCCTTCGAACACCGCCCGCCGCTTTCCCACGAACGCCGTCCGCGCCTCGGCGTGATCGGCCGAGGCCGCCAGCGCCGGGATCTCGTCCCCGGTGCTCGACACCCCGGACGCCACCCGCTTGGTCGCCGCCACCGCGAGAGGGCCGCGCGAGGCGATGACGCGGGCTAGGCGCAGCGTCGCCTCCCTCAAGCCCTCGACCGGATGAACCTCCGCCACCACGCCATCCGCCAGCGCCCGGGCCGCGTCGAACGGCGCGCCGGTCAGGAGATGAGCCTTGGCGCGGCTCTCGCCGATCAGCTTCACCAGCCGCTCGGCCGACGCCGTCAGCCCCATCCGCACCGCCGAGCAGGCGAAGTCGGCCCGCTCGCTGGCCAGGCGGATGTCGCAGGCCAGGGCCAGTTCCAGCCCGCCGCCGATGCACCAGCCGTCGATGGCGGCGATCACCGGGACGCGGCAGGCGGCGATCCGGTCGCACATGGCCAGGAAATGCAGGATCGCCGCCGTCTGGGCCGGGACGTCCCGCGTCATCGACTCGGCGAGGTCGTCGCCGGTGCAGAAGGCGCCGTTGCGCCCGGTCAGCACCACCGCCCGCGTGGCCGGATCGGCCTCGATCGCCGCGAAGGCGTCCAGCAGCCGTCCCCGCTCGGCCATGGCCAGCACATTGGCCGGGGCGACGTCCAGTTCGACGAGGGCGATCGAAGGTTCGGGATGCGACAGGTGGATCATGGGCGGCACGGTGGCCCGCGAGCGCCCCGCTCGCAACCTTCCCGAAGGTGATGGGCGCGACATTCGCACACGCGATGCTGCGACGCACAAGATTCCGCTTGCCAGTTTCAAACATCTGTCTCAGCCTGTGGGTCTTCCGGGCGGATTTTTGCGCTCGGCAAGCAAAAAACGATCCCTTGGGAGGCGATTTCACCGCTTCGACCCGAGGCGGCGCAGCCGATTTGGACCTTCACGCGTTGCTGCAGCGCGGAAGGATGGCCAAGAAACGGGGAGTGAGATGACGACCGCGACGCTGGAAAAGACCGCGCTGAAGGACCTGTACGAGATCGGCGAGATCCCGCCCGCCTTCCACGTGCCGAAAAACATGTACGCCTGGAGCATCCGCAAGGAGCGCCACGGCAAGCCCTCGACCGCCATGCAGGTCGAGGTGGTGCCCACCTGGGAGATCGGCGAGGACGAGGTGCTGGTCCTCGTGATGGCCGCGGGCGTCAACTACAACGGCGTCTGGGCCGCGCTCGGCGAGCCGATCAGCCCGCTGGACGGCCACAAGCAGCCCTTCCACATCGCCGGTTCCGACGCCTCGGGCGTCGTCTGGAAGGTCGGGTCCAAGGTCAAGCGCTGGAAGCTGGGCGACGAAGTCGTCATCCACTGTAATCAGGACGACGGCGACGACGAGGAGTGCAACGGCGGCGACCCGATGTTCTCGTCCAGCCAGCGGATCTGGGGCTACGAGACGCCGGACGGCAGCTTCGCCCAGTTCTGCCGGGTGCAATCCCGACAATTGCTGCCGCGCCCCAAGCACCTGACCTGGGAAGAGGCCGCCTGCTACACCCTGACCCTGGCCACCGCCTATCGCATGCTGTTCGGCCACAAGCCGCATGAGCTGAAGCCCGGTCAGAACGTGCTGGTCTGGGGCGCTTCCGGCGGCCTGGGCGTCTTCGCCACCCAGCTGGCGGCCGTCGCCGGCGCCAACGCCATCGGCGTGGTCAGCAGCGAGGACAAGCGCGAGTTCGTGCTGTCGATGGGCGCCAAGGCGGTGCTGAACCGCAACGAATTCAACTGCTGGGGCCAGTTGCCCAAGGTCAACGGCCCCGAGTTCGGCGACTACATGAAGGAAAGCCGCAAGTTCGGCAAAGCCATCTGGCAGATCACCGGCAATCGCGACGTCGACATGGTGTTCGAGCATCCGGGCGAGCAGACCTTCCCGGTCTCGGTGTTCCTGGTCAAGCGCGGCGGCATGGTGGTGATCTGCGCCGGCACCAGCGGCTTCAACCTGACCATGGACGCGCGCTTCCTGTGGATGCGCCAGAAGCGGGTGCAAGGATCGCACTTCGCCAACCTGATGCAGGCCGCCGCCGCCAACCAGCTGGTCATCGACCGCCGCGTCGACCCGTGCCTGTCGGAGGTGTTCCCCTGGGACCAGATCCCGGCGGCGCACGAGAAGATGCTGGCCAACCAGCACCTGCCCGGCAACATGGCCGTCCTGGTCTGCGCCCAGCGCCCCGGCCTGCGGACGGTCGAGGAGGTGCGGGAGCTGAGCGGCGAGGCGCTTTAGTCGACCGCACCGCCAATATTGACAAGGCCAAGCTAGGCCGGGGATGAAGGAGGCGCGCCGTTGGGGGGCGCGCAGCCTGGGGCCTTGGGCATGACGACTGTCGATCAACCCGTGTCGCGGTCGCCCTTGTCGCTGCGGCTGCCGTCCGACGCCTGGTTCTTCCCGGCCATGACCGCGCTGATCTGGCTGGGCGTGGTGATGGGCTTCGGCGGCGAGATGCTGAGCCTCTCGAAGGAAGGCAAGCTCGTCTATCCGCTGCTGGTGCATGTCCATGCGGTGGTGTTCACCGGCTGGCTGGTCGTCTTCACGGCCCAGGTCTGGCTTGTCCGCAGCCGGCGTGTCGGCCTGCACCGACGGCTGGGCGTCGCGGCGGCGGTGCTGGCGGGCGTCATGCTGCTGCTGGGACCGGCGACGGCGATCTATGTCCAGATCAAGTGGTTCGGCCTGCCGAACGGCGATCCCGCCTTCCTGGCCATTTCGATGAGCGACATGATCAGCTTCGCCGGCCTGACGGCGGCGGCCCTGGCGTGGCGGCGCGACCCGTTCGTCCATAAGCGCCTGATGCTGCTGGGCACCCTGGCCCTGGCCGACGCGGGCTTTGGCCGCTGGACGGGCATGGCGCTGGGCCCGACCCTGGGGCCGATCGTCGGCAACGGCTTCATGGGCAGAGTCCTGATCGGCGACTGCCTGAGCCTCGCGGCGCTGCTGGCGCCCGCCGCCTATGACCTGGTGACGCGCGGTCGCACCGCGACGGTCGTGACGATCGGCACCCTTTGGGCCGTCGCCTGGCCGGTGCTGGCGACGGGGCTCTACCTCAACCCGACTTGGATCGCGCTGGCCAAGGCCTTCGTGGCGCATCTCGCGCGCGGCTGAGCGCGGCGGCCCCGAGGGCGACTTTTAGCGCCCATGGATATTTCCGGAGGGACCGGAGGCTCCAACGGTCGGTCGTCCTTGCCTGGTAACGATCTGGGGCCGAAAAACTTCAATTCAAGAATTGGCGAACGGCGTTTTATGCGCAGTTTTTAGCGCCCTCGACGGACGGGACGGTCGTCCCGCCATTTCACAAGGGCCGCAGACCATGACCTCCATGCGCAACGCCGAGACCTTCTACCACGGCACGAAAGCAGACCTGGCCCCGGGCGACCTCATCGCCGCCGGCTACGCCTCCAATTACGGTCGGCGCAGGCCGGCCGCCTATGTCTATCTCAGCGCCACCCTCGAGGCGTCCATTTGGGGCGCGGAGTTGGCTGTCGGCGCGGGTTCGGAGCGGATCTACATCGTCGAGCCGACCGGCCCGATCGAGGACGATCCGAACCTGACGGACAAGAAGTTCCCCGGCAATCCGACACGGTCCTACCGCACCCGCTATCCCCTGCGCATCGTGGGCGAGGTAAGGGGTTGGATTGGACACACGCCCGAACAGCTCAAGACCATGCGGGAGAGCATCGCCAATCTCGAACGTCAGGGCATCGAAGCGATCGAGGACTGATCGGACCCGTCCCGCGAGGCCGCTCAGGAGCGGCATTGCCACCGGCCTCGCGGCGACGCACAGTCGCGGCCAACAAGTGTTCGGGAGGCGTTCGATGGGTATCGGGGGGAAGGTCGCGCTGACGGCCGTGGGTCTGGTGCTGGCCGTGAGCGTCGTGGTCGCGGCGCGGACGGCGACGTTCAAGGCCCCGGCGGCCGTCGATCCGGCGGCGGTGAAGCTGGCGCCCGCGCGGCCGGTCGATGTCGCCAAGGCCGCCGATCACCTGGCGCAGGCCGTCCGCTTCCAGACCGTCAGCCACCAGGACAAGGCCGAGGACCAGCCGGCCGAGTGGGACAAGCTGCACGCCTGGCTGCAAGCCACCTATCCCAACGCCCACAAGGTCATGACCCGCGAGGTGATCGCCGAGCATACCCTGGTCTACACCTGGCCCGGCTCGAACCCGGCCCTGCCGCCGGTCGTGCTGATGGCCCACCAGGACGTGGTGCCGGTGACGCCCGGCAGCGAGGGCCAGTGGACCCACCCGCCGTTCGACGGCGTCGTCGCCGACGGCGCGGTCTGGGGTCGCGGCTCAATCGACGACAAAGGCTCGCTGGTCACGCTGTTCGAGGCGCTGGACGCGGTCGCCGCCAGCGGCTTCAAGCCTGTCCGCACGGTGATCGTGGTCAGCGGCCACGACGAGGAGGTGCGCGGCGTCGGCGCCCGCGCCGCGGCGGCCCTGCTGAAGTCGCGGAACCTCAAAGCCCAGTTCGTGCTGGACGAGGGCATGGCGGTCGTCGCCGACCACCCGGTCACCGGCAAGCCCGCAGCCATCATCGGCACGGCGGAGAAGGGCTACGCCACCCTGAAGGTCGTCGCCCCCGCCGTCGGCGGCCACTCCTCGGCCCCGCCCAAGGACGGCGGCGGCGTCGTGACCCTGTCGCGCGCGGTCGCGGCGATCAGCGACCACGCCTTCCCGATGAAGTTCCAGGGACCGGGCGCGGAGATGCTGAAAGCCATCGCCCCCCACGCCAGCCTGGTGGTGAAGGTGTTCGCGGCCAACACCTGGCTGTTCTCGCCGGTGCTGGTCGGCGTGACAGCCAAGACCCCGGCCGGCGCGGCCATGCTGCACACGACGATCGCCCCGACCATGCTGAAGGGCTCGCCCAAGGAGAACGTGCTGCCGCAGGACGCCACGGCCTGGATCAACTACCGCATCGCGCCCGGCGACACCTCGGCCAGCGTGATGGCGCGAGCCAAGGACGCCGTCGGCAAGCTGCCGGTCCAGCTCGCCTGGACCAAGACGCCGGACGAGCCCTCGGCCGTGTCCTCGACCAGCTCCGACGCCTGGAAGACCCTCGCGGGCCTGGCCGCCGACGAGAGCAAGGCGCCGGTCGTGCCGGGCCTGGTCACCGCCGGCACCGACAGCCGCTACATGGGCGGCGTGGCCAGCGACGTCTATCGCTTCCAGCCCCTGGTGCTGAAGGTCGAGGAGACCAAGATCATCCACGGCACCGACGAGCACATCAGCCTGGACAATGTCGGGCGAATGGTGCGCTTCTATCAGCGTCTGGTGGAGACCGCCGCGTCGCGGTAGGGCTTCACAGGATGGGGTGTGCGTTCGGGGGGAACGTGGGTCCGGCGCGGGCGGTGGGGACCGTCACGCGTCCGGCCGTCGCTTTCCAAGCTGATGCACGGGTGTCGCCAAGGTCCGCGACATCGCACCTCAAGTCAAAGCGTAGGCCCAACCGCTAGAAGCACCGCATGCCCGCCGACGATGCTCCGCTCTTGAACGCCAAGCCCGCCGCCAAGCCATTCAGCGACAAGTTCGGCGAAGGCTTCGTCTGGGACGCCTGGTACGTGGCCGCCCTCGCGCCCGACCTGAAGCCGGGCAAGATGGAGAAGCGCGAATATCTGGGTGAGCCAGTGCTGCTGGGCCGCACGCGCGCGGGCGCGGTCTACGCCCTGCGCGACATCTGTCCGCACCGCGCCGCCGCCCTGTCGGCCGGCCGCGTGCGGCGCGAGGCCGACGGGAGCGACAGCGTCGAGTGCCCCTATCACGGCTGGCGCTTCGGGCCGGACGGCGCCTGCACGGCGATCCCGTCCCTGACCGGCGACAGCGACTTCGACATCTCCAAGGTCCGTGTACGTTGTTATCCGACCACGGAGCAACAGGGACTGGTCTGGATCTGGATGAGCGCCGACCCGCGCTTCGACGGCGAGCCGCCCGAGCCGCCGCCGACTATTCCGGGCGTCGTCGGCGGCAAGCCCAAGCTCGTCGATCACCTGGACTACGACATCCATATCGACCACGCGGTTCTCGGCCTGATCGATCCCGCCCACGGGCCTTACGTCCATCAGCAGTGGTGGTGGCGGACCACGTCCAGCCAGCACGAGAAGCAAAAGCGCTTCGTCCCCAGCGAGGCCGGCTTCACCATGGCGCGGCACGAGCCGTCGAAGAACTCCAAGGCCTACGCCATCCTGGGCGGCGAGCCGCTGACCGAGATCACCTTCCGCCTGCCGGGCCTGCGCTGGGAGCACGTGACGGTCGGGGACAAGCAGGTGCTGGCGCTGTCGGCCATGACCCCGATCAACGCCGGCCGCACGCGGATGAACCAGATCATGTGGTCGGATCACTGGGCCTTCACGGCCCTCTATCCGATCATCCGGATCGCGGCCCGCGCCTTCCTGCGCCAGGACGGCAAGGTGGTCGAATGCCAGACCCCCGGCCTGCGGCAGAACCCGCCGCTGATGTGGGTCGGCGACGCCGACCAGCAGGCCCGCTGGTACCACCAGTGCAAACGCGAATGGAATTTGAGCCGGAGAGAGGGGCGGCCGTTCGTCAATCCGGTGAAGGACCAGACGCTGCGGTGGCGGACGTAAAACCTCCACCCGTTCTCCCCGGCGAATGCCGGGGTCCAGATCGAACCCGCTAGACCTCGCGGCTCTATGAAGGCGGGAAGCGCGATCACCCTGGCCTCTCGGGATGAAACTGGGCCCCGCCATTCGCCGGGGAAATCGGGGATAACAGGCCGTGATCCGTCTCTACCGCGCCCGCCTGATCGCCAGCCTCCGCACCCTGCCCTCTCCGCGCGGCTGGCTTTTCTGTCTCGCGGTCTCCGCCACGACCCTGGCGCTGATGCTGCTGATCGGCTTCGTCAGCGGCCTCTATCATCTCACCCCGACCCAGCCCGGCCTGGCCCCGCGCCTGCTGGTCGTGTTCTTCATCCCGGCCCTGGGCGAGGAGTTGCCGTTCCGAGGCCTCCTGACCCCGGGTCCCGAGTCGACCGCGAGACCCCGCGTCGAGATCGCGGTCTCCACCGCCCTCTATACGCTCTGGCACGTGGTCGAGGGCGTGACCTTCCTGAAGTCGGCCGCCAAGGTCTTCCTGCGCCCGGACTTCCTGCTGTGCTGCGCGGTGCTGGGCCTGGGCTGCGCGGTGATGAGGCGGCGCACCGGCTCGCTCTGGCCCGCCGTGCTGCTGCACTGGGCGCTGGTGGTGGTCTGGCAGACCTGGCTGGGCGGGATCAGCGCCCTGGCGGCTTAAGGACGCGAGACGGCGCCTATGCCTCGGCCGTATAGAAGGTCTTGGTCGCCGGACCGTACTTGTTGGCGCCTTCCGCGCTGTCCTCGATCATCAGGAAATAGAACGGGATCAGATTGACGAAGGGAATCCAGGTCAGGAGCCAGATCCAGCCCGATTTTCCCGTGTCATGCGCGCGCCGGAACGTCATCGCCATATGATCAACGACGCAAACCGCGCCCAAGGGCAAGGTCAACAGGACGATGACGCCGGCCAGGATCCCGCCGGCGCCCGGTGTGTCGCCCCTGGATAAGGCCGCGCCGAAGCCGAGCAGTACGAGGACGCCAAAGCCCACGCCGACCCAAGCGGCGAAATTCGCCCACCAGTGCGATCGGCGGGAACGACCCTTGAAATCGAAATTCAGGAACCAAGGCGTCATTCTATCCCCGCGCGACTTAACCAACGACTTATCGCCCACCTTGCAACAACGGTCGGGGGCGTCAATCCCTCGATCCCGCCCACGAAAAAGCCCGCCCGGCCAAGGGGGACCGGACGGGCTCTCTTCAGGACGCGGCCAGAGGGACGGAGCGGACGCGCCCCGAAACTCTAACCGTCCTTAGGCGCGGTAGACGTAGGCGGTGGACACGTAGCCGACGCCGACGCCGTCCTGGCCGACCAGGATCCACTTGCCGTCGCCGGTGCGGCCCAGGGCCTGGAACGTCGCGCCCGACTCCAGGGCGCCCAGGCGCGGGGCGCGCGGCGAGGCGGCGGCGCGCAGGTTCAGGGTCGAGCGGGCGACGTACTTGCCCTGGGTCTCGATCAGCGGCGCGGCCTGGACGCTGGTCGCGTAGCGGACGCCGCCGGCCTTGTAGATCCCGCCCACGGCCTGGGCCGCGTCCTCGCGTTGCAGGCCGCAGCCGATGGCCGAGCCGGCGCCGGCGCCGATCACCGCGCCGATGGCGGTGCCGGTCCCGCGATCGTTCTTGGCCAGGTTCGAGCCGGCCACCGCGCCGAGCAGGCCGCCCAGCACCGCGCCGACCTCCTGCTTGGAGCCCGAGGCCTTGCAGCCCAGGATGCCGGCATTGGCTTGCGGCGCGGCGGCCAGCGACAGCGCGGTGGCGGCGGCGCCCAGGGTCAGGGTGATCGTCTTGATCTTGCCGATGGTGGTTTGAGCGATCGTCATGGTGGTCTTCCTTCGTCCCTTTTCGGTTTCGCCGGGGTCGGCGACCCCGTGAGACGCACCATGGCAGGGCCAAGCTGAACGGTTGCGCGGACCGATTCAGCAGATTTCGTTCATGTTGAGATTTTTCGCGGCGCCGCGTTCCGGCGCCGCCAATCCCTCCCCCTTCGATGGGGGAAGGGAGGAATTCGCGAGCGCGAAGGACTATGTCACGCCCCCAGCGCGTACGGCCCGCCCTTGTCCAGCGCCGCCGTCCAGGCCGGGCGGGCGTGCATGCGACCGATCCAGGCGGCCATGTGCGGATAGTCGGCCAGCTTGCCCATCGCCTTGGCGACCTCGGGCACGAAGCTCATCTGGATGTCGGCCCCGGTCAGGGCCTCGCCGACGAAGAACGCGCGGCCGGCCAGGCTGTCGTTGACGAACGACAGGTGGTTGTCGATCTCGGACTGGATGCGCGGGTGCAGCGGCGCGCCGGCCTCGCCCAGGCGGCCGACATACATGTTGAGCATCAGCGGCAGCATGGCCGAGCCCTCGGCATAGTGCAGCCACTGCTGATAGCGGTCGTAGTCGGCGCTGGCCGGATCGGGCGCCAGACGGCCGCCGCCGTGGCGACGGATCACATAGTCGATGATCGCGCCGGACTCGATGACCACCCGGTCGCCGTCCTGGATCACCGGCGACTTGCCCAGCGGATGCACGGCCGTCAGCGACGGCGGCGCCAGGCGGGTCTTGGGATCGCGCGTGTGCGGGACGATCTCGTAGGGCAGCGACAGCTCCTCCAGCAGCCACAGGATCCGCTGCGAGCGCGACTCGTTGAGGTGGTGGACCTTCAGCATCTCTCTCCCCGATTTCCCACATTATGTTGCGGTGCGGCATTGCTCGCAGGTGCGAAAGGAGCCACAGTGAAAGAAAACAACTGTTTGGGCGCGGGGAGCAAGCCATGACCGACACGGTCGCCGAGAAGACGAACGAGACTCTGATCCTGCCGGGCTTGACCGGCCTGCTGCGCGAGGCCGCCGACGCGGCCGGGCTGTTCGTGGCCGAGGCCAAGCCGGCCGTGCTGGCCCACATCGCGCCCGACGGCGGCAAGGTCGACCGCAAGCTGGCCGACGTGCACCAGCACCGCGTCCACGGCTATGGCTGGTATGCCTCCTATGCCGAGCTGATGAACCAGGTCGCCGGCTGGGCCGAGCGGCTGGAGGCCGAGGGCCGGTTCGGCGAGATCGAGGCCCTGCTGGCCCAGCTCCTGTTCTCCGAATACTGCGCCCAGCTGGTCGGCGGCGTGCCGATGAATCAGGGCGAGATCGTCCGCCCCGCGCATCTGGTCGAGGACCGCGCGGTGCTGAACCGCCTCTATTCCAACGGCCTGATGAAGCTGATGGTCGAGGGTGGAACCCAGGCCGTGAAGGCCAGGATCGCCCAGCGCCTGGCCGAGGCGCGCGGTCGCCCGACCCTGGAGCAGACCGGGCTCGACGAAACCTTCGAGATGATCCGCGACCAGTTCCACGCCTTCGCCGAGGAAAAGGTCACGCCCCATGCCCACGAATGGCACCTGAAGGACGAGCTGATCCCGCTGGAGCTCGTCCAGGAACTGGGCGAGCTGGGCGTCTTCGGCCTGACCATCCCCGAGGAATTCGGCGGCAGCGGCATGGGCAAGACCGCCATGTGCGTGGTCTCCGAGGAGCTGTCGCGCGCCTGGATCGGCGTCGGCTCGCTGGCCACCCGCTCGGAGATCGCCGGCGAGCTGATCCTGACCGGCGGCACCGAGGCCCAGAAGGAATACTGGCTGCCCAAGATCGCCAGCGCCGAGATCCTGCCCACCGCCGTCTTCACCGAGCCGAACACCGGCAGCGACCTTGGCGCCTTGCGCACCCGGGCCGAGCTGAAGGGCGACCACTATGCGGTGACCGGGAACAAGACCTGGATCACCCACGCCGCCCGCGCCGACGTGATGACTCTCCTGGTCCGCACCGACCCGGCCACCTCCGACTATCGCGGTCTTTCGATGCTGCTGGCGCCGAAGCCGCGCGGCACGGACGAGGCCCCCTTCCCCGCCGAGGGCATGAGCGGGGGCGAGATCGGCGTCATCGGCTATCGCGGCATGAAGGAGTATGAGCTCGGCTTCGACGGCTTCACCGTGCCCGCCGAGAACCTGCTGGGCGGCGTCCCCGGCCAGGGCTTCAAGCAGCTGATGGCCACGTTCGAGAGCGCCCGCATCCAGACCGCCGCCCGCGCGGTGGGCGTGGCCCAGGCCGCGCTGGAGGTCGGCCTCTCCTACGCGCTCGATCGCAAGCAGTTCGGCCAGCCGATCTTCGACTTCCCCCGCGTGCACAACAAGCTGGCCATGATGGCCGCCGAGATCATGGGCGTGCGGCAGCTGACCTATTTCGCCGCCCGCCAGAAGGACGAGGGCAAGCGCTGCGATCTCGAGGCCGGCATGGCCAAGCTGATCGCGGCCCGCGTCGCCTGGGCCGCCGCCGACAACGCCCTGCAGATCCACGGCGGCAACGGCTTCGCCATGGAATACGCCGCCAGCCGCCTGCTGGCCGACGCGCGGATCCTCAACATCTTCGAGGGCGCCGGCGAGATCCAGGCGCAGGTGATCGCCCGGCGGCTGCTGGACGGCGGGAATTAAAGAGACCCTCTCCCAAAGGGAGAGGGCGGGGCCCACGCCGAAGGCGTGGGAGAGTGAGGGGTCTTACGGCCGGCGGTTTACCCCCTCACCTCCCATTGCTACGCAATGGGTTCCTCCTCTCCCAGGGGAGAGGATTCTTATTAGGGGACCCGCCATGCTGACCACCACCCGTCGCACCGCCCTCCTCTCGGCCTTCGCGGCCAGCAGTCTGGCGGCGTTCGGCGACAGGGCCCTCGCCCAGGAGACCGGCGCGGTCGGCGCCGCGGTCGACAAGCTGGCCCAAGACGTCATGGCCGCCTTCCCCGATCAGCCTGGCCTGGGCGTCGCGGTGGTCGAGAACGGCAAGGTCACCCTGGCCAAGGGGTACGGCGTCAAGACGCTCGGAACCCAGGACCGCTGCGACGAGAACACCGTCTTCGGCATCGCCTCGAACACCAAGGCCATGACCGCCGCCCTGATCGGGATGCTGGTCGAGGAGGGCAAGCTGGCCTGGGACGATCCGGTCACCAAGCACCTGCCGGCCTTCCAGATGAGCGACCCGGTGGTCACCAAGCTGATGACCGTGCGCGACCTCCTGGTCCACCGCAGCGGCCTGACCCTGGGGGCCGGCGACCTGATGATCTGGCCGGCGCCGACCCATACCCGCGCCGAGATCGTGGCGGGGCTCAAGTACCTGCCGATCGGCGGTCAGTTCCGGGGCGGCTATGCCTATGACAACGTGCTCTATGTCGCCGCCGGCGCGGTGATCGAGGCGGTGACCGGCCAGAAGTGGGAAGAGGTGATCACCGCGCGAATCTTCCAGCCGCTGGGCATGACCAGCACGGTCCCCAGCCCCGCCCTGGTCGACCGCGCCCGCCGCGCCGCGCCGCACGCGCGCCTGGGCCCGCCCGTCCGGGGCCTGGGCCGCCAGACCGTCCTGCCGTTCGACGCCAGCTTCGACGCGGCCGGGCCGGCCGGCGGGACCAACTCCACGCCCAAGGACATCGCCCGCTGGATGCTGGTGCAGCTGGGCCTGGGCATGACGCCCGAGGGCAAGCGGCTGTGGAGCGAGGCTACCGCCCGCGAGCTGTGGAAGCCGCAGACGATCACCTCCTCGTCGGAAGGGCCGACCGCCGAGAACCCCGTGCGCCCGTCGCTGCAGGCCTATGCGCTGGGCTGGTTCGTCCAGGACCATCGCGGCGAGCGCCTCTTGTGGCACACCGGCGGCCTGGCCGGCTTCATCTCCTATACGGGCCTGCTGCCCGGTCGGAAGTCGGGGATCATGGTGATGACCAACGCCGAGGAGAACCCGGTGCTGCGCACGATGCGCTACGGCGGCCCCGATCGGTTGCAAGGCCGGAGCGACTTCGACTGGATCGCCTCGTCCAAGCGCGTCCAGGCCGAGAACGACGCCCAGACCCTGAAGGACGCGGCCAAGGCCGTGACGCCCTCGTCCGGCGCCAAGCCCAGCCTGCCGCTGGCCGCCTATGCCGGCGTCTATCGCGATCCCTGGTACGGCACGGTGACCATCACGGTGACCGGCAAGGGCAAGGCCCAGGGCCTGCGGGTGTCGTTCGACAAGACCCCGCTGCTGCGCGGCAAGCTGGAGGCGTTCGACGGCGAGACCTTCAAGACGGTCTTCGAGGATCGCACCCAGGAGGACGCCTTCTTCACCTTCGACCTGAAGGACGGCAAGGTGGCCTCGGCCCTGGTCAAGGCGGTCTCGCCCCTGGCCGACTTCAGCTACGACTACCAGGACCTGCGCCTGACCAAGGTCGGCTGAGGCGCGAGACCGGCTCCACGCGCTAAACGTCGGGCGGGAAGAGGGGTCAAATACGCCTTCCGATTGCACGACGTCCCGTTTCGTGCAAGCTTGGCTTGGGCGCGCCTTGATCGCTGTCGGCGCGCCTGCAGGAGGGGCGATGAGCATCTGGGCGTGGCGGAAGGGTCCGGTCTTGGCGCTGCGCGCCATGATGCTGGTGGGCGCGCTGGCCGCCCTGACCGGGTGCGCGGCGATCAGAGGGGCGGCCAAGCCCGTGTCGCCGGTCGACACGCGCCTGGCCCTGATCAAGACGTATCCGGAAGACCAGGTCTATCGCGCCTTCTACAAGCTGTCCGACGCCTGCGATGCCGGCGAGACGGCCTGTCGCGGCGGTCTCGGGCGCACCGACTATCGCGACATGATCGTGGCGCTGTATCTCAGCGCCGCCGACGCCCGCTACGAGGAGTTTCGCCTGTCCCTGTCGCGCGAGGCCAAGGGAACCGCCTTCGGCGGAAACCTGGCGGTGCTGATCATGAATGGCGCGGCCGTGGTGTCCGGCAACGAGGCCCGACGGGCGCTGGCCGCGGGCTCCGCCGTCGTGTCCGGCGGCCAGGCGGCGGTCAGCAAGGATCTCTTCGTCGAGAAGACCCTGCCGGCGGTCCTGGCGTCGATGGACGCCAATCGCTCGACCGCCCGCGCGGCGATCATCACCAAGCTCAGGCTGGGCGCCGACGAGTACACGCTGCCGGAGGCGATTTCCGACGTCCGCGCCCTGGAAGGTCAGGCGCGGCTGGACGAGGCGGTCCAGACCCTGACCACGACGGCCGCGGCCGACGCCGCCGCCAAGAAGAAGGTCCTGGACGCGGCCTATATGGTCAAGCTGCAAGGGCCGTTGGCGGCCCGCAAGCAGGCGCTGCTGCTGGACCTGCAAGCCCTGGACGACGAGAAATTGGGTCAGGCCGCCCAGGCGCTGGGCGCGCCCACCGCCGCCGGTCGCGCCGAACAGACCGCCAGGATCCGCGTCTGGTTCAACGCCAATGTCCAGAGCGACGCCGCCTTCGACCAGGCCGTGGCCAGAGTGAAATCCCTGACCGGCAAGGAGGCGTATCACTGATGAGCGACCACACCATCGCCGCGGAGCCGAACCTCGACCTCCTCGAGTTGAATCAATGGGTCAAGGAGCAGGAGATGACCCTGGGTCCGATCACCGCGATCGGGCTCGACGACGGCCGGACGGCGGCGAGCTTCAACGTCTATGGCGATCTGGTCACCAGCCATTGGGCCAAGATCGTCTTGCGAGTCGGCGACGAATGTCCGCTCGAAGCGGGCTGGACCTTAATCTGCAAGGGCGAGGCCTATGTCAGCGGCGCGGCCACGCCCGTCTGCGTCATGCGGCCCGGTTAGGCCCGTCGAGACCTATTGACGATAAGAACTTTGCTACGCAAAGTTCCCCGGGCCGTCGGGGGGAGACGGCGCTGGGAGACACATCGCATGAACCGTTCGTTCCTCGCCGTCGGCGTCGCCGCCGCCGTCCTGACCGCGTCCGCCGGGGCGGCCCTGGCCCAGGTCCCGGCCGATCCCGCGCCGCGCATCGCCGCCCAGGCCGAGGCCATGAAGAAGCTGTCGATGATGGACGGCGAATGGCGCGGTTCGGCCTGGACCCTGACGCCCGTCGGCCGGCGCGAAGTCACCCAGACCGAGCGCATCGGTCCGCTGCTGGGCGGCGCGATCAAGGTGCTGGAGGGCCACGGCTACAATCCCGACGGCTCGACGGGTTTCAACGCCTTCGGGGTGATCTCGTTCGAGCCCTCGACCGGCGCCTACAGCCTGCACTCCTACGCCATGGGCCAGGCGGGCGACTTCAAGCTGACGCCCGCCGCCGACGGCTATGTCTGGGAGATCCCGGCCGGCCCGATGACCATCCGCTACACCGCCGTGATCAAGAACGGCGCCTGGCGCGAGATCGGCGAACGGGTCGTTCCGGGCCAGGCGCCGATGCAGTTCTTCGAGATGAACCTGAAGCGTCTCGGCGACAGCGCCTGGCCGGCGGCGGGAGCGATCCCGCCGAAGTGAGCCCGCCCGACCGGCAACGTTCGCGCGCGCGGATCGTTAGGTCCGCGTCCTTCTTGCCCAAGATGGAGGCGTTCGGATGAAGCCTTTCGTGGTCCTCGGCATCATCGCCGCTCTGACCGGCGCGCGCGCCGAAGCCGCCCCCCTGGACGGCAAGCTGAAGGCGTTTCTCCAGACCTATGTGAGAAGCGCCTCGGCCGATGACTCCGTCAGGGTGTCGGTCGCCGCGCTCGATCTGCGGGGCGACGGAACCAGCGAGCGCCTGGTCTATCTCCAAGGCCGCGACTGGTGCGGCTCGGGCGGCTGCCCGCTGCTGGTGCTCGCCCCCGCCGGGACGTCGTTCAGGCTGGTGTCGAAGACCACGGTCGTCCAGCCGCCGGTCCGTGTCCTGTCCACGCGCACGAACGGCTGGCGCGACCTCGGCGTCACCGTGGCCGGCGGCGGCGTCAAGCGGGCCTATGTCGCGCGACTGCCGTTCGACGGCGCCGGCTATGCGCCGAACCCCAGCACGCCCCCCGCCGTTCGGCTCAAGGGCTCGCCGGGGGTGGTCGTGATTTCCGCGCGGAGCCCGCGGGAGCGGCTCTTCCCGTAACGGCCCCTCAGGCCTCGCCCTTGGCACCGCCCGACCGCTGGAACAGCTGCAGCGTGCGCAGCAGGGCCAGACGCGCGCTGTCGGGATGGTGGCCGCTGGGCGCCACGAAGGCGTGGCCGGCGTCATAGAGGTAGATCGGCAGCTCCGGATGCGCGTCGCGGATCGCTTCGACGTCGTTCATCGGGATCAGGGCGTCGGTCTTGCCGAAGTGCAGGATGGTGGCGACGCGCGGCGTCTCTTCCCGATAAGCGACGATGTCGCCGCCATAGAAGGCCGAGACCGCCGTCAGCCCCTGGCAGCGGCAGGCCGCCAGCCACGCCGTCGTGCCGCCATAGCAGAAGCCCATGGCGAACACCGGGCCCTCCAGCGCATCGACGCAGGCCTGGACGCGCGGCAGCGTCGTCGCGCCCCAGCCGGTCAGCTTGCCCATCGCCATGCGGTCGTCGAGGATCGCCGGCGTCAGGTTCTCGGCCGGAAACTCCGCGTCGGCGGCGTCCATCAGGCTGGGCGCGATCACCTCATAGCCCTGCTCGGCCAGGCTGTCGGCGAGCTCACGGATGTGCGGCGTCACGCCCCAGATCGCGTGCAGCATGACGACGCCGCCGCGCCGGGCTTCCTGGGCGGGCGCGTGATAGGCGGCGAACGGCGCGCCGTCCCGGCCTGCCAGGGCGATCCGTTCGCCCATCAGAGCCGGCTCGTGAACAGCTCGACCGTCCGCTGGCGGGCCAGCTCGGCGTCGGCGAGGTCGCTGTCGGGCCGGCCGTCATTGTTGAAGCCGTGGCCGCTGTTTTCGTAGATATAGACCGGCACGTCGGGGTGGGCGGCCTCGACGGCGGCCTTGACCTCGTCGGCGGGGATGTAGGCGTCCTTGCGACCCAGATGCACGATCACCGGACAGGTCAGGGCGAACTTGGCCATGCCGCCTACCTGGCTTCCATAGTAGCTGGACGCGCCTGACAGCCCCTCGCAACGGGAAGCGGCCAGCCAGGCCATGGTCCCGCCGTAGCAGTATCCGACGATAAACACCGGCCCGCGCGGCTTCAGGAAATCGATGCAGGCCTGGATGTCGCCCATGGCGTTGTCCGGGCCGTTGCCCAGCGCCAGCTCGCGACCACGCGCGAAGCCGGCCTCGTCATGCTGGGCGACGAAGCCCTTCTGGCCGCGGTCGAACATCGACGGCGCCAGCACCTCGAAGCCCTTGGCCGCCCAGCGCGCCACGTCCGCCTGGACATACTCGTCGAGGCCGAAGATCTCCTGGATCACGATCACCCCGCCCTTGCGCTCGCCTTCGGGCTGGGCGTGCAGGGCGTCGAAGGCGAAGCCGTCATGGGCGGCGGTCAGGGTGATCATCTCGGGCATGGGCGCTCTCCCTAAAAGCGAACGGCCGGGCGTTCCCGCCCGGCCGCTGATGTTCTTTTTAGACGTTGAACCGGAAGTGCATCACGTCGCCGTCCTTGACGACGTAGTCCTTGCCTTCCGAGCGCATCTTGCCGGCCTCCTTGGCCCCGCCCTCGCCGTTCAGGGCGACATAGTCGTCGAAGGCGATGGTCTCGGCCCGGATGAAGCCCTTCTCGAAGTCGGTGTGGATCACGCCGGCCGCCTGCGGGGCGGTGTCGCCCACATGGATCGTCCAGGCGCGGGCCTCCTTGGGGCCGACCGTGAAATAGGTCTGCAAGCCCAAGAGCTTATAGGCCTCGCGGATCAGGCGGTTGAGGCCGGGTTCGGCCAGGCCCAGGGTCTCCAGGAACTCGGCGCGCTCTTCCTCGTCCAGCAGGGCGATCTCGCTCTCGATCTGGGCCGAGATCACCACGCTTTTCGCGTTGTCGCGCGCGGCGCGCTCGGCCACGAGGTCCGAATACTTGTTGCCCTTGTCGGCGCTGGCTTCCTCGACATTGCAGACATAGAGGGCCGGCAGCGAGGTCAGGAGCTGCAGCATGGCCCAGGCCTTGGCGTCTTCCTTGTCGATCTTGGCGGCGCGGGCCGGGCGGCCGGCGCGCAGCTGCTCCAGCGCCAGATTGATCAGGCGCAGGGTCTGGACCATGTCCTTGTCGCCGCCGCTCTTGGCGCGCTTCTCGACATTGGGCAGGCGCTTTTCCAGGCTTTCCAGGTCGGCCAGCATCAGCTCCATCTCGATGATCTCGAGATCGGCGATCGGGTCGATGCGGCCCTCGACGTGGGTGATGTCGCTGTCCTCGAAGCAGCGGGCGACGAAGGCCACGGCGTCGCAGTCGCGGATATTGGCCAGGAACTGGTTGCCCAGGCCCTCGCCCTTGGACGCGCCGCGCACCAGGCCGGCGATGTCGACGAAGTTGATCCGCGAGGGGATGATTTCCTTGGAGCCGGCGATCTTGGCCAGGGCGTTCAGGCGCGGCTCGGGCACGGCGACGTCGCCGGTGTTGGGCTCGATCGTGCAGAACGGATAGTTGGCCGCCTGGGCCGACGCCGTCTGGGTCAGGGCGTTGAACAGGGTGGACTTGCCGACGTTGGGCAGGCCGACGATGGCGACTTTCAGGGCCATGGAACTCTCGTGAATTTCGTTGGGCGGGCGCTTAGCACGGATGGGGCGGAAAGGCGAACCACGCCCCTTGCGCAAACCGCAACCAGTGCTGATATCGATCCGCGAAAAGGAGCCCGCCGATGAGCGTTCGACCCGTGCTGAAGATCGTCAAGGGCGTGCCCGCCTCGGACGGCGACGGCGTGCGCCTGACCCGCATGCTGGGCACGCCGCAGGCCCAGATGTTCGACCCGTTCCTGATGCTGGACTGCTTCGACAACGACAAGGCGTCCGACTATATGGGCGGCTTTCCCGACCACCCGCATCGCGGCTTCGAGACCGTGACCTACATGCTGGAAGGCCGGATGCGTCACAAGGACAACACCGGCCGCGAGGGCGTGATCGGGCCGGGCGGGATCCAGTGGATGCGGGCCGGCAAGGGCATCGTCCACTCCGAGATGCCGGAGCAGGCCGAGGGCCGTATGCGCGGCTTCCAGCTGTGGGTGAACCTGCCCGCCCGGCTGAAGATGAGCGCGCCCGGCTATCAGGAATTCGAGGCCGACAGCATCCCGGTCGAGGCGCGCGACGGCGGCGTCTCGGTCAAGGTGATCTCCGGCGCGACCGACGCGGGAACCGCCGGACCGATCGGCGGCGGGGCGGTCGACGCCCTCTATTTCGATGTCGTGCTGCCGGCCGGAACCGTCTTCGAGGAGCCGGTCGGCGACGACCGCAACGCCATGCTGGCGGTCTATGAAGGCCAGGTCCGGGTGGCGCACGACACGGTCGACGCCCTGTCGGGGGTGTTCCTGGGGACCGGCGACACGGTCCGCGTCGAGGCGGTCACCGACGCCCGCGTCCTGCTGTTGGCCGGCCGTCCGATCGGCGAGCCGGTGTTCTGGCACGGCCCGTTCGTGATGACCTCGCGCGAGGAGATCGTCCAGGCGTTCGAGGACTTCCAGCGCGGGCGGTTCTGAGGCCGGCGGCTCAGGCGGTTCGATCTTCGAGCCGCCGCCGGGGGTTCAACTCGAAGGCGCCTCCCAGTCCTCGCACAGCAGGCCATCGACCCGCTTGAATTCGGCGAGATTGCCCGTCACCACGATCAGCCCCCTCGAGCGCGCATGCCCCGCGATCAGGATGTCGTAGCCGCCGATCGACTGGCTGGCGCGCTCCAGCGTGGCGCGGATGTCGGCGGCGTGATCGGCGGCGGCGGCGTCGAACGGCAGCACCTCCAGCCGAGCGGCGAAACGCTCGACCTCTCGCCGGTTGTGATCGGGTCGCGCCGACTTCGCCGCGCCGTGCAGCAGCTCGGTCAGCACGATGGTGGAAAGACAGAGCGACTCGGCGCGAGCGTTGAAGAGCTCTCTGAGGCCCGGGGGTCGGTCGCGCAGCACGCGGATACAGAGATTGGTGTCGAGCAGATAGGCCGGCACTAGAAGGCTTCGCGCTCTTGCGCGGCGGGTTGATCGCGCGGCCCGAGGTCAATGCCCGGCGCGGCGAAGAAGTCGTCCCAGACCGCGTCCGCCGGCACGATGACGCGCCGAGCGCCCTCGCGCAGGACGACGACCGACTTCACGCCGTCCGGAAAGGCGACATCCTTGGGCAGGCGAACGGCCTGGGTGCGGTTGGATTGGAAAAGCGTGGTTTTCGTCATCGCCGCCTCTGGATATACGAGATGTATATCCCATCGGCGAGCGTCACGCCACAGGCGCTCTAGATCGGCCGCCCGGTCAGGCGCCACAGCAGCGGACGGCACACCGACATCAGCATGATGGCCGGGGCCAGCAGCACGGCGGCGGCGAACAGCTGGAACGAGTCGGCGCGCTTGATGAAATAGCGGGTCAGGCCGACGCCCTTGTGGAACTCGACCTTGACCGGGTGCTCCAGGCTGGTGTGGCCCAGATGCACGACCTCGGCCCGGGGCTGGAACAGCACCTGGCCGCCCGCGCGGCGGGCCCGCCAGCACAGATCGATGTCCTCGACGTGCAGGAAATAGCCTTCGTCGAAGCCGCCCAGCGCCTCGAAATCGCGCCGGCGCAGCGCAAAGCAGGCGCCCGAGATCGTCGGCATCGGCGCCGGCTCGGACGGCAGCGGCTCGTTCTCGCGATGGATCTCGAAATTGGCCAGCTTGGGATAGCGGCGGGTCAGCTGGCCGAAGCTGAGCACGGTGCTCATCGGCGTGACCTCGCCGCGACGACCGCCGCGCTGCTCGGTGCCGTCGATGTTCAGCACCCGCGCCCCGACCACGGTCGGCGTGGGCTGGCCCTTGAACGCCTTGACCAGGGCCGCGACGCAGCCGGGCTGCAGGTTGGCGTCGGGGTTCAGGAAGACGATATATTCGCCGCCGGCCGTCTGGGCCCCCAGATTGGCGCCGCGCGCGAAGCCGATATTGCCGTGGCCCTGCTTGAGCACCACCCGCGGCTCGGTGAGCGCCAGCGACCGCAGCATGTCCTCGTCGCGGGCGTTCGAGCCGTTGTCGACGATGACGAACTCGTCGACCAGCGGCTCGGCCAGCACGTGCCGGATGCTCTGGGTCAGCGCCTCTCCCGTCCGATAGACGACCATGACCACGGACACGTTCGGACGAGCCGGACGCGCGCCCACGGCAAGGGTCGAGACGGACGGGAGGATGCTGTTCATCAGACGGTCGCGGCCTCCCCGACGGGCTCCTTCGCGGCCGGCCGGGCCAGCCCCTGGAGACGGGCGAGATCCGGCGGCGTCGCATCGGCCTTCAGCACGCGGAGCGCTTCTTCCAGCGACAGCACGCTTTGGCCCTCGCCGCCGAGACGACGCAGGGCCAGTTGGCCGGTTTCGGCTTCCTTGCGTCCGACCACGGCGATCACGGGAACCTTGGCGAGACTGTGCTCGCGGATCTTGTAATTGATCTTCTCATTACGCAGATCCACCTCCGCGCGCATTCCCAAGCTCGTCAGCTTCTCGACGACCTCACGGGCGTAATCATCGGCGTCGGACGTGATGGTGGCCACGACCACCTGAGTCGGCGCCAGCCAGACCGGCAGCGCCCCCGCGAAATTTTCCAACAGGATGCCGATGAAACGCTCGAAGGACCCCAAGATCGCCCGGTGAAGCATCACCGGACGCTTCTTCGAACCGTCCTCCGAAACGTATTCGGCGTCCAGTCGTTCCGGCAAGACGAAGTCGAGTTGCAGCGTGCCGCATTGCCAGACGCGGCCGATGGCGTCCTTCAACGAGAATTCCAGCTTGGGGCCGTAGAAGGCGCCCTCGCCCGGCTGATCGACGAGGCGTTCGCCGGCGGCTTCGGCGGCCGTGGCCAGGGCGTGCTCGGCCTTGTCCCAGATCTCGTCCGTGCCGGCGCGAAGCTCCGGCCGGGTCGAGAACTTCACGTCGTGAAGCGTCATGCCCAGGTCGTTATAGACGCTGCGCAACAATTCGATGAACCGCGCGCTCTCCTCGGTGACCTGCTCCTCGCGGCAGAAGATGTGGGCGTCGTCCTGGGTGAAGGCGCGCACCCGCATGATGCCGTGCATGGCGCCGGACGGCTCGTAGCGGTGGCAGGCGCCGAACTCGGCCATGCGCAGCGGCAGTTCGCGATAGCTCTTCTGGCCGACGTTGAAGATCTGGATGTGACCGGGGCAGTTCATCGGCTTGACCGCCAGGACCTCGCCCTCGGCGCTCTCGCACATGAACATGGCGTGGCCGAACTTCTCGGCGTGGCCCGACTTTTCCCACAGGCTCTTGTCGAGGATCTGCGGCGTCTTGACCTCGCGATAGCCGGCCGCGTCGAGCCGGCGGCGCATGTAGTCCTCGAGCACCCGATAGAGCGCCCAGCCCTTGGGGTGCCAGAACACCATGCCCTTGCCCTCTTCCTGGATGTGGAAGAGGTCCATGGCCTTGCCCAGCTTGCGGTGGTCGCGGCGCTCGGCTTCCTCGATGCGCTTCAGATAGGCCTCGAGATCGGCCTCGGACGCCCACGCGGTGCCGTAGATGCGCTGCAGCTGGGCGTTGTTCTGGTCGCCGCGCCAATAGGCCCCGGCCAGCTTGGTCAGCTTGAAGGCCTTGCCGACGTGCTTGGTCGACGGCAGGTGCGGCCCGCGGCACAGGTCCTTCCAGTTCCCCTGGCGATAGACCGTGATCGTGTCCGTCGGCGGCAGATCACGGATGATCTGGGCTTTGTACTGCTCGCCGATGCCGTCGAAGTGGGCGATGGCCTCGTCGCGGTCCCAGACCTCGCGCGTGATCTTCTCGTCGCGGTCGACGATCTCCTTCATGCGCTTTTCGATCTTTTCCAGATCGTCCAGGCTGAACGGCTCGTCGCGCGCGAAGTCGTAGTAGAAGCCGTCCTCGACGTTCGGGCCGATCGTCACCTGGGTGCCGGGGAACAGCTCCTGCACCGCCTCGGCCAGCACGTGGGCGGTGTCGTGGCGGATGGTGTCCAGCGCCTCGGGCGCCTCGCGCGTCAGGATCTCGAACTTGCGATCGCCGGTCAGCAGGTCGGGCGTCAGGGGCCGATCCAGATCCAGCAGCTGGCCGTCCAGCTTGATCAGCAGCGCCTTCTTCTCCAGCGACTTGGAGATGGCGGCGGCGACGTCGCGACCCGTCGAGCCGTCCGGGTACTGACGGGCAGAGCCGTCGGGAAAAACCAGATCGATCATTCTTCACACATCCACTTGCGTGGCTGAGGTCGCGGAGGCGGCGGGTCGTAGCCCGATCCACCCAACGGATTGCAGCGGCAAATCCGTCGCAACGCCAACCAGGAACCCTTGAGCGGGCCATGATCCTTGAGGGCGGCCGCCGCGTACTCCGAACAGCTCGGCGCGAAACGGCACTGCCGCCCGATGAGGGGCGAAAGCGTCAACTTGTAGGCTCGAAGGCCCAGGTCGACGGTGCGGTCGTAGAAGGTCATGCCGGCGCGCGAATTGTTGCGATGCTGTTACACACCCCGAAAGGGGTCGCGATCAAGCCGCGCCGGCGGTGCTAGTTCGCGTTTCGCCGACGCCTGTGGCCTTCCGGACAGCCTCGACCGTCGCATCGAACGCCAGCAGCGTCGAGGCGTGACGAGCGGGATAGTCCTTGACCGGCTCCAGCACGGCGAGCTCCGCAAACCGGCCCACGGGAGGCGAACCGTTCGCTTTCAGCATAGCGGCAAGAGAGTCGCGCGCCAACTCGATGTCGGCGAGGTCGGCCCCGATCACGTTCTGCCCGAGGATCGCCGCGGCGGCCTGGCCCAGGGCGCAGGCGGCGACGTCCTGCGCGTAGTCGACGACCTTGCCGTCCCGGACGGCGACGTCGACCGTGATCTTGCTGCCGCACAGCTTGGCGACCTTCTCGCTGCTGGCGTCGGGCGCGGCCAGGCGTCCGGCCCGCGGCATGTTGGCCACCAGCTTGAGGATCTTGGCGCTGTAGAGATCGTCGATCATCGCGAGCCTTAAGATGGGGTCTGGCGGCGCTCGGACCAGAGGCTTTCCGCCCGATCGCGCACGGCCTCGCCCATCCGGGTGAACGCCGCCTTCAGCGTCCGCCGCTCCTCGCGCGAGACGAAGCGCAGCAGAAGGCCCATGAACAGCTCGCCGTTCGAGAAGGTGGCGTTCTCGGGACCCATGTTCTCGATCTCGAGATAGCGGATCGCGGTGACGAACCCGCCCATCCGGCTCGAGCGCCAGTGCAGCTGCTCGTAGGGCACCCAGTCCTGGACGATCGGCGTGATCACGGTCGGCGGCCGGCCGGGCAGGTGCTGTTCCAGGCTCAGGGCCGTGCCGATCTTCAGCTGGCCCTCGGCCCGGCGGTAGAGCGGATTCCAGTGCGTCCAGGCGTCGAAGTCGGACACGACCTCCCAGACGATCTCGGCGGGGGCCTGGACCCCGATACGGTGCTCGACGGCGCGTTTCATGGGGTGGGGGTTTAGCACCCAGCGCTGGGACCCACCACCCAGGCCGATCGACCATGGAAAAACGACACGCCTAAGCCGCGCTCACGCTGTCCACAACCATATGTTCATGATACGTTCCGATCATGAACCGAATGTTCGCCGTCTACATCATGGCCAGCGGGCCCTATGGCACGCTGTACTGCGGCCACACGGACGACCTGCCGCGGCGAGCCTGGGAGCATCGCGAGAAGACCCGCAAGGGCTTCACCGCCAAATACGGGGTCGATCGTTTGGTCTGGTATGAGCTCGGCGAGACACGTGAGGGCGCGGTCCTGCGCGAGCGTCAGATCAAGAAATGGCGACGGGCCTGGAAGATCGCCTTGATCGAAGCGCTGAATCCGACCTGGGCCGATCTGTACGACACCCTGAACCGCTAATTCCCCCGACTTTCCCCGCGAAAGCGGGGACCCAAGCTGAATCGGCGGGGATGGTCGCGGTCAGCGCGGCTTTGCTGACAGCTCGCTTGGGTCCCCGCTTTCGCGGGGAAAGTCGGATGAGGGCGGGCTGGAGACGCGGCCTTAGTCCTTCATCCGCCAGGTCGCGCCCGACGGGCCGTCCATCACCACAACGCCCAGGGCGTCGAGTTCGGCGCGGATGGCGTCGGCGGCGGGCCAGTCCTTGGCGGCGCGGGCGGCGAGGCGTTTGGCCAGCAGGTCCTCGACCTGGGCCTTCAGCTCGTCCGACGCGTCGCCCTCGAACCAACTGTCCGGATCGGCCCGCAGGAAGCCCAGCAGGGCGCCGGCCTCCAGCAGGCGGGCCTTGTTGGCGGCGATGGCGACGGTGTCGCCGGCGGTGACGGCCTTCTCGATCAGGCTTGACACCTCGAAGAAGGCCGAGGTCGCCAGCGGCGTGTTCAGGTCGTCCATCAGGGCGGCGATCACCTCGGCCGGGGCCTCCATGGCCTGGTCGGGGGCGACGTCCTTGGCGCGGCGCAGGGCGCCGTACAGGCGGTCCAGCGACTTCTTGCTCTGCTCCAAGAGCTCGGGCGTCCAGTCCAGCGGCTGGCGGTAATGGGCCGACAGCAGCGCCCAGCGGATCACCTCGCCCGGCACGGTCTTCAGGAGCTCGTGCGGGATGATGACATTGCCCAGGCTCTTGGACATCTTCTCCCCGCCCATGTCGAGGAAGCCGTTGTGCATCCAGTAGTTGGCCAGCACCGGCGTCCCATGAGCGCAGCGGCTCTGGGCCACCTCGTTTTCGTGGTGCGGGAAGGTCAGGTCGATGCCGCCGGCGTGGATGTCGATCGTGGTCCCCAGCGCCTTGTCGATCATGGCCGAGCACTCGATGTGCCAGCCGGGGCGGCCGGCGCCCCAGGGGCTGTCCCACTCGGGCTCGTTTTCCTTCGACGGCTTCCACAGCACGAAGTCGGCGGGGTGGCGCTTGTAGGGCGCGACCTCGACGCGGGCGCCGGCGATCATCTCGTCCAGCGGCCGGCCCGACAGCTGGCCGTAGTCGGGGAAGCTCTGGGTGTCGAACAGCACGTGACCCTCGGCGGCGTAGGCGCTGCCGTTGTCGACCAGCTTGCCGATCATCTCGACGATCGCGCCGATATGCTCGGTGGCCTTGGGCTCCAGGGTCGGCCGCAGCGCGCCCAGGGCGTCGGCGTCCTGGTGATAGGCGGCCAGATAGCGGTCGGTGACGACCTTGATGTCGACGCCCTCGTCGGCGGCCTTCTTGTTGATCTTGTCGTCGACGTCCGTGACGTTGCGGGCATAGACCACCGCGTCCTCGCCATAGAGGTGGCGCAGCACGCGATAGAGCACGTCGAACACCACGACGGGCCGGAAATTGCCGATGTGCGCGTGGTTATAGACCGTCGGCCCGCAGACATACATCGTCACCCGCTTCGGATCGGCGGGAACGAAGTCGCGCTTCTCGCGCGCCAGGGTGTCGTGGATCTTCAGGGTCATGGGGTCGTGGCGGCCTGACGTAGGGAGATGTTGCCCGATCGGCGGGCGGGCCCCATATATCGTTCAGATGCGGTCAGGGCCACGCCCAACACGACGTCCGGTCAAGATACGTCTGGTCGGACGGACGGACCGTATCCGTGAAACGGGTGGCACGCGTCATTCCAGGACGACAGGCGTCCTGGCGCAACTCAGCCCGTGGAAAGAACCCCGCCAACATGGACGCCCTGACCCGCGACCGAGCCCTGATCGGCTCCGACGACACCACCGGCCTCGACCTGGAACCCACCCAGCGCCCCTCGCGCGACGAGGCGCTGGCCGCCGTCCGCACCCTGCTGGCCTGGGCCGGCGACAATCCGGATCGAGAGGGTCTGCTGGATACGCCCAAGCGCGTGGTCGACGCGTTCGGCGAGTGGTTCTCGGGCTATCAGGGCGATCCGGCCAAGGAGCTGTCGCGCACCTTCGAGGACGTGCAGGGCTATGACGACATGGTCATGCTGCGCGGCATCGACGTGCAGAGCCACTGCGAGCACCACATGGCGCCGTTCCTGGGCAAGGCCTGGGTGGCGTACATGCCGACCGGCAAGGTCGTGGGCCTGTCGAAGCTCGCGCGCCTGGTCGAGATCTTCGCCAAGCGTCTCCAGACCCAGGAGACCATGACCATGCAGATCGCCGACGCCATCGAGGACCACCTGTCGGCCGCCGGCGTCGCCGTGCTGATCGACGCCGAGCACCAGTGCATGAGCACGCGCGGCGTCCACCACCACGACGTCTCGACCATCACCACCCAGTTCCGGGGCGTCTTCAAGACCGACAAGGTCCTGCAGCAGCGGTTCATGGACCTGGTGCGTCCTTCGAGGCGCGCTTAGAAGCGCGCACCTCAGGATGAGGAGGCTGTGCTCAACCCCTCATCCTGAGGCGCCCGCGCGGCGGGCCTCGAAGGACGCACTGCGCCCCTCTAAGCCGCCCGCCAGATTCCCTCGCGCAGCCGCGCCACGCAGGCGTCCACCGGCCGGTGCACCAGGGTCACCAGCACGAAGCTGATCAGCATCAACAGATACCAGGCGCCCATCTTCTCGATCGGCACCAGGCGCCACCCGTCCGCCTGGCTGGGATAGATCCAGGCCCCGGCGAAGGTGCCGAGGTTCTCGGCGAACCAGATGAACAGCGACACCAGCACCGCGCCCATCAGCATCGGCATCCGCCGCGCCGTCTGATCCGGCGTGAACACGAACCAGGTCCGGCCGAACAGGATCGCCGAGAGGGCGAACAGTCCCACCCGGAAGTCGATCATGTAGTGGTGGGTGAAGAAGTTGGCGTAGATGAGCACCGCCAGGATGTGGGTCGTCCAGAACGGCGGGTAGCGCTCGAAGGTGATGTCGAACAGACGCCAGATCCGCGCGATGTAGCTGCCGACGCAGGCGTACATGAAGCCGGTGAACAGCGGCACGCCGCCGATGCGCAGCAGGCTGGGCTCGGGATAGATCCACGAGCCGTGGGCGGTCTTGAACAGCTCCATCACCGTGCCGACGGCGTGGAACATGAAGATGACCAGCGCCTCGTCCCAGCGCTCCAGCTTCAGGGCCAGCAGCAGGGCCTGGATGGCGACCGAGGCGATGACGAGAAAGTCGTAGCGGGCCAGCGGCGCGTGGGCGGGCCAGAACAGGTGGGTGCCGACCAGCAGGGCCAGCATCAGGCCGCCGAACAGGCAGGCCCAGGCCTGCTTGAGGCCGAACAGCAGGAACTCGTAGGCATAGCCGTTCCACCGCGAGCGTCGCGCCCAAGGCCGGGCCCAGACGTCCAGAGCCGCGACGGCGGCCTTGATCCGGTCTTTCAGGTTCATCGCCTTCCCCAGAAGCGGCCGGAACCTAGCGCAGGCGACCCTTTCGCGCCATATGTGGCCCATGAGCACCGACCTGTTTCCGGAAGTCCACAGCAAGGCCGAGCTGGAGCGCGGGACGGCGCTCGCGCCGCGCTTCAACGGCGACGGCCTGGTCGTGGCGGTGGCCCAGCACGCCGACACCGGCGAGATCCTGATGCTGGCCTGGATGAACGACGAGGCCCTGAAGCTCACCATCGAGACAGGGATCGCCCACTATTTCAGCCGCTCGCGCGGAGAACTCTGGAAGAAGGGCGAGACCAGCGGCCAGTTGCAGGACGTGGCCGAGCTGCGGGTCGACTGCGATCAGGACGCGGTGCTGCTGAAGGTGCGCCCGCGCGGCGACGGCGGGGCCTGCCACGTGGGCTTCCGCTCGTGCTTCTACCGCGTGCTCGAGGACGGCAAGCTGGTCGAGAAGCCCTGAGGCTTGCGCGCCAGCAGGCTGGCGGCCCAGGGCTCGAACCACCGGTGCGCGGCCCAGGCGGCGACGAGCGCGGCGGGAATCGCCAGGGCGCCGAGGCCCCAGTGCGCCAGACCCAGCACGATCGGGATGTGCAGGGCGTAGAGGGCGTAGGACAGCCCCGCCAGGCGATCGAGCAGCGGGCGTAGGACGCCGACCTCGGCGCCGGCCGCGCTGGCGACCACCAGCGGGAACACCGCCAGGGCCGCGACGAGATCGAAGACCCCTCGGGCGAATTCGGGAACCGGCGGCGACAGGGTCAGAACCACCAGCGCGAGCAGCACGGCGATCGGCGCGTCCGGGACCTTGAACCTCTGGCGGGCCAGCAGCACGCCGGCGAAGAAGCCGAACACGACGCGCGGCGCGCCGGCCCACCCGTCCTGGGCGTAGGGCCCGAGCGAGCCCGTGCCGTGGCTCAGGACTAGGCCGGCATGCGCGACGCCGGCGACGAGGACGAGCCCGATCAGCCGCCGCGTCGTCAGCCACGGCGCGACCAGGGCATAGGCGAGGTTGGCCAGCAGCTCCCACATCAGCGACCACTGCGGCCCGTTCAGCGGGAAGACGTCGCGCCCGCCGGTGAACGGCGCGAAGACGAGGCCGAGCGCCAGCAGCAGCATGACCGAGACCGGGTCCTTGCCCTGGCCCAGACAGATCGCCGCGCCCAGCAACAGGCCCAGCAGCGCCATCGGATAGAGGCGCTTGAGGCGGCGGACCATGAACGCGCCGCCCTCGCCGGCCGTCAGCCGCTCATCATACGCCCGCGCCAGCACGAAGCCGCTGATCACGAAGAAGAGGTCGACCGCCAGATAGCCATGACCCAGCGCCACCGGAGGCCAGATCGCGGCGAGCGGCGCGACGGTTCGTGCATGATAGCCGAGCACCAGAAGCGCGGCGAGGCCTCGCAGGGCGTCCAGGCCGGGGATGCGGCTTGCGGTCATCCGACGAGAAAGCCATGGATTGGTTGAGAAACCCGGAAAGGCCGCGATGACAACCAGCCAGGCGCTGATCGCCTTCGCCTTCGCCGCCGGCCTGCTGACCCTGACGCCGGGCCTCGACACCGCGCTCGTTATCCGCACCGCCGCCGCCGAGGGACCGCGCCGGGCGGCAGGGGCGGCGCTCGGGATCGGTCTCGGCTGCCTGATCTGGGGCGCGGCGGCGGCGTTCGGAGCCGGCGCGCTGCTGACCGCTTCGGAAACGGCCTATGCGATCCTGAAGTGGGCGGGCGCGCTGTACCTGGCCTGTACGGGCCTTCGCATGATCGTAAAGCCGCGCGACCGGTTCGAGCCCGGCGAGATGCGCGCCGTCGACGCCGGTCCGATCGCGGCGCTGCGCCGGGGCCTGCTGACCAACCTGCTCAATCCCAAGGTCGGGATCTTTTACGTCTCGTTCCTGCCGCAGTTCATTCCGCCCGGCGTCGATCCGGGGCGCTTTGGCCTGCTGCTGGCCGGCATCCACGTGGCGGAGGGCCTGGCCTGGTTCGCCGTCCTGATCGCCGCCACCGTGCCGATCGCCGGCCTGCTGCGCGTGGGCGCGGTCGTGCGTTGGCTCGACCGCGTCACCGGCGGGGTCTTCGTGGCGTTCGGCCTGCGGCTGGCGCTGGAGCGGCGCTAGACTTCCTTCAGCGGCTCGACGCCGCCGGTCTTGGCCGGGGTGACGACGAAGCGCTTCAGGACGCTGGTGGTGTAGTCGGTGGCGTGGATCGTCGAGACGGCGATCAGTTCGCCGGTCGCCTTGCCGTGCTCCAGGGTCAGCAGCAGGAAGCCCTTGGCGGCGGGGTGGACGTACTTGACTTCCTTGTTGCGCTGCACGAAGGCCTCGCCGATCGGCGCGCCGGGGATGGCGTCGCCGTAGCCGGGCGAGGTCACCGACGTCGTGCCGAACTCGGCGGCCACCAGCGTGTCGCCGGCGTCGTTCCACAGCTCGTTGGCCCAGAACATGTGGCTGTCGCCCGACAGCACGATCGGCCGCGCCTTGGCGGCGGAGAAGATATCGTAGACCCGCTGGCGGTCGGCCGGATAGCCGTCCCAGGAGTCGAGGTTCGAGGGGATGTCATAGGCCGACATCGCCGCCGACTCCGCCACGCGCTTCTGGACATAGGCCGGCAGCTTGGCCATGGCGGCGGCGTAGGCCTGGTCGCCCATGGTCTTGCGCAGGTCGGCCGGCGCGACGCGGGCCATGACCACCTGGTTGCCCAGCACCTGCCAGGCGACGCCAGCCTTCATCGACTCGCCGACCGACTTGGCCAGCCACTGTTCCTGGCCCTCGCCCATCATCCGGCGCGAAGGATCCTTCCACTTGGCGATGAAGGCCGCCGCGTCGGGCTTGCCGTCGACGAAGGTCAGGTCGGTCTCGTAGCTCAGCTGATGAGTGCGGGCCGTCAGGCGGGTCTCGGTCATCAGCAGGGTGGCGACGTCGCCGAACTGGAAGCCGCGCCAGGCGGCCTCCGGCAGGGCGCCGGGGGCGGGCTCGCGGATCGGCATCCACTCGTAATAGGCCTTCAGAGCCGCGGCCTTGCGCGTGGCCCAGTCGCCCTCGGTGGCCGGCTGGTGGTTCTCGGCCCCGCCGGTCCAGCTGTCGTTGGCGGTTTCGTGGTCGTCCCACACGACGATCCAGGGCGCGCGGGCGTGGGCGGCCTGGGACGCGGGGTCGGTCTTGTAGAGCGCGTGGCGCTGGCGATAGTCGGCGAGACTCAGGATCTCGCGCGGGGGCTGGGGCGTGCGCAGCTTGGCGACCGGCGAGTTCATGCCGTAGTCGCCGGGCGCGGCGCCGTACTCATAGATGTAGTCGCCCAGATGCAGCACCGCGTCGACGCGCTTGAGCTTGGCGATCGCGTCGTAGGCGTTGAAATAGCCGTTCGGATAGAGGCTGCACGACACCACCGCCAAGACGGCGTCGGTGGTCGGGCCGACCGGCAAGGTCTTGGTGCGGCCGATCGGCGAGACCGCGTCGCCCGCCTTGAAGCGGTACCAGTATTCGGTCGCCGGCTTGAGGTCCGGGCCGGTCAGGTCGTGCTTGACGGTCCAGTCGCGGGCGGCCGGCGCGACCAGGCCCTTGGTCCGGCGCAGGATCGTCTTGAAGGCCGGATCCTTGGCCACTTCCAGCTCGACCGGGATGTCGGCCGTGGTCGCCTGCTTGGGCGTCACGCGGGTCCACAGGATCACCGCGTTCGGCCCGGGATCGCCGCTGGCCACGCCGTGCTCGAACGCCACGGGTCCGGCATAGGCGCCGGCGGGGGCGGCGACCGCCTCGCTGGCGGCGGCGGCGCCGGACACGCCCAGAAGACCCAGAAGCTTGCGGCGATCGATCGTCATGGCGCTCTCCCCGAACGGCTTTGGCGTACGAAACAGCAGGATGGCCGCGCCGTCATCCCACGATGCGCTCGCGAGACGACGGCGACGGGCCTTAGTGGCGGAAGCTGACCCCGATCCCCATGATGCGCGGCTTGCCGGCGATGAAGGTCGGGATGCCGAAGCTGTCGCCGGTGTTGCCGGCGTCCTTCAGATAGTGGACGTCGCCGAGGTTCTCGACGAAGGCCTCGACCTTCCAGCGATCGTCGACCGCGCCGAAGCCGACGCACAGATTGAGCAGGCCATAGCCGTTCTGGAATTCGTCGACGATGGTGTCGGGGAACAGGCCCGAGGCCTGCAGGTCCGAGCGGTCGTTGTCGTCGTCGAAGAACATCTTCGAGCGCCAGGTGTAGGTCGGGGTGAAGGTCACCTTTCCACCGAGCGCCTCGCGGCTGAACAGGGCGCCGAGCGAGACGGCGTGGTCCGGCGACAGGCGGAAGTGGTTGCCCGCGCGCAAGCCGCTCTCGAGACGGGCGTGGTTATAGCCGTAGGTCCCGAACAGGGTCCAATAGTCGCCCGCCTGGAGACGCGCCTCGCCCTCGAAGCCGTAGGCCTTGGCCTTGCCGGCGTTGAGCGTCACGACCTGCGCGCCCTGGCGGAAGCTGGTGGCGAAGTTGTCGTAGTCGTAGCGGAACACCGCGCCCGACAGATAGAGGCGGCCGTCCATCAGCTTGCCCTTGGCGCCAGCCTCGTAGCTGTCGACCGTCTCGGCGTCGACCACGCTGAAGCGGGCGGCGCCCAGGGCGGCCGCCGGGGCGCTGGCCGAGATCACGTCCGGGCGACGGCCGCGGGCGTAAGAGGCGTAGAGGCTGAGGTTCTCCGACTGGGCGTAGCGGCCCACCAGGCGCCAGGTCAGGCCGTGGTCGTCGATCTTCTTATCGTACCTGTCGCCGTTGTTGGAGGTGGGCTGCGAGATCAGGCCGATCTTGGGGAAGGCCGGATTGTTCACCGCGTTCGGCTGGGCGGCGAGGAACAGGTTGGTGGGCGTCGGGGCGTTGATCAGGACGCCCAGGATCGAGCCGCCGTTGTCGACGCTGGAGCGGAAGCCCGCTTGGCGGTCCTCGGTGGTGTAGCGCAGGCCGGCGGTCAGCTCGAACTTGTCGGTCAGCTTGAACGTGCCGTCCGCATAGACGTCATAGGCGGTGTTTTCGCCATAGTTGGCGAAGGTCTCGCGGTGGATCGGCTTGAGGTTGGCGGCGATGCCGGGCGCCAGGATCGAGGGCACGCCGAAGCCCAGTTGCAGCACCTGGGTCAGGTAGGCCGGATTGGTCAGATAGGCCAGCGGCTGCGGGTTGGGACGGCTGATGCCCAGCGGCGAATTGCCGGCCAGCAGGGCCAGCACCAGCCGCTCGTCCATCTGGCCCGGAATGCGCCACGAGCCGGTCTCGTGGAAATAGTTGGCGCCGACGAAGCCCGAGAAGCGGCCGCCGGCGTCGTAGCGCAGGCGCAGTTCCTGGCTCTGCTGACGGCCCTTGGCGTCCTCGGCGAAGGTCAGGATCGGCAGGCTCGCGCCATCGGGATCGAACACCTCGGTGGAGTGGAAGGCGCGGGCGGCCGTGATCGACGACAGGGTCAGGCTGTCGCTCAGGCGATACTCGGCCAGGGCCGTCACGCCATAGACCTTGCGGTCCAGACCCAGCGGCTTGCCGCCCTCGAAGCCCGCGCCCGGCGCCAGGGTGGCGGCGGAGCTGACGCCCGTATCGCCCAGCACCGCGCCGGTGACCGGGTTCGTCGGGTTGAAGGTGTGGCTCTTGAACGAGGTGCCGGTGGTCTTGTCGACCTGATAGTTGCCGATCAGGTCGAACTTCAGGGCGCCTGGCTCGACGTGGAAGGCCGCGCGGACCGCCTGGGTGTCGGTCGAGTTGTAGGCGTCGCCGCCGGCGGCGTCCTTGACGTAGCCGTCTTCCTGACGCGAGCGCGCGGCCAGGCGGAAGGCCGCGCCGCCGGCGCCCAGCGGGGCGTTGATCATCGCCTCGCCGATCACCCGGCCCTCGGTCCCGACCTCGGCCTTGGCCGACCAGTCGAAGCCGCCCGGATTGGCCTTGTTCTGCACCAGGTTCACCGCGCCGATCAGCGCGCCGCGCCCGAACAGCGTCGATTGCGGTCCCTTGGCGACCTCGATCCGCTCCATGTCGAACAGCTCGACATAGGAGCCGCGCGAGCGCGAGATCGGCACGCCGTCCTGATAGATCGAGACCCGGGTCTCGTCGGTGGCCGAGCCGCTGTCGGAGGTGATGCCGCGCATCACGAAGCCGGAATTGTTGTTCGACTGGTTCTGCACCAGGAAGCCGGGGGTGAAGGCCGACAGCTCGTCGAACGCCTTGACGCCGATCGCCTCCAGGAACTTGCCGGAATAGGCGGTCACCGCGATCGGCACCTCGACCGGATCCTGGGCGCGCTTCTGGGCGGTGACGACCAGCTCGCCCAGCTGGGTCGGTTCGGTGTTGCTGGCGGGCGTGGTTTCGGCGGCGAAAGCCGGCGCGGCGGCGGCGAGGGCCAGAAGGCTGGCGGTCAACAGCGTGGTGGTGCGAAAGGCGCGCATCGACTATCCCCCAGGATACGAACTCGGGCCCGCCCTAGGCACGGCCGATGTCGGCGACGCGACGAGCGTGTGACGGAGCGATGAAACCCCCGGTGAATGGCGCGGACGACACACTGGATGATGACATCCTGGACGACGGCGCCCTGGAGACGAGCGACGCGGGCGATCGCCTGATCGCCGACCTGCCGCAAGCCCTGGCCGGCCAACGCCTCGACAAGGCGCTGGCCGCGCTGTTCCCCGACCTGTCGCGCGCCCGTCTGCAGGCGCTGATCGGCGAAGGGCGCCTGGCCGTGGACGGACAGGTTCTGACCGACGTCTCGCGCAAGGCGCGGGTCGGAACCTACGCGCTGAGCGTGCCGCCGCCCGCCCCTGCCGAGCCGCTGGCCCAGGCCATTCCGCTGACGATCCTCTACGAGGACGCGCACCTGATCGTCGTCGACAAGCCCGCCGGCATGGCGGCGCATCCCGGCCCCGGCACGCCCGACGGCACGCTGGTCAACGCCCTGCTGCGCCACTGCGGCGCCAGCCTGTCGGGCGTCGGCGGCGTGGCGCGGCCCGGCATCGTCCACCGGCTGGACAAGGACACCTCGGGCGTGATGGTCGCGGCCAAGAGCGACGCGGCCCACCAGGGCCTCTCGAAACTGTTCTCGACCCACGACATCGACCGGCTCTACGTGGCCCTGACCCGCGGCGCGCCGGCCCCGGCGCAAGGGACGATCGACACCCAGCTGGGCCGCTCGCCCAGCGACCGCAAGAAGATGGCGGTGCTGAAATCCGGCGGCCGCCGGGCGATCACCCACTATCGGGTCGAGGCCGCCTTCGGCGCCCCGGACCGGCCGCTGGCCGCGCGGGTGGCCTGTCGGCTCGAGACCGGCCGCACCCACCAGATCCGCGTCCACCTGGCCAGCAAGGGCGCGCCCTGCCTGGGCGATCCGGTCTATGGCGCCGGCCAGCCGGCCGAGGCGGTGCGCGCCGCGATCCAGGCCGCGGGCCTGGCGCGTCAGGCGCTGCACGCGGCGGTGCTGGGCTTCGTCCATCCGATCACCGGCGAGGCCCTGCGCTTCGAGACCGCCCCGCCCGCCGACATGGCCGCGCTGGAAGCCGACCTGCGGACGCTTTAGCCGCGCTGCCCGAACGCGGAGGGCGAAAAACTTGCCGGCGCGCTACAAAGGCGCCCTAATTGCGCTGGCTTGGCGGCGCAGTTTGCCGATCGTGTCAGCCGGAGCGTTCCCATGCGGCCCCATCTCACGATCCTCGCCCTGAGCGCCGCCCTGGCGAGCCCGGCCCTGGCGGCCAGCGCGCCGGACGACGAAGTCATCGCCACCGCCCAGGGCAAGCCCGGCGCCCAGGCCCTGACCGCGACCGCCGCCCAGGTCGCGTCGGCCGCGGCCACGACGCCGGCCCGGCCGCTGACCACCCAGGACCAGATCGCCGCCTTCGTCGCCGCCAACCCGAACCCCGAGGTCGAGGGCGCGGCCCGAGGCCTGCTCCCCGCCGACCGCGACGAGGACGGCAAGCGGCGCGTTCACGGGTCGATGGGCGTATCGGTCGGCACCGGCGGCTATCGCAGCGGCTATGTCTCGGCGCTGATCCCCGTGGGCGAAAGCGCCACCGTCGGCGTGGCCGTCTCCAAGACCGAATTCGGCAAGCGCGGCGGCTGGATCGACCCGGCCTATGACGGCTACGGCCATGGGCCGGGCTACGGCTACCGAGGCGGCGGCGCGCGCCAGTCGATCGCCCTGTCGGTGATGTCGGGCGCTCGCGACCACGCCGACGTCCCGCCCGGCTGCGCGCCGGGCTTCCGCGTCGACGGCCGCTATGTCGAGCCCGCCTGGGTCGACGGCCTGCGGGACGGCGCCCATCCTTGCGCGGCCGCGGACGTCGCCTCGCGCTGACGAGATCGTCGCGCTCCAAGGCTCCAGCCGTTCGCGGATGTTTAACGGCTTGGCCCTCATGGTGTCCGCGTCGGGCGCCTGAGGCTAATTAATGCAGCCGGAAATCATCGCTTATCGCCATCCCGCGACCGGGACGGTGACCTATCTGATCGTCGATCCGGCCACCTTCCTTTGCGCCATCGTCGACCCCGTGCTGGATTTCGATCCGGAGACGGAGGCCGTCGACACCAGCTTCATCAATCGCATCATCGCCGAGGTTCGCGCCCGCGACCTGGGCCCGACCTGGGTCCTGGAGACCGGGCTGCACGCCGGCCACCTGTCGGCGGCTGGACACGTCAAGTACGAGACCGGCGCCTCGGTCTGCATCGGGGCCGGCGTGGTCGACAGCCTCAAGCGCCTGGCGCCCAAGTTCGACGAGCCGATGGTCGATCTCGAGGGTTGGGACTTCGACAAGCTGGCCCAGGACGGCGACCCGTTTCCGATGGGCGGGCTGGAAATCACGCCGATCGCCCTGACCGGCCGCCTCCCCGGCGCGGTGGCCTATCGCGTGGCCGATGTCGTGTTCACCGGCGATCTGATGCTGGCGCCGGCCGAGGGCGCCGGCCGCTGCGACCTTCCCGGCGCCGACCCTGGTCGCGCCTGGGACGACGCCCGCAAGCTGCTGGCGCTGCCGCCCGGCACCCGCGTGCTGCCCGGCCTAAGCGCCGGCGAGCCCAGCGAGTCGACCATCGCCGAGGAGAAGGCCGCCAACATCCAGCTGAACGACGGCATCGACCGGCTGGACTTCATCGCCCTGCGCACCGCCGCCGACGCCATCCTGCCCGATCCGGACCTGGCCAGCGTCGCCCTGCGCGTGGCGATCCGCGCCGGCAAGCTGCCGGCCGAGACCGACAGTGGGCGTCGCTTCCCGATCGTCGACCTTTCGGGGCTCTAACCCATCCATCCTCTTTGAAAACGGACTTGCGCCGCCGGGTCCGCGCGTTCATACGCTTCGCACGCGAAGCAACGAACGGGAACGTCCGATGGCCGAGGATTTCAGCGCCGCCCTGACCGACGGCCAAGCCGGCAGCCTGCCCGACCTCCTGGGCCTGCAATGGATTTCGGCCGTTCGCGGCCACGTGAAGGGGCGCTTCGACGTCGACAAGCGGCACATGGCGCCCAACGGCTTCCTGCACGCCGCCAGCGTCATCGCCCTGGCCGACTCGGCCAGCGGCTATGGCTGCATGGTGTCGCTGCCCGAGGGCGCGACCAGCTTCACCACCATCGAACTGAAGGCCAACTTCCTGGGCACGGCGCGTGAAGGCGGCGTGGCGGTCGAGGCCAAGCTGGTCCACGGCGGCGCCACGACCCAGGTCTGGGACGCGGTGGTGACCAGCGAAACCACCGGCAAGACCATCGCGCTTTTCCGCTGCACCCAGATGATTCTGCGGCCGAAGGCCTGAACGCGAAAAACCTCCGGCGAGGGGGTTGCTTCCCGGCGGCGGCGCCGTTAGGTATCGCGCCCTCGACCTCGGGCGGCCCCAAAGGCTCCCGGAAGGCGCCTTGGAGAGGTGGCAGAGTGGTCGATCGCGCCGCACTCGAAATGCGGTTTACGTGAAAGCGTAACGTGGGTTCGAATCCCACCCTCTCCGCCACTCGCCTTCCTTCAAGACCCCACGCTTTCCGCGTTCAGGCCGCTTCGTATCTGTAGAAGGTGTTCACGGTCAGACGGCCCGCGCGCGGGTCCTGGCTGACCGGCGCGTCGGGCAGGAGTCCGGCGTGCAGCAGGCGGCTGGGATAGACGACGATCCGGTCGAAGGCCGCCTCGACGGCGCCGATCTTCTCGAACAAGTCCGTGGACTCGCGGATATAGCCGGGCTGGACCTCGGGTCCGCTCATCTGGCGCGTCAGGGCCAGCATGTAGTCGCGCGCCCGGCTCTCTTCGATGATCTCAAGACCGGTCTCCCGGTGACGGTAGAACGCCGTGCCGCCGTGCTCGGGACCGCAGAGATAGTGCAGCACGGCCAACTGGCGCGGGTCGGGGGTGTCGATGTGCGGCAGACGCTGGACCAGGGTCGCCTGGGCCGCCGGCAAGGTCGCCATGGAGAGGGCGCAGGTGACCCCGGCGCGACCCGAGGCCGGGACGCCATGGACCTCCGTCATGTGCGGCCGCAGGGTCCGGACCAGGGCCTGGACATAGGCCGGCGGCGCGGGCGCGCGGACGCCGGGATAGAAGTTGGCCCCGGCCTTGACCGGCGCCAGGGTCGCGACCTCGGCGGCGTGATCGACCAGGGCCGCCGCGCCGGTCATCAGCCCGTCGACCACCAGGATCTTCGTCGCCCGTTCCCCCACCTCAAGAACCTGGACGCGGGGATAGGGCTGGGCCTCGAAGATCATCGGCGGAGGGTCTCGGCGGCTTCGGACGCGGCCGCGTCGAGGGCCTTGCTGGAGAAGCCCTCGGCCAGGACCCGCGTCAAGAGCGCGCGATGGTCGGGCAGGCTTGAGGCGGCGCGGCGGCCGGCCTCCTGAACGCGGGCGAAGTCGGCGCGGGCCAGGTCCAGATGGGCGTGGGCGGCCGGGTCGACCTTGGTCTGAAAGCCCATGCCGTAGAGAATGTACTGGTAATTGAAGTACTTGAAGCTCTCGTGCAGGTTCGGGAAGTCGAACACGTTCGGCGGACGGTGCCTCCACATCGCCAGATGGTCCTGGAGGCTCTCCGGGATCGAGGCCGGGTCGCAATTGTCGGTCCAGAACGCGTGGTCGGTGCGCTGGCTGATGCAGTAGTGCAGCTTGATGAAGTCGATGGCCCGCAGATAGCGGTCGGTCATGGCCTGGTTGAACTGCCGGGCCGCGGCCTCGAAGCCCCCGTGGCGCGGCAGGTTGCGGGCCAGCATGTAGGCGGCGGCCTCGATCAGCATGATGCCGGTCGATTCCAGCGGCTCCAGGAAGCCGCCGGACAGGCCGACGGCGACGCAGTTCTTGATCCAGTGCCTGTCGCGATGGCCGACCTTCAGCTTCAGCGGCCGGGGCGTCAGCCCCTCGGCGGCCGGGCCGATATAGCCGCGCAGGATCTCCTCGGCGCGCTCGTCGGTGGTGTGGCGGCTGGAATAGACATAGCCGATCCCCCGCCGCTCGGGCAGGCCGATGTCCCAGGTCCAGCCGGCCTCGTGGGCCGTCGAGATGGTGGTGGTGGCCAGCGGGGCGTCGGGGCGGTCGTAGGGAACCTGCATGGCCAGGGCGCGATCGACGAACAGGGTGTCGCCCTTGTCGATCCAGGCCGAGCCCATGGCCTGGCCGATCAGGGCGCCGGCGAAGCCCGTGCAGTCGATATAGAGGTCCGCCGTCAGGTCGCCGTGCTCGGCGGTCGAGATCGAGGCGATCGCCCCGTCCTCGGCCTTGTTCACGCGGGTGACGTTGCCCAGCAGGTGCTTGACCCCGATCGCCTTGCCGACGTCGCGCAGCAGGTTGGCCAGCTTGCCGGCGTCGAAGTGATAGGCGTAGGCCATCGGCCCGCCGTATTGCGGATCGTCGATCCGCTTGGGCGCGCGGCCGGCGTCGCAGACCTTGTCCTGCAGGGTGACGGCGTCGCTGAACGGAAGATCCCCCGCCCCGCCCATCAGCCAGTAGGGCGCCAGGTCCAGGCCGCCGTTCAGCAGCCGGGGCTGGGCGAACGGGTGGTAGTAGTGGCTGTGGACGCCGTCCTTCGGCGCGGTCTTCCAGTCGACGAAGCGGATGCCCTGTTTGAAGGCCGCCCCGGCCCCGCGCAGGAACTGGGCCTCGTCGATCCCGATCGTGCGCAGGGTGTTCTGGATGGTCGGGAAGGTCCCCTCGCCCACCCCGATGATGCCGATCTCGCTGGACTCGATCAGGGTGATGCGCACGCCGCCGGGGCGGTCGGTCCCCAGGCGTCGGGCGAGATAGGCGGCGGTCATCCAGCCGGCCGTGCCGCCGCCGACGATCAGGATGTCGTCGATGGGCGAACTCACGGCAGCAGACACCGAACGGCCTCACCGATGCGCTCGGCGTCAGGACCCAGCACCACGTGGACGACCCGCTCGCCGACACGGACGACGCCACGCGCGCCCAGGGCCTTCAGGTCGGGCTCCCTGACCGCGCCGGCGTCGGCGAGAACCAGGCGCAGGCGGCTGGAACAGGTCCCGACGCTCTTCAGGTTCGCCGCCCCGCCCAGCGCGCCGACCAAGGCCTCGGCCTTGCGGTCGTCCTCGGGCCTGGGCGTCGCGGCCGAAGACGCGGCTTTGAGGGCTGACGAGGCGGGCGGCGGCGCGCCCATCGCCGCGCGGATCTCGCCGGCCACCGCGTCGGCGATCGGGCCCAGCACGACCTGCAGCGCCTTGTCCGAGGGACGGATGACTCCCCGCGCGCCCAGCGCCTTCAGGGCCGGCTCCTTGACCGCGCCCTGGTCGGCGACGATCAGGCGCAGGCGGGTCGTGCAGGCGTCGACGCTGACGAGGTTGGCCGCGCCGCCCAGGGCAGCGAGGAAGTCCGCGCCGCGTCCGCCGCCGGTGACAGCCGGCTCAACGGTCGCCGCGAGATCGTCCGTCTCGCGGCCGGGAGTCTTCAGGTCGAAGCGCTGGATGCAGACCCGGAACAGGCCGTAATAGACCCCGCCATAGACCGCCCCCACCGGCAGCAGCCACAGCGGATGGGTCGCCTTGCCATAGTTCAGCACATAGTCGAAGAGGCCCGCCGAGAAGGTGAAGCCCAGCTTGACGTGCAGCGCGTTCATCAGGGCCATGGCGACGCCGGTCAGCAGGGCGTGAAGGGCATAGAGCGCCGGGGCCAGGAACATGAAGCTGAACTCGATCGGCTCGGTCACGCCGGTCAGGAACGAGGTCAGGGCCAGCGAGGCCAGCATGCCGCCGACGGCCTTTTTCCGCTCGGGCCGCGCCGTGTGGTACATGGCCAGGCAGGCGGCCGGCAGGCCGAACATCATGACCGGGAAGAAGCCGCTCATGAACGCGCCGGCGCTGGGGTCGTCGGCGAAGAAGCGGCGCAGGTCGCCGGTCGCGCCGTGGAAGTCGCCGACCACGAACCAGGCGATGTTGTTGAGGATGTGGTGCAGGCCGGTGACGATCAGGATCCGGTTCAGGAAGCCGTAGACCAGCAGGCCCAGCTCGCCCGAGCCGACGACGGCACGGCTGGCCGCGTCGACCGCGCCGTTGACGCCGTCATAGCCGAGCCCCAGCAGCACCGCGATCAACAGGCCGGCCAGGCCCGAGATGATCGGCACGAAGCGCCGGCCGCTGAAGAAGGCTAGGTATTCCGGCAGCTTGAAGGTCGAAAAGCGGTTGTAGAACAGGCCGCCGACCACGCCCGAGACGATGCCGATCGGCACGCTGAGCTTGGCCAGCGCCTTGGCCTTGTAGGCCGCCGCCGCGAGGTCGGCGTGGGCCTTGATCAGGCCGGCCGTGACGTCGGCCGGCACGTGCAGCAGGGTCTTGGCGCCTTCGGTGGCGATCAGGAAACAGACAAGGCCCGCCAGGCCCGCCGCGCCGTTGTTCTCCCTCGCCAGACCCACCGCGACGCCGATGGCGAACAGCAGGCCGAGGTTCGAGAAGATCGCGTCGCCGGCGGCGGCGATGAAGCCGATGTTCAAGAGATCGGGCTGGCCCAGGCGCAGCAGGAGGCCGGCCACCGGCAGCACCGCGATCGGCAGCATCAGGGCCCGGCCCAGGGGCTGCAGGATTTCGAGCGGAGACTTCATCGGCTTCAGGCTCCGAAGGCTTTGACCAGCGCCCGCACCGCCTCGGGCGAGGTCTGGTCGAGGGCGCGGGCGGCGAGATCGCGGCAGGCGTCGAGGCAGAGGCTCCGCACCCGCGCCTTGATCTCCGGCGCGATCGCGGCGGTGGTCGAAAGCTCGGTGACGCCCAGGCCCAGCAGGATCGGCGTCGCGGCGGGCTCCGAGGCCAGACCGCCGCAGACGCCGACCCAACGGTGATGCCTGGCCGCGCCCCGGCAGGTCTGGTCGATCATCCGCAGCACCGCCGGGTGCAGGGCGTCTATCCGCGCCGCAAGCTCCGGATTGCCGCGATCCATGGCCAACACGTACTGGGTCAGGTCGTTGGTGCCGATCGACAGGAAATCGGCTTCGGCCGCGATCAGGTCGGCGGTGACGGCGGCGGCGGGGGTCTCGATCATGACGCCCAGCTCGACGCGCTCGACGACGCCCATCTCGCGCTTGGCCTCGTCGAGCACGGCGCGGACGGCGCGCAGCTCGTCGAGGCTGGCGACCATCGGGACCATGATCCTGCACTGGCGCTCTTTAGCGCCTTCTGGGGGCTTGACCCGCAGAATGGCGCGCAGCTGGGTCTTCAAGAGGTGCGGCCGCCACAGGCTGACGCGGACGCCGCGCAGGCCCAGGGCCGGGTTCTCCTCGGCCGGGATCGGCAGGTAGGGCGCGGCCTTGTCGCCGCCGATGTCGAGCGTGCGGACGATCAGCGGCTTGCCGTCCAGGGCCGAGGCGATGGCCTGGTACTGACGGGCCTGCTCGTCCTCGTCCGGCGGGGTCTCGCGGTCCAGGAACAGGAACTCGGTGCGCAGCAGGCCGCAGCCCTCGGCGCCGTTGGCGACGGCGGCCAGGGCGTCGGCGACCGAGCCGGTGTTGGCGAACACCTCGATCCGGACGCCGTCCTTCGTGACGCAGGCGTCGTGGGCGGCGGCCTTCGCGGCGGCCTTGCGGGCCTGGCGCTGGGCCAGGGCCGTCTGGGCGGCTTCCAGGGCGGGGGCGTCCGGGGCCACGCGCAGGGTTCCGCCGTCGGCGTCGAGGATCAGGGTCGCGCCGTCCTCGACGGCCAGCGCCGCGCCGCCCAGCGCCACCAGGGCCGGGATGCCCATGGCCGCGGCCAGGATCGCCACGTGCGAGGTCGGGCCGCCGCGCGCGGTGGCCAGGCCGGCCACGGCGGCCGGATCGACACCCATCAACTGCGACGGCAGCAGCTCGTCGGCCAGCAGGATCGAGCCGGGCGGCAGGACGGCGCCGGCCTCCTCCTCGCCGGTCAGGGCCCGCAGCACCTGGCGTTCCAGGTCCACGAGGTCGTCGACGCGCTCGGCCAGCCGCCGGTCGCCCAGGCCCCGCAGCGCCTCGACATAGCCGCCTACGGCCTTGCGCCAGGCGAAGCCCGCGCTCTTGCCCTCGGCGATCAGGCGGCGGGCGCCGGCCGAGAGCTCGGGGTCCTCCAGAAAGGCCAGGTGCGCGCCGAGAATGGTCTTGCGCGCCTTGTCGCCCTTGGCGGCGGCGGTCTCGAGCCGGCCCCGGACCACGCCGAGCGCGGCGGCCAGGGCCGCTTCCTCGTGCGCGACGCCCTCGCCCTGCTCGCGCACCACGATGTCGGCCGAGGCCAGGCGCACAGCCTTGCCGATGGCCAGACCGGGCGCGGCCAGCACGCCCTTCAGCACGCCGTCGCGGGGCGGCTCGACGGGGTCGGGGACTTGAACCGCGACGGCGGGCGCGACCGGCGCGCCCTCGCCCATGCCGCCCTCGATCAGCGCGACCACCGCCTCGATCGCCGCCTCGGCGTCGACGCCGGAGGCGACGACCTGGATGGTGTCGCCATGGCGGATGGCCAGCGACATGACCCCGACCGGGCTCTTGGCGCTGGCCCGGCGATTGACGGCCACCAGCGCGACCTCGGCGACGAACTTGCGGGCCGTCTCGGCGATGCGGGCGGCGGGACGGGCGTGGATCCCGTGCGCCAGCGGCACGACCACCGCGCGCGCCACCTCGCCGGCGGCCACCAGGTCCGCCCCCGCCGCGCCGCCCACCGGCGACAGCTCCATCAGAAAGTCGCCGACCTCGATCGCCCGGTCCTGGTCGCGACGGACGATCTCGAAGGCGTCGGGATTGGTCACCACCACCGGGGTGATCAGGCTGCGGGCGCGCTGGGCCAGCAGATCAAGGTCGAAGCCGAGCAGCTTGTCGCCCGCCTTCACCGCCTGGCCCTCGCGCACGAAGACGTTGAAGCCCTGCCCCTCCAGCGCCACGGTCTCCAGGCCGACATGGATCAGGATCTCGGCCCCGTTGGCGGCGCGCAGGGTGACGGCGTGGCGGGCGCGGTGCACGGTCACGACGGTGGCGTCGCAGGGCGCGTGCAGGGTGGAATCCAGCGGATCGATGGCCAGGCCGTCGCCCAGCATCCGCTCGGCGAACACCGCGTCGGGCGTCTCGTCGAGCGGCGCGACCCAGCCCCTGATCGGCGCGGACAGAACGAGGTTGGACACGGGCGCTACTCTCTCAAGGTCCGGGCGTCAGGGTCACGCGGTCGATGGCCCAGAAGGGATCGACGCTCTTGGCGGTGAAGGTCAGGCACAGGTCGGCCTTGCCCGGTCGGGCGGGCAGTCGGCCGGTGAGGGTGGAAAGCTCGGGGTTCCTGGCCGCGTCGCCCAGCGGGATGGCGGCGAGACGCTCGCCGTTGCAGCCCAGGCGCGCCTCCAGCTCGCCGCCGGGCGTGGCGGGCGGGCGCAGCGGGATGTTGTCGCGGTCCTTGCCGACCTGGAAATTGAACGGCAGCTGGCCCGCGCGCACGGTCAGGGTCGCGCCTTTCGACAGGTCCGCGCCCTCCCAGATCCAGCACGGATTGAGGATGTCGACGAACAGCATGGCCCGCTTGTCGAAGGCGGCGGGGGCGTCGTCGATCAGGGTCAGCGGCACCTTTTCGGTGCAGAGTTTCAGCTGGGCGCTCAGGCGGGTGTGGAGCATCGTGGGGTCGATCTTCCACGTCCGCTCGCGGCCCAGCGGCTGGCCGTCGACGAAGGTCCGGGCCTTCACCGTCGCGCCGGTCGCCAGGTCCAGCGGGCCGGCATAGGCGCGCGAGGCGGCGGTCGGCGCCTGGCCGTCGAGGCTGTAGCGGATCTCGCCGACCCCGAGGCCGGTCGCGAGCGCCAGCCGCGTCTTGCCGCCCTCGCCCGCGGTCGGCGCGGCCTGCGGCTCGAACGGGACGGTGTCGGCGCTGACGCCCAGGATCTTCAGCCGCGCCATCTCGGCCGGCAGGCGGCGGGCGAAGTCGTCCCACGCGGCCGCGCCGGCCGGCGTCCAGCCGCGTTCGGCCAGGGCCACGGCGCGCGGGAAGGCCATGGCCTGCATCCGCGCGTCGGTCTGCATGTGCTCGGTCCAGACATTGGCCTGAACGCCGAGGATGTGGCGGCGCTCGTCCGGCGTCAGCTGCGCCGGGGCCGGGTCGAAGGCATAGACGTCCTTGAGGCTGACCACCCGGCCGCGCCCGGTCGGCTCCTCGGGCGAGGCGCTCTGGCGGTTGTCGAGATAGAGGGTCGGATGCGGCGACAGCACCGTGTCGTGGCCTTGCCGGGCGGCGGCGATCGCGCCGTCGATCCCCCGCCAGGACATCACCGTGGCGTTCGGCGCGAGCCCGCCTTCCAGGATCTCGTCCCAGCCCACCAGCCGACGGCCGCGCTGGGCCAGGGTCTGACCGACCCGCTGGATGAACCAGCTCTGCAGTTCGTGCTCGTCCTTCAGGCCCAGCGCCTTGATCTTGGCCTGGACCTTCGGGCTGGCCTTCCACTGGTCCTTCAGCGCCTCGTCGCCGCCGACGTGAATGAAGGTCGAGGGGAAGATGTCCATCACCTCGTTCAGCACATCGTCCAGGAAGGCGAAGGTGGCGTCGTCGGTGTTGTAGAGCCACGGGAAGACGCCCCAGTCGCCCATATGCGAGGCGTCCGGCGGCGCGACGCCGAGCGCCGGATAGGCGACGATCGACGCCAGGGCGTGGCCGGGGGTCTCGATCTCCGGCACGATGGTGACGTTGCGGGCCGCGGCGTAGGCGACGAGCTCGCGCGCCTGGTCCTGGGTGTAGAAGCCGCCATACTTCGGATAGGTCCGCGCCGCGCCGGGGTCGCGACGCCGGGCGCCGACCTCGGTGAGTTTCGGATACTTTTTGATCTCCAGCCGCCAGCCCTGGTCGTCGACCAGGTGCCAGTGGAAGATGTTGAGCTTGTGGACCGCCATGGCGTCGATGACCGCCTTCAGCGTGTCCAGCGACTGGTAGTGGCGAGCGCTGTCGACCAGCAGGCCGCGCCAGGCGAAGCGCGGCGCGTCCTCGATCGCCACGGCGGGCAGGTCGACCGCCCCCTTGGCCGCGTCGGGCGTCGCCAGCTGCCATAGCGACATGGCGCCGTAGAACAGGCCGGGCCGCTTGGCGGCGGCGAGGGTGACGCGGCTGGGCGAGACGTCGAGGCGATAGGCCTCGCCGACGGGCCCCTCGCGGGTCAGGACGATGGCGGCCTCGCCGGCGGCGGGCGGTCCCGCGACGACGGCGGGCGAAAAGCCCCGCGCGCGGCGGATCAGGTCGGCGAGCTGGCGCGCCACGCCATGGGCCTCGAGATCGCCCTTGGCGACGTGGATGCGGGTGGCGGCGGACAGCTTGAACGTCCCCTCGGCGCGGACCGCCTTGGCCGGCGCGGGGGTCAGGGTGAGCCCGGACGTCTGGGCGTTCGCCGCCGTCGCGCCGAGCGCTGCGGCCAGGACCAGGGCGGCGATGCGGAGCGGGGTCAGGGTCACGCGGCCTCGCGGGGGAACAATCGGCAAAAAGCGGGCGGGATAGCCAAGCCATCCCGCCCCAGCTCCAGGCTTGCAGTCAGGAGGGGATCGATCGCGATCGGGCGGGGCTGGTCGGTCATCGGGTGATCCTGAACCAAGCCGCGCGCGATGCAAATTCGAAGGTCTTCGGAAAGACGGGGCCCTCGACGCCGAGGGCCCCCTAGTCAGGAGGTTAGAACTTGAAACGCACCCCGCCGAAGACCATGCGGCCGTTCTTGTACAGGCGGGCCGGACGGTTCTTGTCGTTGTCGTAGTAGTCGGTCTGCTTCTCGTCGGTCAGGTTGATCGCGTCGATATTCAGCGAGATGTTCGGCGTCAGGTTCACGCTGGCCGAGGCGTCCAGCGATTTCAGCGAGTCGGACCACAGCTGGCGGTAGCCGCGCTCGGCGTCGTAGTCGACGAAGAACTTGGACCGATAGTTGTAGGACAGACGGGCGCTGAAGCGCTCGTTCTCGTAGTAGCCGCTGATGTTGGCGATGTGCTTGGAGGACGAGGGCACCGGCACGCCGGTGGTCGAGCTGGCGTCGGTATAGGTGTAGTTGGCCAGCACGCCGAAGCCGTTCCAGACGGGCATCTGCAGATTGAACTCGACGCCCTTGGTCTCGCCGCCGGCCACGTTCACCGGGCGACCGACATTGTAGTTGCAGCTGTAGAGGCCGGCCGTTTGCAGCACGCAGCCATTGGCCGCGTTCAGCACGCGCGGGTCGGTGGCCGAGGCCTGCAGCGGCAGCTTCTCCACCGTCGCGCCCTGGACGATGAAGGTCGAGATGTCCTTGTAGAAGACGTCGGCCGAGAAGATGGCCTGCGGCGCGAAGTACCACTCCAGCGAGGCGTCGTACTGGTTGGCGCGGTACGGATCGAGCTTCGGATTGCCGCCGCTGGCGGTCAGCAGCGACTCGGTCAGCGAGGTGAAGCCGGCCATCTGGGCGTAGTCCGGACGCGCCATCACGCGGCCGGCGGCCAGACGCAGCACCACGTTCTCGCGGACGTCGAACGCGAAGTTCGCCGACGGCAGGATGTCGGTGTACTGCTTGGTCCCCTGGGTCGGGGCCATCAGGCCGAACGGGTTGTTGATCGCCCCCGGGGTGCCGGCCGAGACGCCGACGCGCCAGGCGTTGGTCTCGATCTCGGTCCGCACGACGCGAACGCCGACATTGCCGCGCCAGCTGTCGCCCTTCAGATTGCCCAGCAGGTAACCGCCGTAGGTCTTCTCGTTGAAGGTGAAGCTTTCCAGCGGACCGAAGTGGTCGCAGTTGGCCAGACCCGCGCAGCCGCCGGCGCTGGGATTGTTCGGATCGTAGATCGTCGCCTTGCCGAGGCCAGCATAGATGGCCTCGATCTTCTTGTGGTCGGCCGTCAGGTAAGAGCTGAGCACGCCCGGAACCTTGATGCCGTCCAGATAGTCCGACGGCGTCAGGCCGCCCTGGACGTCCGTCAGCGAGCAGGCGTGGCCGCCGCAGGCCGTCGCGCCGAACAGGGCGCGGCGCTGGCCGTAGGTCTGGTTCACGTCGCGGTCGTGGTCGGTGTACTTCAGGCCGAACTCGATCGACTTGAAGGCGCCGGCGTCGATGAACCGCTCGCCGTCGACGAAGGTGTAGAACTCGTCGTCGTCATTGACCGTGGTGTTGGCCGACACCCAGCCGATCGTCATCTGATCGTTGGCGGTGGCGGGGTTCAGGTTGGTGAAGCTGACCTTGGGCACGCCGCCCGAGACGTCGTAGGTCAGGCCGGTCGGGGCGTTGGTTTCCCAGAACGGCTGCAGGTCGGTGGCGCCCTTGGCCTTGGTGTAGCCGATGCGGCCGTGGAACTTCCAATCCTCGTTCGGGCGATAGGTGGTCTCGAGGTCGATCGACTTGACGTCGGTGTGGGCCAGACGGTCGATGGCGTCGAACACCGCGCCGTTGCCGCCGACCGCGTTGAACGTCCCGGCCGTCGCCGTGCCGTTGTCGGCCTTGGTGATGTTGAACGCAGAACCCGGCGTGCCCAGGGCGCCGATCTTCTGGCTGATCCACGCCATGTAGTTCTGGTTGAAGTTGTCGGCGTTCATCTTCGAATAGAGGCCGGTGATGTTCACATCCAGCTTGTCGTTCGGCGCGAACTGGACCGCGAAATTGGCGCCCTTGCGCTCGCGGGTCTGGGTGAACAGCGACGAGCCGATCAGGCTGGGCGCCAGCAGGGTCTGGCCGGCCGGGACGCCGGTGACGTTGCCGCCGGTGGTGACCGGGCCATAGCCCAGCACCTCGATGCCGTCGCGGCGGATGCGGCGCTTGTCGTAGATGCCGCCGACCAGGACGCCGAACGTCTTGTCGGCGTTGTGCCAGCTCAGCATGGCCGAGGCGGTCGGGTCGGTGTTGCCCGACTTGTCGTCGTGGAAGGCCTGGACCGAGCCGGAGACCGACAGCGGCGCCAGGTCCAGCGGGTTGCGGGTGTGCACATTGACCGTGCCGCCGACGCCGCCTTCGTCGATATTGGCGACCGGGCTTTTGAAGACCTCGACCTTGCCGACGATTTCCGACGGCAGCATCAGGTAGTTGAACGAGCGGCTGGCCTTGAACTGGTCGAGAATGAACCAGTCGGCGGTGGCGACCGCGTGGCCGTTGAGCAGAGTGCGGTTCAGGGTCGGGGCGGTGCCGCGGATCGAGATCCGCTCGCCCTCGCCGAATTCACGCTGAATGGTGACGCCGGGGACGCGCTGCAGCGATTCGGCGACGTTCTTGTCCGGGAACTTGCCGATGTCCTCGGCGGTGATCACGTCGATGACGGCGTTGGCGTTGCGCTTGGACTCGACGGAGGCCTGCAGCGACGCTCGGATGCCGGTGACGACCACCTCGTCGACCTGGTTGCCGGCGGTCTGGGCCAGGGCCGGCGCGGCCAGGGCGACGGCCAGGGCGGACGCGGACGTCGACATAAGGATCTTGTGGAATGACTTCATAACTCGGCTTCTCCCCATTTTTGCCGGGCCGATCAGGCCAGGAGCCGAACCCCAAGCCCAATTTGATACCAATTTTCTGGGAGGATCCGCAGAACGTGGTACTTCTCAGGCCTCGGGAGGGAACTGTGACGGAAATTTTTCGGATGACAAGGCCAAAAAGAAACCAATTGCGGACCACGTTCTTATTGGTATGAAAATGGTCATATGCTATCGACACCGGCGAGGGTTCCTGGGCGAACCTGCGCGATCGCTAGGCAGGGAGGGCTGTGAATGACGTTTGCTGAACGGATCGGACGGCTCGACGCCGCCGACGACCACGCCCCGCTTTACCGGCAGCTGCAGCGCGCCCTGCGCGAGGCCATTCAGAAGAAGGTGCTGGCGCCCGACGACGCCCTGCCCGCCGAACGCGACCTGGCCGAGGAGTTCAGCATCTCGCGCATCACCGTGCGCAAGGCGCTGGACGGCCTGGTCAGCGAAGGCCTGCTAACCCGCCGCCAGGGCGCGGGCACCTTCGTCGCCGCGCGGGTGGAAAAGAGCTTCTCGAAGCTGACCTCGTTCACCGAGGACATGATCTCGCGCGGGCGCGTGCCGCGCAGCGAGTGGATCAGCCGCGGCGAGGGCCGGGTGACGCCCGAGGAGTCCCTGACGCTTGGCCTCTCGCCGGGCACGCCGGTCTATCGCTTCGCCCGCATCCGCTTCGCCGACGGCGCGCCGATGGCCGTGGAATATACGACGATCGCGGCGTTCGCCCTGCCCTCCACCGAGGTCGTGGGCACCTCGCTCTACGAGGCGCTGGACGCCACGGGCCATCGGCCGGTGCGCGCGCTGCAACGGCTCCGTGCGGTCCTGTTCCAGGCCGAACAGGCCGATCTGCTGGGCGTGCCGGTCAAGGACGCGGGCCTGCTGATCGAGCGGCGCGGCTTCCTGAAGGACGGCCGGGCCGTGGAAGTCACCCAGTCCTATTATCGCGGCGACGCCTACGACTTCGTCGCGGAACTGAACGCCCTGTCCTGACGATTGGAGGCGTTGATTTGGAGGCGACCGTCTTGACCCGTCCCGAGGCCCCCGCGTCGCCGCGGCTCGCCCCCGAGGCCACGCGCATGTTCCTCGAGGCCGGCCAGGCCTCGGCGGTCGCGGCCGCGCAGCTGACCGCCAACGCGGGCCGGATCGCGCGCCTCGCCGAACGCCTGCGGGCCCAGCCGCCGCGCGTGGTCGTCACCTGCGCGCGCGGCAGCAGCGACCACGCCGCCACCTTCGCCCGCTATCTGATCGAGACCCGCGCCGGGGTGCTGACCTCGTCGGCGGGCCTGTCGGTCAGCTCGGTCTACGACGCCTCGCCGAACCTGGAGGGCGCGCTCTATCTGGCCATCTCGCAGTCGGGCAAGAGCCCGGACCTGCTGGCGGCGGTGAAGGCGGCCAAGGCCGCCGGCGCCCACACGGTCGCTTTGGTCAATGTCGTCGATTCTCCGCTGGCCGCCCTGGTCGACGAGGTGATCCCGCTGCACGCCGGGCCCGAGCTCAGCGTCGCGGCGACCAAGTCCTATATCGCCGCGCTGGTCGCCATCACCCAGCTGATCGCGGCCTGGACCGAGGACGACGCGCTGGCCACGGCGCTGGCCGGCCTGCCGACGGCGCTGGCGCAAGCCTGGGCGCTGGACTGGTCGCCGGCCGTCGAGCGGCTGAAGCTGGCGCGCAACCTCTATGTCCTGGGGCGCGGCGTCGGCTTCGGCGTCGCCCTGGAGGCGGCGCTCAAGTTCAAGGAGACCTGCGGCCTGCACGCCGAGGCCTTCAGCGCCGCCGAGGTGCTGCACGGGCCGATGGCCCTGGTGAAGGCGGGCTTCCCGGCCCTGGTCTTCGCCCAGAACGACGAGAGCCGCGCCAGCGTCGACGAGATGGCCGCCGGCCTGCGCGCGCGCGGCGCCGAGGTGCTGCTGGCGGGATCGGGCGACGCGGGCGCGGGCGCGCTGCCGACGCTGTCCAGCCACCCGGTTCTCGAGCCGATCCTGATGATTCAGAGCTTTTATCGCATGGCCAATGCGCTATCGGTGGCGCGCGGCTACGATCCCGACAGCCCGCCCCACCTCAACAAGGTCACCGAAACCGTCTGATGCTGGCTGCACTGGTCAATGGCCGCGTCCTGACGGAAGCCGGCGTCGTCGACGGCAAGGCCGTCCTGGTCGAGAACGGCGTAGTCGCCGGCGTGGTCGAGACGCGCGAGGTCCCGGCGAGCGCCGCGCGGCGCGAACTGGACGGCGGCCTGCTGGTTCCGGGCTATATCGACACCCAGGTCAATGGCGGCGGCGGGGTGCTGTTCAACGACTCGCCGACGGTCGAGGCCATCGCCGCGATCGGCGCCGCCCACCGGCGCTACGGCACGACGGGCTTCCTGCCCACCCTGATCAGCGACGACCTGTCGGTGGTGGACAAGGCCATGCGCGCCGTCGAGGCGGCGATCGAGCGGGGCGTGCCCGGCGTGCTGGGCGTCCATATCGAGGGTCCGTTCCTCAATCCCAAGCGCAAGGGCATCCACGACGCCGACAAGTTCCGCGTGATCGACGAGGCGGCCCTGACCCTGCTGACCTCGCTGAAGGTGGGCAAGACCCTGATCACCCTGGCCCCCGAGCGGACGACGCCCGACATGATCCGGCGGCTGGCGGACGCGGGCGCGCGGGTCGCCGCCGGTCACACCAACGCGCTCTACAAGACCATGCGCCAGGCGCTGGACCACGGCCTGACCGGCTTTACGCACCTGTTCAACGCCATGTCGCCGCTGACCAGCCGCGAGCCCGGCGCGGTCGGGGCGGCGCTGGAGAGCCAGGAGGCCTGGTGCGGCGTCATCGTCGACGGTCGCCACGTGGATCCGGTGGCGCTGCGCATCGCCCTGCGCTGCCGGCCGCTGGACCGCTTCATGCTGGTCACCGACGCCATGCCGACCGTAGGCATGGCCGACAAGCAGTTCGACCTGCAAGGCCGCCGCATCCGCGTGGTCGACGGCGTCTGCGTCGACGATCACGGCACCCTGGCCGGCTCGGACCTCGACATGGCGGCGGCGGTGCGCAACGCGATCGCCATGCTGGGCCTGACCCTGGACCAGGCCGTTATGATGGCCTCGGCGGCCCCGGCGGCGTTCCTGGGGCTGGAGGGCCGGAGAGGCCGGATCGCCGTGGGAAGCGCGGCGGACTTCTGCCTGCTGGACGACGATCTGAACGTCACGGCGACGTGGATCGACGGGGTCGAGGGGTAAAACCCAAAGCCGTTCTCCCCGGCGAATGCCGGGGTCCAGATCGAGCCCTCTCCCGACCTTGTCGTGGGCGATGCGCGCTTTCGCGTCCGCCAAGCCTCTCGGGATGAATCGGGCCCCGGCATTCGCCGGGGAAACGGCGTTTGAGCCACGAAAAAGGGCGCTAACCTTCCAGCTAGCGCCCTTCTTTTTAAGCTCAACTATCCGCGGAAGCCTAGAACTTCCACTTCACGCCGAGATAGAACTGACGGCCGTAGTGGACGTACTCTTCCGACGCCATCCGGGTGGAGTCATCGACCTTGCTGTCCACCTGGTCGGTCAGGTTGATGCCTTCCAGGGTGACGGTGAAGTTCTTGAACTGGTAGCTGAACTGGGTGTCGATGTTCAGCGTCTTTTCCTTGATCCGCACGTCGTTGCTGTTGGTCGCCGACGGGGCCACCTGGATCAGATAGGGGTCGCGGTACGAGGCCGAGACCCGGCCCTTGAACGGCCCGCGCTCGTAATAGAGCGTGGCGTTGTAGGCTTCGGGCGACAGGTTCACCAGCGGCTGGGTCAGCAGCACGGCCGGCGCCGTCTGCACGCGCGGCGTGCCGGCGTACGTCGGGTTCTTGATCACGTACTGGATGTCGCTCTGCACGTGCGTGTAGTTCAGGATCGTGCCGAAGCTGTCGAACGGCGCCGGCAGGAAGGTGAACGGACGCTGCAGCGAGAGCTCGTAGCCCTTCAGCTTGCCGCCGGGGGTGTTGATCTGGGTCGTGACCGTGAACAGCGTGTCGGGCGTATTGCCGTTGCTCAGCAGGGCGTTCGACAGACCGGTTTCGGCCCACGGGATCGCGACGGCCGAGGTCTGGATGTAGGACTTGATGTCCTTCTCGAACAGGCCGACCGAGAACAGGGTTTCCTTGTCCGGATACCATTCGAAGCTGAGGTCCAGGTTGTTGGACAGCATCGGGTTCAGGTCGGGATTGCCGCGCGTCAGGGTCTGGGCCGACTGGCTGTTGGCGGTGAAGCCGGGCGTCAGGTTCTGCAGCTGCGGACGCGTCATCACCTTGGCGGCGGCGAAGCGGACGAAGAAGTTGTCGAACGGCTGAGCCGAGACGTTCAGCGACGGCAGGGTGTTCTTGTATTCGCGCGAGGTCTGCTGGACGCCGTCGGTGGGGACGGTGGTCGAGATCGTGCCGAACGGCGTGGCGACCGGGGTGGTCACGCTGCCGGTGTTCAGGTGACCCAGCGCGTCCTGAACGGTCTTCACATAGCGGACGCCGATATTGCCGCGCACCGGGATGTTGAAGACGTCGTAGTCGAAGTCGCCCTGGATGTAGAGGGCGGTGTCCTTCTCGGTGATCTGGCGCAGGGCGCCCAGCTGGTTCAGCACGCTCAGGCGGAAGTCGCCGTTGGCGTTGATGCAGTTACAGTCGTAGCCGAGCTTGGACTTCAGCTTGTCGAGATCGGGCGCCAGCCACGAGGTCGGCACGCCCGACGGCAGGCCAAGGCCGCGACCGAAGCCGCTGATCACGCGCGAGACGTCGGCGACGGTGACGCCCGCCGGCAGGCCGAAGCCGGCCTCGGCGGTGAAGGTGTTGCCGGTGGCCGCCAGGTTGCGCGAGAAGAGGCGCTGCTCCCACGAGCTGAAGCCGTATTCCTTATAGTTACCGCCGTACCGCAGCTTGAAGCCGGTCAGGATCTGGTAGTCGACGTCGGCGCGGAACGTCTTGAAGGTGTTGACGGCCTTGCTGGGACGCAGGCGCAGCAGCGAGGCGTCGCCGAGGGCGTTGCTGGCGCTGTAGACGTAGTTGGCCGGATTGGTCGGATCGAAGCCGTAGTTGAAGTTCGGCAGCTTGTCGTTGGCCGAGTAGTCGTAGCTGTAGCCGTCGGTGTCGTAGCGATCGAACGAGAAGGTCGTCTGGACCGGGTTGTTCTGGATCGAACGCGACTGGCCGTAGACGACGTTCAGGTGACCGGCGTCGCCGAACTTGGTGTCGTAGGTCAGCGAGAACTGGTTGAACTCGGTCTTCAGGTCGTCGTGGCGATACTCGACCCGGGCGTCGACGTCGTCGAACGTGCCCTTGATCAGGTTGCCCTTGCTGTCGGCCGTGAAGTTGACGACGTCGGTCTGCGGCAGGCCCGCTTGCGAGCGGCTGAACGAGATGACCTCGAGATAGGTCTCGTCGCGGTTGTTGGTGAACTTGGCCAGCATCGCGTCGAGGCTCAGGGTCGAGCGGTCGGTCGGACGCCATTGCAGCGACGCGGTCACGCCCAGACGCTTCTGATCGTAGTCCAGGCGGCCGTAGCGTGGGATGCGCGGGTGCCAGAGGTTGTTGGCCGCGCCGGCCTTGGCGGGGGTCGTCCCGGTGACGGGCACGCGCGCGCCGGTGACCGGATCATAGCCATAACCGATCGACCCATCGGCGCAGGCGGCCGAGGTCGCGACGGTCGCGCCCCCCGGCGTGTATCCGGTGGTCTGCGGGTTGTAGGCCGCGCCGAAGCACGGGAACGCGGTCGACGAGTTGAACGGAACCGACGGGTTTTCCCAACGGCCGGTCGAGGAGCCTTCCTCGCGCTGGGCGCGGGTGGCGTAGGCGACCGACAGCAGGGCGCCGACCTCGCCGAGGCCGGTGTCCCAGCGGTTGCTGACCAGGAAGGTGTAGCGCGGGTCGCTCTTCCGGGACAGATCGTTATAGCCGATCTTGCCCGAGGCGCTCATCGTGAAGCCCTTGTAGTCGAAGGGCCGCGCGGCTTGCAGGTCGACGATCGCGCCCAGCGAGCCTTCCTCGTTCATGGCCGAGGTCGACTTGCGCACGGTCACGCTGTTGAACAGCTCCGAGGCGAAGATCGAGAAGTCGAACTGGCGGCCGCGGTTGGCGCCGCCCGAGCTGTCCTTGCCGCCGGTGGTGGCCAGGGCTTCCAGGCCGTTCAGGCGCACGACGGTGAAGTCGGGGCCGAGACCGCGCACGGTGATGCTGCGGCCCTCGCCGCCGTCGCGGTCGATCGACACGCCCGGCACGCGCTGCAGCGACTCGGCGAGGTTCAGGTCGGGGAAGTCGGCGATGTCCTGGGCCTTGATGACGTCGACGAGGTCGTTTTCACGACGCTTGACGTCCAGGGCGTTGGCCAGCGAGGCGCGGAAGCCGGTCACGACGACGGCTTCGACCTCGGATTCGGCGGGCTTTTGCGTGTCTTGAGCCGACGCGGCGCCGGCGAAGGTCATCGCCAGGGCCAGGGCGCCGCCGGAAACGCCGTAATGCAGAGCGCGCACGCGCCCGAAAGTCTTGGACATAGAGCCTCCTCCCGTTCGACCATTGACGGCGACGTGATCGCCGCCTCGGCCTTCGTCTCGATCCCGCGTCCTTCCCGCGAAATCGCCCCCCGGCCTTGAAGTCTTGGTTTTTGCCACCGGTGTCAGAACCGTACTATGGTTTTTGACACCGGTATCAGACTGCTAACAAAGCCGGCGTCGGCCGACAAGGCCACAAAGTGGTCACATCTCGTGAGAGTCCTAGCGCCGTTGCGTTTGCGACACATGGCGACGATACGCCACAGGGGCGTGGACGGACGAAAGCCGGCGTCAGGCCTCTTCGGGCCGATGGAAGTGGCTGACCTGGTAGAGGCCCTCCAGCATGGCCTCGCGCTGATCGGCGGGCAGCGACGCGCCGACGCTCCGCAGCAGGCGCAGCGCGTTCAGGTGCACGTCGACGGCGTCCCAGCGCCAAGCGCCCGTCTCGGCGCAGTCGTCGGCCAGGGTGCACAGCGACACCGCCGCCTTGTCGACGCCCGAATCCGACACGAAGGCGCCGACGTCGATGATCCGCGAGCCCAGCAGATAGAGGGCGTCGAACGTCTCGGCCTGGCGCCCCAGCGCGTCCTTGCCGAAGCGGCGGTCGATCTCGGCGAGGGTCTGGTCGAGCGCCGCCAGCGACGACTCGCGCAGGCTCTCGACCCCGCGCTCGGCGGCGGCGATGGCGTCCTGGGCCAGAACGCCGCCCTTCTGCTTGATCAGCGTGGAAAGTCGGTTGTTCGGGCGGAACTTGCGGACGTTCATACCTGCACCTTCGCTGGGCGCATCATGTTGGCGATTTCGTCATCCGTCATGTTGGGCGTCTGCGCCTCGCCCACCTCTGCCGGGAGGTCATCCTTCCGCCGTCCGTCGGTGCCGGGCGGGGGTCCCTCATGCTTGAAACGTCGATCCGGGCCGATATAGGCCTCGCACTCGATGAACGCCCGCTCCTCGCGGGCCACCCAGAAGATCCGCTCCAGCAGGACCTTGGGCGTGATCGGCTTGGCCACCACGTAGTTGGCGCCGGCGTCGCGCAACTTATAGACCTGGGAGGTGCGGGTGTGGCCGGTCACCAGGATGACCGGAATGTAGCGGTTCGTCTCGCCGCCCTCCTTCCTCAGCCATTCGATGAACTCGATGCCGTCGGTCACCGGCATCTGCACGTCGCTGATGACGAGGTCGAAGGTCTTGGTGCGGATCAGCGACTGGGCGTCGGCGACGCTCTCGGCGCGATGCAGCTGCTTGACGCCAAAGCCGGACACCACCTGCGAGAGGATGTCCAGCGAAGCGCCATTGTCGTCCAGGACGAGCACCGTGGCCCGCTCGAGATTGATCCGCGTCGAGGGCAGGAGCGCGTCGGTCATCGGCCCCTAGAAGAAGTCCAGCTCGCCAGGATCGGCGCGATCGGCCGCCGGCTCCTCGGCGCGCAGGCGCACGGCCATGTCGGACAGGCCAAGGCCGGTGAGCAGCGGCTCGACGGAGACGCTCCATTCGCCGGAGGCGTGCTGGCCGATGCGCTCGAGCACCTCCGAAAGGCCGTGCAGGCGCTGGCTCAGTTCGTCGAGCGCCTGCAGGCGGGTGAGATTCGCCAGCGTGGCCCCGCCCTGGGCGAGGTCGCCGGCCAGATGTTCGCAGTCCCGGCAGATCGCCGCGGCCGAGGCCAGTTCCGCGGCCAGCCGGCGCGACAGCTCTCCGACCGGCAGGTGCTCGGTCGTGTCGCTGGGCGGCGTCTGGCGCGGTTGGGCGCTCATCGTCAGAACAGGTCCACGTCGCCGCTGGCGACGGCCGGCATCGGGGCCGGGGTCGGACGCCGGACATCCTGCGGCGCGTTGTCCACCGCCACCAGGCGCTGGCGCACGCGGCCCGAGGTCGGCCAGAACTCGACCCGACGCGCCGAGACGCCGCCGGTGCTGGACGAGACGATCGGGATCCCTTCGTCGCGCAGGAAGCGCTCGGCGAAGGCGGCGTTGCTGGCGCCGACGTCCGACAGGCCGTCGAACAGCTTGGCGCCGCCGAAGATCTTGGCCTCCAGGCGCTCGCGCCGCGCGCCGCGCTTGAGCAGGTCGTTGATCAGCACTTCCATGGCGTAGGCGCCGTAGCGCACCGCGTCGCCGCCGCCCCGGCCGTCGCCCTCGGGCAGCAGGAAGTGGTTCATGCCGCCGACGCCGGCCTGCGGGTCGCGGATGCACGCGGCGATGCACGAGCCCAGCACCGTGGTCATCACCACGTTGGGATCGGCCGTCACATGGCTTTCGCCTTGGGTCACGTGAACCTTGGTGGACCGTTCGAGGTCTTCGTTTTGGAATGGCGTCATGTCAGCTGTCCGAACACCTGTTCGATCTTGTCGCGCAGTCCCTGAACGGTGAACGGCTTGACGCAGTAGTTGTTGACGCCGAACTGCACCGCCCGCTGGACCAGTTCGCGGTCGGCTCGGCCGGTCAGCATGACGAAGGCGGTCTGGCGGATGGGCGGGTGCGAGCGCACGGCGCGCAGCAGCGCCAGGCCGTCCATCTTCGGCATGTTGAAGTCCGAGATGACGAGGTTGGCGGGCTTGGCCAGGAGGTTCTTCAGAGCCTCCTCGCCATCGGGTGCCTCACGGATGTCCTTGAAGCCGATCTGCTGAAGCGCATTTCGGATCAGGGCGCGCATGGTCAGTTGGTCGTCGACCACGAGAACGGAGATGGTGCTTGCTTGGGGCATGGGTTCAGCGCCTCGCCGAGGCCAGATCGAGGATGGACTGGCCCATGGAGGACAGGGACACCTGTTTCTCCACCGCGCCGATTTCGAAAGCGGCCCTGGGCATGCCGTAGACGACGCAGCTGGCTTCGTCCTGGCCGAGGGTGCGCGCGCCGGCCTTCCGCAGGGCCAGAAGGCCTTGGGCCCCGTCGCGGCCCATGCCGGTCAGGATGACGCCGATGGCCTTGTCGCCGACCGCGTTGGCGACGGACTTCAAGAGCACGTCCACCGAGGGGCGGTGACCGCTGACCGGGTCGCCCTGGACGAGGCGGCACCGCAGGCCGGCCGAGCGGACGACTTCCAGATGGGTGGCGCCGCCGGGCGCGACATAGACCTTGCCGGCCTCCAGCAGCGCGCCGTCGGTGGCCTCCTGCACCTTGGCGCCGCTGGCGCGATCCAGGCGCGCGGCGAAGCTGGCGGTGAAGGTCGCCGGCATGTGCTGGGTGATGACGGTCGGCGGACAGGTGTCGGGGAAGAGCTGCAGGATCGACAGCAGCGCCTCGACCCCGCCGGTCGACGAGCCGATCGCCACGACGTCGCCCGAAGGCATGAAGTCCTTGCGCCGCGGCGGGGCGGCCGCGGGGGCGGCGCCGGCGTTGGTGCGCACCGAGGCGCGGGCGGCGATCTTCACCTTGGCGACGATCTCGGCCAGGGCGTCCTGGGTGCCGGTGGCGTCGGCGGGCTTGCCGACGCAGTCGACCGCGCCCAGCTCCAACGCCCGCAGCGTCATCTCGGCGCCGGCCTGGGTCAGGGTCGAGACCATGACCACCGGCATGGGCCGCAGGCGCATGATCTTCTCGAGGAACTCGATGCCGTTCATGTTCGGCATCTCGATGTCGAGCGTGACGACGTCGGGGTTCAGGGCCTTGATCATGCCCCGGGCCTCGAACGGGTCGCCGGCGCCGCCGACCACCTCGATGTCGGGGTCGCGGTTCAGGGCGGCGGTGATCAGGCTCCGCATGGTGGCGGAGTCGTCGACCACGAGAACGCGGATCTTCGGCATCAGCGTCCCACCTTCCTGTAGGCGGTCAGACCGCAGTTCTCGAACGCCGTCACCGACGCGCCCACGCGTTCTGAGTGACCGACATAGAGCCGACCGCCGGGCGCGACGAGGGGCGCGAAGCGGTTCCAGACTCGTTCCTGGGTGGGTTCGTCAAAGTAGATCACGACATTCCGGCAGAAGATGGCGTCGAAGGGTCCCTTCATTGGCCATGACGGACCGTTGAGATTTAGTTCCCGAAAGGCCACGAGCCGCCGCGCGGCCTCGCAGACGCGCCAGCTGCGACGGTCGGAGGGATCGCGCTCGAAATACTGGCTCCGCGCCGCGGCGGGGATGCCTTCGAGCAGCGGCTCGTCGTAGACGGCGGCCCGGCCGACGGCCAGGACGTTGGTGTCGATGTCCGTGCCCAGGATCCGGATGTCCAGGTCGGCGGCGTTTGGCCACACCGACAGCACGGTGAAGGCCATCGAATAGGGCTCCTGCCCCGTCGAGCTGGCCGCGGACCACAGCCGCAGGCGCCCGCCGGCGCGGATCTCGTCGGCCAGCGGCTCCAGCACGTTGGCGCGCAGGTCGTCGAAGTGGTGCGGCTCGCGGAAGAAGCGGGTGACGTTGGTGGTCAGGGCCCGCAGCATTTCCTGGCTCTCGTCGTGGCCGTTCTCGCCGCCGACGAAGGCGCAGTATTCGTTGAAGGAGCGCATGCCCAGGGCGCGCAGGCGCTTGGCCAGGCGCGAATAGACCAGCGTCGCCTTGCTGTCGGGCAAGCTGATGCCCGCCAGGTCGTACAGCAGCGCGGCGATGCGCTTGAAATCCTGGGTCGTGAACGCGAACTCGCCATCGACGATGGCCTCGCGCCGCTCCGACAGGGGGGAGGACGTCGTGGTCATCAGGCGGCCAGCGCCTCCCGCTCGGGCAGGATGCGGTCCAGCGAGATCTCGCTGATCATCCGGCCCTCGATCGAGATGATGCCGCGCACGAAACTGCGGACCGCGTCGCAGGCGACGTCGGGCGTGGGCTGCATCATGTCGTCGTTGATCGACAGGATGTCCGACACCGCGTCGACCAGCAGGCCCACGGTGCGGTCGCCCGCCTTGACGACGATGAAGACGCTGCGGACGGTCGGCTCGATTACCGGCATGCCCAGGCGGCAGGCCAGGTCCATGATCGGCAGCACAGCGCCGCGCAGATTGATGACGCCGCGCATGTAGCTGGGCGACTGCGGCAGGGTCGTCGCCGGGCTCCAGCCGCGGATCTCGCGAACGGCCATGATATCGACGCAGTATTCCTGCTCGCCCACGCGGAAGGAGATCAGTTCGCGGCGGTCGGCGCCCGTGGCGGTGGCATGGTCGGTCATGACTTACTCCGCGGCGATGAGGCTAGGTTCGGGAGGACGCGGCGCGCCGCCCTCGCGGCGACGCATGGCGATCGTCGCGTCGACGTCCAGGATCAGGGCGACGCGGCCGTCGCCCAGGATCGTGGCGGCGGCGACGCCCTCCACCTGCTGATAGTTCTGCTCCAGCGACTTGATGACCACCTGGCGCTGGCCATGGATGGCGTCGGCCACCAGGGCGGCGCGCGAGCCGTCCTCGCCCTCGACCAGCAGCACGACGCCGTCGGTCGGATGCGGGCTCTCGTCGCGATAGCCCAGGGTCAGGCCGACGTCGATCAGCGGCACGAAGCTGTCGCGGACCGCCAGCACCGAGCCGACGGGGCCCAGCGGGCGCACTTCCTCGGGCTTGGGACGCAGGCTCTCGACGATGGCGGCCAGCGGCACGACCAGGGTCTCGCCGGCCACGTCGACGACCATGCCGTCCAGCACCGCCAGGGTCAGCGGCAGGCTGAGCGTGAAGGTCGAGCCCTGGCCCGGACGCGAGGAGATCGAGATGCGGCCGCCCAGGGCCTGGACCGACCGCTTGACCACGTCCATGCCCACGCCGCGGCCCGAGACGTCCGAGATCTTCTCGGCGGTCGAGAAGCCCGGCAGGAAGATCAGGTTGTCGATCTCCTCGTCGGTCAGCTGCAGGTCGGGCGCGATCAGGCCCTTCTTGACAGCGATGCCGAAGACGCGCTCGCGGTTGATGCCCTTGCCGTCGTCGGAGACCTCGATGACGATCCGGCCGCTGCGGTGCAGGGCGGCCAGGCGCACGACGCCTTCCGGATTCTTGCCGGCCGCCTTGCGCTCCTCGGGGCTTTCCAGCCCGTGGTCGATGGCGTTGCGCAGCATGTGGGTGATCGGATCGGACAGACGCTCGATGACCGTCTTGTCGACCTCGGTGTTCTCGCCGTCCATCACCAGACGGGCCTGCTTGCCCGTCATGTTGGCGACTTCGCGGACCAGGCGCGGCATGCGCTGGAACACCGACTTCACCGGCTGGGCGCGGATGGCCATGACGCTGTCCTGGATCTCGCGCGTGAGCTGCTCCAGCTCGTCGAGGCCCATGGCCAGGTTGGAGGACGGGGCGATGCCGTATTCGCCGACGCGCTGCGCCAGCATGGCCTGGTTGATGACCAGCTCGCCGACCAGGTCGATCAGGCGGTCGATGCGTTCGGGATCGACGCGGATGACCGACTGGCCAGGACCCGGCACCTCGACGGGGGTGGCCTTGGGCGCGGCGGCGGCCGCGACGGCGGGCTTGGCGGCCTCGACGACGGCGGCGAGGACGGGCGCGGGCTCGGGGGCGGGCGCGGGAATGTCGAC
>NZ_CAMQSF010000019.1 GCF_947036865.1 uncultured Caulobacter sp. | reverse complement strand
CTCCGCGGGTCACCCCCATCCCCGGCCCTTCCCCCATCAAGGGGAAGGGAGAGCTTATCGCCCCAGATCCTCGGTCGCCGTCCGAAGACCCCGCGCAAGCGGAGGCCCTGGAGGAAACTCCGGGACCATTTGCTATGGTGGCGCCATGGCGATGATCACCGACGCGGACGACTTCTTCACCCAGGGCTGCGGGCGCTGCGATCGCTTCGCGACGCCGGACTGCTCGACCCGCCCCTGGATCGAGGGCCTGAACGCGCTGCGGGCGCTCTGTCTCGCCGAGGGGTTGGAGGAGACGGTGAAGTGGGCTCATCCCTGCTACACCCACGCGGGCCGCAACATCGCGATCATCGGCGCGCTGCGGAACGACTTCCGACTGGGCTTCCTCAACGCCGGTCTGCTGGTCGACAGCGAGGGCGTGCTGGAGACGCCAGGCCCCAACAGCCCGACGCCGAGCCTGATACGCTTCACCGCCGTCGACCAAGTTGAGGCGAAGGCCCCGGTGATTCGGGCTTATCTTCGGCAACTGATGGAGCATGCCGAGGCGGGGACGCAGCCCCCGAAGGTCGACCGCGAGATCGACATGCCCGCCGAGCTGATCGAGGCCCTGGACGCCGATCCGGACCTGGCCGAGGCCTTCCACGCCCTGACGCCCGGCCGCCAGCGGAGCTATCTGTTCGCCCTGAACCAGGCCAAGCAGCCGGCGACCCGCTTCGCGCGGATCGAGAAGTTTCGCGACAAGATCCTCGCCGGCAAGGGCGCGTTGGAGCGCTAGGCGGAAGGCGAGGTTTCGGGCCTAGGGCTTGTCCGGAACCCGCTCGGCGTTCATGTCGCGACCGCCTTGGTGAAGCACCAGGCCGGTGGCCGGCGCGTCGCCGGTCTGCTTGAAGCTCAGCCTGGCGTTCGGACCGGCGGCGTAGAACTCGCCTGGCGCGGTGGCGACGATCGGGATCGGGCCCTGGCCGGTGGCCTGGGTGATCAGCTGGTCGCCCTCGCGATAGACCTTGAGGATAAACGTCGGCGTCAAGGCATAGGAGCCGACATACTTGTCGAGAATCGCGGTCGGCAGGGTGATCGCCTTGGGCGGCTGCCAAGTCCCGAGACACAGGCCCGCCAGATTGGCGGCCAGCGGGCTAGCGCCGGCGCTCTCGAAGTTCGACAGCACCACCGTGACCAGCCCATCCGCGGGATAGCGGTTCAGGGCGGTGGCGAAACCGTTTATGCCACCGCCGTGGTTGATCCGCGGGTGGCCGGACTGTTCCCCGATGACCCAGCCGTAGCCATACTTGTTGCCGTAATCGGTCCACAGCGCCTTGCGAGAGGCTTCGGTCAGAAGCTTGCCGCTGGTTAGCGCCCGATCCCAAGCCAGCAGGTCGTCGACCGTCGAATAGAGCGAGCCGGCGGCGTAGGGCAGGGACATGTCCAGATACTCGGCGTTGCGCAGGCCGCCTCGGGTCGACTGATAGCCCGAGGCGCGCTTGGCCAGGATCTGTGTGGTAACGTCATAGCCGGTGTTCTTCAGGCCCAGGGGCTGAAGCAGATGCTGGGTGACATAGTCGGCGTAGGTCTGGCCCGACACCTTCTCGATCACATAGCCCAACAGGATATAGCCCGAATTGTCATAGGCGAACTTGCTGCCCGGCTCGAACTCTAGCGGCTTGTCCCGCGTGAGCTTGACGATGTCCTCGGGCTTCAGCGGCAGGCGGCCGTCCTTGTCGAAGAAGCCGGGGATGCCCGTGTAGCTGGGGATGCCGGAGGTATGGGTGAGCAGGTGCTTGAGCGTGATCTTCGACCAGGCCGGGGGCGCGTCGGCGTAGTATTTCGAAATCGGATCGTCGACCGACAGCTTGCCGGCTTCCACCAGCTGCATGATCGCCACGGCCGTGAACTGCTTGGTGATCGAGCCGAGGCGGAACTTGGTGTCGGGCGCGTTGGGGATGTCCCATTCGCGATTGGCCAGGCCGACGCCCTCTCGCAGCACCGCGACGCCGTCCTTGGCGACCAGCACCGCGCCGGAAAACCGGCCAGCCTTGACCTCGCCGTCGACCAGCGCCTTGGCCTGAGCGGCAAAGTCGGGCGTAGCGCAAGCGGGGGCGGCGGCGAGTGCGGGGGAGGCGGCCAGCGCGCTCGCCAGGCCAAGCGACAAGAGCGTGAGTTTCATCGATCCTTCCCAAAATTGGAGAACGTCGATATCGCGGACCTCGGCGGGGGCCGCAACATAACGATCCTTAATGGTTAGGCCGCGCTCTGGGATAAGGCCGTCTACCCCTCCACGAACCGTGGTATCGGCAGCAGCCGCTCCGTCTGGTTGGGCAGTTCCACGAATTCCTCGTCCAAGAAGCACCAGCCCCAGCCCTCCGGCGGGTCGTAGCCCTCGATGATCGGGTGCCGGGTCGCGCGGAAGTGGGCGGTGGCGTGCTTGCTGGGGCTGTCGTCGCAGCAGCCGACGTGGCCGCAGGTGCGGCAGAGGCGCAGGTGCACCCACCAGCCGCCGGTCTTCAAGCAGTCCTCGCAGCCCTTGGCGCTGGGCGTCACGACCCGGATGGAGGCTTCGTGCGTGCAGGTCATGGCTTCAGCCCTCCGCCAGATAGGCGTGGATGGCGGCGACGGCCTGGGCGCCTTCGCCGATCGCGGCGCCCACGCGCTTGACCGAGCCGGCGCGCACGTCGCCGATCGCGAACACGCCCTTGCGGCTGGTCTGCAGCAGCGGATGGCCCGGCGCGAGATCCGTCCCGGTGCGCACGAAGCCGTGGTTGTCGAGCTCGACGTGGCAATTGGCCAGCCAGCCGGTATTGGGCGCCGCGCCGATGAACAGGAACAGGTGATTGATCGCCTGGGTGGTCTCGACCCCGCCCGGGCCGCGCCAGCGCACCGTCGCGAGCTGATCGCCCTCGCCGTCCAGCCCGACGACCTCGCCGCGGACGATCACCTCAATATTGGGCGTGCTCTCGATGCGCTCGATCAGATAGCGCGACATGGTCGCCGCCAGGCTCTCGCCGCGCACGATCATCCAGACCTTCCTGACGTGGCTGGCCAGAAACACCGCCGCCTGGCCGGCCGAGTTGCCGGCCCCGACCAGGGCGACCTCCTGGCCGGCGCACAGCTTGGCCTCCAGCGGCGAGGCCCAGTAATGGACGCTGGCGCCCTCGAACTGATCCAGATTGTCGACCTCCAGCCGGCGATAGCGCGCGCCGCTGGCGATGACCACGGCGCGCGCCTGGGCGGTCTCGCCGCGGGCCAGGGCCAGGCGGTAGCGGTGTTGACCGTCCTGTTCGCAGACCAGCGAGGCGACCTCGTCGGGGATGGCGAGCTCCGCGCCGAACTTCTGCGCTTGGCCGTAGGCGCGGCCCATCAGGGCCATGCCGGTGATGCCCGTCGGAAAGCCCAGATAGTTCTCGATCCGCGCCGAGGCCCCCGCCTGGCCGCCGAAGGCCCGGCTGTCCAGCACCAGCACGGACAGCCCCTCGGAGGCGGCGTAGACGGCGGTGGCCAGGCCCGCCGGGCCCGCGCCGACGATGGCGACGTCGTAAAGGCGCTCGGCGTCGATCGGCCCGACCAGGCCGATGCAGCGGCCCAGCTGGTGGTTCGTCGGCTGGCGCAGGATCGCGCCGTTCGGGCACAGCACGATCGGCAGCTCGCTCTCGTCGACGTCGAACCGCTGGATCAGCACCTTGGCGCAATCGACCTCGTCGGGATCCAGATGCTGGTATGGATGGCCGTTGCGGGCCAGAAAGCCGGACAGGCGGATGACCTCGCCGTCGGCGGCGCGGCCGATGACGATCGGGCCGCCGGCGCCGGTCTCGATCAGGCTGACGCGGCGCAGGATCAGGGCGCGCATGACCCGCTCGCCCAGCTCGGCCTCGGCGATCAGCACGGCGCGCAGGCGGTCCGGCGCGATCAGCAGGGCCTCGACCGGGGTGATCGCCGTGACGTCGACGAGGGAAGGGCGGCCCGACAGCTGGGCGATCTCGCCGATGAACTGGCCGGCGGCGTGCTCGACGATCGGCTGGCTCTCGTTGTGGGCGTCGCGCCGCGACAGCGCCACGCGGCCGGACAGGATCACGAACAGGCCCGGGGAGGGGACGCCCGCCGTCGCCAGGGCCTCCCCGGCCTCGACCCGCACCGTCTGGCCGAAGCGGCGCAGACGATCGACCTCGGCCGTCTCCAGCCTCGGGAACATCTGCGCGCGTCGGGTGTCGAAGGTCGTGCCGGCCATGAGCGGCAGATTGCGGCAGCTTTGACGTTTGGTCATCCACCGAACGATGACGACGGCGAACAATCGCGTCTTTGGTCAAGGCGAGGGCCGGGGCGCGGGGTCGATCGTGACTTCCCGGTCATGACCTCGAATTAAGTCGAAGCTTCCGCCGCCTGCCGTTAGCGTCCCTTCATCGCATTCACGCATCCGAGGGGAGATACCGATGCGCGCTCTGACCACCCTGGCCCTCGCGGCCGCCGCCGTCGCCGCCGCGAGCGCCGCCGCCGCCGCGCCCGCCGCCCCGGCCATCAAGATCAAGGACGCGGTGGCCCGCGTCGTGGTGATCCCGGAAAACCGTCCCGACGTGAAGGTCGAATTCCTGACCACCAACGCCAGCCTGCCGCTGGAGGTGCGTAACGAGGGCGAGGAAGTGGTTGTCGACGGTAATCTGCGCATGAACCGGATCAACGGCTGCCACAGCCGCGACGGCAAGATCTGGGTCCACGTCCGCGGCGTCGGCGACGTGGCCTACGACAACTTCCCGCAGGTGGCGGTGCGCGTGCCGATGGACGCCCGGGTGCGCGCCGGCGGCGCGGTGTTCGGCGACATCGGCCGCTCGGACAGCGTGGAACTTTCCAACGCCGGCTGCGGCGACTGGACGGTCGCCAACACCAAGGGCGCGCTGAAGATCCGCCAGGCGGGCTCTGGCGACACCAAGGCCGGGGCGGCCGGTTCGGCCTCGATCGATCTGGCGGGCTCCGGAGATATCAGGGCCCAGGTCATCAGCGGCGACCTCGAGGTCAATATCGCCGGCTCGGGCGACGTCTCGGCCGCCAGCGTCAACGGCAAGCTGCGAGGCAATATCGCCGGCTCGGGCGACATCACGGTGGCCGGCGGGCGCAGCCGTTCGGTCGATGTCAACGTGATGGGCTCGGGCGACGTGACCTTCAACGGCGAGGCCGACATGGTCGATGTCTCGGTCGCCGGCTCGGGCGACGTGCGGATCGCCAAGGTCAACGGACCGGTCAAGAAGCACGTGGCCGGCTCGGGCGACGTGATCATCGGTCGCTAGGCGGCGCCGCGCGCGGGACACTCTCTATATATAGGGCAAGTTCGGAAGCCTCCCGGTCGTCGCCGGGAGCCTTTTTCGCGCGGTCTTCGGAGCCCGAACACAGCGCTTGACGAAACCGATTCTGGACCGTACAAGCGCGCCTCTGTTGGACCGGCTGTGAGCTTTCGAGCTCAAACGCGGTTCGCGAGACGCCCGGACATAGCGCCGTTGATCCTCCTCGGAGGGTAGGTGCAATATCTGGTCATCACCCCGACAGGCGACTGTTGGGGAGTTTTGTTTTGCGGACGCTGCGTACGGGGCCCCTTGGGGTTCCGAGTTGGTCTTTGAAATGGTTCGAGACGCGGGCGCAGCCCACTAGGAAACCGAGCGATATGGATCGTCAGAACATCCGCATCCGGCTCAAGGCCTTCGATCACCGCGTGTTGGATCATTCCACGCGCGAGATCGTCAATACGGCCAAGCGCACGGGCGCGACGGTGCGGGGCCCCATCCCCCTGCCCACGCTTATCGAGAAATTCACCGTCAACCGTTCGCCGCACGTCGACAAGAAGTCGCGCGAGCAGTTCGAGATCCGGACGCACAAGCGCGTTCTCGACATCGTTGACCCGACTCCGCAGACCGTGGACGCGCTGATGAAGCTCGACCTGTCGGCCGGCGTTGACGTCGAAATCAAGCTGTAAGGAGGGCCTGATCCATGACTCTCCCCACCCAACGCACCGGCGTGATCGCCAAGAAGCTGGGCATGACCCGCTTCTTCGACGAAGCTGGTCAGCACGTGCCGGTCACCGTCCTGTCGCTCGACGGTTGCCAGGTCACGGGCGTGCGCACCGTTGAGAAGGACGGCTACACCGCCCTGCAACTCGGCGCTGGCGCCAAGAAGGCCAAGAACACCTCGAACGCCATGCGCGGTCACTTCGCGAAGGCGGCCGTCGAGCCGAAGCGCGTCGTCGCCGAGTTCCGCGTCGAGGAAAGCGCCCTGATCGAAGTCGGCGCCGAACTGACGGCCGACCACTTCGTCGCCGGCCAGAAGGTCGACATCCAAGGCGTCACCGTCGGTAAGGGTTTCGCCGGCGCCATGAAGCGCTGGAACTTCGGCGGTCTGCGCGCCACCCACGGTGTTTCGGTCTCGCACCGCTCGCACGGTTCGACCGGTAACCGCCAGGATCCGGGCCGTACGTTCCCGGGCAAGAAGATGGCCGGTCACCTGGGTCAAGAAACCGTCACCACCCTCAACGTCACCGTCTGGAAGGTCGACGTCGAGCGCGGCCTGATCCTGGTCAAGGGCGCCGTCCCCGGCCACGAAGGCAGCTACGTGAAGGTTCGCGACGCCGTGAAGAAGGCCCTGCCGGCCGACGCGCCGCGTCCGGGCGCCTTCCGCAAGGCTGGCCAGGCTCCGGCCGCTGCTGAAACCCCCGCTGAAGAGGCCCCCGCGGCTGCGACCGAAGAGGGCGAAGGCTAATGAAACTCGACGTCATCAAACTGGACGGCGGCAAGGCCGGTTCCGTTGATCTCGACGACGCCATCTTCGGCATCGACGACATCCGCGGCGACATCCTGCAGCGCGTCGTGACCTGGCAGCTGGCCAAGCGCCGCTCGGGCAACCACAAGATTCAAGTCCGCAACGAGGTCTCTCGCACGGGCAAGAAGATGTACAAGCAGAAGGGCACCGGCGGCGCCCGTCACGGCTCGCGCCGTGCGGCCCAGTTCGTCGGCGGCGCCAAGGCCCACGGTCCCGTGGTCCGCAGCCACGCCTTCGACCTGCCCAAGAAGATCCGCGCCCTGGCCCTGAAGCACGCTCTGTCGTCGAAGGCCAAGTCGGGCTCGCTGGTCGTCCTGGACAGCGCCGTTCTGACCGAAGCCAAGACGGCCGCTCTGCGCGCCAACTTCGACAAGATCGGTCTGAAGAACGCCCTGGTCATCGCCGGTCCGGAAGTGGACGCGAACTTCAAGCTCGCCGCCCGCAACATCCCGAACGTGGATGTCCTGCCGAACGCCGGCCTGAACGTCTACGACGTGCTGCGTCGCCAGACCCTGGTCCTGACCAAGGACGCGGTCGAAGCGATCTCGGCTCGTTTCGCTGAGAAGGAAGCCGCCTAATGGCCGCCACCGCTCGCCACTACGACACGATCCTGTCGCCGGTGATCACCGAAAAGACGACCCTGCTCAGCGAGCAGAACAAGGTTGTCTTCAAGGTGGCCAACGACGCGACCAAGGACGAAATCGCCGCCGCCGTCGAAGAGCTGTTCAAGGTCAAGGTGACCAAGGTCAACACCATCGTGACCAAGGGCAAGACCAAGCGCTTCCGCGGCATCGTGGGTCGTCGCAACGACGTCAAAAAAGCGATCGTGACGCTGGCCGAAGGCCAGTCGATCGACATCACGACGGGGCTCTAAGTCATGGCCTTGAAGCAATTTAACCCGACCAGCCCCGGCCAGCGCGGCCTGGTGCTGATCGACCGCAGCGAACTTCACAAGGGCAAGCCCGAGAAGAAGCTCGTTGAAGGCCTGACCAAGTCGGGCGGTCGCGGCGGCAACGGCCGTGTCGCGGTCCGTTTCCGCGGCGGCGGCGCCAAGCGCCTGTACCGTCTGGTCGACTTCAAGCGCCGCAAGCAAGGCGTGGCCACGGTCGTTCGTCTCGAGTACGACCCCAACCGCACCGCCTTCATCGCCCTGATCAAGTATCAGGCCGACGGCGAGCTGGCCTACATCCTGGCCCCGCAACGCCTGAAGGCCGGCGACGAAGTCGTCACCGGCGAGAAGGTCGACGTGAAGCCGGGCAACGCCTCGCCGCTGCGCACGCTGCCGATCGGTACGATCATCCACAACATCGAGCTGAAGCCCGCCAAGGGTGGTCAGATCGCCCGTTCGGCTGGCGCCTACGCCCAGCTGGTCGGTCGTGACGCCGGCTACGCCCAGATCCGCCTGAACTCGGGCGAGCTGCGCATGGTGCTCGACTCGTGCATGGCCACCGTCGGCGCCGTGTCGAACCCGGACCACATGAACCAGAACCTCGGCAAGGCCGGTCGTTCTCGTCACATGGGTCGTCGCCCCCACGTCCGTGGTGTCGCCATGAACCCGGTCGACCACCCGCACGGCGGTGGTGAAGGCCGGACCTCGGGCGGTCGTCACCCGGTGACCCCGGCTGGTAAGCCGACCAAGGGCGCCAAGACCCGCGTCAACAAGGCCACGGATAAGTTCATCATCCGCTCGCGCCACAAAGCGAAGAAGGGCCGCTAAGCCATGACCCGCTCCGTCTGGAAAGGCCCGTTTGTCGACGGGTACCTCCTGAAGAAGGCCGATGCCGCTCTGTCGTCGGGCCGCAAGGACGTCATCAAGACCTGGTCGCGCCGCTCGACCATCATGCCGCAATTCGTCGGCCTGACCTTCGGCGTGCACAACGGCCAGAAGCATGTCCCCGTGCTCGTGTCGGAAGACATGGTCGGCATGAAGTTCGGCGAATTCGCGCCGACCCGGAACTTCCCGGGTCACGCCGCCGACAAGAAGGCCAAGAGGAAGTAATCATGGCCAAGCAGAAGCAAGAACGCCGCCTGCCGGGCACTGAAGCGATGGCCAAGGTGCGCACCCTGCGCACCAGCCCGCGCAAGCTGAACCTGGTCGCTCAGTCCATCCGTGGCCTGAACGTCCAGCGCGCTCTCAACGAGCTCGAGTTCAGCCACAAGCGCATCGCTCAGGACGTCCGCAAGGCGCTGTACTCGGCGATCTCCAACGCCGAGAACAACCACAACCTCGACATCGACAGCCTGGTTGTCGCCGAGGCCTATGTGGGCAAGAACCTGATCATGAAGCGTTTCTCGCCCCGCGCTCGCGGCCGCGCGACGCGCGTTGAGAAGCCGTTCTCCGAGATCACGATCGTGGTCCGCGAACTGGGTGAGGCCGCCTAATGGGTCAGAAAGTCAATCCGGTCGGGCTGCGGCTCGGCATCAACCGCACCTGGGACAGCCGTTGGTTCGCCGACGGCAACCAGTACGGCAAGCTGCTGCACCAAGACCTGGCGGTCCGCACGGCACTGAAGAAGCGTCTGTACCAAGCCGGCGTCTCGCGCATCATCATCGAGCGTCCGCACAAGAAGTGCCGCATCACGATCTATGCCGCCCGTCCGGGCGTCATCATCGGCAAGAAGGGCGCTGACATCGACAAGCTCCGCAAGGACATGTCGGTGATGACCGAGGGCGAGGTCCACCTGAACATCGTCGAGATCCGCAAGCCGGAAACCGACGCTCAGCTGGTCGCCGAGTCCATCGCTCAGCAGCTGGAACGCCGGATCGCCTTCCGTCGCGCCATGAAGCGTTCGATCCAGTCGGCCGTGCGCCTCGGCGCCAAGGGCATCCGGATCAACGTCTCGGGTCGCCTGGGCGGCGCGGAAATCGCGCGCATGGAGTGGTATCGCGAAGGCCGCGTGCCGCTGCACACCCTGCGCGCCGACATCGACTTCGGTTTCGCCGAAGCCAAGACCACCTACGGCATCATCGGCGTGAAGACCTGGATCTTCAAGGGCGAGGTGCTGGAGCATGATCCGATGGCGCTCGACAAGCGCCTGGCCACCGAGTCCGGCCCGGCCGGCGAAGGTGGCGGCCGTGAGCGCGGCGATCGTCCCGACCGGGGCGAGCGTCGTGACCGTCGCGATCGCGCCTAAGGATTAGATCGCCATGCTGTCTCCGAAGAAGACCAAATTCCGCAAGCAGTTCAAGGGCCGCATCCACGGCGCCTCGAAGGGCGGCACCCTGCTGAACTTCGGTTCGTACGGCCTGAAGGCCGTCGAGCCGGAGCGCATCACGGCCCGCCAGATCGAAGCCGCCCGTCGCGCCATCACCCGCCAGATGAAGCGTCAAGGCCGCGTCTGGATCCGCATCTTCCCGGACGTGCCGGTCACCGGCAAGCCGGCCGAAGTGCGGATGGGTAAGGGCAAGGGCGCGGTGGACTACTGGGCCGCGCGCGTGGCTCCGGGCCGCATCATGTTCGAAATCGACGGCGTGCCGGACGATATCGCGCGTGAGGCCCTGCGCCTGGGCGCCGCCAAGCTGCCGATCCGCACCCGTGTTGTGACCCGCATCGACGCGGGCGTGGCCGTGGAGGCTTGAGGCTCATGAAGATCGCTGACATCCGGGGCATGACCCCCGACCAGCTGGCCGACACCCTGCTGAGCCTGAAGAAGGAGCAGTTCAACCTGCGCTTCCAGGCCGCCACGGGCCAGGTCGAGAAGACCCACCGCGTCAACGAGATCCGCAAGGATATCGCGCGGATCAAGACCGTGCTGCGCGCCAAGGCCGCGGCTTAAGGAGAACGATATGCCCAAGCGTATCCTCGAAGGGGTCGTCGTCTCCGACAAAGGCGACAAGACCGTGGTGGTGAAGGTCGAACGGACCATCGTTCACCCGGTTCTGAAGAAGATCGTGCGTCAGTCCAAGAAGTACCACGCGCACGACGAATCCAACGCGTACAAGGCCGGTGAAGCGATCCGCATCATCGAGTGCGCTCCGAAGTCCAAGCTGAAGACCTGGGAAGTCCTTCCCAAGGCTTCGGCTTAAGTCTGGAAGGTTTAGACCATGATCCAGATGCAAACTAACTTGGACGTCGCCGATAACTCTGGCGCTCGCCGGGTCATGTGCATCAAGGTGTTGGGCGGCGCTGGCCGTCGCTACGCCAGCGTGGGCGACGTGATCGTCGTCTCCGTGAAGGAAGCCATTCCGCGCGGCCGCGTGAAGAAGGGCGACGTTCTGCGCGCCGTCGTGGTTCGCGTGAACCAAGGCCTGAAGCGCAAGGACGGTTCGATGATCCGCTTCGACAAGAACGCGGCCGTCATCGTCAACAAGCAGAGCGAGCCGGTCGGCACGCGGATCTTCGGCCCGGTTCCCCGCGAACTGCGCGCCAAGAACCACATGAAGATCATCTCCCTCGCCCCGGAGGTGCTGTAATGGCCGCTAAGATCAAGAAGGGCGACCGCGTCGTCGTTCTGGCCGGCAAGGACAAGGGCAAGCAAGGCGCTGTCCTGCAGGTCCTGCCGAAGGACAACCGGGTCGTGGTGCAAGGCGTGAACATGGTTTCGCGTCACACCAAGCCGACCCAAGCCGATCCGCAAGGCGGCATCAAGAACAAGGAAGCCGCGCTGCACGTCTCGAACGTCGCCGTCGTGGATTCCAACGGCAAGCCCACCCGCGTCGGTTTCAAGATCGAAGGCGACAAGAAGGTGCGCGTCGCCAAGACGACCGGCGAGGTGATCAATGGCTGATCAAGCTTACGAGCCCCGGCTGAAGACCGTTTATCGCGAGCGCATCCGCGCCGCGATGAAGGAGCAGTTCGGCTACACCAACGAAATGCAGATTCCCAAGCTGGACAAGATCGTCCTGAACATGGGCATCGGCGAGGCGGTGGCCGACTCCAAGAAGGCTCAGACCGCCCTGAAGGATCTGCAGGCGATCGCCGGCCAAAAGCCCGTCGCGACCCGCGCCCGCAAGTCGATCGCCGGCTTCAAGCTGCGCGAAGGCATGGTGGTCGGCGCCAAGGTCACCCTGCGCAAGGACCGGATGTACGAATTCCTCGACCGCCTGGTCACGATCGCGCTGCCGCGCGTGAAGGACTTCCGCGGCCTGAACGGCAAGAGCTTCGACGGCCGTGGCAACTACGCCATGGGCCTGAAGGAGCACCTGGTGTTCCCGGAAATCAACTATGACCAGATCGAGCAGATCTGGGGCATGGACATCATCGTCTGCACCACTGCGAAGTCCGACCAGGAAGCCAAGGCTCTCCTGAAGGAATTCCAGTTCCCGTTCGTCAACTAAGAGAGCGGGAAGGGAAAGAAACCATGGCCAAGAAAAGCGCCGTCAACCGCAACGAAGCCGTCAAGGCCCTCGTCAAGAAGTTCGCCGAGAAGCGCGCCGCGCTGAAGGCGATCGCCAACGACGAAAGCCTGCCGCTCGAGGAACGCTTCGAGGCTCGCCTCAAGCTGGCCAAGCTGCCCCGCAGCAGCTCGCCGATCCGCATCCGCAACCGCTGCGAAGTCACGGGCCGTCCGCGCGCCTACTACCGCAAGCTTAAGATGAGCCGTGTGGCCCTCCGCGAACTCGGTTCGCAAGGCCAGATCCCCGGCCTCGTCAAGTCGAGCTGGTGAGGACCATCAGATGTCGATGAACGATCCCCTGAGCGACATGATCGCTCGCATCAAGAACGCCGCCACGCGCAAGCGCTCGAAGGTGTCGACGCCGGCTTCCAAGCTGCGCGCCCGCGTCCTCGACGTGCTGGCCGACGAAGGCTACATCCGCGGCTACTCGCTGATCGAGAAGCCCGGTGCGTTCCCCGAATTCGAGATCGAGCTGAAGTACTTCGACGGCCAGCCCGTGATCGCCGAGATCAGCCGCGTGTCCAAGCCTGGCCGTCGCGTCTACTCGTCGATCAAGGACCTGAAGCCGATCAAGAACGGCCTGGGCATCTCGATCCTGTCGACGCCGAAGGGCGTCATGTCGGACACCGCCGCGCGCGACGCTAATGTCGGCGGCGAAGTCCTCTGCCGCGTCTACTAGGCGCGGGAGGGAAAGAGCATGTCACGTATCGGTAAGAAAGCCGTCGCAATCCCCTCGGGCGTCACCCTGACGCTCTCGGGTCAGACGGTCACGGTGAAGGGCCCCAAGGGTCAGCTGTCGTGGACGATCGCCGACGAAGTCGAGGTCAAGCAGGAAGGCTCCGAGCTGCTGCTGACCCCGCGCGTCGATACGAAGCGCGCCAAGGGCATGTGGGGTCTGTCCCGCACGCTGGTGGCCAACATGGTGCACGGTGTGACCACCGGCTTCGAGGAAAGCCTCGAGCTGGTCGGCGTCGGTTACCGCGCGGCTATGAAGGGCACGGCCCTCAGCCTCCAACTCGGTTTCAGCCACGACGTGGACGTTCCGGCCCCGGCCGGCATCACGTTCGCCACGCCGAAGCAAACCGAAATCAAGATCGCCGGCATCGACAAGCAGGCGGTTGGTGAGATTGCCGCGAAGATCCGCCGCATTCGTCCGCCGGAGCCCTACAAGGGCAAGGGCGTGCGCTATGCCGGCGAGACCGTCCGCCGCAAGGAAGGCAAGAAGAAGTAAGCCATGGCGCTCTCTCCTCGTGAATCGGCGGCCAAGCGCGCTCAGCGCGTTCGCACCCGCCTCAAGAGCCTCGCCAACGGTCGTCCGCGCCTGTCGGTCTTCCGTTCGTCGAAGAACATCTACGCCCAGATCATCGATGATGAACGCGGCGTGACCCTGGCGTCGGCCTCCACCCTGGAGTCCGAAGGCAAGGGCGCGGACAAGGATGCCGCCGCCGCTGTCGGCAAGCTCGTCGCCGAGCGCGCCATCGAAAAGGGCGTCAAGGACGTCGTGTTCGATCGTGGCGGTTACATCTTCCACGGCCGGGTGAAAGCCCTGGCCGACGCCGCGCGCGAAGCCGGCCTGAACTTCTAAGGGAACGAAAATGGCTCGTGGTGAACAACAGCGCGGTGAGGGCGGTCAACGCCGTGACCGTCGCGACCGCAACGCCCCCGAAGAGCGGGTCGACAGCGACATCGTCGAAAAGCTCGTCCACATCAACCGCGTCGCCGCCACCGTGAAGGGCGGTCGTCGCTTCAGCTTCGCCGCTCTGATGGTCGTCGGCGACCAGAAGGGCCGCGTCGGCTTCGGTCATGGCAAGGCGCGTGAAGTGCCGGAAGCCATCCGCAAGGCGACCGAGGAAGCCAAGAAGACGATGATCCGCGTTCCGCTGCGCGAATCCCGCACCCTGCACCACGACGGCGCTGGCCGTTGGGGCGCCGGCAAGGTGATGATGCGCTCGGCGCCTCCCGGCACCGGCGTCATCGCCGGCGGTCCGATGCGCGCGGTTCTCGAAACCCTGGGCGTCCAGGACGTCGTGGCCAAGTCGACGGGTTCCTCGAACCCGTACAACATGGTGCGCGCCACGTTCGAAGCCCTGAAGGTGCAATCGTCGCCCCGCCAGATCGCCGCCAAGCGCGGCAAGAAGGTTGGCGACATCCTCGGCCGTCGCGCCGACGGCGCGTCGTCGCCGGAAGCCATCGAGGGCTAAGTCATGGCTGAAGCTAAGACCATCACGGTGCGCCAGACCGGCAGCCCGATCCGTCGTGAAAAGGACCAACGGGCCACGCTCGTCGGTCTGGGCCTGAACCGCGTGGGTCGCACCTCGACCCTGCAGGACAACCCCTCGACCCGCGGCATGATCCGCAAGGTCCAGCACCTGCTGGAAATCGTCGAGTAGTCCTCTACGCGACGCCGAAATACGCCACCCCGGTGAAAGCCGGGGTGGTTTTCGTTTGAAATCTCATTTCTCCGTTGAGTTTTCTGGCGATTTAGGGTTTTAAGCGCGCTCTGATTTTCAAAAGCCGAGTCCGGCCATGCGCCGGGCGCAGATCTCCAAGGAGAGGCACACATGACCAAGCTGAACGAACTGGCGCCGCGCGAAGGCTCCACCAAGGGCCGCATGCGCGTCGGCCGCGGCCCGGGTTCGGGCAAGGGCAAGACCAGCGGCCGCGGCGTGAAGGGCCAGAAGTCGCGGACCGGCGTCGCCATCGCCGGCTTCGAAGGCGGCCAAATGCCGCTGCACATGCGCATGCCCAAGCGCGGCTTCAACAACCCGTTCCGTCTGGACTACGCCGAAGTGAACCTGTGGCGCCTGGAACAGGCCGTCGCCGCCGGCAAGCTGAAGGCCGGCGCCGAGGTCTCGGCCGCCGACCTGGTCGCCGCCGGCGTCATCCGTCGCGAACTGGACGGCGTGAAGCTGCTGGGCAAGGGCGAGATCAAGTCGGCCCTGAAGCTGACCGTCTATTCGGCCACCGAAGCCGCCATCAAGGCCGTCGAGGCCGCCGGCGGTTCGGTCACCGTGACCAAGAAGGCCAAGGCGCAAAGCCGAAGCCTAAGCCGATAAGCTGTCGTCCTGAACGGCGCTCCGGCCCAGCCGGGACGACAGTTGTTTTCGAGGCTCGCCGTGACAACGCGGCGGGCCTCACCTATTTGTGGCGCTCTCCTCGGATCAGTCTGGTCCGGGAAACCTAATTTCAGAGCGCGTCGGCCGCCGAAGCGGTATCGCTTTCGGCTATCGCGCTCCTGAGTCGTGGGGATCTGAATGGCCTCGGCCGCCGAACAACTCGCAGCCAACATGAACTTCGCGTCGTTCCAGAAGGCGACCGAACTTCACAAGCGCATCTGGTTCACGATCATCGCCCTGATCGTCTATCGCCTTGGCACCTACATCCCGATCCCCGGCATCGACGCGGTCGCCTTCGAGCGCCTGTTCAACGGTAATTCGGGCGGCCTGCTCGGCATGTTCAACCTGTTCTCGGGCGGCGCCGTGCAGCACATGGCGATCTTCTCGCTGAACGTGACGCCCTACATCAGCGCCTCGATCATCGTGCAGCTGATGGGCACGGTGTATCCGCCGTGGGAGAAGCTGAAGAAGGAAGGCGGGGAGGCGGGCCGCAAGACCCTCAACCAGTACACCCGCTACTTCGCCGTCGTGCTGGCCGTCGTCCAGTCGGCCTCGATCGCGTTCGGCCTGCAGGCCCAGCAAGGCGTCGTGGTCGGCGGCATCGGCCCGGCCTTCTTCGTCGTCTCGACGGTCGTCACCCTGACCGGCGGCACGCTGTTCCTGATGTGGCTGGGCGAGCAGATCACCAGCCGCGGCGTCGGCAACGGCGTTAGCCTGATCATCTTCGCCGGCATCGTGGCGCGCCTGCCGATCGTGCTCGGCCAGATGCTGGTCCAGGCCCAGACCTCGGGCAGCTATACGCCGGTGTTCCTGGTGGTGATCGGCGCCGTGGCCGCCATCCTGGCCATCGTGTTCATGGAACGCTCGCAGCGCCGCCTGCTGGTCCACTATCCCAAGCGCCAGCAGGGCAATCGCATGATCGGCGGCGAGAACTCGTTCATGCCGCTGAAGATCAACACCGCCGGCGTCATCCCGCCGATCTTCGCCTCCAGCCTGCTGCTGCTGCCGACGACCGCCATGAGCTTCATCCAGACGGCCAACCTGCCGGAGTGGATGTCGTGGCTGCCGGGCGTGGTGGGCGCGCTGCAGCACGGCCACCCGGCCTTCCTGGTGTTCTACGCCCTGCTGATCATCTTCTTCTCGTTCTTCTACACCTCGGTGGTGTTCAATCCCGAGGAGACGGCCGAGAACCTGCGCAAGTACGGCGGCTTCCTGCCGGGCATCCGGCCGGGCAAGCGCACCGCCGAGTATCTGGACTATGTGCTGACCCGCCTGACGGTGATCGGCGCGGCCTATATCACCGCCGTCTGCGTCGCGCCCGAGCTGGTGATGATGGCCATCAAGTCCAACCAGTTCGCCCTGGGCGGCACCTCGATCCTGATCGTCGTGACGGTGACCATGGACACGGTGGCGCAGATCCAGTCGCACCTCCTGGCCCACCAGTACGAGGGCCTGATCAAGAAGTCGAAGCTGCGCGGCGGCCGCAACCGCTAGGCTTCATCGTTCCACATTGTCAGAAGCGTTGAAGCCGGTTTGTCACAAAACCGGCTTCCGTTTTCTTTCCCGGGGCTCTAGGTCTGCTCCGGGAGATGAGAGCCGGGCGAGAGACTCGGCGACGCGCGAAGGGGCTTTCATGAACTTGATCCTGTTCGGTCCGCCGGCGGCGGGGAAGGGCACCCAGGCCAAGCGCCTGGTCGCCGAGCGCGGCATGGTCCAGCTCTCGACCGGCGACATGCTGCGCGCGGCGATCGCTTCGGGCTCCGAGCTGGGTCAGAAGGTCAAGGGCGTGCTGGATCGCGGGGAACTGGTCACCGACGAGATCGTCATCGCCCTGATCGAGGACCGCTTGCCGGAGGCCGAGGCCGCCGGCGGCGCGATCTTCGACGGCTTCCCGCGCACGGTCGCCCAGGCCGAGGCGCTCGATAAAATGCTTTCCGCCCGCGGACAGAAGATCGACGTCGTTCTCCGACTCAAGGTAGACGAACCGGCCCTGATCGAACGGATCAAGAAGCGGTTCGAGGAGCAGGGGCGGCCGGACGACAATCCCGAGGTCTTCGTGACTCGCCTGGCCCAGTACAACGCCCAGACCGCGCCGCTGCTGCCTTACTATGAAGGGCAGGGGAAGCTGACGGAATTGGATGGCATGGGGACCGTCGAAGCGGTCGCCGCCGCGATCGATGGCGCCCTGGGCGTCGTCGCCTGATTGAACCCCGAATTTGCGGGCTTTTCCGTGGATTCAGTTGTTGACGGAAGTGAAACGATCCCTATAACGGGGCGCTTCCGCGAAAGGGCGCGATCCGTGCGCGCCGGTTTGGATCTTCTGGTCCGGCCGGGCGCGCCGTTCGCGTCTTTAGTGCGTGACTAGGAGAACATTAGACGTGGCCCGTATCGCAGGCGTCAACATCCCGACGAACAAGCGCGTCCTGATCGCGCTTCAGTACATTCACGGCATCGGCCAAAAGTCGGCTCGTGACATCATCACGAAGGTGGGCATCGAGGATGCGCGTCGCGTCAACCAGCTGACCGACGCCGAAGTCCTCGCCATCCGCGAAACGATCGACCGTGACTACACCGTCGAGGGCGACCTGCGTCGCGAGAACTCGATGAACATCAAGCGTCTGATGGACCTGGCCTGCTACCGCGGCCTGCGTCACCGCAAGGGCCTGCCGGTCCGCGGTCAGCGCACCCACACGAACGCCCGCACCCGCAAGGGTCCGGCCAAGCCGATCGCCGGCAAGAAGAAGTAAGGTAGCCTGACCGATGGCCAAGGAACCGGCTCGCGTTAAACGTCGCGAACGCAAGAACATCACCTCGGGCGTGGCGCACGTGAACGCCTCGTTCAACAACACCATGATCACCATCACCGACGCCCAGGGCAACACGATCTCGTGGTCCTCGGCCGGCATGATGGGCTTCAAGGGCTCGCGCAAGTCGACCCCGTACGCCGCCCAGATGGCCGCCGAGGACGCGGGCAAGAAAGCCGCCGAGCACGGCGTCAAGACGCTGGAAGTCAACGTCTCGGGTCCGGGCTCCGGTCGCGAGTCGGCCCTGCGCGCTCTGCAAGCCGCCGGCATGACGATTACGACGATCCGCGACGTCACGCCGATCCCGCACAACGGCTGCCGTCCGCCCAAGCGTCGTCGCGTCTAGTATTTTTTAGACCACAATTCTCCTTCGCCGGCTGCGCAAAACGCGGCCGGCGAGCCGCGTTCAAGGGACCGACCACGTGATCGAAAGAAACTGGAACGAGCTGATCCGTCCTGAGAAGCCGCAGATCGAAACCGGCGCCGACGCGACCCGCAAGGCTCGCATCGTCGCCGAACCGCTCGAGCGCGGTTTCGGTGTGACGCTCGGCAACGCCCTGCGTCGCGTTCTCCTCTCGTCGCTGCAAGGCGCCGCCGTCACCGCCATCCAGATCGATGGCGTCGTGCACGAATTCTCCTCGCTCGAAGGCGTCCGCGAGGACGTCGTCGACATCGTTCTGAACATCAAGCAGCTGGCCGTGCGCATGCACGCCGAAGGCCCCAAGCGCATGACCCTGCGCGCCACGGGCCCCGGTCCGGTCACCGCCGGTCAGATCGAGACCCCTGCCGATATCGAGATCCTGAACCCCGACCACGTGCTCTGCACGCTGGACGACGGCGCCTCGGTGCGGATGGAGTTCACGGTCAACACGGGCAAGGGCTATGTCCCGGCCGACCGCAACCGTCCGGAAGACGCGCCGATCGGCCTGATCGCCGTCGACGCCCTGTACTCGCCGGTCAAGCGCGTCGCCTACCGCGTCGAGCCGACCCGTCAGGGCCAGTCGCTGGACTATGACAAGCTGATCCTGGAAGTGGAAACCAACGGCGCCGTCACCCCGGTGGACGCCGTGGCCTACGCCGCCCGGATCCTGCAGGACCAACTGCAGATCTTCATCACCTTCGAGGAACCGAAGGCCAAGTCGGCCGACGAGTCCAAGCCGGAACTGCCGTTCAACCCGGCCCTGCTGAAGAAGGTCGACGAGCTGGAACTGTCGGTCCGTTCGGCCAACTGCCTGAAGAACGACAACATCGTCTATATCGGCGACCTGATCCAGAAGACCGAAGCCGAGATGCTGCGCACCCCGAACTTCGGCCGCAAGTCGCTGAACGAGATCAAGGAAGTGCTCGCCGGCATGGGTCTGCACCTCGGCATGGACGTGCCGAACTGGCCGCCGGAGAACATCGAAGACCTGGCCAAGAAGTTCGAAGACCAAATCTAAGAACCTTCGAAGCCTATCGCGCTAAATCCGGGCCGCTCTTCCTCTCTTCGGAAAGGGGGAGCGGCCTGGGCCTTTTGAAGCCGCTACGCGGTGGAGGGCCCCGGCGCTTCGCTCTGAACCGGGTCGGGACGGACCAGGATTGGTGACAATCAGGCGCTCCTCGTCAGGACGCCGCTCGGGCCAAGCGCCCAGGAGAGAAGAAAATGCGTCACGGCTACGCCCACCGCAAACTGGGCCGCACCTCGGCTCACCGCGCCGCCATGTTCGCCAACATGTCGGCCTCGCTGATCAAGCACGAGCAGATCGTCACCACCCTGCCGAAGGCCAAGGAACTGCGTCCGATCGTCGAAAAGCTGGTCACCCTGGCCAAGCGCGGCGACCTGCACGCGCGCCGTCAGGCCATCAGCTCGGTTCGCGACGTCGAGCAAGTCGGCAAGCTCTTCGCCGTGCTCGGCCCGCGCTACAAGGACCGTCAGGGCGGCTACATCCGCGTCCTGAAGGCCGGCTTCCGCTACGGCGACAACGCCCCGATGGCCGTGATCGAGTTCGTCGACCGCGACGTCTCGGAAAAGGGCAAGGACTCGGGCCCGGTCTTCACGGCCGACGCCGAAGACTAAGAGATTTCAGCCTCGGCTGAGACGAGGGGCCCCGGAGCGATCCGGGGCCTTTCTTGTTTCGGGGTCACCGCCGGCGCTGGCTGGCGGCTTCGCGCCGATACGCCGCTAGCCGCGAAGCCTGTTCAGCTTGCGATGGTACGCCGAGTTCCAGACGCAGGGCGTCGGCGACCAAGTCACGATCATACAGCCCCTGAGATGGTTCGCCCTGGCCAGGAATGTCGTACTGCGTCCCGAAGATTTGCGGTCGCTCGATAGCCTGCAGATAGCGATCCAGACTCGCGCTCGCTATCCAGAGGGCGCTCCGCTCACCCTTGGCTACGGCGACCATCGCCAGGGTATGGGCTAGGAGAAAGTCATTTGGCGCGCGGCCGTGCTGAAAGACGAAAGCGGCCTGGAGGAAGTCCTGGCCCGTTCGGAGGGCGCCCGCCTCCAGCAGTTTGGCCACAGCAGTTCGACGCGGCCCGTCATGCAACGTGATTTGCCCCCAATCCAGGGCTGTCGCATCGCCCCTACGGTCAGCCTGATCTTCATCGAACAGGCGCTGCATCTCTGGGTTAGAGGAAGCTGGCGCTCCGCTAGGTGAGGGAAGGCTCGCGGTCTGAGCCCAGGCTTGTCCCAAGCACAGCGCCGAACATGCCGTGAGCGCGGCGACCAAACGTTTCATACGACCCTCTCCGTACCTCGGCATCCTGGTGTCACCAGGCCAAGTTTACGTTTCGCGGTCTATTGACGCCAGGCGTAGCGGCGATCTCGCGATCGACTAGGATTCGAGCCCTCACTCCTTCGTCAGATCCTGCCGCCGGAACAGCCAAAGGGCCCCGGCCGCTAGCGCCGCGATCCACGCCGCCAGCGCCGCCAGCGCCACGCCGGCCGAGCCGCTCGCCGGCCCCAGAGCCGCCGGGTTCAGCAGCGCCGCGCGCAGCAGGTCGGCGTCGTAGGCGGGGATGGCCAGCAGCTTCCAGCTCGGCGGCTGGTTCTGCTCCATCATCCGCAGTGCGCCGGCCAGGATCGTCTGCACGAACCGGAAGCCCAGGCACGCGATCACCACGCCCAGGGTCGAGCGCGACAGCACGCCGACGCCGGCCGCCAGCGCCGCCAGGGTCATGGCCTCCAGCCAGGTGATGGCCAGCACGCCGATCACGTCGAACAGGTTGCGGTCGAACATCGACAGGGTCAGGGTCTTGCCGCCGATCCCCGCGCCGATCACCGCCGCCGCCGCCGACAGCGCCGCGCTCAGCAGCAGGCTCCAGAACACCGCTTCACCGACGACGAGCAGCTTGGCCAGCAAGAGGTTGAGGCGCGTGTTGCGCGGCGTCATCAGCCGCCAGGTCTCCCATCGATAGTCGCCGGCCAGCACCGCGGCCGCGCCGATCATCAGGAACAGCGCCGCGAAGGTCGAGGCGCCGTCCGCCAGCGCCTTGATTACTTGGTCGACGACCGCGACCGTCAGCTCCGGCGTCGCCTTCTTCAGGACGTAGCGCACGAAGAGGTCGCCGCTGATATTGAGCAGGAAGTTGACCAGCGGGGCGAAGACGAAGCCCCAGAACAGGGCCGAGCGGTCGCGCAGCAGGCGGAAGCGTTCGGCGGCGATGGCGTCGGCCAGCATCAGGCGGCTCCTTCCGGGGCGGCGGCCGAGGGGGTCTGGCCCAGCGTTTTCAGATAGACCCCCTCGAGGTCGACCTCGCGCCACCGCGCCTCGACGATCTCGGCGCCGGCCTCGACCAGGGCGCGGATGACGGCGGGGGCCTCGGCGCGCGGGATGTCGGCCAGCACGGCGTCGGCGCCGTCGGCCTCGCCGCGGTCGTCCAGCACGGCCAGGGCCGGAGCCAGGGGAGAGGCCAGGGTCAGGCGCAGGCGCGCCTCGCCGGCGGTCAGTTCGGCCACGCCGCCCTCGGCCACGACCTTGCCGCGCGACAGGATGGCGACGCGGTCGCAGACCCGCTTGACCTCGTCCAGCTGGTGGCTGGCCAGGATGACGGTGACGCCCTCGCGCTTGGCCAGGTCGACGATCAGGGCGCGGATCTCCTGGATGCCGGCCGGGTCCATGCCGCTGGTCGGCTCGTCCAGGATCACGAGCTCGGGCTTGGTCAGGAAGGCGGCCGCCAGGCCCAGGCGCTGTTTCATGCCGACCGAGAAGCCGCTGGTGGCGCGGTCGGCGGCGTGGGTCAGGCTGACCCGCTCCAGCCAGCCGCCGATGTCGGCGTCCTTCTTGCCGCTTTCCAGGGCCAGCATCGTCAGGGTGTCGCGGGCGGTCAGATAGGGCGGATAGCGCGGGGTCTCGATCATCGCCCCGACCTTGCGCAGGGCGGTGATGTCGCCGGGGGCGGCGCCGAACAGGCGCGCCGAGCCCTCGGTGGGCCGCACCAGGCCCAGGGCGATGCGGAAGAGGGTGCTCTTGCCCGCGCCGTTGGGGCCGAGCACCCCGAACACGCCGCCGGCGGGAATGGCGATGGAGAAATCGTCGAGGGCGCGCACCGCCCCGTAGGTCTTGGTGAGGCGGTCGGCCTCGAGGGCGATCGACATGCGACGGGTCCCGACGCCGGGCGACTCGGCCCGACGCGGCGACTATGGCGAGGCGGCGGGCCACCGCCAAGTTAAGAGCCGGTCATGCCGGCGGCGATCCGAACGGCCGCTTGCCAAGGTAATTGCGATATGCGTTAAATATTCCGGAAATAGTGAAAGGACCGCCGCGATGCCCGAACCGCGTAAAGGCCTGGTGTCCGCCGTCACCTATCGCGACCCGAAGGCGGCCCTGGCCTTCCTGGAGGCGGCGTTCGGCTTCGAGCTGACCTTCCTGATCGAGGGCGAGGACGGCGGCGTGGCGCACGCCCAGATGAGCCATGGCGACGCCACCGTGATGATCGGCGGCGAATGGAGCGAAAATCACGCCAGCCCCGCCGCGCTGGGCGGCAAGACCACCCAGACCGTGCACATCTACATCGACGGAGACGTCGACGCGCATTGCGAGCGGGCGAGGGCGGCCGGGGCCGAGATCCTGGCGCCGCCCGAGACCCAGTTCTACGGCGCGCGCACCTATCGCTGCCGGGATCCCGAGCAGCACATCTGGACAGTCTCGGCCGAGGTCGAGGCGGTGTCGACGGCCGAGATGGAGCGCCGCAGCGGCCTTAAGATCACGGTCGGCGCCGCGTGATCACGCCGGACGACTTCCGCCGGCTGGCCCTGGCTCTGCCCCAGGCGGTCGAAGGATCGCACATGGGGACGGTCGACTTCCGCTGCGGCCGGATCTTCGCGACGCTGGGCAATCCGGACGCCGCCTGGGCGATGGTCAAGCTGACGCCGGACCAGCAAGAGATGCGCGTCGCGGCCGAGCCCGAGGTGTTCGCACCCGTGCCCGGCGGCTGGGGGAAGGGCGGGGCGACCCGCGTCCGCCTGGCCGCCTGCGACGAGGCCACGGCGCGCGGCGCGCTGCTCGACGCCTGGCGCAATGTCGCGCCCAAAAAGCTCGCGGGCGCGCTGCCTTGAGCGAGGCGCTGGACCGCACGCTCGCCGCCCTGGCGGATCCGCATCGCCGGCGGACGATCGACTTGCTCCGCGAGCGGCCGCGTCGCGCCGGTGAATTGGCCGACAGCCTCGGCCTGACGCCGCCGGCGATGAGCCGTCATCTCCGCGCCTTGCGCCAGTCGGGTCTGGTGGAGGAGAGCCACCCCGACTTCGACGCCCGCGTCCGGGTCTATCGCCTGCGCGCCGAGCCGATGGCCGAGCTGAAGGCCTGGCTGGACGCCGCCGCGGATCACTGGGCCGATCAGCTCTCGGCGCTGAAGGCGCATGTGGAGGCCAAGGTCCGGTGAGCTCCAGGATCGTCGTCGCCTTGCGCATCGCCGCGCCGCCCGAGGCGGTGTTCGACGCCTTCACCGACGACATCGGCCTGTGGTGGCGGCCCAACCCGCTGTTCGCCTTCACCCCGCGCGCGCCGGGGGTCCTGGCGTTCGAGGATGGACGCCTGCTGGAGCGCCAGTCGACCGGCCAGGTCTTCGAGATCGGCAGGGTCAGGGTCTGGGAGCGCGGCGCGCGGCTGGTCTTCGGCTGGCGACAGGCGACCTTCGCGCCCGGCATGGACACCGAGGTCGAGGTGCGGTTCGAGGCCGTGGAGGGCGGACAGACCCGCGTGACGGTCGAGCATCGCGGCTGGGACAGCGTGCCGGCCTCGCATGTCGCGCGGCACGGCTTTCCGAGCGCGATCTTTCTTCAACGTCACGGCGAATGGTGGCGAGCCTCGCTGGCGGCCCTTGCGGCCCGGGCGAACAGCGTCCACCTAGAGCGCGCCGGGGAGGGCGACGCATGACCGAACAGACGACGGACTCGCGGATCACGGGAACCAAGCGCCAGGCCGCGCTGGGCTTCATCTTCGTCACCGCGATCCTCGACGTGACGTCCCTGGGCGTCATGATCCCAGTTCTGCCGAACCTGGTGAAGTCGTTCGGCGGCGGCGACACCGCCGCGGCGGCCGACTGGGTGGTGCTGTTCGCCACGACCTGGGGCGTGATGCAGTTCTTCTGCTCGCCGATCCTGGGGCTGATGTCGGACCGTTTCGGTCGCCGGCCGGTGATCCTGACCTCGATCTTCGGCCTGGGGGTCGACTTTCTGTTCATGGCCTTCGCGCCCAGCCTCTGGTGGCTGTTCGTGGGCCGGATCTTCAACGGCATGACGGCCGCCAGCTTCTCGACCGCCAGCGCCTATGTCGCCGACGTGACCACGCCGGAGAACCGGGCCAAGGGCTTTGGCCTGATGGGCGCGGCGTTCGGCGTCGGCTTCACCTTCGGCCCGATGTTGGGCGGCTTCCTCTGGCAGTTCGACCATCGCTTGCCGTTCCTGGCCTGCGCGGGCCTCGCTCTGTGTAATTGGCTGTACGGCTTCTTCGTGCTGCCGGAGTCGCTGCCGCCGGAGCGTCGACAAACGCGCTTCGACTGGAAGAAGGCCAATCCGCTCGGCTCCCTGCGGCTGCTGCGCGACCATCCGGGCCTGTTGGGTCTGGCCGGCGTCGGCTTCCTGTTCCAGCTGGCCCACAACGTGCTGCCCAGCGTGTTCGTGCTCTATATGGGCTACCGCTACGGTTGGGGCCCCAACACGGTCGGCGCGACCCTGATGGGCAGCGGCGTCGCCAGTATCCTCGTCCAGGCCCTGGTCGTCGGCCGCGTGGTCAAGGCGGTGGGCGAGCGCGGCACGCTGTTGATCGGCCTGTTCTCGGGCTTCGCCGGCTTCATGATCTACGCTCTGGCGCCCACCGGCCTGATCTATCTGTGCGGCCTGCCGATCTTCGCGCTGTCGGGGCTGATCCAGCCGGGCCTGATGGGCCTGATGAGCCGCCGCGTGGCGCCGAACGAGCAGGGCCAGCTGCAGGGCGCCAATTCGGCGATGATGGGCATCTCGTCGATCCTGGGGCCGGCGCTGTACCTCGTGCCGTTCGCCTTCGCCGTCCGGCACGACGCGACCCTGCACATGCCGGGCCTGCCGATCCTGATCGCGGCGGCCCTGATGCTGGCCTCGACGTCGCTGGCCTGGGCCGTCGCCCGGCCGCTGCCGACGCCGGAACCGCAGGCGGCATGAGGGCTTTCGCCTTGGACCGGACCTTCCGACGCCTTGAACTCGCCCGAAAGCTCGGCTGACTTGCGACCAACAGATAGGAGCTAATCCGGAAGATCATGCGCCACCTTCGCGCCCTGTTGCCCGTCCTCGTCCTGCTGACCGCCTGCTCCAACCCGACCGGGCAATCGCAGGCGCAGTCGATCCCCGACATGCCGCAGCCGACGCGCCGCGTTCCCTCCGACGCGGCGACGATGAAGATGTCCTTCGCGCCGGTGGTGAAGAAGGCCGCGCCGGCCGTCGTCAATGTCGCCAGCCGGCGGATCGTGCGCCAGCGCGTCGATCCGTTCTGGGACTTCTTCATGGGCGGAGGCGGCGGCGGCGCCCAGGTGCAGGGCTCGCTGGGCTCGGGCGCGATCGTCCGCGCCGACGGGGTGATCATCACCAACCACCACAACATCGAGGGCATCGTCGAGGGCAAGGGCGACATCACCGTCCAGCTCGCCGACCGTCGCGAATTCCCGGCCACGGTGCTGCTGGACGATCCGCGCGCCGACCTGGCCGTGCTGAAGATCGACACCAAGGGCGAGAAGCTGCCGGTCATGGCCATCGACGACCAGGAGCAGCTGGAGGTCGGCGACTTGGTCCTGGCCATGGGCAACCCGTTCGGCGTCGGCCAGACGGTGACCAACGGGATCGTCTCGGCCTTGGCGCGGACCGATGTCGGCGCCGCCGACTTCGGCAGCTACATCCAGACCGACGCGGCCATCAATCCGGGCAATTCGGGCGGGCCGCTGGTCGACATGGACGGCGACCTGGTCGGCATCAACACCTTCATCATCTCGCGCTCGGGCTCGTCGTCGGGCGTCGGCTTCGCCATCCCGGCCCGGGTGGTGCGCCAGGTGGTCGGCGCGGCCCTGGGCGGCGGCCACAGCGTCGTGCGGCCCTGGCTGGGCGTGAAGGGGCAGCCCGTCACCGGCGAGATCGCCCGCAGCCTCGGCATGGCCACGCCGCGCGGCGTGCTGGTGGCCCAGGTCTATCCGAGCTCCTCGGCCGACCGCGCGGGGCTGAAGGAAGGCGACGTCATTCTGGCGATCGACGGCCAGGCCGTGAACGACGAGGGCGCCGGCGCCTTCGCCATAGGCACCCACAAGGTCGGCGACCGCGTGCCGATGCAGATCCGGCGCGGCGAGCGTGAGCAGACGATCACGGTCCGCGCCGAGGCGCCGCCCGAGACCCCGGCTCGCGACGAACGGACGCTGAAGGGCGCGACGCCGTTCAACGGCGCCACGGTGATCAACCTGTCGCCGGCGGCGGCGCAGGACCTCGGCGTCGATCCGTTCGCCGGACGCGGCGTGCTGGTCACCGCGATCGGCCCCGGCTACGCGGCCAATGTCGGCCTGCAGGCCGGCGATTTCATCCGCGAGGTCAATGGCCGGACGGTCAACACCGTCGCCGATCTGGTCGCGGCCAGCACCGGCCAGGGCCGCAACTGGGTGGTGACGATCGAGCGCAACGGTCAGCGGATCACCGCCCGCTTCTCGGGCTGACGACTTGGCGTCGGCGGCCTGCTAGAAGACCGGCATGTCCGATCTCTTCCAGGCCGCCGGCCTGACTCCCCACGCGCCGGCGCCGCTTGCCGACCGCCTGCGGCCCCAGAGCCTCGACGAGGTGGTGGGCCAGCAGCACCTTCTCGGGCCCGAAGGCCCCATCGGCCGCATGGCTGCGGCCCATCGCCTAGCCTCGATGATCCTGTGGGGGCCGCCGGGCACGGGCAAGACCACCATAGCGCGCCTGCTGGCCAAGGCCGGGGGCTACGAGTTCCAGCAGATCTCGGCGGTGTTCTCCGGCGTCGCCGACCTGAAGAAGGCCTTCGAGCAGGCGCGCGTGCGTCGCCAGGCCGGCCAGAGCACCCTCCTGTTCGTCGACGAGATCCACCGCTTCAACCGCGCCCAGCAGGACGGCTTCCTGCCGTTCGTCGAGGAGGGGATCGTCACCCTGGTCGGCGCGACCACCGAGAACCCGTCGTTCGAGCTGAACGGCGCCCTGTTGTCGCGCTGCCAGGTGTTCGTGCTCAAGAGGCTGACCGAGGACTCGCTGGACCTGCTGCTCCAGCGCGCCGAGACAGCCGAGAACCGGCCCTTGCCGATCGACGCCGAGGCGCGCGCGAGCCTGGTGGCCATGGCCGACGGCGACGGCCGCTACCTCTTGACCCTGGCCGAGACCCTGTTCTCGATCGGGACCGACAGCCCGCTGAACCCGACCCAGCTGGGCCAGTTCCTGCAGAAGCGCCGCCCGGCCTACGACAAGGACCGCGAGGAGCACTACAACCTGATCTCGGCCCTGCATAAGTCGGTGCGCGGCAGCGATCCGGACGCGGCCCTCTATTGGCTGGCGCGGATGCTGGAGGGCGGCGAGGATCCGCTGTTCATCGCCCGCCGCCTGGTGCGCATGGCGTCCGAGGACATCGGCGCGGCCGATCCGCTGAGCCTGCTGCTGACCACCGCCGCCAAGGACGCCTACGACTTCCTGGGCAGCCCCGAAGGCGAGCTGGCCCTGGCCCAGGCTGTGGTCCACATGGCCAGCGCCCCCAAGTCGAACGCGGTCTACACGGCCTACAAGGCCGCGCGCCGCGCCGCCAAGGAGACTGGCAGCCTGATGCCGCCGGCCCACATCCTCAACGCCCCGACCAAGCTGATGAAGTCGCTCGGCTACGGCGACGGCTATGCCTACGACCACGACGTCGAGGGCGGGGTCTCGGGCCAGAACTACTTCCCGGACGGCATGGAGCGGCGGCGGTTCTACGAGCCCAAGCCCATCGGCGCCGAGGCCAAGGTCCGCGAGCGGCTGGAGGCTTGGAGCCAGGTGCGGAGGGAGGGGAAGTAGGCGGCTGAATTCTCCGTCTCCCCGGCGAATGCCGGGGCCCAGATCCATCCGGAGCGTTCGAAGTTTCGCGCCTGGGACCTCGCTAGGTCCGCCGAGTCCTTTGAGCGCGATCTGGGCCCCGGCATTCGCCGGGGAAATCGGTTTGGGGGCGTGCTAGGAGGCGGTGATGAACAAGCCACCGCGCCGCCCGCCAGCCCCGCCCAAACCGAAGGCCGTGGAGACGCCCATCGCCCTGACGTCCGACGAGATCGAGGCCGCGCGGTCGTGGGTGCTCTACGAGGACGAGACGATCATCGTCCTGAACAAGCCGGCCGGCCTCTCCAGCCAGGGCGGGCGGATCAAGGCCCATACGCTCGACGACCTGCTCTGGGCCTTCGCGCGGCCCAATCGGCCCCGGCCGCGCCTGATCCACCGGCTGGACCGCGACACCTCGGGCGTCATCTTGACGGCCAAGACCAAGCCGGCCGCGGCGTTCCTGGGCAAGGCCTTGGAGGCCAAGCGCTTTCGCAAGAGCTATCTCGCCATCGTCGCGCCGGGGGCGCCCGAGCCGAAGGGCGGCATGATCGACAGCCCGCTGCGCCGCGAGTCGATCGGCCGCGAGGCCTATATGCGGGTCTGCGCCCCCGACCATCCCGACGCCGAGACCGCCCGCAGCCGCTATCGCACCCTGGCCCACAACGCCACGGCGGCGCTGGTCGAGCTGTCGCCCGACACCGGCCGCATGCACCAGCTCCGCGTCCACATGGGCTCGATCGGCCGGCCGCTCGCCGGGGACAGCCGCTATGGCGGGGCGCTGATGCTGGGCGGCGTCGCCGCGCCGCGCCTGATGCTGCACGCCGCGCGGTTGACCTTCCCGCATCCCCTGGGCGGCGAGCGGACGATCACGGCCCCGCTTCCGTCCGATTTCACCGCCATGCTCGCGTCGCTGGATCTCTCCCTTCCGGAACAGCGGCGTCCGGAGACCGTTGATCAGGACGAAGAGGCAAAGTCATGAAGACCGCTCACCCGCTGATCGCCGCGACCCTGGCCGGGCTCCTGCTCGCCGCCTGCGCCACCGCGCCCACCCTTTATCGCGCCGCCGAGGGGGCGCCCAACGCCGTCGGCTATTCCGAGTACCGCCTGGAGGCCGGCCGCTATCGCGTGACCTTTCAGGGCGGGGCCGGCGCGTCCGAGGCCCAGATCGCCGACTACGCGCTGCTGCGCGCCGCCGAGCTGGCCCTGCGCGACGGCTATGACTGGTTCCGGGTCGCGGACCGCGCCACCACGGTCGCGGGCGAGGCCTCGGGACCCCGGTTCTCGCTCGGCGGCGGCTCGGCCAGCTTCGGCCGGCACAGCAGCGTGGGCGTGGGCCTGGGGACCAGCTTCAACCTCGGCCCCGGGCCGTCTTTCGCGCGCTCGATCGAGGTGGTGTTCGGGCGGGGTCCGACGCCGCGCGACCGCGACGCCTATGACGCGCGCGAGATCGTCAAGACGATCGGCTACGGGCGCCAGCGCGCCTGAGGCCTCAGGCCGCCGCGCGCTTGGCCAGCGGATAGGTCGCGCGCAGCGACGCGTGCGTGAGACCCGCCGTCTCGGCGGCCGCGAAATAGCCATCCTGCGGCAGACCCTGAAGGATGGTCATCGGCGCCAGGCCGCGGGCGTCGCGCCCGAAGGCCATGATGTCGCCGGCGATCCTGGCCGCTTCCCCGGTCAGGTCCGAGGCGTCCAGGGCCAGGCCGGCCAGGCGAGCGTCCTTCAGGACGCGCAGGGCTTCCTTGTCCGGCGGCACGCGGGCGATGACGCCGCGGGTCAGGGCGCGCAGCAGGCCCACGACCTCCAGCAGTCGCCCGGCGGGCGTGCCGCGCGTGACGTCCACCAGCTCGATCATCACGCCGCCCCTCAGCAGCGACAGCGAGAGCCCCGCCGTGCCGGTCAGCAGGTCGCGGCCCCGCTGGGTGCCGAGGGTGCGGAACGAGGCCGGCAGGATCAGTTCGGGCGTGTCGGGCCCCTGGACCGACCGCGCGAACACCGCCGCGTATTTCAGGGTGGCCTCGTCGATGAAGGCGACGTCCCGGTCCGAGAGCTTGGTCAGGGCGCGGGCCGAGGCCTGGCGACCGCTGGCCAGGTGCGTGACCATCGGCTCGAGCCGGACCGCGGTGGTGATGTCGCGGCGCAGGCTGACCACGTGCTCCAGCGTGAAATCGACCCGCAGGGCCGCGCCGCCGGCGGTGGTGAAGGCCACCGGCGTGCGACGAGCCTCGTCGCTGGGCTCGACCGTCACGCGGACGGGCGAGCGGGCCGAGTCGCGGCGGGCGCGGGCGGCCAGGACCACGAACGGATCGACGCGACGACAGACGGCCTGGCCGCCCTCGACGCCGATCACCGAGCGGATGCCGAGATCGCCCGGCGAGGCGACGCCCAGCAGATGGGTCAGGACGTCCTCGAGGATCTTCACGCTGGTCGCCTGGGCGGCGAGGCCGTGATCGTTGTTCATGGCCACCAGGAACTCGCTGTCGGAGATGCGCGCGCGCATGTCCTGGCGATCCAGGTGCTCGTTCAGCTTCAGCTCGACATAGGTCCAGACGTCGGCGCGCTTTTGGCTCCACCACTCGCCGGCCCAGGCGCGAATGGCCTTGATGCTGATGACATTGACCGAGCCGCGCGCCACCAGCTCCGACCCCGACAGCCGCTGAGCCACGGGAGCCGGCAGGGCCACGCGTTCGGTCGCGTCGTCGGTCGAGGTGTCGAAGGGCATGGGGCGGGACGCTGTTTCGAGAGAGCCCCAGAATGCCGAGCGCGCGCTTAATCGCGGGTGTTAAAACAAGGTTTCCGCCGGGGTTTACCCTGAAACAAATCACGGAAACTCAAGGGAACTTCGCGGGACGCTTGGCGTTCAGGCCCGCTCGGCGCATAAGGCCCTTCATGAACAAGCTGCTTCTCGTGGCCGCGGGCGGCGCGGTCGGCTCGGTCGCCCGTTACCTGGTGGGCGTCGGCGCCCTGCGGATGATGGGACCCGGCTGGCCGTACGGCACGTTCACCGTCAATGTCGTCGGCGGCTTCCTGATGGGGTGCCTGGCCTCGTGGCTGGCTCACCGGGGCGCGGCCCATCAGGAGCAATGGCGCGTGATGCTGGGCGTCGGCGTGCTGGGCGGCTTCACCACCTTTTCGTCGTTCTCGCTGGAGACCGCGCTGATGATCCAGAAGCGTGACTACCTTCCGGCGTTTTCCTATGCGACGGCCAGCGTCCTGCTGTCGGTCGCCGCCCTATTCGCGGGCCTTCTGGTCGCCCGCAAGGTTTTCGCATGAGCACCAAGGAAGTCCGCACCCTCTATGTCGACGCCGGCGAGGACGGGGTGCGCCTGGACCGCTGGTTCAAGCGCCGCTGGCCGCACCTGAACCACGTCCAGCTGAACAAGCTGTTCCGCTCGGGCCAGGTGCGGGTCGACGGCTCGCGCGCCAAGGCCGACACGCGCCTGGCGGCCGGCAGCCAGGTGCGCGTGCCGCCGCTGCCCGACGCGCCCGATCCCGCCGACAAGGGCAAGCTGTCGGCGCGCGACGTCGCCTACGCCAAGTCGCTGGTGCTCTATGAGGACGAAGAGGTCCTGGCGCTGAACAAGCCCGCCGGCCTCGCCGTGCAGGGCGGCACGAAGACCACCAAGCATATCGACAAGTTGCTGTCGGCCTGGGGCGAGGGCGTCGACCGCCCGCGCCTGGTCCACCGCCTCGACCGCGACACCTCGGGCGTGCTGCTGCTGGGCAAGACGCCCAGCGCCGCGGCGCGCCTGTCGGGCGCCTTCGCCAAGCGGAAGGCGCAGAAGACCTATTGGGCCATCGTCGCCGGCAACCCGCACCCGACCGAGGGCGTGATGGAGCTGCACCTGGCCAAGCGGGGCGTCGGCGATCGTGAGCTGGTCGTGCCGGCTCAGCCCAAGGACCCCGACGCCCAGCCGGCCGAGACCGAGTTCGTGACGATCAGCCGCGCCGGTCCGCGCGTCACCTGGATGGCTCTGAGGCCTCACACGGGGCGCACCCACCAGCTTCGCGCCCACATGAAGGCCATGGGCCACCCGATCCTCGGCGATCCCAAGTACGGCGACGAAAAGTCCGAGCCGCTGTCCGAGGGGCTGAAGCTGCAGCTGCACGCCCGTTCGATCCTGCTGCCGCACCCCTCGGTCGGCATGCTGCATATCGAGGCACCCCTCAGCACGGAGATGAAGGCCGGCTTCGCCAAGTTCGGCTTCTCCGAGGACGAGGCCGAGCAGGATCCGTTCGCGCGGCGGAGCGCCAAGGGCCGGCGATGAGCCTGGAGGCGTCCTTGACCGCCCAGGCCCGGACGCTGAAGGCGGCGGGCCGGCTCGACGAGGCGCTGGACCTTTATCGCCGCGCCGTCCAGGCCGCCCCCGCCAGCGGCGCGGCCGAGCACAATCTCGCCGCCAACCTGGGCAACGCCGAGCTCTATGCCGAGGCCGCCCAGGCGGCCAGTCGCGCCATCGCCAAGGGGCACGACGCGCCGGAAACGCGACTGGTGCGGGCGCGGGCGTACGAGGGCGTCGGCGACCTGGCGGCGGCGGAAGCGGACTATCGCGCCGCCCTGCGTCAGCGACCAGCCTATGTCGAGGCTCTGTCGGGGCTGGCGCATCTGACCTGGGTGGCCTCCGCCGATGTCGACGCCGCCCTGAGCGTGCTCCCCTCGGAACTCAGCCCGCCGATCGCGATGATCCGCGCCAAGCTGCTGACCGGCGCGAGCCGCCTGGACGAGGCCTATGCCGCTGTCGCGCCGCTGGCGCAGGCGATGCCGCGCGAACCGGCCGCCCAGGTGGAAGCCGCTCGCCTCGCCACGCCGGTGGATCCGGTCAAGGCGGTGGCCCATGCCGAGCGCGCCTTCGCCCTCGCGCCGCACGACCTGTCGATCGCCTGCGTGCTCGCCGAGACCCTGCTGGCGGCGGGCGAGGCGGCACGCGCTGCGAGGCTGGCGGAGGCCGTGTCGGCCAAGGTTCCGGACGATCAGGGCGTTCTGGCGCTGCTGGCGACGGCCTGGCGGCTGACCGGCGATCCGCGCTGCGCCGAGCTTTCGGATTATGGGACGATGGTCGGCGCTTACGATATCGCGCCCCCGGACGGCTGGCCGGATCTTGGCGCCTATCTGGCCGACCTGGCCTTGTCGCTCAATCGCCTGCACGCCGGCCGCGCGCCGCCGCTGGGACAGTCGGTGCGGCATGGCACCCAGACCAAGCAGAGCCTGCTGCGGTCCGACGACCCGACGATCCGGGCCTTCTTCCAAGCGATCGACGCGCCCATCCGCGCGCACCTGGCCAAGCTCGGGCAGGGCGCGCATCCGACCCGCCGGCGCAATCGCGGCGACTATCGGATCGCCGGCGCCTGGTCGGTCAACCTGAAGAGCGGCGGCTTCCACACCGACCACGTCCACCCCGAGGGTTGGTTGTCCTCGGCCTTCTATGTCGCGCTGCCGCCGGTCATGGACGGCGACGAGAGGGACGGCTGGCTGCGGTTCGGCAAGCCGGGCCTGCCGACGAGGCCGGCGCTCGCGCCCGAGCACTGGCTGTGTCCCGCGCCGGGACGCCTGGCGCTGTTTCCGTCCTGGATGTGGCACGGCACGGAGCCGTTCGAAGGCGACGGCCGACGCCTGACGATCGCGTTCGACATCGTCCCTGGATAGAGGGCGAAAAACCTCGTCCTTCGACAAGCTCGGGATGAGGTTTTCGACCGGGCGGCGTTTGCAGTCGTCCTCACCCGAGCTCGTCGAAGGGCGAGGACGGGCCGACGATCAGACCAGACCCGTCACCGGCTTGGCGCTGGCGCTGTCGGGGAACACCTTGCGCTCCAGGATCGCCCGATCGACGCCCATATGGTCGGCCAGCACGCCCTTGAAGAGACCGCGCATGTCGATGGTCGGGGCGGTGTCGCGGTTCTCGAACAGCGCCTTCTGCGACAGCCCCGGCCAGTCGCCGACAATGCCGCCCTTCTTCAGCGCGCCGCCCAGGATCAGGCCCGTCGAGGCCGTGCCGTGGTCGGTGCCGCCGGTGCCGTTGACCCGCGCGGTGCGGCCAAACTCCGTCACGGCGATCACGACGGTGTTCTTCCACTCCGGTCCCAGGCCCTGGTGCAGGCCGTCCAGCACCGCGTCCATGTAGGACAGGCGGGTGGCGATCTGGCCGGGCTGGCCGGCGTGGGTGTCGAAGCCGTCCAGCGACACCGCCGCGATCTGCGGGCCGCCGGCCTGGATCATGAAGCCGCCCAGGGTCGAGCCCAGCTTGCGCGCCGAGTCGGTTCCATTGCGGTTGTTGCGGTCGCCCGCCGCGGGAGCGGCGCCGGCGGCCGGCGCCATGGCGGGCGCGCCCATCGACGGCGTCGAGGCCGCCATCGTGTTCATCGCCGGCGTCGCGGCCATGGCGGTCATGGCCGTCTGGGCCATGGTCTCGGTTTCCAGGCCGCGCGCGAAGGCCGGCCCCAGCAGCGGATCGGTCTTGTAGAGATCCTGCAGCAGGGTCGGCAGGCGCGCGGTCTCGTCGACCAGCTTGCCCGGCGACCAGCTGGCCGCCTGCACCTTGCCGCGCAGGATCAGCGGCGCGGTGGCGCCCACTGATAGCCCCTCGACCTTGCGGACCGGCGCCAGGGCTTCCAGCGTGCGGTTCAGCCAGCCGGTCTCGGCGCCATAGACCTTGGCCGAGCCGGTCTCCAGCACGTCCTGGGCCTCGAAGTGCGAGCGGGCGCGGTCGGGGCTGGCGATCGCCGGGGCGATGCGCGCCTCGCCCTTTTGGGCCAGGGCGTAGACGGCCGAAAGTTCGGGGTGCAGGCCGAAGGTGTCGTCCAGCATGCGGACCTGATCGCGCTGCATGGCGATCGAGCCGCGCAGGCCCGAATAGTCCGGATCGCCTACCGGCGGCGAGACCGACAGGCCGTCCATGCCGCCGCGGCAGATGACGACGACCAACTTCTTGCGGGCCAGGGCGCCTTCCGAGGCGGCGAAGGCCTGCGAGCCCAGGAAGTTGACGGAGATGCCGAGGCTGGCGCCCAGGCTCAGCAGCGAGCGGCGGTTGATTTGAGCGGTCATCGGCGTTGGAACTCCGGGCTCATCACGAGAAGGGCGAAGGCTTCCTTGCGGGTCTCGGCCCGCGACACGGCCTTGGCGACGGCGGGCGTCAGACGCGGCCCCAGGGCCGAGACGGCCAGGGCGTTGGGATCGGTGCGGTCGGCGACCGCGGCCGCGAAGCCCTGCGCCCACTGCATGCGCTTGATCAGGGCGTCCGGCGCGGCCCAGGTCTGGGCGTCCTCGGGCCAGCCCTTGGGGGAGGGGGCCGAGAAAGGCTTCTGGCCAAGGCCCGTCAGGATCGGCGCCAGGCGTTCGATCGCCGACGGCTCGGCCCCGATCAGCCGCCAGGTCGACAGGGTGAATTCATAGGGCGTCTTGAACTTGGCGGGCGTCGGGTCCCAGGCCTCCGGGCTCTCGACCAACGCCTTGGCGACCTGGGCGAGGTCGCCGCCGGTTTCCATCCACCGCCTTTCCAGCCGCGCCGCCAGCGACGGCGGCGGGGTGTCGGAGACGAAGTGGCGGGCGATCTGGCCGCAGACATGGCGGGCGGTGCGCGGATCGGCGGCCAGGTCCTTCAGCACGGCCATGCCCTGCCGAATCCCGTCCTCGCCGTAGTGGCGGCCCATGATCGTCCGGGCGCCCGGCTCGTGCGCGCCCTGGCGGAACACGAACTGCCCGGCGCGATCCTCGTTGTCGCGCCCGATCGAGAAGCCGGTCAGCGCCCGCGCGAACTCGGTCACGTCGGCCTGGGTGTAGCCCGCGTCGACGCCGACGGTGTGCAACTCCATGATCTCGCGCGCGAGATTCTCGTTCAGGCCGGCCTTGGTGTTCTGCCGCCGCGCGAGCGCGATCGCCGCCGGGCTGTTCGGCCCGATCGACTGGGCCTGGTCCAAATAGGTCAGCATGGCCGGGTGGGTGGACGAGGCCACCAGCAGGTTCTCGAAGCTGCTGAACACGTAGGGGCGAATGGCCTCGCGTTCGAACGGGCCGATCAGCACCGAGGTGATCTGCTTGGTGGACGACACCGTGAAGTGGTTGGCCCAGAACAGCGCCCAGCGTTCGCGGAAGCCGGCCGGGGTGTTGGCCGCCAGCTTCGCCCGAGCCAGGATGTCGCCCTCGACCTTTTCGCGGATCATGCGCTGACCGTCGAGGAAGGCCTGGGTGTTGGCGGCCGTCTTGTCGCCTTCGCCGTCTTTCTTGTCGCGCTCCATGCGACGCTGCTGCTGGTAGTCGCGCATCATCGCGAAGCGCTGAAGGGCCGTGTCGCCGCTGTCCTGCGGCAGGTCGGCGCCTTCGCGGCGGATCTGGGCGATTAGGAAGCCCTGCGGATCGGCCTTGGCGGTCTCGATCTCGCCGGGGCGGGCCCCGAGGCCGAAACGGGTGACGGCGATGGCGGCCATCATGTCCTTGGACGGTAAGCTCAAGCGGCGCTCTCCCTTGCGCGACGTCGCGACATTGCCCATTCAACGCCAGCCTTCCGCCGTTCCGTCGCGGATCGCCGGAAAAAGAGTTTCGCCGTGTCCGACAAGTCCGAACTGCTGCTGAAGCCCAAGCGCTTCTACAAGACCGTCGACGTCGCGCCGGCCGAGGGCGGTTTCGCCGTTCGCCTGGACGGCCGAACGCCCAAGTCCCCGGCCAGGGAGCCTCTGGTCCTGCCCAAGGCGGCGTTGGCCGACGCCGTCGCCGCCGAATGGGACGCGCAGGTCGAGGTCATCGACAACAGCCTGATGCCGGCCACGCGCCTGGCCTTCACCGCCCTCGACCGTATCGGCGAGACCCGGGCTGAGGTCGCGCGCGAGATCACGGCCTACGCCGCCTCGGACCATCTCTGCTATCGCGCGGAGGCGCCTCGGACCCTGGTCGAGCGCCAGGACCGCGAGTGGGGCGCGATCCTCGATTGGGCCGAGGCCGAGCACGGGCTGGTCTTCACGCCGGTCGCCGGGATCATCCACGCGCCGCAGCCGCCGGCCACCCTGGCCTCGGTCGAGGCCCTGGCGCTCACCCTCGATGATTTCGCGCTGGCGGGCGTCGCCTTCGCCGCCGGCTTGTTCGGCTCGACCGTCCTGGCCCTGGCGGTCCGCGCCGGGCGGCTGACGGGCCAGCGGGCTCTGGACCTGTCGCGCCTGGACGAGATCTTCCAGGCCGAACAGTGGGGCGAGGACGCCGAGGCCAAGGCCCGCGCCGAGGCCCTGGGCGTCGAGGCGGCTATGATCGACCGCTGGTTCGCCGCCCTGCGGTGATCTTCCGGCGGCGGCTTATGCTGCGCTGCCGCAAGGTCCGCCTTGCCTGAGGCTGCTGGCGCGGCTACGCCTGCTTCATAAGGTGGGACAGCCGCCAGACCAAAGATCCGGGCAGGGGAGTACGCGCGTGCAGCACATTCTCAACGAACTCGAGCGCCGTCGCGAGCAGGCCAAGGCCGGCGGCGGCGAGAAGCGGGTCCAGGCCCAGCACGCCAAGGGCAAGCTGACGGCCCGCGAGCGGATCGACCTCTTGCTGGACGAGGGCTCGTTCGAGGAGTTCGACATGTTCGTCGAGCACCGCTGCGCCGACTTCGGCATGCCGGACCAGAAGATCCCCGGCGACGGCGTCGTCACCGGCTGGGGCACGATCAACGGCAAGGTCGTCTACGTCTTCTCCAAGGACTTCACGGTGTTCGGCGGCTCGCTGTCGAACGCCCACGCCCAGAAGATCGTCAAGGTCCAGCGGCAGGCCATGAAGGTCGGCGCGCCGGTGATCGGCCTGTTCGACGCCGGCGGCGCGCGAATCCAGGAGGGCGTCGACAGCCTGGCCGGCTATGCCGACATCTTCGTCGAGAACGTCATGGCCTCGGGCGTGATCCCGCAGATTAGCGTGATCATGGGCCCCTGCGCCGGCGGCGACGTCTACAGCCCGGCCATGACCGACTTCATCTTCATGGTGAAGGACACCAGCTACATGTTCGTCACCGGCCCCGACGTCGTGAAGACCGTCACCAACGAGGTCGTCACCGCCGAGGAGCTGGGTGGGGCGCGCGTCCATGCCGCCAAGTCCGGCGTCGCCGAGGGCGCGTTCGAGAACGATCTCGAGGCCATGACCCAGGTCCGCCGCCTGATCGACTTCCTGCCGTCCTCCAACCGCGAGCCGGCCCCGGAGCGCGAGAGCTTCGATGAGCCGCTGCGCGAGGAACTCAGCCTCGACACCCTGATCCCGGCCGACCCGACCAAGCCCTACGACATGAAGGAGCTGATCCTGAAGGTCGTCGACGAGGGCGACTTCTTCGAGATCTCCAGCGAGTGGGCCAAGAACATCATCTGCGGGTTCGCCCGGATGGATGGCGAGACCGTGGGCGTGGTGGCCAATCAGCCGCAGGTGCTGGCCGGCGTGCTCGACATCGACAGCTCGCGCAAGGCCGCGCGCTTCGTGCGCTTCTGCGACGCCTTCAACATCCCGATCATCACCTTCGTCGACGTGCCGGGCTTCATGCCGGGGACCAAGCAGGAGTACGGCGGCCTGATCAAGCACGGCGCCAAGCTCTTGTTCGCCTATGCCGAGGCCACCGTGCCGAAGATCACCGTCATCACGCGCAAGGCCTATGGCGGCGCCTACGACGTGATGAGCTCCAAGCACCTGCGCGGCGACCTCAACTACGCCTGGCCCACCGCCGAGATCGCGGTGATGGGCGCCAAGGGCGCGGTCGAGATCATCTTCCGCCAGGAGGCCAAGGATCCCGAAGCCCTCGCCGCCCGCGAGGCCGAGTACAAGGACCGCTTCGCCAACCCGTTCGTCGCCGCCCAGCGCGGCTATATCGACGACGTCATCATGCCGCACGGCACCCGTCGCCGGATCGTCCGGGGGCTCAAGAGCCTGAAGGGCAAGGAGCTCTCCAACCCCTGGAAGAAGCACGACAACATCCCGCTGTAGGCGGGATGGCGCGTCAGCCGGCGAGGCTGTTGGCCCAGGCCTCGATCGCCGGCTGGCTGGCGATCAGGGCGTGGATCGGGTGGGAGAGCACGATGACTCCCACGCCCCAAAGATAGGCCGGATGGATTCGGCGGCGCGTGACCAGATCGTAGAGCGGCCCGATCAGGGCCAGGGCGATCACGATCAGGATCGACGCCGGGATGATATGGGGGATACCCAGCGCCCGCAGCGGGATGAGGCGGGCTACGGCGGGCCAGGTCAGCAGCACGGTGGCGCAAAGCATCAGCCGCTTGTGCCAGTCGCCCTGGCGACGCATCAGAACGGCCGCGGCGAACAGCCCCGCGAACAGCGCGACGTCCAGCAGGTCGGCGGCCATCATGTCGACCGGCCGGAAGAACGGCGGCACCGCGCCGCGCTTGATGGCCAGAAAATTGGTGGCCACGCCCAGCGGGATGATCACGACCACCAGACCGATCGACAGCCATCCCAGGGTTCTGTGCAGGCGGATGTTGCGCTGGCCGATCAGCCAGGCCTGGACGCCGAACAGCACGATCCATCCGCTCATCGCCGCGCCGTGCAGATGGACCCAGAAGGGCAGGCCGGGCGGCGGCAGGCTCGCCGCGTAGCTGGGACCAAAGCCCGCCGCCACGACGAGGGCGATCAGCAGGGCCATCGCCAGGAAGAAGCGCCGGTCGGAGCCTGGCCCGAAGCGCTGCTGAATATCGATCGTCGTCATGCTTGCTCTCCGCGTCGAGCCGGATGCTGAACGATGTTCTTCGGCGCGTGAAGGGGTTTCCGGCGGGAGCGAGGACGGGTGAACCCGGTGGTCAACGTCGCGCCGCGTGGCCGGCCCAGCAGGTCACCCCCATCCCCGACCCTTCCCCCATCCAGGGGGAGGGGGCAAACACCCAAACCTTTCCCTTCCCGCCCGACCCTTCTATATGCGGACGCTTCTAAGCTTACCCCCGACTCCTCGAAAGGCCGCGCCCGCATGGCTCGCATCCTGATCACCTCGGCTCTGCCGTACATCAACGGCATCAAGCACCTGGGTAATCTGGCGGGGTCGATGCTGCCGGCGGACGTCTATGCGCGCTTTCAGCGGGCTCGGGGGCATGAGACGCTCTACATCTGCGCCACCGACGAGCACGGCACGCCGGCCGAACTCGCGGCCGCCGCCGCCGACCAGGACGTCGCCACCTACTGCGCCGAGCAGCACGTGCTGCAGCACGATGTCGGTCGCGCCTTCGGCCTGTCGTGGGACTGGTTCGGCCGCTCCTCGTCGCCGCAGAACCATCGCCTGACCCAGCACTTCTGCCAGGCCCTGGAGGATCACGGCCTGATCGAGGAGCGGGTCGACCAGATGGTCTATTCGGTCGACGACAAGCGCTTCCTGCCGGATCGCTATGTCGAAGGCACGTGCCCGCACTGCGGCTTCGAGAAAGCGCGCGGCGACCAGTGCGACAATTGCGGCAACCTGCTGGACCCGACCGACCTGATCAATCCGTACTCGGTGATCTCGGGCTCGCGGAACATCGAGGTGCGCGACACCAAGCACCTCTACCTGCTGCAGACCAAGATGCAGGACAAGATCCGCGCCTGGGTCGACAGCCACGCCGACTGGCCGCCGCTGGCCCGCTCGATCGCCTACAAGCACCTGGACGAGGGTCTGATCGATCGCGGCATCACCCGGGATCTCGCTTGGGGCATCCCGGTGGCCAAGGACGGGGTCCCCCGTCCGGGCTTCGAGGACAAGGTGTTCTACGTCTGGTTCGACGCTCCGATCGAATACATCGCCGCGACCCAGGAATGGGCCGAAGCCGACGCCGGCCGCGACTGGAAGCGCTGGTGGCGCACCGACGCGGGCGCCGATGACGTCCGCTACGTCCAGTTCATGGGCAAGGACAACGTCGCGTTCCACACGGTCAGCTTCCCGGCGACCATCCTCGGCCCCGAGGAGCCGTGGAAGAGCGTCGACATGCTGAAAGCCTTCAACTGGCTGAACTGGTACGGCGGCAAGTTCTCGACCTCGAACAAGCGTGGCGTCTTCATGGACGCGGCGCTGGAGATCCTGCCGCCCGACCTATGGCGCTGGTACCTGACCGCCAACTCGCCGGAAGGCAGCGACACGGCCTTCACCTGGGAGCAGTTCGCCAGCGCCGTGAACCGCGACCTGGCCGACGTGCTGGGCAACTTCGTCAACCGCATCCTGAAGTTCAACGAGAGCAAGTTCGAGGGCGTGGTCCCGGCGGGCGGCGAGCCCGGCCCGCTGGAGGAAAAGCTGTTCGCCGACGTCTCCGCGCGCCTCGCCGACCTCGCCGAGCAGATGGACGCCATCGAGATCCGCAAGAGCGCCCAGGCGCTGCGGGCGCTGTGGGTGGTCGGCAACGAGTACCTGCAGGAGGCCGCGCCCTGGACCGCCATCAAGACCGACCGCGACCGCGCCGCCGTCATCGTCCGCACGGCCCTGAACCTGGCGGCGCTGTACGCCCGCATTTCGGCGCCGTTCATCCCGTTCGCGGCCGAGAAGATCGGCCTGGCGTTCGGTCAGGACTTCCCCGCCGCCTGGCCGTCGAACGACGCGCGCGCCGAGCTCGACACCCTGGTCGTCGGTTCGCCCGTGACCGTGCCGGACGTCCTGTTCAAGAAGATCGAGGACGACCAGATCGCCGAGTGGACGGCCCGCTTCGGCGGCGCGGAATAAGGTGACGGCGCGGGCCGAGAAGGCGGGGCTTTCGACGCTCGTCCGCCTCTGCCTGTTCTATTCGTCGATCTATCTGAGCTCCGGCGTCAGCCTGCCGTATATCGGCACGTTCCTGCGCTCGCGGGGCATGAGCGGCGGCGAGATCGGGTTGATCCTGGCCGCGCCGCTGCTGCTGCGGCCCTTCACCGGCCCGGCGCTGGCGGTCTGGGCCGACGGCTTCACGCTGCGGCGCACGCCGATGGTGCTGCTGCTGATCGGCGCGGGGCTGGGCTATGCCGGCTTGCTGCTGGGCGCGAACCTCTGGTGGTTCATGCTGGTCTGGTTCGTCGGTCAGACCCTGCTGTCGACCGTCTCGCCGCTGATCGACGTCATCGCCCTGCGCCGGGCGCGGACCGAGAACTTCAATTACGGGATCCCGCGCGGGACCGGCTCCACCGCCTTCATCGCCGCCAACCTGGCCATGGGCGTGATACTGACCTTCGCGGCGCCGACGATCATCGCCATCTGGATCGCCGCGGCGTGCTTCATCGGCGCCGTGGCGGCGGCCTTGGCCGTTCCCCCGGAGCGGGTCCATGCCGACGGCGCCAAGCCCGCCCGCGCCGAGCGTTGGAAGGGTCTGGGCGAGCTCGTCCGCGATCGAACCTTCGTGTTGGCGGTGGTCACGGCGGGCCTGGTCCAGGGCTCCCATGCCTTCTACTACGGCTTCTCGGCCATCCTCTGGCGCAAGCAGGGGATATCGGAGCCGATGATCGGGGTGCTGTGGGGCGTCGGCGTGGCGACCGAGGTCGGCTTCATGTGGTTCCTGGAGCCGCTGCGTCGCCGCTGGGGACCCGAGCGGTTCCTGGTGCTGGGCGCGGCGGCCGCCGTGATCCGCTGGACCGCCTACGCCTTCGCCCCGCCGCTCTGGGCGCTGTTCCCGCTGCAGATGCTGCACGCCCTGACCTTCGCGGCCTCGTTCCTGGCCTCGCTTCGGCTGATCGAGAAGCTGGCCCCGCCCGCCAACGCCTCGGCGGCCCAGGCGATCAACTCGGCGCTGTCGTCCGGCCTGACGCTGGGCGTGGCGACGCTGGCCTCGGGGCCGCTGTTCGACGCCTTCGGGCGGTACGGCTATGTCTCGACGGCGTTCATGGCGCTGCTGGGCCTGGGCGGCGCGGTGCTGCTGACGAGGAGGGCCAAGTCCAATGCCAACCCTCCGATCTCCCCGGCGAATGCCGGGGTCCAGGTCGAACCCATGAACGATGCGAGCTTGGCCGAGCCTTAAGACGCAAGAACCCAAACCGCTCCGGATGAGTCTGGGCCCTGGCATTCGCCGGGGAAATCGGATGAGGAGGGCCCCATCAGATCGTGTAGTCGATCTCCTGGCCCTCCAGCCACGCCACGATCCGCTCGGCCGCCTCGACGGGATCGATCGCCGTGGTATCGATCCGCAGCTCGGGCGTCTCCGGCGCCTCGTAGGGGCTGTCGACGCCGGTGAAGTTCTTGAGCTGCCCCGAGCGGGCCTTCCGGTAGAGGCCCTTGACGTCGCGGGCCTCGGCGACGGCCAGGGGCGTGTCGACGAACACCTCGATGAACTCGCCCGGTTCGAGCAGATCGCGGGCCAGTTGGCGCTCGGCGCGGAACGGCGAGATGAAGGCCGTCAGCACGATCAGCCCGGCGTCGACCATCAGCTTGGCCACCTCGGCGATCCGCCGGATGTTCTCGACGCGATCCTCGGCGGTGAAGCCGAGATCCTTGTTCAGCCCGTGCCGGACATTGTCGCCGTCCAGCAGATAGGTGTGCCGCCCCAGAGCGTGCAGCCGCTTTTCCACCAGGTTGGCGATGGTCGACTTGCCCGCGCCCGAGAGCCCCGTGAGCCAGACGACCTGCCCGCGCTGACGCTTCAACGCCGCGCGCGATTGCTTCGTGACGTCCGTGTCTTGCCAGTGGATGTTGTCGGCGCGGCGCAGGGCGAAGTTGATCATGCCCGCGCCGACCGTCCGGTTGGAGAGCCGGTCGATCAGGATGAAGCCGCCCAGCTGGCGGTTGTCGGCATAGGGCTCGAACGGGATCGGCTGGTCGAGCGACAGATTGCAGACGCCGATCTCGTTCAGCTCCAGGCGCTTGGCGGCGGCCTTTTCCAGCGTGTTGACGTTCACGCGGTGCTTGATGTCGGTGACGCTGGCGCCGACCGTGCGCGCGCCCAGCTTCAGCAGGTAGGCGCGGCCCGGCGGCAGCGGCTCGTCGTCCATCCAGACCAGGGTGGCTTCGAACTGATTGGCGACGGCGGCGGGGGCGTCGGCGGCGGCGATCACGTCGCCGCGCGAGATGTCGATCTCGTCCTCCAGCGTCAGGGTCACGGATTGGCCGGCGACGGCCTCGGGGAGATCGCCGGGCAGGGTGACGATCCGCGCCACGCGGCTCTCGCGGCCGGAGGGCAGGGCTCGGACCCGGTCGCCCGGCTTGACCGCGCCCGAGGCGATCAGGCCCGAAAAGCCTCGGAAGTCGAGGTTCGGGCGGTTGACCCACTGCACCGGCATCCGGAACGGCTTGGCCTGAAGGTCGTCCTCGATCTCGATGCTCTCCAGCCAGTCCATCAGGATCGGCCCGCGGAACCAGGGCGTCGCGTCGCTGGTCGCCGCGATATTGTCGCCGCCCAGGCCCGAGATCGGGATCGGCGTGAAGCTCGACAGGCCGATCTGCTCGGCGAAGGCGCGGTAGTCGGCGACGATCTTGTCGAACACCGCCGGGTTCCAGTTCACCAGGTCCATCTTGTTCACCGCCAGCGCCACGTGGCGGATGCCAAGCAGGGACACGAGATAGCTGTGTCGGCGCGTCTGGGTCAGCACGCCCTTGCGCGCGTCGATCAGGATCACGGCGGCGTCGGCGGTCGAGGCGCCGGTGACCATGTTGCGGGTGTACTGCTCGTGGCCGGGCGTGTCGGCGACGATGAACTTGCGCCTGTCCGTCGAGAAGAAGCGGTAGGCGACGTCGATGGTGATGCCCTGCTCGCGCTCGGCCGCCAGGCCGTCGACCAGCAGGGCGAAGTCGATCGCGCCGCCTTGCGTGCCGACCTTCCGGCTGTCGGCTTCGAGAGCCGCCAGCTGGTCCTCGAAGATCATCTTGCTGTCGTACAGCAGGCGGCCGATCAGGGTGGATTTCCCGTCGTCCACGCTGCCGCAGGTGATGAAGCGCAGCAGCGACTTGTGCTGGTGCTGATGCAGATAGGCGTCGATGTCCCGGGCGATCAGGGCGGACTGGTGGGCCATCTAGAAGTACCCTTCCTGCTTCTTTTTCTCCATCGAGGCGGACTGGTCGCGGTCAATGACCCGACCCTGGCGCTCGCTGGTGGTGGTCAGCAGCATTTCCTGGATGACCTGGGGCAGGGTGGACGCCGTGCTCTCGACCGCCCCGGTCAGCGGGTAGCAGCCCAGGGTGCGGAAGCGGACGCTCTTCAACTGGGGAACCTCGCCCTCGCGCAGGCGGAAGCGGTCGTCGTCGACCATGATCAGCGCGCCGTCGCGCTCGACCACCGGCCGCTGCGCCGCGAAATACAGCGGCACGATCGGGATGTTCTCCAGGTGGATGTACTGCCAGACGTCCAGCTCGGTCCAATTGGAGATCGGGAAGACGCGCAGGCTTTCGCCCGGATGCTTGCGGGTGTTGTAGAGGTTCCAGAGCTCGGGCCGCTGGTTCTTGGGATCCCAGCGGTGCTCGGCGGTGCGGAACGAGAAGACCCGCTCCTTGGACCGGCTCTTTTCCTCGTCGCGCCGCGCGCCGCCGAAGGCCGCGTCGAAGCCGTGCAGCGCCAGGGCCTGTTTCAGGCCCTCGGTCTTCCAGAGATCGGTGTGGAGGGCGCTGCCGTGATCGAAGGGGTTGATCCCTCGCGCCTCCGCGTCCGGATTCTTGTGGACGATCAGGTCGAAGCCGAAGTCGGACGAGATCCTGTCGCGCAGGGCGTACATGTCCCGGAACTTCCAGGTCGTGTCGACGTGCAGCAGCGGGAACGGCGGCTTGCCCGGGTGGAAGGCCTTGGCGGCCAGGTGCAGCATCACCGCGCTGTCCTTGCCGATCGAGTACAGCATGACCGGCCGTTCGCACTCGGCCGCCACCTCGCGAAGAATGTGAATGCTTTCGGCCTCCAGGCGCTGGAGGTGCGTCAGGCGGGCCGGCGAGATCGAGGCCTGGGAAAGGTCGGGCGTCATCGGGTCCGGCGAAGGCGCGGCGGGTGCGAATTGGGTAAGGGCCAAGGCGAGCGTCCGCAAAGGAAAAATTGTCCGGACCCGGGCCGTGGAGGCGGCGAGCCGAGCGCACGATGCGACCTAGGCCCGGGCAGGCTCGCGGACAACCGTCGGAATTCTGGAGGCGCTGTCAGCGGACTTGGCGCCGCGCGCGGCGATCTCGCGCTCGCGGCCCCGAGGCGTCCGACGCGGCGCCTGATCGTCGCATCCCCCGCCAAGGTGAGCAAAGCCGCTTTTCGCCAAGGCTTTTCGCCGTTAGGTTCAGGTGATACGCGAAGGCGGGGTTCGGCGCGGGAAGCCGTCTTCGCACCCCCACCGACGCCCCTCAATGCCCCGTCTTGGGACCCTGGCTGTGTATGAAGCCTAAGAAGCGCCAACCGCTCGATTTCTCGGCGACGCCGACGGACACCCCGCCCGAGGACCCTAAGACCACGCCTGAACTTCCTCCGGAGGTTCCGGAGGCCGAGACCTCCGGCGCCGAGCCGAACGGCCCCAGCGATACGCTCAACGACGAGCTGGCCGTCCCGCCGCCGATGACCATGCGCTCTCGTCGCCGGCGAGATGTCCCACCGACCGAAAGCGCGGACGAGCCCGAACTCACCCTGGCCAGCCCCTTGGCCACCAGGGTTCAACCGCCCGCGCCGATCGCCGAGCCCGAGCAGGCGCCAACGCCGGCCGCGACCGAGCCGCGCGAGCCGACGCTCGATCTGCGCGGGCCTATCCCCGAGACGCCGATCCCGCTGAAGGCCGAGACCGCGCCGCGCCGCATGCCCGGCCTGTTGTTCTGGACCCTGGCCAGCGCCATCGCCGCGCTGTGGGCCCTGGCGCCGATCGCCTTCGCGCTGGGCTACGCCCGCGGCGTTCCGGCCTTCAAGGTCGAGGGCTTCGCGCTGATGGTGTTCGCGGGCCTCGCCATCGGCCCCGCCTTGCTGACCCTGCTCGGCGCCTATCTGCTGCGCCAGGCGACGGGCATCGCCGACGAGCTGAACCGCAACCGGACCCTGACCGACCGCCTGGTCACGCCGGCCGCTCTGGCCGCCGTCGGCGCGTCCAACGCCGTCGATGCTCTGCGGGCCGGCGTCGACGACGCCGCGGCCGCCGCTCAGCGGGCCCGGGATCACATCGTCTCGCTGCGCCAGGCCTTGGCCGAGGAGACGGCGCGCTTGGCCGAGGCCGCCGCCGAGTCCGCCAGGATGGCCAAGCAACTGGCCCAGGGCCTGGGCCACGAGCGCACGGCGATGGAAGCCTTGTCCCAGTCGCTGGACGCCCGCTCCACCGCGGTGGTCGACGCGATCGGCAGCCAGGCCCGCATGGTGGCCGAGGCTTCCGACCTGGCCGAGACCCAGCTGCGCGAGGCCGAGGCCGCCTTGGCCGCCCGCGCCGCGGACCTGGCCACCGCCGCCGCCGAAGCCTCCGACGCCGCGCGCGTGGGGGCCGAGGACCTGTCGCGTCAGATCGCCCGCCTGGAGACCGCCGGAACCGGCGTCGGCGATCAGGTCGCGGCGGTCGAGAAGAGCTTGGCCGCCCAGCGCGCCGCCCTTGTCGAGGTCAGCCAGGCCCTGCGGTCCGAGCAGGAAGACTTCGCCGCCGAGGCCGAGACCCGCACCGCCCAACTCACCGAGTTCGTGGCCTATACCCGCGTCGGCGCGACCGAGCTTTCCGACACCGCCGCGATGGGCGCGGAGATCCTGCGCGGCCTGATCAGCGCCGCCGCCGACCAGTTCCGCGAGCTGGCCGACGGCGCGAACGCCCAGCGCGACGCCCTGGCCGAGAACGCCCGCAAGACGCTGGAGACGATCGGCGACGTCGCCGAGAACCAGCGCACCTTGCTCGAGGAAGAGCTCAAGGCGGCCATGGAAGCCATGGCCGAGGCGGCGCTCAAGGCCAGCGAGGGCGTCGAGGCCCGGGTCGAGGCGGCCCGCAGCCGGGTCGACCAGCTGAACGAGATCGCCTTCGCCGCCGGGCAAAAGGCCGACGCGGTGTTCGAGTCGCGCATGGAAGAGGCGCGCGACATCATCGAGCACTCGGCGCAGATGGTCGAGCAGGCCGGCGCGCGCACGGCTCAGAAGCTGCAGGACTCCGTGCAGGCCGCGCGCGGCACGCTCGACGAACTCGAGGCGATGCTGGCGGAGATCGGCCGCCGCACCGCCGATCTGCCCGCCGAGGCCCTCCAGAAGGCCGCCGAGGTGCGGGTCTCGATCGAACAGGGCGTCGAGCAACTGATGAACGCGGTGCGCCGCACGGCCGAGGAGACGGCCGCGATCGATCAGGCCTTCCAGGAGCGGGTGCGCCGCAACTATGAGATGCTCAGCGAGGCCGCCGGCGCGGTGACCGCCTCCAGCGTCTCGACCATCGCCGCCCGCGCCGCCTCCACGGCCGCTCCCGCGCCGAGCCGGACCCGCGCCGCGCCGCCGCCGCCGGCAGCGCCCCTGCCCCCCGCCGAGTTCGACGACGAGGACGAGCCGCCGTCCGACCGCCGCCGGCTGCGCTTGACGCCGACCGCCACCGATCAGGAATTCCGCTCGGTGTTCGAGCAGGCTTCATCGCGCAAGCCCGCTGGCGCGCCGCCGGGCGACCCCGAAGGCGAGGGCGGCTGGAGCTGGCGCAACCTCCTGGCGGGCATCGAGAACAGCTCGCCGGGGGACGCTGCGCTGGGCGAGCGCCTCGCCGCCGAAATCACCGCCATGGGCATCGACCCGCACGCCCTGCTGCCGCGCGGCCGGATCGACGAGATCGCCGCGGCCCTGCAGACCCGCGACGCGCGCGGCGCCCGCGAGGTCGTCAAGCGCCTGGCGCCCGCCGCCATCCGCCGCCTTGTCCGCCGCCTGTTCTCGGACGCCATGCTGAAGGGCAATACCGAGCGGTTCCTGAAGCGCTACGCCGGCATGGTCGAGGAAGCGGCCGGGCAGGATCGCGAAGGCTTCCTGCTGGCGGCGTTGCTGTCCTCGGACGCCGGGCGCGCCTATCTGCTGCTCGACGCGGCCAGCGGCGATCTCGGCTAGGGTCTCGTGAAGCGCGCCTTCGACGTCCTGGCCGCCGGGGCGGGCCTGATCGTGCTGGCCGTTCCGCTGGCGGGGCTATGGCTGCTGGTGCGGCTGACCTCGCCCGGACCCGGTCTCTACTGGTCGCAAAGGGTCGGTCGGGGCTCGGCGCTGTTTTCGATGCCCAAGTTCCGCACCATGCGCATCGACACGCCCGAGGTCGCCACGCATCTGCTGGAGGACCCCGACCGCTGGCTGACCCCGCCGGGGCCGATCATGCGCAAGCTCAGCCTGGACGAGCTGCCGCAGCTCTGGAGCGTGCTGGTCGGAGATATGAGCCTGGTCGGTCCGCGACCCGCGCTGTTCAATCAGGACGACCTGATCGCCGCGCGCAAGGCCGCCGGCGTCGACGCCCTGCGCCCCGGCGTCACCGGTTGGGCGCAGATCAACGGCCGGGACGAACTGGCCATTCCCGACAAGGTGGCGCTGGACGCGGAATATCTGCGCCGCCGCTCGTTCCTGTTCGATCTGCGCATCCTCGTCAGCACCGTCGTGCCGGTGCTGACGGCGCGCGGCGTGACGCGTTAAGCCAGCTCCGCGTACGCCTTCTCGACGGCCGCGACGAAGAGAGGGTTTTGGGCCAGAGCGTGCGGGAACACGCCTTCGAGGGCCAGGAACGCAGACACGTCGGTCCTCGCGTCACCCGTAACGGCGACGCCGAGCTCGGCGAGCTTGTCGCCGAGCGGGTCGGTGATCGCCTCCCCGGACTTGGCTCGCAGCGCCACGAAGCGCATCCACGCCGCCAGCGGGATCACCAGGCGCTCGATCGAGCGGCCGGCCTCCAGCGCTTCGGTCAGAGTGCCCAGAATGCGGAACGGCAGCTTCTGCGAGCCGTCCCAGGCGATCTGCGCCAGATAGTGGCGGATCTCGGGATTGCGAAAACGCGCGAGGATCGCCTCGGCATAGGCGGCCAGGTCCAGGCCGCGCGGCGCGGTCAGGGTGGGGATGATGTCCTGGACCATCAGGTCGCGGGCCAGGGCCGCGAGGGCCGGATCGCTGATCGCTTCGAACACCGTCTCGTGACCGCGCAGGATGCCGGCATAGGCGAGGGTGGAGTGGACTCCGTTCAGCAGACGCAGCTTGGCGCGTTCGAAACCGCGGACGTCATCGGTCAGGGTCACGCCGACGCTGGCGAGATCCGGAGCGTCGGCCGGCAGCACGTCCTCGACGACCCACTGGGTGAACGCCTCGCGCTGGATCGGCCAGGCGTCCTCGAGACCGGTAGCGGCCAGCACGCGAGCGCGCAGCGCGTCGTCGGTGGCCGGGGTGATGCTGTCGACCATGGTCCGGGGAAAGCACCCCTCGCGCTCGATCCAGGCGGCGAGGTCGGCGTCGAGCTTGCCGGCGAAGGCCACGACGGCGGCCTTCAGCCGCCAGCCATTATCGGCGAGGTTGTCGCAAGCCACGACGGCATAGGGCGAAAGGCCGGCCAGGAAGCGGCGGCGCAGGCCCTCTACGACGTAGCCGACGGCGCTTCGCGGTTCGCGCGGATTGGCCAGGTCGTGAACGACGTCTGGATGGGTTTCGTCCAGCCCGCCCTCGGCCGACAGGGTGTAGCCCTTTTCGGTGACGGTCAGGGTGACGAGACGGGTGGTCGGGGCGGCCAGGCGGGCGAAGACCGACGGAGGGTCCTCCGGGGCGACCAGCACCTCGACGATGGATCCGACGACGCGGAAGGTGGTCTCGGCGTCGAGCTGAGCCAGGGTGTAGAGCCCGTCCTGCGGCTCTAGGGCGTCGCGGACGCCCGGGCTCTTCAGCGAGACGGCGCAGATCCCCCAACGCGGATCCTTGGCCAGCAACTGGTCGAAATAGAACGCCTGGTGCGCGCGGTGAAAGGCGCCGGGGCCGAGGTGGACGACGCCGACTTGGACCTTGTCCCGGTCATAGGCGGGCAAGACGACGCCCGGGATCGCTCCCGGATAGCTGGTCGCGCTGAGGCGCAGGGCGGGGGAGGAGGCGGAGGAAGCCGTCAAGGGAGCACGCAGGGGTTCGATGTCGTCTGGAGCAGGGCGTTCTCCACGTTAAGAGACTCCCTTGCGGGGCCTTTCATGAGCCAGGTCGACACCGGTGGCAATGGCGTCCGGCGCCGCTTCGACCCGACCCTCATGTCCTAGAGGGTCACCCCCGACTTCCAGATGGCGATCTCGCGCTCGCCGTTCAGTTCGGCCTTGGTCGCCTTGCCGGAGGCCGTGTCGATCACGAGGTCCATCAGGCGCTCGGCCGCGTCGTCCATCGAGACGCCGTCCAGCACCTGACCGGCGTCGAAGTCGATCCAACCCGGCTTGCGCTGGGCCAGGCCCGAATTGGAGGCGATCTTCAGGGTCGGCGCGGGAAAGCCGAGCGGCGTGCCGCGGCCGGTGGTGAACAGGATCACGGTCGCGCCGGCGGCGGTCAGGGCGGTCGACGAGACCGCGTCGTTGCCCGGCGCCTCCAGCAGGGTCAGGCCGTGCGGGCCGACGCGCTGGCCATAGCGCAGCACCTCGACCAGCGGCGCGCGGCCGCCCTTCTGCACCGCGCCCAGCGATTTTTCCTCGAGCGTGGTGATGCCGCCGGCGATGTTGCCGGGCGAGGGGTTCTCGTAGATCGGCTGGTGATTGTCGATGAAGTAGCGCTTGAAGTCGTCGATCACGCCGACGGCGGCGTCGAAGATCTCGCGACTGGCGGCGCGCCGCAGCAGGACGTTCTCGGCCCCAAACACTTCCGGGATCTCGGTCAGGACCGGGGTGCCGCCGGCGTCGGCGACCTTGTCGGCGATGCGGCCGACGAGAGGATTGGCCGTGACGCCGGAGAAGCCGTCCGAGCCGCCGCACTTGAGGCCCACCACCAGTTCCGACACCGGGACGGGCTCGCGGCGGTCCCGCTCGGCGATCTCGACCAGCGCCTCGACGGCGGCCAGACCGTCTTCCAGTTCGTCCTCGACCATCTGGGTGGTGAAGCTTCGAAGCCGCTCGCGGTCGATGTCCGGCGCGCTGTCCAGCAGGGCCTTCAGCTGGTTGTTCTCGCAGCCCAGGCCCAGGATCAGGACGCCGCCGGCGTTGGGATGCGCGGCGAGGCCCGCGATCAGGGCGCGGGTGTGGGTCAGGTCGTCGCCTAGCTGCGAGCAGCCGAACGGGTGGGGGAAGGCATAGACGCCGTCGACGCGGCCGGCGAAGCGGGCATGGGCTTTCTCGGCGATCCGGCGCGCGGTGTTGGCCACGCAGCCGACGGTGCACAGGACCCAGATCTCGTTGCGCGTGCCGACCCGGCCGTTGCGGCGGCGATAGCCCTCGAACGTGCGGGTCGCGCCGGGACCGGGCGCTTCCGGCGGCGCGGGCGCGAAGACATAGCCCTCGACCCCGTCCAGGCGCGTCTCGACATTGTGGACGTGCACGTGGTCGCCGACGGCGATGTCGGCGGTGGCGCGGCCGATGGGCCAGCCGTACTTCAGAACATCCTCGCCCGCCGCGACCGCGCGGATCGCGATCTTGTGGCCCTTGGGAACGGCCGCCTGGGCAACGATCGAGCGGCCGTGAAGTTCGAGGGTCTCGCCCGCCGCCAGGTCGCGCAGCGCCGTGGCGACATGGTCTCGTGGATCGACGGGATGAATCGATTCGGCGAGCGGCGAGGTGTTTTCCGTCATGGAGGCGGCAGCCATTGTGTTTCGTAACGCCAAACGCGGCGCCACCCCTAAAGGTAACCGGTGTCAGGTCCGCCGCAAGGGGGCGTTTCGTCCTAGGTTGGCGACGTTCGCGCGGCTAGAGTATGACAAAACAAGACGTCCTACAGCCGCTTGGAAACGCCGTGAGCTCTTCGAATACGCCGCCCTCGACTCCCGAAGATCTAGAGAATGGCGTCGAAGGCGGCCGTAAGCGAGCCACCATCAACGATATCGCCCGTCTGGCCGGCGTGTCCAAGAAGACCGTCTCCCGCGTGATCAACCAGTCGCCTTTCGTCCGCGACGAGACCCGCGAGCGGATCGAGGCGGTGATCGCCGAATGGGGCTACGCGCCGGACCCGCAAGCGCGAGGCTTGGCGTTCCGTCGCTCGTTCCTGATCGGCATGATCTACGACAATCCGAACCCGCAATACGTGGTCAACATGCAGCTGGGACTGCTGGACGGCCTGCGCGGCTCGGGCTTCGAGCTGGTGGTGCACCCCTGCGACCGCGCCAGCCCCACCTTCCTGGCGGACATCCGCGGCTTCGTCGAGCGCCAGAAGCTCTATGGCGTGGTGCTGCCGCCCTCGGTCTCGGAGGACGAGCGGGTCGCCAAGCTGCTGAATGAAATCGGCTGCGAATATATCCGCATCGCCTCGGTCGAGCTGGACATGCCCGAGCACATGATCGTCGGCCACGACCGGATGGGCGCGGCGCAGGCCGCGCGTCACATCGTGGAGCTCGGTCACAGGCGGATCGCGTTCATTTCGGGTCCGGGCAGCTTCCGCTCGTCGCACGAGCGGCGAGGGGGGTTCGAGGACGGCCTGGCCGAGGCGGGGCTGAAACTGGCCGAGGGCGACATCGTCCAGGGCGCCTACACCTTCGAGTCCGGTGTGGCGTGCGGGGACGCGCTTCTGGCGCGGACGCCGCGGCCCACGGCGATCTTCTGCGGCAATGACGAGATGGCCGCGGGGGTTCTGCAGTCCGCGCGCAAGGCGGGCCTCGTGGTGCCTCGGGATCTGACGATCGTGGGCTTCGATGACTTCCAGATCGCCCAGGCGGTGTGGCCGCCCCTGACCACGGTCCGCACCCCGACCCGGGAGATCGGCCGCATGGCCGCCGAGAAGCTGATCGGGGTCGAGCGGGACGAGCCTCGAGACATGACCAAGACCGAACCGAGCCTGGTGGTCCGGGAATCCTCGGGCCCGGTTCCGGGTTGAGAATTTGCCGGTTCCAGCGGGTTGCATAGAGACATGACACCGGTTACCAAGCGGGCGCGGGCGACCCGTCGCGAAGTCGCCGACCAGATAGGGAGCGGACGCTAAGCCATGCCCAGGCCTCTGAATTTCCACGAGGATCGGCTGTTTCCAGCGGATCCGGCCACCCGGTCCTATGCCCGCGGCCTCTACGCCCTGGTCAAGGACCTGCCGATCATCAGCCCGCACGGCCATACCGATCCGAGCTGGTTCGCCACCAACGCGCCGTTCCAGGACGCCACCGATCTGCTGCTGGCCCCGGACCACTATCTGTTCCGGATGCTCTACAGCCAGGGCGTCAGCCTCGACGCCCTGAAGGTGCGGTCCAAGGCCGGCGTGCCCGACACCGACCCGCGCGAGGCCTGGCGGGTGTTCGCCAGCCAGTTCCACCTGTTCCGGGGGACGCCGTCGTGGGTGTGGCTGAACCACGTGTTCAGCCAGGTCTTCGGATTCACGCAGTTCCTCGACGCCTCCACGGCCGACGCCTATTACGACCGGATCACCGAGGCCCTGGCGACCGAGGCCTATCGTCCGCGCGCGCTGTTCGACCGCTTCAATATCGAAACCTTGGCGACCACCGAGGGGCCGCACGAGAGCCTCGATCACCATAAGGCGATCCGCGAGAGCGGGTGGGGCGGTCACGTGATCACCGCCTATCGTCCCGACGCCGTCATCGACTTCGAGGACGAGCGTTCGCCGCGCGCCTTCGAACGCTTCGCCGAGGTGTCCGGCCAGGACGTCTACAGCTGGAAGTCCTATCTCGAAGCGCACCGCCTGCGCCGCCAAGCCTTCATAGAGGCCGGCGCGACCTCGTCCGACCATGGTCACCCGACGGCCGCCACCGCCGACCTGAGCGACGCCGAGGCCGAGGCCTTGTTCGCCGATCTCGTGAAGGGCAATGTGACGCCGCAAAAGGCCGAGCTCTTCCGCGCCCAGATGCTGACCGAGATGGCCAAGATGAGCCTGGACGACGGGCTGGTCATGCAGATCCACCCTGGCTCGCACCGCAACCACAATGTCGGCCTCCTGAATTCGCACGGTCGCGACAAGGGCGCCGACATTCCGATGCGCACCGAGTACGTCGATGCGCTGAAGCCGCTGCTGACCCGTCTGGGCAACGATCCGCGCCTGTCGATCATCCTGTTCACGCTGGACGAGACGACCTACAGCCGCGAGCTGGCCCCGCTGGCCGGCCACTATCCGGTGCTGAAGCTGGGCCCGTCCTGGTGGTTCCACGACAGCCCTGAAGGCATGATGCGCTTCCGCGAGCAGGTCACCGAGACCGCCGGCTTCTACAACACCGTCGGCTTCAACGACGATACCCGCGCCTTCCTGTCGATCCCGGCCCGCCACGACGTGGCCCGCCGCGTCGACAGCGCCTTCCTCGCCCGCATGGTCGCCGAGCACCGCATGGATCTCGTCGAGGCAGAGGAGCTGATCGTCGATCTGACGTACAACCTGCCTAAGAAGGCCTACAAGCTCGATCAGCGTCCGGACTGGGCTCGCCCCACCACGCTGCGCGCGGCCGCTGAATAGAACACCCTTTCCGGAGACTTCCCGATGTTCGCCAAGACCTATCACGCCACCCATCCGGACATGATGTTCGCGGTCAGCAACGACGACCTGCGCGACCGCTACCTGATGCAGGGCCTGTTTCAGGACGGCCAGATCGTCCTGACCTACAATCACGCCGAACGCTTCGTGGTCGGCGGCGTCGTGGCGACCAGCCCGATCAAGTTGCCCGACCAGACCGAGCCCGCCTCGGCCGCCGGCCACCCGTTCCTGGAGCGCCGTGAACTGGGCCTGATCAATGTCGGCGAGACCACCGGCAAGGTCACCGTCGACGGCGTGGTCTACGAGATCGTGCCGCGTGACGGCCTGTATGTCACCATGGGCGCCAAGGAGGTCACCTTCGAGGGCGTCGACGGCGCCGCGCGCTTCTACCTGGTCAGCCTGCCGGCCCACGCGGCCTTCGAGACCAAGAAGCTGGCCTTCGCCGACGCGATCCCGCTGGAGCGCGGCGCGCTGGAAACCTCCAACGAGCGCACGATCTACCAGTACATCGTGCCGACCACCTGCAAGTCGGCTCAGCTGCTGCTGGGCATGACCGTGCTGAAGCCGGGCAGCGTCTGGAACACGATGCCGCCCCATCTGCACGACCGCCGCTCGGAAGCCTATTTCTACTTCGGCCTCGGCGAGAACGACCGGGTCTTCCACTACATGGGCGAGCCGGACGAGATGCGTCACATCGTGATCGCCAACGAGGAAGCCGTGATGAGTCCGCCGTGGTCGATCCACATGGGCTCGGGCACCGCCAACTACACCTTCATCTGGGCGATGGGCGGCGAAAACCTCGACTATACCGACATGAACGTGCTGGACATCTGCCAGCTGAAGTAGGGGCCTTGGGCCATACGCTTCCGTGTCATCCCGGCCGAAGCGTAGCGTAGAGCCGGGACCCAGGGGGCACGCGCAGCGCGCCGGCCCCTGGGTCCCGGACAGCCTCTTCGAGGCTTCCGGGATGACACGAATTTGGGACAGGAACTCGTCATGGCCAATCCGTTCAGCCTCGAAGGCAAGGTCGCGCTCGTCACCGGCGCCAATACCGGGATCGGGCAGGGGATCGCCATCGCCCTGGCCGCCGCCGGCGCGGACATCGCCGCCGCGGGCCGCAGCGAACCGACCGAAACCCAAGCCGCCGTCGAGGGCCTGGGCCGCAAGTTCCTGTCGATCAAGGCCGACTTCGGCTCGACCGAGCCCGTCCAGCGGGTCATCGACGAGACCGTCGCCGCCTTCGGCAAGGTCGACATCCTGGTCAACAACGCCGGCATCATCCGCCGCGCGGACTCGATCGAGTTCAGCGAGGCCGACTGGGACGCGGTGATGGACACCAACTTGAAGGTCGTCTTCTTCCTGACCCAGGCCTTCGCCAAGCAGGCGCTGAAGCAGGGTGTCGAGGGTGGCCAGGCCAAGGTGATCAACATCGCCTCCCTGCTCTCGTTCCAGGGCGGCATCCGCGTGCCGTCCTATACCGCCGCCAAGTCGGGCCTCGCCGGCCTGACCAAGATCCTCGCCAACGAGTGGGCGACCAAGGGGATCAACGTCAACGCCATCGCGCCCGGCTATTTCGACACCAACAATACCGAGGCCCTGCGCAACGACGCCGACCGCAACGCCGCCATCCTGGCGCGCATTCCGGCCGGCCGCTGGGGCCGTCCGGAGGACATCGGCGGCGCCGCCGTGTTCCTGGCTTCGTCGGCCTCGGACTATGTCCAGGGGATTACTCTGCCCGTGGATGGCGGCTGGCTGGCGCGCTAGCGAAACAAATTCGCGCAGACTGGCGATGGTAGCGGAACCATCGTGCTGATCCGCTTTCCCCGCCCGGGGAACCGCGCTAGAGGGCGCCGTTACGTCAGCGGCCCGGAACGATCCCGGGTCGCCGGCGCCCTGTCTTGACCCCTTCAAGTGTGGAGCGATGGCCGCGGCCGTCGCTTCTGGAGCCCCCGCATGCGCCCACCGGCCCTGTCGATCGAGGTCGACCGTCCGACCAGCCGTCACGTGCGGCGCAACGCCAATCTGCTGAGCGAACTGCTGTCGGAGGCCATCGCCTATCTGGAGGGCGAGGAGGCCGCGGGGCTGGTCGCCCAGGCGCGCCGGGCGGCGTCCCGCGAGGACGAGGAGACCGGCGCGGCGCCGGTTCTGGACCACCTGTTCGCCGACCTCTCGGCCGAGCAGGCGGTGTTCCTGGCGCGGGCCCTGGCCTGCCATTCGCTGCTGGCCAATATCGGCGAGGACGTGGCCGGCCGCCGTCGTCACGCCGAGGCCGAGGCCCAGCCGGGCGACGACCGCCCCCGAACCCTGGTCGACGCCGTGAAGATCCTGCGTGAGCGGGGCAAGTCGGACGAGGAGCTCGCCCGGATCTTCGGCGGCATGAACGTCATGCCGGTGCTGACCGCCCACCCCACCGAGGTGCGCCGGCGCAGCATGGTGGACCGCGAGACGGAGATCTCGCGGCTGATGGCCCTGCGCCGCCATCACCTGCCGGCCGATCTCGACGCCGAGATCCGCGAGGGCCTGTTCCGCGAGATCGCCCTGATGTGGCGGACGCGGCTTTACCGGCCGGAGCGGATCACCGTGAAGGACGAGATCCGCAACGCGATGTCGATCGTGCGGACCTCGATCCTGCCGGCGATGATCGAACTCTATGGCGACTGGACCGCCAAGATCGGGACGCACGGCCACCTCGCGCCGCTGCTGAAACTGGGCTCGTGGCTGGGCGGCGACCGGGATGGCCACCCCGGCGTCAACGGAGCGACCCTGAAACTGGCCTTCGCCTCGCAGTCCCGGGTGATCCTCGACTGGTACGCCGGCGAGGTGCGCAAGCTGTGGTCCAATCTCGCCGTCTCGACGGCCTACGCCCCGGTTTCCGAGGAGCTGCTGGCGCTGGCGGCCCAGACGCGGGATCCGTCGGTGCACCGCCTGGACGAGCCCTACCGCCTGGCGCTGGAGCTGGTGTTCGACCGGCTGACGGCGGTGTCCCAGAAGCTGACCGGCGCGCCGGTGGCCTTCGCGACCGGGACCACCGAGGTCGAGCCGTACGGTCACCCCGACGCCTTCGTGGCGGACCTGTCGGTGATCATCGACAGCCTGGAGCGTCATGGCGGCGAGCGCCTGGTCGGCTCGGCCCTGCGGACGCTGGTCGAGGTCGCCAAGGCCTGCGGCTTCCACCTGATGAGCCTGGACCTGCGCCAGAACGCCGACGTCCACGAGCGGACGCTGGACGAGCTCTTCCAGCGGGCGGGGACGGGGATCGAGTATCTGAAGCTCGACGAGGCCGCGCGCTGCAAGGTGCTGATCGACGAGCTGTCGCACCAGCGGCCGCTGGTCTCGCCGTTCACCGCCTATGGCGAGGAGACCGCCAAGGAGCTGGCCACGATAGAGGCGGCCGCCCAGGCGGTGCGCGACTACGGCCATGGGTGCCTGGGGGCCTACATCATCTCGAAGTCGGCCACCCTGTCGGACATCCTCGAGCCCTTGGTGCTGCTGAAGCAGGTCGGACTGGTCTGGGGCGGGGCCGCGCCGCGCGCCTCGGTCAAGGTCGCGCCGCTGTTCGAGACCATCGGCGACCTGGAGAACGGTCCCGCCGTGCTGCGCCAGTGGCTGGAGCTGCCGCTGTCGCGGAGCATCCTGGGCGACCGGCCGGTGCAGGAGATCATGCTCGGCTATTCGGACAGCAACAAGGACGGCGGCTATGTCGCCTCCCGGCGCGGGGTGGCCAAGGGCGCTTCGGCCCTGGCCTATGAGGCCGACCGGATGGGCGTGGGCCTGCAGCTTTTCCACGGTCGCGGCGGCAGCGTCGGGCGGGGCGGGGGACCGGCCGCCGAGGCCGTGCTGGCCCAGCCCGCCGGCACGGTCCAGGGCCGCATCCGCATGACCGAGCAGGGCGAGATGATCGCCCGCCGCTTCGGCGACCAGCCCACCGCCCGCCGCAATCTCGACGGCCTGGCCGCCGCCGTGCTGATGGCCAGCGAGCGACCGGTTCATGCGCCCGATCCCAAGGTCGAGGCGGCCATGACCGCCCTGGCCGAGGCCTCGTTCCACGGCTTCCGGGCGCTGGTGTACGACGATCCGGCCTTCGAGGACTTCTTCTGGTCGGTGACGCCGATCAGCGAGATCGTCGGCCTGAACATCGGCAGCCGCCCGGCCAGCCGCACCGCCAGCCGCAAGATCGAGGACCTGCGGGCCATCCCGTGGGTGTTCAGCTGGTCGCAGGCGCGGTTCATGCTGCCGGGCTGGTACGGTTTCGCGGCCGGGGTCGAGCGGGCGGGTCTCTCGGTCGAGCAGCTGCGCGACCTGGCCGGAAACTTCGACTTCTTCGCCTCCCTGCTGTCGAACATGGAGCTGGCCCTGGCCCAGAGCCACATGGGCATCGCCAGCCGCTACGTCGCCCTCTCGCCGGACAAGTCCAACGCCGAGCGGATCTTCGAGACCATCCGGCGCGAGCACGACGCGGCGAGCGGCCTGGCCCTGGCGATCCGGGGCGGGACCAGCCTGCTCGACAACCAGCCGGACCTCGCCGAGTCGGTGGCCCTGGCCAGCCGGTCGGTCGATCCGCTGAACCACCTGCAGCTGGAGCTGCTGTCGCGGCGGCGAGCGGGGGACCAGGACGAGTCGTTGCGGCTGGCGATCCAGCTGACCGTGGCCGGCATCGCCGCGGGGCTGCGCAATACGGGGTGAGGTCGCTCCACCCGTCTCCCGATCTCCCAGGCGAATGCCGGGGTCCAGATCGAACACGGGGCGGTAGCGGGATGAGCACCGGTCTTTGGCGCGAGCCCCCAACCCGCTGAGACTGAATCTGGGCCCCGGCATTCGCCGGGGAGGCGGGTTGTGTAAATCGCCGGTTTCCCAGCCACACAAACGTTATCGTTTTCAACCCCTTGCCCGGCCTTAAATCCGTTCCTCGCAGCGCTTGCGCGAACCGCCGGTTTCTGATTATCTCCCGATGAGACCGGTGGCGAAGTGGCCTGGCCAGTTCTCTTCCTTTCTAGGTAACCGGTGTCAAACGTTTCGGTTCGGCGTCGTGGTCGGTCCGTCTCGTTTGCGGCTCTTTGAGCTCGCTCCTGCGCAAACTTTTTGGGGCGTCGGTGCAATCCGACGCCCTCAATTTTGCGCTTCGGGCGTCGCGCGGAGAGGCGATCGACAAGAGGTTCGGGGAAGGAAACGACGACCAGCGATCTCGCGCCAAGGCGCCCAGGACGGGCCCCGACCGGCGCGTTCGGCTTCCTTAGTTTGACGTAGCGGCAAGCCCGGTGTGGCGCCGAGCCGCGACGCGGTCTAAGGGATCGCCCTGAGCCAATACCGGCGAAATCTTGCCCGCGCGGCGGCCAGCTGGGCCATTCGCGCAAGATCGATCCTTCGGGAAGGAGTTTGAGATGGTGAAAGACCGTATGGCGGTGCTGACCGCCCTGATGGACCAGGGCGTGATCCCGGTGTTCTACCACCCCGACGTCGAGGTCTGTAAGAACGTGATCCAGGCCTGCGCCGACGGCGGCGCGCCCTGCATCGAGTTCACCAACCGCGGCGACTTCGCCAGCCACGTCTTCTACGAAGTGACCCGCCACTTCGATAAGGCCGACCCGCGCGTGATCATGGGCGTGGGCTCGATCGTCGATGCGCCCACCGCCGGCATCTACATCGCCAACGGCGCCAAGTTCGTGGTCGGCCCGATCCTCAACGCCGACGTCGCCAAGGTCTGCAACCGCCGCAAGATCCCGTACTCGCCGGGCTGCGGCTCGGCCTCGGAAATCTCGTACGCCGAGGAACTGGGCTGCGAGATCGTCAAGGTGTTCCCGGGCTCGTCGGTCGGCGGTCCCGATTTCGTCAAGGCGGTGCTGGGCCCGATGCCCTGGACCCGCATCATGCCGACGGGCGGCGTCGATCCGGACGAGGCCTCGGTCAAGAAGTGGTTCGGCGCGGGCATCGTCGCCGCCGGCATCGGCTCCAAGCTGATCACGCAGGAGCTGCTGGACGCCAAGGACTACGCGGGCATCTCCAAGAAGGTCCGCGAGACCGTCGATCTGATCAAGAAGGTTCGTGGGAAGGCCTAAGACCAAATGACCGACAATATCCTGAACATCCGCCCGGCTTCGGAAACGAAGTGGGACTGCGCCAGCTTCGGCGAAGTGATGCTGCGCTTCGACCCGGGCTTTGGCCGGGTGCGTAACGCCCGCCAGTTCCAGGTCTGGGAAGGCGGCGGCGAGTACAATGTTGCCCGCGCCTTCAAGAAGTGCTGGGGCAAGCGCTCGACGGCCGTGACGGCCCTGCCGGTCAACGACCTGGGCTGGCTGGTCGAGGACCTGATGATGCAGGGCGGGGTCGACACCTCGCACATCATCTGGCGCGAGTTCGACGGCCTGGGCCGCAACACCCGCGTCGGCCTGAACTTCACCGAAAAGGGCTTCGGCGTGCGTCCGGCCCTGGGGTGCTCGGACCGGGGTCACTCGGCCGCCTCGCAGATCCGCCCGGGCGAAGTGAACTGGGAGAAGCTGTTCGGCGAGGAAGGCGTGCGCTGGTTCCACACCGGCGGCATCTTCGCGGCCCTGGCCAGCAACACCGCCGAAGCCGTGATCGAAGCGGTGGAAGTGGCCCGCAAGTACGGCACCGTCGTCTCCTACGACCTGAACTACCGCGCCAGCCTGTGGAAGTCGCAGGGCGGCAAGGAAGGCGCCCAGAAGGTCAACCGCCACATCGCCCAGTACGTCGACGTGATGATCGGCAACGAGGAAGACTTCACCGCCTGCCTGGGCTTCGAAGTGGAAGGCCTCGACGAGCACATCAGCGCGATCGACCCGGCCAACTTCAAGAAGATGATCCAGACGGCCGTGAAGGCGTTCCCGAACTTCAAGGTCGCCGCCACGACGCTGCGCAACGCCAAGACCGCCTCGGTTAACGACTGGTCGGCGATCCTGTACGCCGGCGGAGAATTCTACGCCTCGATGATGCGCGAGAACCTCGAGATCTACGACCGCGTCGGCGGCGGCGACGGCTTCGCCTCGGGCCTCGCCTTCGGCTTCATGGAAGGCAAGGGCCCGCAGGCCGCCGTCGAGTACGGCGCGGCGCACGGCGCCCTGGCCATGACCACCCCCGGCGACACCTCGATGGTGCGCAAGGAAGAGGTCGAGGCCGTGATGAAGGGCAAGGGCGCGCGGGTCATCCGCTAGTCCGCCTCATCCGCCAAGAATGACGAGAAGCCCTCGGCCGAAAGGTCGGGGGCTTTTTCGTTGGCGAGGGTCTCCAGTCGCGCGAACTCGGCCGAGGCGCGGAATTTTCGCATCTTCTTCCAGACCGTCCGGCGAAGTTGCGCCTTGCGGGCCGGCGGCCAAGCGGGATCGGGCGGGTGAGGGCAGGGATGTCGCGCCATGAGACCTCCTTCCAGGCAGGGCGATGCGCTCCGACGCGGCGCGACGGAGGTGCGGGGAGGGAGCGGGGCGCCGGGACCTCGCCCGGAGCAGAGTGAGAACTACCGTTTCGACGAAGCGCAGCGCCCCGCGCGATCGTTTTCCGGAAGCGTGGCTCCCTGACGCTGTTAGCGCCCGAACGCCGTTGAAGCCTCCGACGGGCGGGCCAGACCGCGAAGTCTGGTCCCGGACAAGCGCCTTTCAGCGCTCCTGTCGCCTCGCCAGCCCACATCTCCCGTCGCTTCTGTGTTCCAGGGCCGACCGCCGTAGGAGAGATGCGGTTGCGGGTTTTCCCCGCGCCGACGAGCGCGCCCGCTCGACCGCCCCCCGAAGCCGCGAAGGTCGCTGGCCGCGCGCCCTCCCCAGTGCTTCGAGGTGGGGAGAGGATAGGGGCGGTTGGGAGAGGGGGGATGAAGAGGCGGTAACGCTCGTGATTTTCCCTTCTCCCCTTGCGGGAGAAGGTGGCCCGGAGGGCCGGATGAGGGGTTGATGAAGGCGACTGGTTGTCCCCGCGCTACAGGCGGTTAGCTCGCGCGACCCCTCATCCGACCGCCTATGGCGGCCACCTTCTCCCGCAAGGGGAGAAGGGTTTTTATCCCGTCCCTTTAAGCGCGTTCGGCTCTGAGTTTCTCGTTCAGCGCCAGGCTCGCCTCCATCCGCGCGAGCTGTTCCGGCGTGGCGGGCGTCTGATGCTTGGCCTTCCATTCGGCGGCGGGCATGCCGTGGACCGCCTCGCGAGCGGCTTCCTTGCTGATCGCCCCGTCCGAGGCCTCGCTGACCCAGTCGCCCAGGCAGTTGCGGCAGAAGCCGGCCAGGCCCATCAGGTCGATGTTCTGGGCGTCGGCGCGCATCTGCAGGTGCTCGACCAGGCGGCGGAAGGCGGCGGCGGCGTGGCGGTCTTCGATCTCGATGGTCATGGGTCGTTCCAAATCTCGTGTCATCCCGGCCGCAGCGTAGCGGAGAGCCGGGACCCAGGGGGAACCGCGGTGCGCCGGCCCCTGGGTCCCGGCTCCGCGGCCCGCAAGCGGGCCTCCGGCCGGGATGACACGGAAAAGCGTGAGTTTCGAGCCTAGAGATTCCCATCTTTCAGCGCGAGAGTGCGCCGCCGCTTTCGACAGGATTCGACCATGGACTTCTCCCGCCTGCGCACGACCAGCAAGGTCACCGACGAGTGGAAATATCCGCAAGGCGAGCCGCTGCGCACGGGCTGGCTGCGGGTCGACACCGCGCCGGATCACGAGCTCTATTGGGAGGAATACGGCCGCGCCGACGGCGAGCCGGTGATGTTCCTGCACGGGGGGCCGGGCGGGGCCTGCGCGCCGGTGATGTCGCGCTTCTTCGATCCCGATCGCTACCGGGTGATCCTGTTCGACCAGCGCGGCTGCGGCAAGAGCCGGCCGACCGTGGCCGCCGATGGGCCTAAGAAGGCCCTGGCGCATAACACGACCGACTACCTCGTCGCCGACATCAACGCCCTGCGGGACGCGCTCGGGATCACCGGCAGGATGCACGTGTTCGGCGGCAGCTGGGGCAGCACGCTGGCCCTGGTCTACGCGATCCGAAATCCTGAGAAGGTGGCCTCGCTGATCCTGCGCGGCATCTTCCTGGGGCGGACCGAGGACCTGCTCTACATGTACCAGGGCAACGCCGCGACGTTCGAGACCCAGCCCTACGCCCTGACCGCGCCGGGGGCCTATATCGCCTATCCCGACGAGTGGAGGGCGTTCGTCGAGGTCATTCCGCCCGAGCGGCGGGGCGACATGATGGGCGCCTACAAGGCGATCTTCGACATGACGCCGACGACCGACGCCGAGCGCGCCCTGCAGCTGCGGGCGGCCCTGGCCTGGTCGGTGTGGGAGGGGACGATCTCGAACATGATCCCGGCCGCTAGCGACCCGGGCAAGTTCGGCGAGGCCGAGTTCGCCCTGAGCTTCGCCCAGATCGAGGCGCACTTCTTCGCCCACGACCTGTTCCTGAAGCCGGACGAGATCACCGATGGCGTCGCGGCGCTGAAGGGCGTGCCGGTCCACATCGTCCATGGCCGGTTCGATCAGGTCTGTCCGCTGACCCAAGGCTCGCGCCTGGTCGAGGCGCTGGAAGCCGCCGGCCTGCCGCCGGCGACCTATGTGCGCACCGACGCGGGCCACAGCGCCATGGAAGGCCAGACGGTGCTGGCGCTGACGGCGATCATGGACGGGCTGGAGCGGATCTGAGGGGGGCGTCCTCGCCCTTCGACAAGCTCAGGGTGAGGACGAATTTCGCCGCCGCGTTTCTCCGGAGCCTCACCCTGAGCCTGTCGAAGGGCGAGGTTCCGCTTCCGCCGCCGATCACGATCGCGCGCCCGCCGGGAACGGCCGACGCGATTCCCGAATTGAATGGAGATCGATAAACCCCGCGAGCTCGGACCATGTCGTCGTTTGCCCCCAGGACCTCTCATCGCGCGGTGGCGACCCTGGCCCTGTGCCTGGGTCTGGGCGTCGCCGGCGTCGCGATGGCCGAGCGTCAGCAGAAGACGCCCCAGACCTCGGCGGAGGCCAATACCGACAGTCTCGGCTCGGCCATGGCCGCGCCGCTGCGCGACATCAATGTGGTCCGTTCGGACATCCCCGACCTGCTGAAGGCGGCCGTCGCCGATCCCTACGCCCCGCCGTCCGCCGGATGCGCGCCCTTGAAGGCCGAGATCGAGCGGCTCGACGCGGTGCTTGGCGACGACTACGACGAGCCAAAGGCCGACAAGAAGGCCGGGGAGGGCATGTCCAAGCCCGTCCTCGGCGTGGTGGCCAGCACGATCACCGACGTGATCCCGATGCGCGGCTGGGTGCGCCGCCTGACCGGGGCCGAGCGTCACGACCAGGACGTCCGCGAGGCGATCAAGGCTGGCTTCGTGCGGCGCGGCTATCTGAAGGGCCTCTATAACGCCGGGACCTGCCAGGGCTCGCGCGTCGTGTTCGTGGCCGCCAAGGCCGCGCCGCCGCCGGTCCGAGTGGCCGCCGCTCCGGCCGCGCCGG
>NZ_CAMQSF010000018.1 GCF_947036865.1 uncultured Caulobacter sp. | reverse complement strand
GGCGCCGGAGTCGCGGCGGGGGCGGCGGCGGCCGGGGCCGGGGCCGCGGCGGTCTGCGCGAAGGCGGTCGCCCCCAGCGGGGCCCCCGCGATGGTCGCGGCGAGCATCAGCCCGGCCAGCGGTTTGAACTTGAAGGTCATCGTCGGTATCCCCTGTTTCCCGATGCGTTACAGCGCGGCCGAGCCGGTTTCGCCGGTGCGGATGCGGACGGCTTCCTCGACGTTGAGGACGAAGATCTTGCCGTCGCCGATCTTGCCCGTGGCCGCGGCGGCCTTGACGGCCTCGACGGCCTTGGCGGCCGACGCATCGTCCACCACCGCCTCCAGCTTCACTTTCGGCACGAAGTTCACCTGGTACTCCGCGCCGCGATAGATCTCGGTCTGGCCCTTCTGCCGGCCGTAGCCCTTCACTTCCGACACCGTCAGGCCTTCCACGCCGGCGGCGACGAGCGCCTCGCGCACCTCGTCCAGCTTGAAGGGTTTGACGACCGCTATGATCAGTTTCATCCGCCTTGCTCCGTCCCGCGGGCTTGCCCTGCTTGGTTTGTCGGAAGCGAAACCGCCCCCACGCCGCCGACGCCGCTCTAGACGCGCCACATCGTTTCCCCGGCGTGGCCACGCTATCGGCGACGGTTCGATGACGGGGCGCGGGCGCAAGCTTTTGGAAAGGAAAGGCAGCGGGCGCCTGAAAACTGTGCATGTTGCGCCGCACCTGCGCTGCAAAGCGGCGTTTCGAGCGGACGAGCGGGGCTGACGCGTCCGATCAGCGGCGCCATACGTTCAGGCTTCCCGCCGCCCCCAAGGAGAGCCCGCCGAGATGTCGCCCCTGGTTATGAAGATCGCGCCCTGGCTGATGCTGGTCATGTCGAACATGTTCATGACGTTCGCCTGGTACGGTCACCTGAAAGGCAAGCCGATGGCGCTGCCGGTGGCGATCATTTCCAGCTGGTTGATCGCGCTGCCCGAATATCTGCTGGCCGTTCCCGCCAACAGGATCGGGCATAACGTGTATTCGACGGCTCAGCTCAAGACGGGCCAAGAGGCGATCACGCTGATCGTCTTCACGCTGTTCTCGTACTTCTATCTGGGCGAGGCCGTGAAGTGGACGACCCTGCTAGGCTTTGGCCTGATCTTCTGTGGCGCGGCGCTGGTATTCTTCTTCAAATAGGGCGGGGATCACGTGGCCGTGATCGCGGAACCGACTCCCGGGTCCGGGCGTAAACCGCCTGAACCGAGAGGAACTCGACCATGATCACCCAACGTCTCCTCACCGCCGCCGCCGCGGTCGCCCTGATGACGGGCGTCGCCCAGGCTCAAGACATGACCGCCGCCGCGCCCGCCGGCCAGGCGCCGGCCGCCGCCTCGCCCGTCGTGGCCAAGGGCGACCTGATCCAGACCGCCCAGGCCTCGGGTCAGTTCAACACCTTCCTGAAGGCCGTCTCGGCGGTGAACCTGACCAGCGTTCTGAAGACCAACCAGAACCTGACCCTGTTCGCCCCGACCGACGCGGCCTTCGCGGCCCTGCCGGCCGGCGAGCTCGACAAGCTGATGCTGCCCGAGAACGGGCCGCTGCTGCAGAAGGTGCTGACCTATCACCTGATCAACGCCAAGGTGGATTCCAGCAAGATCAAGGGCGCCAAGGGCGAGGTCAAAAGCGTCGAGGGCTCGCCCCTGCTGCTGGATGGCAGCGGCGCGACCCCGATGGTCGACGGCGCCACGATCACCCAGACCGACGTGATGGCGACCAACGGCGTCCTGCATGTCGTCGACAAGGTGCTGCTGCCCAAGGACGTTCCCGGCCTGCAGGCCCTGGCGACCCCGTCGGCGACCGACGCGGGCGCCACGATGAACGTCTCGGCCACCGAGCAGACCGGTCAGACCACGACCTCGACCAACCCGACGCCGTCGACGCCCGCGGCCAGCACCGACATGGCCGCCGACCCCGCCGCCTCGCCGTCGGCCATGGCCGCGCCGGCCGCCGGCGTGAACGCCTCGGGCGCCGTGCCGACCTCGTCGCAATCGCCGGAGGCCCAGGCCACGCTGAAGGCCGGCGACGCCAACGTGGTGTCGAACGGCCCGGTGCCGGACACCCGCGAGAACCGCGCCAAGTACGGCTCGCCGCAGTCGAACGCCGGCAAGCGCACCGCGCCGAAGGGCAACTAGACCCGCCTCCGGCGTCGATCGCCCAAAGAAAAGAGCCCACGCCGGAGCGGCGTGGGCTCTTCGCGTATCAGCCTCGAATCAGGCTTACATCTTCACGCTGACTTCGAAGCCGAAGGTGCGCGGCTCGTTGTAGAAGCCGGTCTCGCCCTGCAGGTCGCTGAAGGTGCGGTAGAAGACGTGGGCCTCGTTGAAGAGGTTCCGCGACCACAGCGAGATGGCGGCCTTGCCGTCGCCCGCCGGGATCTCGGCCAGCGAGATGCGGCCGTTGACGATGAACGACGAGTCGCCCTTCGGCTGCTTGATCGTCACGGCGCGCGTGGTGGGGTCGTACGCCACGTCGGTATAGTTGGCGTAGAAGCCGTCGCTGTAGTTGGCGTCGAGGTGGGCGACGATCTTGGCGCCCATGAACGGACGCTCGTAGTCCATCGCGACGCTGCCCGACTTCTCCGGCGTGTAGACCTGGTAGATCGGGATCGGCACCGTGATCAGCTGCAGCGTGCCGCTGACGTTCTGCGGGAACGGGTTCAGCGTGGCCGGGATCTTGACCTTGTTGTAGGCGAAGTTGGCCGACAGGGTCAGGTTCTCGGTGGCGGCGAAGGCGGCGTCGGCCTCGAAGCCGCTCAGCTTGCCCGTGCCCGGCGCGTTGATCGTCTCGGTGGTGGTGCGCAGCGTGGTGACCAGCTGGCCGGTCGCCGGGTCGCGGCCGACATACTGACCCGAGAAGTCGAGCTGGATGTCCTTGTACTGGCCGGTATAGGCGGCCAGGTTCAGGCGCAGGCGGCGGTCGAAGAACTCGTTCTTCGAGCCGATTTCGTACATGGTCGTCGTTTCGGGATTGAACGGCAGATAGACCAGCGAACGCGAGTTGGCGCCGCCCGACTTATAGCCGGTGCTGTACTTGGCGTAGATCATGTTGGTCTTGGACAGGTCGTACGAGACGTTGACCAGCGGGTCGGTGCGCTTCCAGTTGGCGTTCAGGTTGCGCGGCGCGGCGACGCCGTTGACCACCGGCAGGTTGCCGTTGACCAGATAGAGCTGGCCGACCTTCTCGTCGCGGGTCCAGCGAGCGCCCAGCGTGACGTGCAGGGCGTCGTCCAGCACCGGCGGGGTGTAGGTGGCCTGGCCGAACACGCCCTTGCTCGAGGTGTTGACCTTGCTGGCCCGGGCGATGGCCGAGAAGCTGACCAGGTTGTTGTTGATGATCGTGCTGCCCGTGCCCGCCGCGTCCGTCGACGTGTTGGTGGTGAAGGTGCGGGCGTCGTCGGTGACCTTCTCGTGATAGTACAGCGCGCCGGCGACGTACTTCAGGCGCGGCAGGTCGCCGATGATCTGGAATTCCTGGCTGAACTGCAGCTGGTTGAAGGTGGCCAGGCTGTAGCGGCCGAAATTGACGCCCTGGAAATTGCCCGAGGTGTTGTAGGCGCCCGGCGAGGTGGCCACCGAGCCGTTGTCGTACTGGCCCTGCTTCAGGTCGCGATAGGCGGTGATCGATTTCAGGGTCAGGCTCGGCGCGGCCTTCCACTCGGCGGTCAGGCGGTGACCCCAGGTGTTGCCGTCGCTGGGCTGTTGCACGGTGCCGATCGAGGCGGTCTTGGCGCGGCTGGACTGGACGACGTTGGCCGCCAGGGTCTTCAGCGCCGTCGGATAGGTGCTGCGCGAGAGCAGTTGCTGATACAGCGTGGTGGTCGAGTCGAAGGCGGTGTCATAGGCGTAGTCGACCGAGATGTCGTCGGTCGGACGCCACAGGGCGCGGGCGCGCAGGGCGCGCTTGTTGACGCCGCCGAAGTCCGAGGCCGACGGCAGCGGGTTGCTGACCCAGCCGTTGCGGCCCGTCACGACGCCGCTGAGCTTGACGGCGACGCCGGCGAAGGCCGGCAGGTCGACGTGCATTTCGGCGCTGTAGCCGCTGTAGTTGGCGATGCCCGCCTTGGCCACCAGGCCGAACTCGCCGGTCGGCTTCTTGGTCGTGATGCTGACCGCGCCGCCTTCGGTGTTACGGCCGAACAGCGTGCCTTGCGGACCCTTCAGCACTTCCAGGTTGGCGACGTCGTAGAGGGCGGTGCCCAGGCCCTGCGGGCGGCCCAGATAGACGCCGTCGACATAGATGCCGACGCCTTGGTCGCGGGCCGGCTGGTTGGAGTCCGACAGGACGCCGATGCCGCGGACGTTCATGATCAGCGCGCCCGGGCGCGAGAAGAACGGCGCGACCTTCAGCGACGGCACGGCGCCGTCGCCCAGATCGGCCAGCGACACGACCTGACGATCTTCCAGGCCCTTGCCGGTCAGGACCGAGATGGCGATCGAGGTGTTTTGCAGGTTCTCGCTGCGCTTTTCCGCGGTGACGATGACCTGTTCCAGCGCGACGCTATCGCTGGCGTCGGTATTGGCGGCGGTGGTCGCCGCGGTCTCGGTGCGGGCGGCGGCTTGCTGCGCGCCGACGAAGGACAGGGCGATAGCGGTCGACGCCACCAGCCATTTGGAAAAACGCATGAGGACCCCCTTATTTTTGCGGTGAAGCTCCGTGGCCCTAGGGGACGTAAGTGTCGCTACGTTGATCGTGGGGTGAAGGATTCGAGACACGGCGTCCGGCGACGCCCGCTCGGCGCGCAACCGGCGCCCGCGAGAAAGGCGCGGCGCGGCTGTTGGCCCGAAGCGCCGGAGTGTGTAATCAGGCGTCCGCTGGATGGGCCATGCTCTCCCTGGCCCTCGAACTCACGCAAGGCTCGCGCGGTCGCCGCCGATCCTTCCCAGACCTGCTTCGATCGATGTCGCGCGAAAAACCCAAGTCGTTCCAAAGCCTGATCCTGACGCTCCATGACTATTGGAGCCGGCAGGGCTGCGTGATCCTGCAGCCGCACGACGTCGAGGTGGGGGCGGGGACCCTGCACCCGGCCACGGTCCTGCGCGCCCTGGGGCCCAAGCCCTGGAACGCGGCCTATGTGCAGCCCTCGCGCCGTCCGGGCGACGGCCGCTATGGCGAGAACCCCAACCGCCTGCAGCACTATTACCAGTATCAGGTGATCCTGAAGCCGAACCCCGAGAACATGCAGGATCTCTATCTCGGCTCGCTGGACGCGATTGGCCTCGACCTGCGCACCCACGACATCCGCTTCGTCGAGGACGACTGGGAGAACCCCACCGTCGGGGCCTGGGGCCTGGGCTGGGAGGTCTGGTGCGACGGCATGGAGGTGTCGCAGTACACCTACTTCCAGCAGGTCGGCGGCCTGGACGTCTCGCCGGTGGCCGGCGAGCTGACCTACGGCCTGGAGCGCCTGGCCATGTACGTATTCGGCGTCGACAACGTCTATGACCTGCCGTTCAACGATCCGGACTCGCCGCTCGGCGCGACCAGCTATGGCGAGGTGTTCCTGGAGAACGAGCGCCAGCAGTCGGAAGCCAATTTCCACGGCTATGACGTCGCGGTGCTGAAGCAGCAGTTCGAGCAGATGGAAGAGCAGGTCCCGCTGATGCTGGCCCGCTCGTACCAGAACAAGGCCCTGGTGCTGCCCGCCTACGACATGGTCCTGAAGGCCAGCCACCTCTTCAATCTGATGAACGCCCGCGGCGCGATCGCCGTCGCCGAGCGCGCCAGCTACATCGGCCGCATCCGCGACCTCTGCAAGCTTTGCGCCCAGGCCTGGGTCGATCAGCAGGAAGCCGCGTAAAGTCCCATGCCCCAGCTTCTCCTCGAACTGTTCTCGGAAGAGATCCCCGCCCGCATGCAGGCCCAGGCCGCCAAGGACCTGGAGCGGATGGCGCGCGAGCACCTGGCCGCCGCCGGCTTCCTGCCCGAGGCCCTGAAGACCTTCGCCGGCCCGCGCCGCCTGACCCTGGTGGCCGAAGGCCTGCCGCTGGCTCAGGCCGACCGCCGGGAAGAGCTCAAGGGCCCGCGCGTCGGCGCCCCGCCGCAGGCCATGGAAGGCTTCCTGCGCAAGACGGGCCTCTCACAGGACCAGCTGGTCGAGCGCGACGGCGTCTATATGGCCTTCATCGACAAGAAGGGTCGCCCGACGGCCGAGATCGTCGCCGAGATGGTCGAGGCGATCGTGCGCGGTTTCCCCTGGCCCAAGTCGATGACCTGGGGGACCAAGAAGCTGCGCTGGGTGCGGCCGCTGAAGCGCATCCTGTGCGTGCTGGACCGCGAGGTCGTGCCGTTCGCTATCGAGGGCATCCCGAGCGGCGACGTCACCGAGGGCCACCGCTTCATGGGCGACGGTCAGCCGTTCGTCGCCAAGGACTTCGACGAATACGCCGCGGGCCTGGAAGCGCATTTCGTCGTGCTGGACGTCGAGGAGCGCAAGCAGCGCATCCTCGAGGGCTGCAAGACCCTGTGCTTCGCGCGTCACCTCGAACTGGTCGAGGACCAGGGACTGCTTGAGGAAGTCGCGGGTCTGGCCGAATGGCCGACGCCGGTGCTGGGCGACATGGACCCGGCGTTCCTCGACCTGCCGCCAGAGGTGATCCGCACCTCGATGCGCACGCACCAGAAGTACTTCGCCGTTCGCAAGGCCGGCGAAGAGGGTCTGGCCCCGCACTTCATCACCATCGCCAACATCCAGGCGGCCGACGGCGGCGCGGTGATCGCGGCCGGCAACGCCAAGGTGCTGTCCTCGCGCCTGTCCGACGCCCGGTTCTTCTGGGACGAGGACGTCAAGGTCGGCTTCGAACCCTGGCTGGAGAAGCTGAACGGCGTGACCTTCCACGCCAAGCTCGGGACGATGGCGCAGCGCGTGGAGCGGATCGTCGCCCTGGCGGGCGAGATCGCCCCGCTGGTCGGCGCCGATGTCGCCAAGACCAAGGAAGCCGCGCGCCTGGCCAAGGCGGACCTGGCCTCGCAGATGGTCGGCGAGTTCCCCGAGCTGCAGGGGATCATGGGCGGCTACTATGCCCGCCAGTTCGGGATGGACAGCGAGATCGCCGACGCCGTGCGCGACCACTACAAGCCGCAAGGGCCGAGCGACGCCGTGCCGACCGCGACGGTGAGCGTGGCGGTGGCGCTGGCGGACAAGTTGGACACCCTGGTGGGCTTCTTCGCGATCGACGAGAAGCCGACCGGTAGCAAGGACCCGTATGCGCTGCGTCGGGCGGCGCTGGGGGTGATCCGGATTATTCTGGAAAGCGGCGCTCGTATTCCGCTTCAAACAGTTCTTGCCCGATCCGTTCAGCGGAATGAGCTGAAATATACCCTCTCGCTTCAGGCGCGAGAATTCCGTCAGGATGCGCCGTCGCTTGGGGACTTTTCGGTTTCAGTGGCGAACGATGTACTCGCCTTCTTCGCCGACCGCCTCAAAGTCACCCTCCGCGACCAGGGCAAGCGTCACGACCTCGTCGACGCCGTGTTCGCCTTGGGCGACGACGACCTCGCCCGCATCGTCGCTCGGGTCGAGGCGCTGGATGGCTTCCTGAAGACCGACGACGGCAAGAACCTGCTGGCCGGCTACAAGCGCGCGTCGAACATCCTGAAAGCCGAGGAGAAGAAGGGCGCGCTGCCGACCGGCGAGCCGGAGGCCCCGGCCGCCGACAGCGCCGCCGAGGTCCAGCTCTACGATGCTTTGCGCGTCCTGAAGGGCCCGCTGGCCGACGCCCTGGCCCGCGAGGACTTCACCGGCGCCATGGCCCAGCTGGCCGGCCTGCGCGGCCCGGTCGACGCCTATCTGGACGGCGTGTTCGTCAATGACCCCGAGCACCGCGACAACCGCCTGAAGACCCTGGCGGCCGTGCGGGAGGCGATGGGCCAGGTGGCGGACTTCGGGCTGATCGCGGGGTAGGGGCGAGGAACCGAAACCCCGCCCTTCGACAAGCTCAGGGTGAGGTTTCTACTCGGCGGCTTGCAATAGCCCTCACCCTGAGCCTGTCGAAGGGCGAGGGCGGATCTACGGCGTCAGCGACGCCGCATACACCGCGATGTCGCGGATCTGCGTGTCGTCGAGACCCTGGGCCGGCCCCTGCATCTGGGCCACGGCCGGACCGCTCCGGGCGCCCGTCTTGATGTCCAGCAGCTGCCGCGCGAGGTACGCCGCCGAGCGGCCGGCCAAGGGCGGGGCGATGGCCGAACCCTTCAGGCTTGGGCCGTGGCAGGCGGAGCAGGCCTGGCCGTTGGGGCCGCCGGACCGGACCAGGGCCTCGCCAGCGGCGGTCGAGCCTACCGGCGCGTAGATGACGAGGGGCGAGTTCGGATCGGCCAGCAGCGCCCGGTTCCAATCCGCGTCGAGCTCGACGACCTGGCCGTTCAGCGGCCTGGCCGGCTGGCCCGGGACCGGCTGCATCCAGCCGTAATAGCTGCCGCGCGCGGCCGGGGCCGTGTCGCCCTCGACCACGCGGGTGTGCGGGATGCGCGGCAGGGCCGAGAAATAGGCGGCGGCGGCTTGGGCGTCGGCGTCGCTGACCTTGCGGGCGATGCCGATCATCTCTTCGACCGCCGGGCGACCGGCTTCCCACGAGTGGCGGCGGCCCGAGCGGAATTCCTGGATCTGCTGAACGATGTACTCGGCCTTCAGCCCGGCGAGGTCGGTCGTGCCGTTGTAACCGTCGCCGCCGATGCGGTGGCACTCGGCGCAGGCCGTGACGCCGTCGCGGCCCTTGGCGACGATCTGGGGCGCGGGCGGATGGTTTTGCGGGAACCAGTCGGGCGGGCCGCCGCCCTTGTTCAGCGCCTCGCCGGTGTAGGTGACCGTGCTCCCCGGAACATGCAGCTCGCCGGCGGGGTAGGGCGGCAGGTCTTCCTTCGGGCCCTTGGGATAGGCCCAGGCCAATTGAGCGCCGGGCGACGCCTTCGGCTGTTGTTGGCAGGCGAGGAGGGCGATGAGCGCCCCTCCCAGGATCATCACGGACGAAAGCGCGCGCGAACGCATGTCGAGCCCCCCAAGCCGCGCAAGTTATGCGCGTCGACGACCCGACACTACAATGCGAGGCTTTTCCTGGCTAGGCGACCGCCGCGTCGAACTCGGCCTTCCAGTCGGCGAAGGCTTCGCGGTCGTCCTGATCCCACGGATGGAAGCCGGGGCGGTACCAGGCGAAATAGGTCTTCCAGCCACGCCGGAAGATGCCCGGATCGCCCCAGACGAACCGCTTGACGGCCTTCAGCGCCGCCTCGGGCGTATAGCCGTCGGCCTCCAGCAGGCGGGCGGCGTAGCGGCTGATGTTGCGGGTGAACATGATCGTCACGAAGACCATCGCCCGGCAGCGGACCATGTAGCGTTTCAGCGGCGACCAGTCCTTGGTCGCCTGCAGGAAGACGTCATAGGCCACGGCCTTGTGCTCGGTCTCTTCCATCGCGTGCCAGCGCCACAGCTGCTCGACGCCGGGCGGGGTGTCGTCGAACAGGTCGCGGTGGCGGGCGTGCATCTCGGCCATCATGGCCGTGAAGTGCTCGAGCGCGATGGTCGAGACCAGCATCGCCATCTTGCCGCGCTCGCGGGCGAACTTGACGCGCTGGCGAACCATGTCCTCGATCTCGGCCACCGGATAGCGGTCGCGGTCGATTAGGCTGTTCAGCTGATGGTGTTCGCGCGAGTGGATGGCTTCCTGGGCGATGAAGCCCTTGGCGTCGTCCAGCAGCTTGCCGCTCAGCAGGTGGCGGTAGTTCTTGACCGCGTCCATGAACAGCCGCTCGCCGTCGGGGAAGGTCAGGGACAGGGCGTTGAACACCGCCGTGCCCACGGGGTCGCCGCCCAGCCAGTGGCCTTTGCGGGCGTCCTCCAGCGCGAAGCTGATGTCGCGCGGCTTGACGTCGAGGTCGGTCGGGGTGGTCTTGGTGTCGGTCATGGCGTTTCGCGCTCCGCCGGATTAGGGCTGGGTCAGCCTGTCGTTAGGCGCAGAGTGAGTTATACTGACAAAAATGTCAATAGAGTCGTCGCCCGCTCCGAAGACCCGCGTCCGCCGCTCGCCCGAGGCGGCGCGCGAGAACATCCTGGCCGCCGCCGAGGCGATCCTGGTCGAGCAGGGGCCGCAGGCGCTCAAGCTGGCCGACGTGGCCAAGGCCGCCGGAGTCGTGCACGCCAATGTCATCCACCACTTCGGCTCGATCGGCGGGGTCGAGACGGCGCTGATGGAGCGGATGATCCAGAGCCTGGCGGACCGGGTGATCACCGGCTTCGACTCCGGAGACGCGACGCCGGGGTTCGGGGCCCAGGCCCTGTTCGAGGCCTTCGAAGCCAAGGGCGCGGCGCGGCTGGCGGCGTGGCTGGAAATGACGGGCGAGGGGCGGCGCATGACCCTTGTGCGCGAGGTCGTCGACCGGGTGGTCGAGACGCGGCTGGCCAAGGATCTGGCCGTGCCGCGCGAGACGGTGATCGACTTCATCCTGCTGAATATCGTGCTGGCCGTGGGGGTGGGGCTGTTCGGCCCGACCCTGGCCGAGCTTCTGGGCCGCCCGCCGGGCCGCCCGCGCGAGATGGCGCTGGAGCTGATCCAGGGCCGGCTGAGCGCCGCCGTCCGCCCGGCTTGACCCGCCGCCATCCTCGGGCATGCTCGCGCGCCGTAGGCATCCGAGGGGGACGACATGCGGAGATTGATTACGGCCGCCATGGCCGCGCTGGCCCTGGCGGGGGCGCTGGGCTTGGCGGGCTCGCCGGCTATGGCGCGCCAGACGCCGCCAGCCAGCTACTACGATAACACCGGCCGGGCCGACGCCTGGCAGGGCGGCGTCAAGATGGTCGACATCGACACGCCCAAGGGCAAGTTCCGCGTCTGGACCAAGCGGGTCGGCAATAATCCGAAGCTGAAACTCCTGTTGCTGCACGGCGGGCCGGGCGCGACGCATGAATATTTCGAGGTTTTCGACAGCTACCTGCCGCGCGAGGGCGTCGAGTACATCTATTACGACCAGCTGGGCTCGGGAAACAGCGACAAGCCCACGGACACCGACCTCTGGCAGCTGGATCGGTTCGTCGAGGAGGTGGAGCAGGTCCGCAAGAGCCTGGGCCTGACGCGCGACAACTTCTGCGTCCTGGGCCACAGCTGGGGCGGCATCCTGGCCATGGAATACGCGCTGAAATACCAGGCCAACCTGAAGTGCATGGTCATCTCGAACATGGTGGCTTCGATCCCGGCCTACCAGGCTTACGCCGACAAGGTGTTGGCCCCGCAGATGGACCAGAAGCTGCTGGCCGAGGTGAAGGCGATCGAGGCCTCCGGCAAGACCACCGATCCCCGCTACATGGAGATCCTGGTCCCCATGCACTATGAGAAACATATCCTGCGGCGCCCGCAGTCCGAATGGCCCGAGCCGGTCGTGCGCTCGTTCTCGCACCTGAACTATGAGCTCTATTCGCTGATGCAGGGGCCTAGCGAACTGGGCGCGGGCGGGCGCCTGGTGAACTGGGATCGCTTCGAGGACCTGGCCAAGATCAACGTCCCGACCCTGGTCATCGCCGCCAAGTACGACACCATGGATCCAGCCTACATGGCCGCCATGGCCAAGAAGCTGCCCAAGGGCCAGTACGCCCTGGCGCCGAACGGCTCGCACCTGGCGATGTACGACGATCAGGAGGCCTATTTCACGCCCCTGATCAAGTTTCTAAGGACGATGAAGTAGCGCCGGAAGCACCTGCTCCGTCAGCAGCGGCGCCAGGCGCAGGTCGCCGGGCGCCGCCGGATCCGTCCAGCGGATTTCCTCGATCTCCGCGCGGGGCGCGATGTCGCCTTCCACGGTCGCCAGATAGGTCGCCGACTGGACGGTGAACCCGGCCTCGTTGGCGGCCGGGGCGCTGAAATGGCCCAGCAGCTCGGCGGCGACCAGCCGGCAGCCCAGCTCCTCCTCGAGCTCGCGGGCCAGGGTGGTCAGATCGTCCTCGCCGGCGTCGCGCTTGCCGCCGGGCTTCATGAAGGTCGTGGTTCCGCGCTTGCGCACCAGCAGCAGGCGGCCGGCCTCGTCGCGGATCACGGCGGTGACGATGTCGAGGACGCGGGTCAAGCGCCGAGGCGTTCCGCCGCCCAGGGCGCGAAATAGGTGATGATCCCGGCCGCGCCGGCGCGCTTGAAGGCGGTCAGGCTCTCCAGGATGGCGCGGTCCTTGTCGATCCAGCCGTTCTGGGCGGCGGCCATGATCATCGCGTACTCGCCCGACACCTGGAAGGCGTAGGTCGGCATGCGGAAGGTCTCGACCAGGCGGCGGACGATGTCGAGATACGGCATGCCCGGCTTGACCATGACCATGTCGGCGCCCTCGGCGATGTCGAGGGCGACCTCGCGGATGGCTTCCTCGGTGTTGGCCGGGTCCATCTGGTAGGTCTTCTTGTCGCCCTGGCCGCCCGCGAGCTTCGCCGAGCCGATCGCGTCGCGGTACGGGCCGTAGAAGGCCGAGGCGTACTTGGCCGCGTAGGACATGATCATCACGTCCTGGTGGCTGGCGGCCTCCAGCGCCGCGCGCAGCTTGCCGATGCGGCCGTCCATCATGTCGGACGGGGCGAGGATGTCGGCCCCGGCTTCCGCCTGCATCAGGCCCTGTTCGATCAGGCGGTCGATGGTGGCGTCGTTGAGGATCTTGCCGCCCTCGACAACGCCGTCGTGACCGTGGTCGGTGAAAGGGTCCAGCGCCACGTCGCACATGATCCCGACCTCGGGGGCGGCGTCCTTCATGGCCTTGACCGCGCGCGGGATGACGCCGTCCGGGTCGGCGGCGATCGAGCCGGCCGCGTCCTTCCGGGCGCCGTCGATGTGCGGAAAGATGGCGATGGCCGGGATGCCCAGGTCGCGGGCGCGCACGGCGGCCTTGGCGGCGTCCTTGACCGAGAGGCGCTCGACGCCGGGCATCGAGGCGACGGGGATCGTGCCTTCGCCCTCGTGCACCACCATCGACCAGATCAAGTCGGACGGCCGCACCTCGCTCTCGCGGACGAGGCGGCGGGTCCAGTCGGTCTGGCGCAGGCGGCGCAGGCGCGAGTGCGGATAGGGAGCGAGGGGCGGCACGGTCATGGCGCTGATTTGAACCGCGCCGCCGCGCGAGGCAAGGTCGCCGGCCCCCTTAAGGCTCACGAATAGCGGAAGGCCGCGTCGTCCAGGTCGATAGCCGGAAACACATCCTTCTCGGTCCAATAGTCCTGGGTGTGACGCCATTCGGGCTTGTCGCCGGCCTGGGGCAGGAGGTGCATGCCGCGCATCAGATAGCCGGGATTGAAGTCCTCGGGATCGATCCACGGACCGATCTTCATGTCGGCGTCCTGCGGCCGCAGCGCGACCTCGACCTGCTTGGCGCCCTTCTCCTGCATGTGGGCCAGCAGGCGACAGACGAAGTCGCCGATCATGTCGGCGCGCAGGGTCCAGCTGGCGCGGAAATAGCCGAACACCCAGACGAGGTTCGGCAGGCCGGTGAACATCATGCCGCGATAGGTGACCGTCTTGGCGAAGTCGAGGGGCTGGCCGTCGACCTCGAAGGCGATGTCGCCCAGCACGCTGAGGTCGAAGCCGGTCGCCGTGACGATCACGTCGGCCTCCAGCGTCTGCCCGGACTTCAGCAGGATCCCGGTTTCGGTGAAGCGCTCGATCTCGTCGGTGACCACCGAGGCCTTGCCCGAGGCGATGCCCTGGAAGAGGTCGCCGTCGGGCACGAAGGCGATCCGCTGGCGCCAGGGGCGGTAGCGGGGCGTGAAGTGCTTTTCGATGTCGAAGTCGGGGCCGAGGAACATCTTCACGCCCTCCAGCAGCTCGGCCTTGACGGCCTCCGGCTCCTCGATAGAGCGGCGGGTGAAGTCGTGCTGGTCGAACAGGGCCTTGCGGCGGACGATCTCGTGGATCCAGGTCTCGTCGACCTGCAACTGGCGCAGGGTGTTGGCCAGATCGTTCTCGTTGCGGCCGGGCACGAAATAGGTCGGCGAGCGCTGCAGCAGGGTCAGATGCGCGCAGTCGCCGGCGATGTTGGGGACCAGGGTCGCGGCGGTGGCGCCCGAGCCGATGACCACGACCTTCTTGTCCTTCAGGTCGAGGTCCTTGGGCCAGGTCTGCGGGTGGACGATGCGACCCTTGTAGTCGTTCATCCCCGGCCAGTCGGGCGTGTAGCCCATGGCGTGCCGGTAATAGCCCTGGCACATCCACAGGAAGTTGGTGGTGTAGGTCTCCAGGCCGTCCGGGCCGGTGACCTCCAGCGTCCACAGCTTCTTGTCCGACGACCAGCGGGCGCTTTCGATGCGACGGCGGTAGCGGATATGGCGGGCCAGATCGTTCTCGGCGATCACCTCGCCCATATAGCTCAGGATCTCGGCCGCGGTGGCGATCGGCGGGCCGACCCAGGGCTTGAAGCGATAGCCGAAGGTGTAGAGGTCGCTGTCGGACCGAATGCCCGGATAGGTGTGGGTCCGCCAGGTGCCGCCGAAGTCGTCCAGCGCTTCGAGGATGGCGAAGGTCGTTCCAGGCCGCTGGGTCTGGAGATGATAGGCGCTGCCGATCCCCGATATGCCCGCGCCGACGATGATGACGTCGAAATGCCGCGTGGCCGCGTCGGGCGCGGTCTTTGGAAGCGTCGCCGCTTCGGTCATGCGTTCCTCCCATGCTGGCCGTCGGGCGGCCGCGTTGACGCGGCGTCTCTGCGGACGCCTAGGTGATCAACGTACACTTGGAGGGTGGTGCGCCGTTTGCGCTGAATCAAGCGGTGTTTTCGACCGCCCGAGGGCGTCTTACGGCGCGGTGCGATCCGCCAGCATCGACGGGCTGTCGATGCGGGTCCAAAGCTGCGACTTGCACAGGAAGTTGCCGATCACGCAGCCTCGGGCCCGCATGGTGCGCGAGTCCACGATGTCGGCCGAGCCGACCAGCGTGACCTTCAGGGTCGGCACCCAGACGCGGCCCTTCATCGAGCCGTCGCGTTGCGTCTCGAAGTCGCGCAGCAGCTGCTTGCCGATCAGGGTGTCCGTGCCCGACTTGCGCGCGTCGGCCTCGGCCTTGGGGCTGGCCCAGACGACGACGCCGCAGGTGCTGGGGCCGCAGTCCTTGATTTCCAGGTGCACGGTGTTGTGCGGATTGCGCCAGACGCCATAGCTGCGCGCGATGTCGCCGCCGCCGGCCGCCTGGGCCGGAGTCGTGGCCGCCGCCACCGCCAGGGCCGCCCCGCAGGCGGTCAGTGCAAGTTTCACGAAACGCATAGTCGATGGAGCAATAGGATTGTGAGGGGACGCCTTCCCGAGCGACGGGATTTGGAGCGAATGATCTTGATTATCAAGAGGGTGTGGCGCCGCGGCCGATTCAAGTCGTGTAACGGAGGATTTCAGGTCACACCCGCTCCACGCGCCGGAAAGACGTCGCGGCACGATTGACAGTCGGCCCCTGGCGCGTCACCTCAGCGGCCAAGAAGGCGAGGGCGGGTTCTGCCCCGAATGGGAAGGAAGTGCGCATGGATTTCGCGCTGAACGAAGACCAGGTCGCGATCCAGGACGCGGCTCGCGCGTTCGCGGAGGGACAGCTTGCCCCGCATTCCGCCGAGTGGGACGAGCAGAAGCATTTCCCGGTCGATGTGCTGCGTCAGGCCGCCGAACTCGGCTTCGCCGGGATCTATGTGAACGAGGACGTCGGCGGCAGCGGCCTGTCGCGGCTGGACGCCTCGATCATCTTCGAGGCCCTGAGCTACGGCGACGTGCCGGTGGCGGCCTACCTGACCATCCACAACATGGCCTCGTGGATGATCGATCGCTTCGGCTCGGACGACCTGCGCCAGCGCTACCTGCCGCGCCTGACCAGCATGGAGCTGATCGCCAGCTACTGCCTGACCGAGCCGGGCTCGGGCTCGGACGCGGCGGCGATGCGCACGACGGCCAAGCTGGACGGCGACCATTATGTGCTGAACGGCGGTAAGGCCTTCATCTCGGGCGGCGGGGTGTCGGACGTCTATGTCGTGATGGCCCGGACCGGCGGCGACGGCGCCAAGGGCGTCTCGGCCTTCGTGGTCGAGAAGGGCATGGAGGGCCTGAGCTTCGGCGCCAACGAGCGCAAGATGGGCTGGAACGCCCAGCCGACCGCCCAGGTCAATTTCGACAACTGCCGCGTGCCGGTCGAGAACCGCATCGGCCAGGAAGGCGAGGGCTTCCGCTTCGCGATGATGGGCCTGGACGGCGGGCGGCTGAACATCGCCTCGTGCTCGCTGGGCGGCGCCCAGTTCGCGCTCGATACGGCCAAGGCCTATCTGGAGACGCGCAACCAGTTCGGACGGCCTCTGAAGGACTTCCAGGCCCTGCAGTTCAAGCTGGCCGACATGGCCACCGAGTTGGAGGCCGCCCGCCTGATGGTGCGCCGCGCGGCCCACGCGCTGGACAGCCGCCATCCCGAGGCGACCAAGCTGTGCGCCATGGCTAAGCGCTTCGCCACCGACGCCGGCTTCCAGGTGGCCAATGACGCCTTGCAGCTGCACGGCGGCTACGGCTACCTGCAGGACTATCCGCTAGAGCGCCTCGTGCGCGACCTGCGGGTGCACCAGATCCTGGAAGGCACCAACGAGATCATGCGCGTCATCATCGCCCGCGAGATGTTCCGGCAATGACGTCAGGCCGCCCGCCGTGGTCCTGGATCGCGCTGGCGGTGTCCGCTCTCTTGCTGGGCGTTTGTCTGGTCCTGACCATGTATTTCGTGGCCGGGTTTCGCCAGGGGCTCGATGCGGATAGCGTTTTTAGGATGGGGGAGGTGTCCGCGCCGGAATTGCTGATGGGCGTTGGCCTCATCGGACTGATCGGCTCTCCGTTCATCGTCCTCGGCTGGTGGCTGACGAGGCTGTTGGCGCGGGAGAGGGCGTTCCCGCTGCTTGTCGCCGGGCCGCCGGTCATCCTGAAGTTCGCGCACCAAGCCTATAGCATCATCGAGGCCGCGCTGGAGCCGCCGATGAACATCACGCCGTTCGAGGCCAATTCCTGGACCTATCCGCCCAACTGGCTGGTCCTCATCGGCATCGGGGCGTCATTCCTTTTCGCGGCGGTCGCCTATACGAAGCTGGCCTACGCGACGAGAGGAACGAGCGTTCGATGATCTATCTCTGCCGCCACGGCCAGACCTTCCACAATCGCGAGGGTCGGCTTCAGGGCCGGCTGGAGTCGGACCTTACCCCGCTGGGCAGGGCCCAGGCGGCGGCGATGGGCGATCTGCTGTTCGACCTGATCTCGCGCGAGCCTCCCGCCGACTGGCGGATCGTCGCCAGCCCCTTGCGGCGGGCGCGGGACACGGCCGAGACGATCGGCGCGCGCCTCGGGCTGCCCGTGGCGACGGACGAGCGCTTGGTGGAGATCGACGTCGGCGAATGGTCCAACCGGCTGCGGGAGGAGGTGAGGGGCGAGAACCCTCACCTTCTCGGCGACGACGCCTGGGGCTTCCACGCGCCGGGCGGCGAGACCTATGAAGTCATGATCGCCCGCTTGAGCGACTGGCTGAGCGAGCAGGCCCCGGAACCCGAGCGTCGGCTGATCGTGGTCAGCCACGGCGTGGCCGGCCGGCTGCTGCGGGGCCTCTATGCCGGGCTCTCCAAGGCCGAGACCCTGGCGCAGGATATCCCGCAAGACGCCGTCTATCGCCTGAAGGGCGGCCAGATCGACCGCTTCGACTGCGCCCCCGTCGCCGAACCCGTCTAGGACCCCCATGACCGAAGAGCCCGAAGTCCTGATCCGCGTCGAGAAGAATGTCGGCCGTATCACGCTCAATCGCCCGAAGGCGCTGCACGCCCTGACCCTCTCCATGTGCGAGACGATGATCGGCGCGCTGCTGGACTGGGCCGACGATCCCGAGATCTACATGGTCCTGATCGACCACGCGGGCGAGCGCGGCTTCTGCGCCGGCGGCGACATCCGCATGCTGGCCGACAGCGGCGCCAAGGACGGCGTCGAGGCCCGGCGGTTCTTCCACACCGAGTATCAGCTGAACCACCTGCTGTTCACCTACGAGACGCCGGTCGTGGCGGTGATGGACGGCGTCGTCATGGGCGGCGGGGTCGGGATCTCGATGCCGGCGCACGTCCGGATCGCCACCGAGCGCACGACCTTCGCCATGCCCGAGACCGGCATCGGCCTGTTCCCCGATGTCGGCGGCGGCTGGTACCTGCCGCGCCTGCCGGGCAAGGCGGGGCTTTGGCTCGCCCTGACCGGCGCGCGGCTGAAGGGCGCGGACTGCATGCGCCTGGGGATCGCCACCCACTTCGTCGAGTTCGGCGCGACCGAGGGGCTGAAGAAGGCGATCATCGCCGACCCCCGCCGCATCGACGAGACCCTGCGCAAGTACCGGGCCGACGCCGGCAAGGCCTCGCTGCTGGGCTTCGAACAGGATCTCAACCGCCTGTTCGTCGGGGAGAGCGTCGAGGAAATCGTCGAGTTCCTGACCCTCGACTCCAGCGACTGGGGCAAGGCCCAGCTGGAGGTCATGAAGACCAAGTCGCCACAGACGCTGAAGGTCGCCTTCGAGCAGCTGAAGCGCGGCGCGGCCATGACCGACTTCGCCGACAACATGGCCATGGAGTACCGGATCGGCTCGCGGGTGGTGATGAAGCACGACTTCATCGAGGGCGTGCGGGCGGTGATCGTCGACAAGGACAACGCCCCGAAGTGGAACCCGGCCACGCTGGAGGGCGTGTCGGACGCTATGCTCGACGAGATCTTCGCGCCCCTGCCGGCGGGCGAGGAATGGTCGCCGCTGTCCTAGCGATCCCCCGTGCGGGTGTGTCATCGGAAACCAATGAACGGGATTTACCCTGGCGCCAGCGCGTCGCGAGGGAAGGCTCGTACTTTCGACCGCCGCGCGCCTAGGCTAACGTCACTCTCAACAAGAACACGCCCGTTCGGAAGGATCGCCATGCGTAAGCCGCTTCTCAGTTTGGTCGCCGTGCTGGGCCTCGCCGCCTGCGCCACCGAGCCGATGATGGGACCGCCGCCGCCGCCTCCGCCGTCGTCGGGCGCGGCCGCCGTCGCCCTGCCGGCCAACATCGCCGCCGCGCTCAGCGACCCGTCCCGGCCCGCCGCCGACATGGTCCGCGACGCCGACCGCCATCCGGGCGAGGTGCTGGCCTTCGCGGGCGTCAGGCCCGGCGCCAAGGTCGCCGACCTGATCCCCGGCGGCGGCTATTTCACCCGCATCTTCTCCAAGGCGGTCGGGCCGCGAGGCGCGGTCTACGCCTATGTCCCCGACGAGCTGACCAAGATCGCCAACCGCGAGCCGGCGGTGAACGCCATCGCCCGCGATCCGGCCTATTCGAACGTCAAGGTGGTGCTGAACACGCTGCCGAACTTCGCCGCGCCGGAGAAGCTGGATCTGGTGTTCACGGCCCAGAACTATCACGACATGCACGACAAATTCATGGGCCCCGCCGATCTGTCGGTGGTGAACCGCCAGATCTTCAAGGCCTTGAAGCCGGGCGGCGTCTACATGGTTATCGACCATTCCGCCGAGGCGGGCTCGGGCCTGCGCGACACCGACACCCTGCACCGGATCGACGCGGCCGTCGTGAAGTCCGAAGTGACGGCCGCCGGTTTCATTTTCGAAGGCGAGAGCCGGGTGCTGCGCAATCCGGCCGACTCCCGAAAGACCAACGTCCGCGACGCCGGCATCCGCGGCAAGACCGACCAGTTCGTCTTCAAGTTCCGCAAGCCGGCCAACGCCCGCTAGGCGCCGGACCCCCGTCTTCAACGATAAGAGCCGCGCCCAACGAGGCGCGGTTCGCTTTTGCAGGGAGCTTCACAATGACCCGCATCGCCTTCATCGGCCTGGGCAACATGGGCGGCGGCATGGCGGCCAACCAGGCCAAGGCCGGTCACGCGGTTCGCGCCTTCGATCTCTCCCGGGCGGCCGTCGAACGGGCGGCGGCGGCGGGGTGTCACGCGGCGGCATCGGTCGCCGAGGCCGTGGCCGACGCCGAGGTGGTGATCACCATGCTGCCGGCCGGCCCGCACGTGCGCGCGGTCTATGGCGAGCAGATCCTCGTCCAGGCGCCGAAGTCGGCCCTGCTGATCGACTGCTCGACCATCGACGTTGAGAGCGCCCGCGCGGTGGCCCGCGAGGCCCGGGCGGCGGGGTTCCGCTTCGCCGACGCGCCGGTCTCGGGCGGGGTGATGGCCGCCGAGGCCGGAACCCTGGCCTTCATGGTCGGCTGTGACGCCGGCGACTTCGCCGAGGTCGAGGCGGCCCTGGCGCCGATGTCCCGCGTGACGATCCACGCCGGCGATCACGGAGCGGGGCAGGCGGCCAAGATCTGCAACAACATGCTGCTGGGCGTGTCGATGCTCGGGACCTGCGAGGCCTTCGCCCTGGCCGAGAAGCTGGGGCTGGCGGCCGACCGCTTCTTCGAGATCGCCAGCAAGTCGTCCGGCCAGTGCTGGTCGATCACCACCTACTGTCCGGTCGAGGGCGTGGGACCCCAGACGCCGGCGGACCGCCTTTACGAGGGCGGCTTCGCCACCGCGATGATGCTGAAGGACCTTAAGCTGGCCCAAGAGGCGGCCGCCAAAGCCGGCGCCTCGACGCCGATGGGCGCGCAGGCCGAGGCGCTGTACGCGCTGTTCGACGCCAACGGCTTCGGCGGCAAGGACTTCTCCGCGGTCATCCAGATGCTGCGCGGAAAGCTTTCCAGCCTCTCGTGAATCAGCTCAAGGCGTTCCGAGAGCTGTTCATTGACGAAGGGCGTGCGTCCATTCGCGTCATTGAGTTTCTTAGGTAAACGCCCCTAGATGGACACCGTGGACGCGTGGTGCGAAAAGCTCGGGCTTGAGTTAGGGGACCGCCGGCCTCGCCGGCCGCCGGTTTAGAGATCGACATGGACTACAAAGCCGCGTTCCGCAGCGCCGTCGACCAGATCCGCGAAGAGGGCCGATACCGGGTCTTCGCCGATCTGAAGCGTCAACGCGGCCAGTTCCCGCGCGCCACCTGGACCCGCCAGGACGGCTCGGAACGTGAAGTCGTGGTCTGGTGCAGCAACGACTATCTCGGCCAGGGTCAGAACCCGGTGGTGATGGACGCCATGAAGGCCGCCGTCGACGCGCACGGCTCGGGCTCGGGCGGCACGCGGAACATCTCCGGCACCAACCACGACCACGTTCTGCTGGAAGCCGAGCTGGCCGACCTGCACGGCAAGGACGCCGCGCTGCTGTTCACCTCGGGCTATGTCTCGAACGAGGCCTCGCTGTCGGTGGTGCAGAAGATCCTGCCGGGCCTGATCATCTTCTCCGACGAGCAGAACCACGCCTCGATGATCGCCGGCATCCGCAACGGCGGCGGTCCGCGCAAGATCTTCAAGCACAACGATCTGGCGCACCTGGAAGAGCTGCTGGCCGCGGCCCCGGCCGACGCGCCCAAGCTGGTCGCCTTCGAGAGCGTCTATTCGATGGACGGCGACATCGCCGACATCGCCGGCACCATCGCCCTGGCCAAGAAGTACGGCGCGATGACCTATCTGGACGAGGTCCACGCGGTCGGCATGTACGGCCCGCGCGGCGGCGGCGTCGCCGAGCGCGACGGCCTGATGGACCAGATCGACATCATCGAGGGCACGCTGGGCAAGGCGTTCGGCGTCATGGGCGGCTATATCGCCGGCGACGCCGAGGTGATCGACGCGATCCGTCTGATGGCCTCGGGCTTCATCTTCACGACCTCGTTGCCGCCGGCCCTGACGGCCGGCGCGCTGGCCAGCGTCCGCTGGCTGAAGGCTCACCCCGAGGTTCGCGAGATCCATCAGGAGCGCGCGGCGACCCTGAAGGGCATGTTCAAGGCCGCCGGCCTGCCGGTGATGGACAACGACAGCCACATCGTTCCGGTGCTGGTCGGCGATCCGGTGCACTGCAAGATGATCAGCGACATGCTGCTGGCCGATTTCGGCGTCTATGTGCAGCCGATCAACTATCCGACCGTGCCGCGCGGCACCGAGCGCCTGCGCTTCACCCCGACGCCGTTCCATACCGACGACATGATGCGCAAGCTGGTCGCGGCCATGGAAAAGCTCTGGGCCCACTGCAACGTGGCCCGCATGGGCGGCCACGCGGCCTAAAGGACAGCGTCAACCTTCGTCATCGCCCCCGCCGCGCCCCCTCGAAACGACAAGCGCCGCCGGAAGCCGGCGGCGTTCGCGTCGGCGGCGATCCAGGCGCGCTCAGCTGCCGCGACGCACGCCCTTGCCCAGGCCGATCTTCTTGGCGAAGTCCGAGCGACGAGCGGCATAGGCCGGCGCGACCATCGGATATTCGGGCGGCAGACCCCACTTGCGGCGGTATTCCTCGGGGCTCATGTCGTAGTGCGAGCGCAGGTAGCGCTTCAGCATCTTCAACTTCTTCCCGTCCTCGAGGCAGATGATGTAGTCGTGCTGCACCGAGCGGCCGACCGGCACGGCGGGCTTGGCCTTTTCGGCGGGCCGGGGCGCTTCCACGCCATTGCTCAGCGCGCTCAGGGCCTCGTGGACCGTGCGGATGAGCTCCGGAATAGCCGTCTGGGCGACGGTGTTCTGGCCGACATAGGCCGCCACGATCTCGGCGCTAAGTCCAAGGATATCGACGTCGTTGTTTTCCGTCGTGTCCGTGCTGCCGCCGCCCTGAGACGCCATGAGATACCCCATTCCCGTTGTTGTCGTATCGATTCCGCAGGGAGTCGGATGCGCCCTGCGGGACGGCAACGCGCGACGAGACGGGTGGTTCCACGATTGATCGCCGCGCCTATCCCGTTAAAGAAGGCGCCTCTGCCGACTCCTCCCAACGCCCGGAGAGCGAAATGACCCAAGCCCCGACCAGCGCCTTCTTCGGCGCCGACCTCGCCACCGCCGACCGGGACATCTTCGACCGCATCGGTCGCGAGCTGGATCGCCAGCAGAACCAGATCGAGCTGATCGCCTCGGAAAACATCGTCTCGAAGGCGGTGCTGGAGGCCCAGGGCTCGATCCTGACCAACAAGTACGCCGAGGGCTATCCGGGCAAGCGCTATTACGGCGGCTGCGAATATGTCGACGAGATCGAGACGATCGCCATCGAGCGGGCCAAGGCCCTGTTCGGCGCGGGCTTCGCCAACGTCCAGCCGCACTCGGGCTCGCAGGCCAACCAGGCGGTGTTCATGGCCCTGCTGCAGCCGGGCGACACGTTCCTAGGCATGGACCTGGCCGCCGGCGGCCATTTGACGCACGGCTCGCCCGCCAACCAGTCGGGCAAGTGGTTCAAGCCGGTCAGCTACAGCGTCCGCCAGCAGGATCAGCTGATCGACTATGACGGCGTGGCCGAGATCGCCCAGCGCGAGAAGCCCAAGCTGATCATCGCCGGCGGCAGCGCCTACAGCCGCCAGATCGACTTCGCCAGGTTCCGCGAGATCGCCGACGGCATCGGCGCCTATCTTATGGTCGACATGGCCCACTATGCCGGCCTGATCGCCGGCGGGGCCTATCCGAACCCGATCCCGCACGCCCACATCGTCACCACGACCACGCACAAGACCCTGCGCGGTCCGCGCGGCGGCCTGGTGCTGACCAATGACGAGGCGATCATCAAGAAGGTCAATTCGGCCGTGTTCCCCGGTCTGCAGGGCGGCCCGCTGGAGCACGTGATCGCCGCCAAGGCCGTGGCCTTCGGCGAGGCGCTTCAGCCGGCGTTCAAGGACTACGCCCACCAGGTCATCGCCAACGCCCGCGCCCTGTCGGAAGCCCTGCTGAAGTCGGGCGTCAACATCGTCTCGGGCGGCACCGACAGCCACCTGATGCTGGTCGACCTGCGTCCGAAGGGCGTCACCGGCCGTGACGCCGAGCACAGCCTCGAGCGCGCCCACATGACCTGCAACAAGAACGGCGTGCCGTTCGACACCGCGCCGTTCACGGTGACCTCGGGCATCCGCCTGGGCACGCCGGCCGGCACCACGCGCGGCTTCAAGGAGGCCGAATTCACTCGCGTGGGCGAGCTGATCGGCGAGGTCGTGAACGGCCTGGCGGCCAACGGCGCCGAGGGCAACGCGGCGGTGGAAGCGGCGATGCGCGAGGAAGTGCTGGCCTTGACGGCCCGGTTCCCGATCTACAACTAATGGCCCTGAAGCCGCCGGGAGGGGCTAGATCATGCGCTGCCCCTTCTGCGGACATGCCGAAAGCCAGGTCAAGGACAGCCGCCCGTCGGAAGACGGCGCGGCCATCCGGCGTCGCCGGATGTGCCCCGAATGTGGTGGCCGTTTCACGACGTTCGAGCGGGTTCAGCTTCGCGAGCTGATCATCCTGAAGCGTTCGGGGCGGCGCTCGCCGTTCGACCGCGACAAGCTCGTCCGGTCCATCGCGCTGGCCACCCAGAAGCGGCCCGTCGAGCCCGAGCGGGTGGAGCGGATGATCAACGGCATCGTCCGGCAGCTGGAAAGCATGGGCGAAACCGAGCTCCCGTCGTCCACCGTCGGCGAAATGGTGATGAAGGCTCTGAAATCCCTAGATGACGTCGCCTATGTCCGCTACGCCTCGGTCTATCGGGATTTCAAGGAAACCAGCGACTTCGCCAAGTTCCTGACCGAGGAAGGTCTGAGCGACGGCGGCGAAGAAGAGCCATAATCCGTTAATCCCTGGTGTGTGTTTGTTTAGGCGCGCCGCAAGCGTCGCCGTGGAGATTCGAGCGACATGGTTGAGGACAAGATCCGCCTGCTGATCGTGGAGGGGCGAAGCCATTCGGGCGTCGCCGACGAGCTGCTGCGCGGCGCGACCCTGGCCATCGAGGCCCAAGGCGCGGACTACGACGTCATCACCGTTTCCAGCGCCCTGCAGATCCCGACGGCCATCGCCCTGGCCGAGGAAGCCGGTCATCGCCCCGTCGGCGTGCGCTATGACGGCTATGTCGCCCTGGGCGTGGTGATCCGGGGCGAGACCTATCACTTCGAGCTGGTCGCGCACGAAACGGCCCGCGGCCTGCAGGATCTCGGCATCGGCCGGCGCCTGCCGATCGGCTTCGGCGTCCTGGCCGTCGACGATGAGGCCCAGGCCTGGAGCCGCGCCAAGGTCAGCGAAGGCGACCGCGGCGGCGCCGCGGCCAAGGCCTGTCTGGAAACCATCGCCCTGAAGCGGCAACTGCTGGGGCAAGTCCGATGAGCGGCGAGCGCATCCAACCGCGCTCGGTGGCGCGCCTCGCGGCCGTGCAGGCCCTCTACCAGATGGAAGTCTCGGGCGCGGGCGTCGACACCGTCATCCGCGAGTTCGGCGAGCACCGCTTCGACCGCGACGTGGAGGGCGAGCGTCTGGCCGCCGCCGACGAGACCTTCTTCGCCGAGCTGGTGCGCGGCGTGGTGAGCAACCAGGCCAAGGTCGACCAGGGCGTCGTCAAGCGCCTGGCCTCGGGCTGGCGCCTGGAGCGCCTGGACGCCACCGCGCGCGCGGTGCTGCGCGCCGGCGCCTTCGAGTTGATGTTCCGACCGGACGTTCCGACCGAGGTCGTCATCAACGAATATGTCGAGATCGCTAAATCCTTTTTTGAAGGTCCTGAGTCAGGCTTCATCAATGGCGCCCTCGACGCGATCGCCCGTGATGCAAGAGACTGACGAAGACGACTGGTTCGCCGAAGACGACGCGCCGCCGACAGCGGTCGCGCCGGCGACCGAGTTCGATCATATCGCCCGTCTGCTGCGGCCCCTGACCCGAGGCGATCCCGCGGCCCTCGACCTCCTCGACGACGCCACCGTCCTGCCGTCGCGGCCAGGCCATGATCTGGTGATCACCAAGGACGCGATGGTCGCCGGCGTGCACTTCCTGCCCGAGGAGCCGCTCGACTTCGTCGCGCGCAAGCTGCTGCGGACCAATCTCTCGGACCTGGCCGCCAAGGCCGCCGAGCCCTACGGCTATTTCCTGGCGGTCGGCTGGCCGTCCGGCGCGGACGTCGCCTCGCGCGAGACCTTCGCCCGGGGCCTGGCCGAGGACGGCGCGCTGTTCGACATCTCGCTGCTGGGCGGCGACACCGTGACCACCTCGGGTCCGCTCGTCGTCTCGGCCACCCTGCTGGGCTGGGCGCCGGAGGGCGGGGCGATCCTGCGTCGCGGCGCCAAGCCCGGCGACCGCCTGATGGTCTCCGGCACGATCGGCGACGGGTGGCTCGGCCTGCTGGCCCAGTGGGGCGAGGTGGTCGACTCCGACGGCGCCTTGCTGCGCCGCTATCGCCAGCCCGAACCCCGCGTCACGCTTCGCGACGCCATGCGCGTGCACGCCAAGGCGGCCGCCGACGTCTCGGACGGCCTGCTCGCCGACAGCGGCCACATCGCCATCGCCAGCGGTTGCCGCGTCCGGGTCGACCTGGAACGGCTGCCGCTTTCGCCCGGCGCCCAGGCCTGGCTGGATGAGCAACCCGAGCAGGTCGAGGGCCGGATCCGCCTGGCCTCTGGCGGCGACGACTACGAGATCGTCTGCGCGGTCGATCCGAACGAGGCCTGGGCGTTCCGCGTCGCCGCGGCCGCGGCGGGGGTCAAGGTCAGCGAGATCGGCGAGTTCGTCGAAGGCGAGGGGGTCTCGGCCTATTACAAGGGCCGTGACGTGACGCCCTCGCGGCTGGGCTGGCTGCACGGTTAGGCCAATCTCAAGGTCTGTGGGTTAGGCGTGACGCTCATGACCGCCGCCAACGCCCGCTCTCCCGTCCGATTCTCGCGTCGCGATCTGCTCGCCGCCGCCGGCGCGCTCGTCGCGGGTCCCGCCCTGGCCGGCGAGAAGAAGGAGGGCGAGGGCCAGGCGCTCGACCCGACCTACAAGCTCGGCTCTATGACCATTCCGATCATCGCCAACGGCCGGATCGTCAACTACGTCTTCGTCGCCATGACCTTGAAGCTGTCCTCGGGCGCCCAGGTCGAGGCCTTCAAGGACAAGGAGCCGGAACTGCGCGACGCGATCATCCGCGCGGCCTTCAAGACGCCGTTCACGCGCCCCGACACCTGGAAGGAAGTGGACGGGCCGCGCCTGACCGGTTTCGTGATGAGCCAGTGCAACGCCCTATACGGCAAGGGCAAGGTGGCCTCGGTCGAGATCGTCAAGCAGATCCCCCGCCAGCAGCTGATGCCGCCCAAGCCGAACGCCGCGGCGCCGGCGGGCGAGGGTGTCCTTCACCCCTGATTCGCGGCCCAAGCTGACGCTTGGCCTTTCGCAAACGCTTGCGCCGACGCGGGTTGCGCGCCTCTCGACCATCTGACAGTGTTCGATGGATGACGCCGTTCCGAGCGTCATTTTCAGGGAGCATCGAGGGGGCACGAGGCCATAAGGCCCGCCCGTCGATCCGGCCGGCGGTTTTGACGCGTGTCATGCCTTAGCCGACGGGACCGGCGTCCCCCTCGTGATTGAGAAGCGCGAAGGGGCGAAGAACCTAATGAGTCTTTGGCTTTATCTGGCCATCGGGGCCGGGCTTCTGGCGGTGCTGTACGGCGCCGCCCAGACGGCCAGTCTGATGCGGGCCTCGGCCGGCAATGCGAGGATGCAGGAGATCGCCGCGGCGATCCAGGAAGGGGCTCAGGCCTATCTGAACCGCCAGTACACCACGATCGGCCTGGTCGGCGTGGTGGTGATCGCCGTGCTGGCGATCTTCTTCAAGTCCTGGGAGCAACCCGTCGGCTTCGCCCTCGGCGCGATCCTGTCGGGCGCGGCCGGCTTCGCGGGCATGCTGATCTCGGTCCGGGCCAATGTGCGGACCGCCCAGGCCTCGTCCGAGAGCCTGGCCAAGGGCCTGTCGATGGCCTTCACCTCGGGCGCCGTAACGGGCATGCTGGTCGCCGGCTTCGCCCTGCTGGGCGTGGCGGGTTACTACTACGTGCTGCTGTCGACCGGCCATGACGGTTCGGACCGGGTGGTCGTCGACTCGCTGGTGGCCCTGGGCTTCGGCGCCTCGCTGATCTCGATCTTCGCCCGCCTGGGCGGCGGCATCTTCACCAAGGGCGCCGACGTGGGCGGCGACCTGGTGGGCAAGGTGGAAGCCGGCATTCCGGAGGACGATCCGCGTAACGCCGCCACCATCGCCGACAACGTGGGCGACAATGTCGGCGACTGCGCCGGCATGGCGGCCGACCTGTTCGAGACCTATGCGGTGACCACGGTCGCCACCATGGTGCTGGCGGCGATCTTCTTCCGCGGGTCCGAGGCGATCGGTTCGATGATGCTGCTGCCGCTGGCGATCTGCGCGGTCTGTATCGTCACCTCGATCATCGGCGCGTTCTTCGTCCGCCTGGGCAAGAGCCAGAAGATCATGGCGGCCCTCTATCAGGGCCTGATCGTGACCGGCGTCCTGTCGATCCCGGCGGTCTGGTACGTGATCCACCAGCTGGTTCCGGCGGCCGTCACCGTTGGTCCCCGCACCTTCGACGCCAACAGCCTGTTCTACTGCGGCATGGTCGGCCTGGCCGTCACCGCCGCCATCGTGATGATCACCGAGTACTACACCGGCACGGGCTTCCGTCCGGTGAAGTCGGTGGCTCAAGCCTCGGTTTCGGGGCACGGCACCAACGTGATCCAGGGCTTGGCCATGTCGCTGGAAGCCACGGCCCTGCCGGCCCTGACCATCATCGTCGGCATCGTCGTGACCTATAATCTGGCGGGCCTGTTCGGCATCGCCATCGCCACCACGACCATGCTGTCGCTGGCCGGCTTCATCGTCGCCCTCGACGCTTTCGGCCCGGTCACCGACAACGCCGGCGGCATCGCCGAGATGGCCGGCCTGCCGCCGGAAGTTCGCGTCACCACCGACGCCCTGGACGCCGTGGGCAACACCACCAAGGCCGTGACCAAGGGCTACGCCATCGGTTCGGCCGGTCTGGGCGCCCTGGTGCTGTTCGCCGCCTATACCGAGGACCTGAAGTTCTTCTCGGCCAATGCGACGCCGGGCGGTTTCTTCGACGGCATGGGCGCGGTCACGTTCGACCTGTCCAACCCCTATGTCGTGGTCGGTCTGCTGTTCGGCGGCCTGCTGCCGTTCCTGTTCGGCGGTCTGTCGATGACCGCCGTCGGCCGCGCCGCCGAGTCCGTGGTCGCCGAGGTGCGTCGTCAGTTCCGCGAGAACCCCGGCATCATGACCGGCGCGGTCAAGCCCGAATACGGCAAGGCCGTGGACATCCTGACCAAGGCCGCCATCCGCGAGATGATCGTGCCGAGCCTGCTGCCGGTGGTCTCGCCGGTGGTTCTGTTCTTCGTGATCAAGGCCATCGCCGGAAAGGTCGACGCCTTCGCCGCCCTCGGCGCCATGCTGATGGGGGTGATCGTCACGGGCCTGTTCGTCGCCATCTCGATGACCAGCGGCGGCGGCGCCTGGGACAACGCCAAGAAGGTGATCGAGGAAGGCTTCACCGACAAGAACGGCGTCCTGCACAAGAAGGGCGGCGAGACCCACAAGGCCGCCGTCACGGGCGACACCGTCGGCGATCCCTACAAGGACACCTCGGGTCCGGCCGTGAACCCGATGATCAAGATCACCAACATCGTGGCCCTGCTGCTGTTGGCCGTCCTGGCCCACGGCGGCTGATCCTCGCGATCATGCTGAAAGGCGAACGCCCCGGAGGAGACTCCGGGGCGTTTTACTTGGCTGTTTAAGCGTCCTTTTCGAGCCCTGGAGCGGATCAGTAGACGTCTTCCGGCGCCATCTCCGTCAGGGCGTCGCGGATATCGGGCAGGGCCGCGCCGCGTCGCTCGGCGCCCTGGAAGTCGTGATCGATCCGCCGCCGCCGGCACGGCCCGAAATATTCCGTCGCGCGGACGAAGGGGCGGGGATTGTTGATCACCTCGTTGATGCGGTGCATGACCCCGCGCGCGGTCAGCGGCTTGGCCAGGAACTCGGTGACGCCGGCCATCCGCGCCTCGTTCAGCGTGCGCCGCGTGGCGTGGCCCGTCATCATGATGATGGGCAGGAAGACATTGGGGCTCGCCGGCGACGTGCGAATCCAGCGGATGAACGCCAGGCCGTCGACCGGCTGCATCATCAGGTCGGTGAAGACGATGTCGACCTCCCGCGCCTGAACGGTCTTCAGCGCGCTCAGGCCGTCCTCGGCCTCGAGGATGTGGCGCACGCCGGCCGCCTTCAGGATGGCTCCCACGACCTTGCGCATGTTGGCGTTGTCGTCGACGAGCAAGATCGTCAGAGCGCGCAGATCCATGCTTTCCACCATGCGCCTCCCGCCGCGGCCCCGTCCTCGCTTTTTCGGGTGCGCCGCTTTGTCGCGGAGCTTTCCCCAATTCGAGTTTAAGAAGTCTTGCGGCCAAGCTTCGATACTTGGCGCGCTTCAGTAAAATCGGACGGCTAAAAGTAGAGCGCCGCAACCATCGCGGGATGTCCGCCATGTCTTCAGCTGAGGCCGCATTCGAAACGCGAAAGAGCCGCCCATCTTCACGACGGGCGGCTCTTCGAAAGCGTCGGATAGTCGACGAAGACTAGCGGCGATCGCCCGGACGTTGGCCCGGGGCCTCGTCGTCTTGCGGCAGCACGCCGCCGCGACCGACGTTGCCGAGCAGCTGTTCGAGAATGGTCATCTCGCGACCGCGGGTCGGGGTCTCGCGGCCGTTATAGGCGATCACCTTGCCGTCCTTCAGCGTGTAGGTGTTCACCGAGGCGACCTTTTCGTCGGCCGGGTTGAACTTGATCGCCACCACGTCGCGCTTGATCACCCGGGGCAGATAGAAGGCCACGCGGTCGGTCGTCTGCGAGATGTAGTACCAGGTGTTGTTGTCGAAGGTCGACACCGCCGACGGCGAGCCCAGCTTCTCCATCAGCGTCGACTTGCTGTCCTGGCCCACCTTCATGTCGGCCGGCTTGGCCTCGATGGCCTGGAAGCCGGAATAGCTGGTCAGCGGCGTACAGGCCGAGGTGGCGATCGCCAGGCCGAGAAGAGCGGCGGCGAAGACGGCGGGGCGAGACATCGAGGCTCCGAACCGGAAAAATGCAGACTTTGACCTATCGCCCGCGGGAGCTTAGTTCAATGCCCGCGTGAAAGCGGACCCCGCGTCTAGCGGGATGTCGCGGCGAAATCGAGGCGTTTCATGTTTCTGGACAGGTTGCTCAAGCCCAGACCCGCCAAGGCCGCGGGAGCCAAGCTCTACGCCGGAGCCGTGGCCCAGGCGCGTTCGCCGGTCTTTTACCGGGATTTCGGCGTCCGCGACTCGATGGAGGGGCGGTTCGAGCTTTTCAGCCTGCACGTCATATTGCTGATCGAGCGGTTGAAGGGGCAGGGCGACTTGGCGGCCGAGACGTCGCAGGCCGTGTTCGACGCCTATGTGAAGGGCCTGGACGACGCCTTCCGCGAGATCGGCGTGGCGGACACCTCGGTCGGCAAGAAGATGAAGAAGCTGGCCGGCGCCTTCTATGGACGGCTGAAGGCCTATGACGAGGCCGTCGCCAGCTTGCCCGACGAGACGGCGGTTCGGGACTTCCTGGCCCGCACCGCGTTCGAGGAGCGCGGCGAGGGCGACGTCGCCGCCCTGAGCGCCTATCTGATCAAGACGCGCGAGGCGCTGGCGGCGCGGCCGCTGGACGCCGTGCTGCAAGGAGACGTGACATGGCCGAACCCGTGACCGCCGGCTGGCCGTGCGAGATCTCTCTGGCGCAAGTGGACCGGGGCGCGGTGAAGCTGCGCCTGGAGCCGAGCGCCGACCAGCGCAAGGCGATCGCCAAGCAATTGGGCCTCGTCAGCCTCGAGGCGTTGGACGCCGAGGTGTTCCTGACCTCGTGGCTGGACGGGGCCACCGTGTCCGGCGTGCTGCGGGCGCGTGTGGTCCAGACGTGCAGCGCCACGGCCGACGACTTCGAAACCCCGATCGACGCCCGCTTCGAGCTCCGGGTCCTGCCGGCCAACAGCGAGAACGCGCCGCGCGAGGAGTTCGGCGATCTCGGCATCGATCCCGACGGCGATGATCCGCCGGACGTGCTGGAGGGCGAGACGATCGACGTCTCGGGCTACGTCGTCGAGCATCTGGCCTTGGAGTTGGATCCCTTCCCGCGCAAGCCGGGCGCGGTGTTCGTCCAGCCGCCCGAGCCGGTGGAGCTTTCCCCGTTCGCGGCGCTCAAGAGCCTGAAACCGAGGGGCGACGAGGGCTAGGAGCGTGACGGCCGAACGCGCGGGCGCTTTCGGCTTCCGTTACGCTCCCGTCCAAGAGATCGGGTCCATAAGGCGGACCCGACGCCCGACTCGACCGCTTGCGTGATATTCACGCGGATGTATCGTCCGCCGCCTTGAGGGCGGCCGGACCGCCTGCCGGAGCTCACAGCGCCAAGTGTCTCAATCAGTCGTCATCTCGGTCGACGCCATGGGCGGCGATCATGGTCCCTCCATCGTGGCGCCCGGGATCGCCCAGGCGGCCCAGAGCCTGCCCGGCGTGCGCTTCCTCCTTCACGGCGACGCCGCGGCGATCGAAGCGGAGCTGGCCAAGCATCCCAAGGCGCGCGCGGTCAGCGAGGTTCGCCACTGCGACAAGGCCATCGGCATGGACGAGAAGCCCGCCCAAGCCATGCGCCGGGGCAAGGGCTCGTCGATGTGGAACGCCATCGAGGCCTTGCGCGCCAACGAGGCCCACGCCTGCGTCTCGGCCGGCAACACCGGCGCGCTGATGGCGATCTCCAAGCTGATTCTGCGCATGGGCGCGGACCTGGAGCGTCCGGCCATCGTCGCCAACTGGCCGAACATGAAGGGCGTGACCACGGTCCTGGACGTCGGGGCCAATGTCCAGAGCGACGCCGACCAACTGATCGAGTTCGCGATCATGGGCGCGGCTTTCCACCACGCCATGCACGGCGCCAAGCGCCCGACCGTGGGGCTGCTGAACGTCGGCTCCGAGGACGAGAAGGGCCACGAGGAGGTCCGCGAGGCCCACGCGATCCTGCGCGAGGCCAAGCTGGACTTCGACTATCACGGCTTTGTCGAGGGCAGCGACATCGCCTACGGCACGGTCGACGTGGTCGTCACCGACGGCTTCACCGGCAATGTCGCCCTGAAGACCGCCGAGGGCATGGCGCGGTTCTTCTCAAGCGAGATCAAGAGCACCCTGACCTCGGGGCCGCTGGCCATGCTGGGCGCGCTGATCGCCTCGGGCGCGCTCTCCAAGATGCGCAAGCGGCTGGACCCGAGCCGGGTCAACGGCGCGCCGCTGCTGGGCCTGAATGGAATCGTGGTCAAGAGCCACGGGGGCGCGGACGCCAACGGCTTCGAGTCGGCCCTGCGGGTCGCCGTCAACCTCGCGCGCAGCGATTTCCGGGCCCAGATCGATAGAAACTTGCAGCGCCTGACCGCCGCCGCGGCCAAGGACGAAGCCCCGGCGTCGGGGCAGGACCAAGGAGCGGCCGAGTGAGCTTAGTCCGTAGCGTAGTGACCGGCGTCGGCGCGTACCTGCCGCCGAAGGTCGTGACCAATGACGACCTGGCCAAGTTCGTCGACACCAGCGACGAATGGATCGTCGAGCGAACCGGCATCCGTCAGCGGCACCAGGCCGCCGACGACCAGCCGGTCTCGGACCTGGCCGTCGAGGCCGCTCGCGAGGCCTTGGCCAACGCGGGCAAGACCGCCGCCGAGGTCGACCTGATCATCGTCGCCACCACCACGGCCGACCTGACCTTCCCCGCCGCCGCGACCATCGTCCAGCGCAAGCTGGGGGCTCCGGTCGGCATCGCCTTCGACGTCCAGGCGGTGTGCTCGGGCTTCGTCTACGCGCTCAGCGTCGCCGACGGCTTCGTGGCGCGCGGGCACGCCAAGTGCGCGCTGGTGATCGGCGCCGAGACCATGACCCGTCTGATGGACTGGAGCGACCGCGGCACCTGCGTGCTGTTCGGCGACGGCGCCGGCGCGGTCGTGCTGGAGCCGAAGGCGGGCGAGGGGACCACGGCCGACCCGGGCGTGCTGGGTTTTGCGCTGCGCGCCGATGGGACCAAGCAGGATCTGCTCTATGTCGACGGCGGGGTGTCGACGACCGGGACGGTCGGCAAGCTGCGGATGCTGGGCAACCAGGTCTTCAAGCACGCCGTCGTCAATATTTCCGAGGCGATCCACGCCGCGGCCCAGGCGGCCGGCGTGGCGGTGGCCGAGGTCGACTGGTTCATCCCGCACCAGGCCAATCAGCGCATTCTGCAGGGCGTGGCCCATCGCTGCGGCATCGACGAGGAGAAGGTGATCTCCACCGTCGCCATCCACGCCAACACCTCGGCCGCCTCGATCCCTCTGGCGCTGGCGCACGCGATCAAGGACGGCCGGATCAAGAAGGGCGACCTGCTGCTGCTCGAGGCGATGGGCGGCGGGCTGACCTGGGGCGCCTGCGTCGTTCGTCTTTGACGGCCCAGCTTGCCCCTTCCTTTCGCGGGAGATGAACTCCTGACCTTGAGTCTTTGACTTCATGCGATAATCGCGGCATGAGGGCATCGGCGGATATTGGCGCGAAGGCCTGAGGGCGGCCGTCGCGGACCGGGGTTCTCCGCCGGGATACGCGTGAAGGGGGTTGCATGAAGGGCGCTACTTTGACCCGGGCCGACCTGTGCGAGGCGGTCCATGAAGAGGTCGGACTCACCCGTCAGGACTGCGCCGGACTGGTCGAACGCACCCTGGATCTCGTGGCCGAGGCCCTGGAGCAGGGCGAAACGGTCAAGCTTTCCGGCTTCGGCGTCTTTCAGGTGCGCGCCAAGCGGGCCCGGATGGGCCGCAATCCTAAGACCGGCGAACCGGCCGAGATCGAGCCGCGCCGGGTGATCGGCTTCCGGGCCTCCCAGGTGATGAAGGCGCGAATCGACCGCGCGCTCGGCGACTAGGGATTGACGCGGTGGCGAAGGGGCCGAACGCCTTCCGCACGATCTCCGAAGCCGCCGAGGAGCTGGGCGTGCCGCAGCACGTCCTGCGTTTCTGGGAAACCAAGTTCTCGTTCATTCGCCCGATGAAACGGGCTGGCGGGCGACGCTTCTACCGGCCGCAGGACGTCGCGGTGCTGAACGGCGTCCGCACGCTGCTGCACAGCGAGGGCCTGACCATCAAGGGCGTGCAGAAGCTGCATCGCGATCACGGCCTGGCCCAGGTGATCGCCGCCGGCCTCGGCGCGAACGGCGCGGCCAATCTGGATCCCGACGCCGACTACGCCGCGCCGACGCGGCCGCCGGCCCGGCTGGACGGCGAAACCCGCGCCCGCCTGGCCTTCGCCCTGACCGATCTGACCGCCGTGAAGTCGCGTCTGGACCGTCTTCTGGAGCAGGGCTGATTTCGTCCGAAATCGCTGTTGCCCTCGGGGGGACCGGCGCCTATAAGGGCGCTCCTTCCGCGTCGGAGCGTGGCGCAGCCTGGTAGCGCACTTGACTGGGGGTCAAGGGGTCGCAGGTTCGAATCCTGTCGCTCCGACCATTTCGCGGAAGTCGAAAGGCCGCCCCTCGGGGTGGCCTTTTTCATTTTCGGCGCGTCTATTTCTGGCCGACGTCCAGCGGCTTGTCCGCCTTGCCCATCCACGAGATCAGCGGAATGACCGGCAGCACCCAGCCCACGCCCAGCACCACGAAGTAGGCGAGGTGCAGAAGCCGGTTCTGAGGCAGGCGGTCGTAGAGGCTGGTGAAGGCCCAGATCCAGACGAACAGGATGGCGATCACGCCCAGCGAGCCGATCAGCTTGCGCGGGCGGGCCGGAATGAGAGGAGCGCTCAAGCGGGTCTCCGGATGAGGCCGAGCACGGCCAGGAACAGGATCGCGCCCACGCTGGAGACGATCAGTTCGCCGAGGAAGCCGGCGAGATGCAGATCGATGCGCGAGGCGATGAACGCTCCGATGAACGAGCCGATCACGCCGATCAAGAGCTTGATGAACAGCGAATGCCGGCGCGCCAGCACGAGGTCGGCGATCCAGCCGGCCAGAATGCCGATCACCGCCGCCGCGAACACGCCCATGCCGCTCATCGTCGCCTCCGCCCGCCTCGAGATCCCAGCTTCTCGCACGATCCGACTACGCAGTCATGCTGAGCGATCAGGCCGTTGAAGCGGCGCCAGGTCGGGCGTAGGGAAGACGCGCCGCATTTCGGCCCAGAAGTGACGCTTTTCCGACCTCATGACGTCTTTCCTGCGCTCCGACCGCTCCCGCCCCGTGGCCGTCTGGCTGTTCATCGTGGCCGCCATGGTGTTCGCCATGGTCGTCGTCGGCGGGGCCACCCGCCTGACGGGCTCCGGGCTTTCGATCACCCAGTGGAAGCCGATCATGGGCGCGCTGCCGCCGATGTCGGACCAGGCCTGGCGCGAAAGCTTCGAGCTCTACAAGAAGATCCCCCAGTACCAGCTGGTGAATCCCGACATGACGCTCGAGGGGTTCAAGGGCATCTTCTGGTGGGAGTGGGCGCACCGGCTGCTGGGCCGCACGGTCGGCGCGGCCTTCGCCCTGCCGTTCGTCGTGTTCCTGATCCGCCGGGACATCCCGCGTCGCCTGATCTGGCGTTGCGCGGCGATGCTGGGGCTGGGCGGTCTGCAAGGGCTGGTCGGCTGGTGGATGGTGTCCAGCGGCCTTTCCGAGCGCGTCTCGGTCGCGCCCGAGCGGCTGATGGTCCACCTGGGCCTGGCCCTGACCCTGTTCGTCTTGCTGATCTGGACGGGCCTCGACGCCTGGAGCGGCTCCCCGCGGGCCGAGGAGCGCTCGCCCTGGCGGGGCTGGAGCCTGGCCTTCCTGGGCGCGGTCTTCTTCCAGTGTCTGCTGGGCGCGCTGGTGGCCGGCAATGACGCGGGCCTGGTCTATAACGACTGGCCGCTGATGAACGGCCATGTCTTCCCGGCCGACTATGCGGGCCACGGGCTGTGGGCGACCCTGGCGCACAGCCAGGCCGCGGTGCAGCTGCATCACCGGCTTATGGCCTACGCGTTGTTCGTCGCGGGCCTCGCCGTCGCGTTCGCCGCCCGTCGCGACCGCCCGCTGGCCGCCGGCGCCAAGGCCGTCGCGCTGGCGGTGGGGATCGTGGTGACCCTGCAGGCCTCTCTGGGGATCTGGACCCTGATGGCCCGCGTGCCGATCACGCTGGGCGTGCTGCACCAGGCTGGGGCGGCGGTGCTGCTAGCGACCGCCACGGTGTTCGCCTGGCGGGTGCGCCGGCCCTAGGTTCGCCCCCAAAGTTCACCAAGCGCGGCCCCGCGCCGAAACAACTGTCACACGCCCACGGCACATCCGGGCCGTTCCCATCAGGAGTGTGGCCGTGATCCGTTCGCTCGCCCTGGCGCTGGTCGCCATTCCCGCCCTCGCGTCGGCCCAGACGCCGGCCGCCGTCAGCGCCGCCGACCCCTATTTCAAGGCCGGCGAAGCGGCCCTGGCCCGGCAGATGGCCGTGGTTCCGAATACCGGCAAGGCCAAGAACGTCATCCTGTTCCTGGGGGACGGCATGGGCATCTCGACCGTCACGGCCGCCCGCATCTATGACGGCCAGCAGAAGGGCCTCGACGGCGAGTCCAATTCGCTGTCGTTCGAGAAGCTGCCCTACGCGGCGCTCTCCAAGACCTACAGCCACGACACCCAGGTCACCGACAGCGCCGCCGGCATCACGGCGATCATGACGGGCGTGAAGACCCGCAACAAGATCATCGGCCTCAGCGGCGCGGCGATCGGCGGCCGGTGCGAGAGCGAGAAGGGAACCGCGATCCAGACCCTGGCCGAGCTGGCCAAGCTGCACGGCAAGGCCGCCGGCGCGGTGACCACCACGCGCGTCACTCACGCCACCCCAGCCGGGGCCTACGCCCACACCGCCTATCGCGACTGGGAAGGCGACGCCGACATGCCGGCCGCGGCCAAGCAGGCCGGCTGCAAGGACATCGCCCGCCAGCTGATCGAGGCGCCCGAGGCCCTGCGGATGGACGTGATCATGGGCGGCGGCCGCTCGCGCTTCCTGCCCAAGGGCCAGGACGTGGGCGCGCGCGCCGACGGGCGCGACCTGACCGCCGAATGGCTGAAGGCGCGGGGCGCCGGCTCGGCCTACGTCACCACGGTCGATCAGCTGAAGGCCGTCCCCAGCGATACGCGTCATGTGCTGGGCCTCTTCGCGCCCGAGCATCTGCCCTACGAGGTCGAGCGCGCCAAGCTGGGGCAGGGCGTCCCGACCCTGGCCGAGATGGCGACCGCCGCCGTCGACGTGCTGTCCAGGAACCCGAACGGCTATTTCCTGATGGTCGAGGGCGGCAAGATCGACATGGGCAGCCACCTGAACAACGCCAAGCGCACCCTGACCGAGACCGTCGAGTTCTCGAAGGCGATCGCCGCCGTCCTGGCCAAGGTCGATCTGAAGGACACGCTGGTGGTCGTCACCGCCGACCACAGCCATGGCCTGGTGATCTCCGGCTATTCCGCCCGCAACGCGCCGATCCTGGGCGTGGCCGGCAACGAGGGCGACCCGGTGCGCGGCGGCGACGGCAAGGCCTACACCACCCTGATGTTCGTCACCGGCCCGGGCGGTCCCAAGGGAACCGACACCCGTCGCGATCCGGCCAAGGAAGACACCGAGGACGCCGAATATCTGCAGGACTCTGTGGTCAACCTGCCGAGCTCGGCCCACGCGGGCGAGGACGTTGGCGTGTTCGCCGACGGCCCCCAGGCCTATCTGCTGCGCGGCGTGGTCGAGGAAAGCTACATCTTCCAGGTCATGCGCCACGCCTTCGGCTTCGATGGGTCGGCGGCGGCGAAGACGCGCTGACGTCTTGGGCGGCTGTCGGACACACGTTCGACGGCCGCTTCGTCCTCCGAGCGGAGGATTGAGCGGTATTATATTACCGTATCGCCTAAGTCCTTGCTTCCGTTGAAATTTACAAGTTTTCCGCGTCGCGTTGTTGACAGGCCGCGAACCCTCCCGTACATGCCGCGCCTCACACGGACGAAACCGGATTTCTCGGCTTCGGACGCCTAGAAATTACGGATCAATCCCATGCAGAAGATCACGGCTTCCTTGAAGCCAGCCGAGGTCGAGAAGAAGTGGATCGTGGTCGACGCCGAGAACGCCGTTGTCGGCCGTCTGGCGACGTTCATCGCCATGCGTCTCCGCGGCAAGCACCGTCCCGACTACACCCCGCACGTCGATTGCGGTGACTTCGTCGTCGTCATCAACGCCGACAAGGTGAAGTTCACCGGCAAGAAGATGGACGACAAGGTCTATTACCGCCACACCGGTCACCCGGGCGGCATCAAGGAAACCACCCCGCGCAAGGTGCTGGGCGGTCGTTTCCCCGAGCGCGTCCTGGAAAAGGCCGTCGAGCGCATGCTGCCCAAGGAGAGCCCGCTGGCTCGCAAGCAGCTGACCCACCTGCTCATCTACAACAACGGCGAGCACCCGCACCAAGCGCAGAACCCCGAAGTCGTCGACTTCGCGGGCCGCAACGCCAAGAACATCCGGAGCCTGTAAGCTATGACCGACGCTCAAGGCTTTGACGCGCTGGCCGGCCTGTCCAGCAACCCGGAAGCGGCCGCCCCGGCCGAACCGAAGATCGACGCCCAGGGCCGCGCCTACGCGACCGGCAAGCGCAAGAACGCGATCGCTCGCGTCTGGATCAAGCCGGGCAAGGGCCAGATCACCATTAACGGCCGCGACCAGGCGATCTACTTCGCCCGTCCGGTGCTGCGCATGATGATCGCCCAGCCGCTGGAAGTGACCGACCGCCTGGGTCAATTCGACGTCACCGTCACGGTGGAAGGCTCGGGCCTGTCGGGCCAAGCCGGCGCCATCCGTCACGGCCTGTCGAAGGCCCTGACCCACTACGAACCCGGCCTGCGCCCGGTCCTGAAGCCGCACGGCTTCCTGACCCGCGACAGCCGCGTCGTCGAGCGTAAGAAGTACGGCAAGGCCAAGGCCCGCCGCAGCTTCCAGTTCTCGAAGCGCTAAGCGCGGTTCGCACGCGTTTGGAAAGGGCGCTTCGGTTCGGCCGAAGCGCCCTTTTTCATTTCTGTCTCTGTTTTCTGGTCACCTGACCTCCGGTCAGCACGGAGTCCGCCATGGCGAGCGCCCCCAAGGTCTTCATCGACGGCGAAGCCGGCACCACCGGCCTGCAGATCCGCGAGCGCCTGCTGGCCCGCGAGGACCTCCAGCTGGTCTCGATCGATCCCGACAAGCGCAAGGACGCCGAGGCGCGGGCCGAGATGCTGAACGGCGCCGACGCGGTGATCCTGTGCCTGCCCGACGACGCGGCCAAGGAGGCCGTGTCGCTGGTCACCAACCCGAACACGGTGATCATCGACGCCTCCACCGCCTACCGCACCGCCGAGGGCTGGGCCTATGGCTTTCCGGAGCTGGACAAGGACCAGCGCGGCAAGATCGCCAAGTCCAAGCGGATCTCCAATCCGGGCTGCTATCCGACCGGCGCGATCGCGCTCACCCGCCCGCTGGTCAGCGCCGGCATCCTGCCGCCGGAACTGCCGGTCTCGTACAACGCCGTCTCCGGCTACAGCGGCGGCGGCAAGGCGATGATCGCCGAGTTCGAGGACGAGGGCGCCGCCAACTTCACCACCGTTCCGTACCGGATCTACGGCCTGTCGCTGGGCCACAAGCACGTGCCCGAGATGCAGAGGCACGGCGGCCTCCTGACCCGGCCGATCTTCACGCCGGCGGTGGGGCGCTACCGCCAGGGCATGATCGTCGAGCTGCCGCTGCATTTTTCGACCCTGAACGGCGCGGCCTCTCTGGGCGAGCTGCACGAGGCCCTGGAGAAGCACTACAAGGGCGAGGCCTTCGTCGAGGTCGCGTCGCTGGACGAGGCCAAGAACCTGACGACCCTGGATCCCGAAGGCCTGAACGGCACCAACCGCCTGAAGCTGTTCGTGTTCGGCTCGGACGCCAGCGGTCAGGCGCGCCTGGTCGCGGTGCTCGACAATCTGGGCAAGGGCGCCTCGGGCGCGGCGGTGCAGAATCTGAACATCGCGCTGGGGCTGAAGGAAGACGCGGGGCTATAGAGGGGCCGCATACCTCGCCCTTCGACAGGCTCAGGGTGAGGTATGCTACTGAACGCCGCGAAAGTAGTCCTCACCTGAGCTTGTCCCCTGGGTCCGACCGCAGGTCGGCCCGAGGATGAACTCCGGGCGAGGACGGGCCCTCACACCCGCCAGCGGTAGTGACCGGCGGTCCTGTGCAGCTTGAACATCCACAGCGGCTCCTCGCGGACGCCGTAGCCGATGTTGTGCGCCACGTGGGCGTGCTTGGGGCCGTCGACCACGACGCCCAGGTGCGGCCGTCCGCCCGCCAGGCGCCAGGTCAGGACGTCGCCGGGCTCCGGCGCGTCGAACGCGTCGCCGCCGAGAGGGCGGGGCGGGGGCAGGGGCAGGCTGGCGCCCTGGCGCGCCAGGAAGGTCTCGAGATTCAGCACCCGCCGGTGGTCGATATTGGCGTCCGGCTTGGTCAGCCCCCATTCCCGCCGCGAGGGATAGGCCTCGAACGCCTTGACCATGTCCTCGTGCACGCGCCGCTGCAGGTCGATGTCCCAGGCGTCGCGGGCGGCGCGGACCAGCACGTCGGAGCAGACGCCGCTGGTGCGCAGCACGTCGCCGTTCGGATAGCCGATATTGCGGTAGCTGGGATCGTAGTCGACCGTGACGCCGACCTGTTCCCGCGCCGCCGCCGCCAGCTTGCGACCGGCGTCCGGGATCAGCGCGTGGCTGGGGTTCGCGCCCGCCATGAACGGCGTCGCGACGAACATCCCGAGCGTGGTCCTGCGGTCAAGCGTGAGCATGGCGCGGAAGCTCCGCCGCGCTCGTGGCGGGATTTGGGCGAACGGCGGTCGATCAGGCGAGGAAGTCTAGGCCTGTGACTTCACAAGCACGAAAGAGCCCGGCGCGTCCTCCAGCGGCTTCAGCGGGCCCTTGGCGGGGTCGCGCGCCGGGACCTCGTCGCCCGAGCGGGCCTTGAGCCACGCCGCCCAGTGCGGCCACCACGAGCCCGGGTGCTCGGTCGCGCCGGCGATCCACTGGCCGACTTCCGCCGGCAGCGCCTCGTTGGTCCAGTGCTGGTACTTCCTGGCGTCCGGGTGATTGATCACGCCGGCGATGTGGCCCGAGCCGGCCATGGTGAAGGTCACAGGACCGCCGAAGGCCTTGGCGCCGCGATAGACGCTGCGATAGGGCGCGATGTGGTCGTCCTTAGACGACTGGACGTAGATCGGGATCGTGACCTTGGAGAGATCCAGGTGCTCGCCGCCCAGGTCCAGCTTGCCCGTCGTCAGGGCGTTGTCCTTGTAGAAGTTGCGCAGATAGAACAGGTGCAGCGCCTTGGGCATCCGCGTCTGGTCGGCGTTCCAGAACAAGAGGTCGAAGGGCCGCGGCTCCTTGCCCATCAGATAGTTGCTGACGAAGAACGACCAGATCAGGTCGTTGCCGCGCAGCGCGTTGAAGGTGTCGGCCATAGACTGGCTGGGCAGGAAGCCGCCCGCCTGGTCCATCTGCTTTTCGATGGATTGCAGCCATTCCTCGTTGGTGAACAGCAGCAGATCGCCGGCCTCGGCGAAGTCCTGTTGGGCGGCGAAGAAGGTGGCCGCATTGATCCGCCTGTCGCCGCGCGCGGCCATGTGGGCCAGGGCGACCGACAGCAAGGTGCCGCCGATGCAGTAGCCGACGGTATTGACCCGATCAACGCCGCACTGGGTCATCACCTGCTGGGTCGCGTCGTAGATCCCCTCGAACATGTAGTTCTCGAAGGTCTTGGCGGCCAGCGTCTGGTCGGGATTGACCCACGAGGCGACGAACACGGTGAAGCCCTGGCCCGTCAGCCAGCGGATCATCGAGTTCTCGGGGCGCAGATCCAGGATGTAGAACTTGTTGATCCACGGCGGAAAGATCAGCAGCGGGATCTCGCGGACCGTCTCGGTGGTCGGGTTGAACTGCAGGAGCTGCAGGATGTCGTTCTGATAGACGACCTTGCCCGGCGCGGTGGCGACGTTCTCGCCGACCTTGAACTTGGCCAGGTCCGTCTGGCTGATCGCCAGCTGGCCGCCGCCGCGCTCGAGGTCGGCGGCGAAGTTCTCCATGCCCTTGACCAGGCTTTCGCCCTGGGTCTGCACCACCTCGCGCAGGGCGGCGGGGTTGGAGATCAGGAAGTTCGACGGCGAGAAGGCGTCGGTCAGCATCTTGGTGAAGAACTCGACGCGGCGCTTGGTGGCCGGATCGACGCCGTCGACCTCGGCCACCAGGTTGTTCAGCCAGTTCGAGGACAGGAGATAGGACTGCTTCATCAGGTCGAACATCGGGTTCGACGCCCAGTCCGGATCGTTGAAGCGCTTGTCGCCGGCCGCCGGGGCGACCACGGGGGCCACTTCCTCGCCGGCGGCGCGTCGCGCGGTCGCCTGCCAGAGGTCCATGTACTGGCCAAAGAGGTCGGCCTGGGCCCGCATCAGCCGGTCGGGCTGGGCGGCCAGGCGCGCCACCACCTCGTTCAGGGCCGGGGCGACATGGAAGGGATCGGGCGTCAGGGCGGCGGGGCGGTCGGCCTGGCGCAGGGCCGCCTCGGCGATCGCGCCCTGGGCGGTCACCGCCGCGCGGGCGAGATTGGCCGACAGCGTCTCGACCATCTTCAACTGGTCGGGCGTCAGCATCGGGGCGAAGGGCGGGACCGCGCCATGCGATTCACGGCCCGTCGCGGTTGATTCGGTCTTCGGGGGCGGCTCGACGGGCGGCGGCTCCGCCTTGGCCTTGGTCGTCCGAGGCGCTTCCTTTGGCGCGGCCTTGGCCTTGGGTTCAGCGGACTCCGCCGTCGAAGCGGCCTTTTTCCGGGGCTTGGAAGCGGCCTTCGCCGTGGCCATGGGGTTTCCTCCGCTTGTCCCTTATCTTGATCGCGAAAAGCCGCGCTGGACGCCTTTCGCTCGCCGCGATCATCGCATAAGACCAGAACCAATGAACGGCGAAACCCGCAAAATCGTACGTGTTGGCCTGATCGTCGGCTTGGCCGTCGGGGCGACCGCGTGCGCGACCCCGTTCTCGACGGCCCCGGTCGATCCCAGCTCGCCGATCGCCGCTTCCGTGAACGCCGCGGCCAAGACCCGGGGGACGCATCGGAAGTTCTCCGAGATCCCCCCCGTGCCGAAGGACGTACCGACCGCGGCCCAGATCCGCGCCGCCGTCGCTCAGCAGCAGGTCGCCGGCGAGGCCCTGACCAAGGCCGTGGCGCCGAACACCTGGGAGCTGAAGGACACCGAGGCCTACGCGGCCAAGGCGCGTCGCGACGCCAATCCCGCCGCCCTGCAGGCGCCGACCGACGCCGAGCGCGCGGAAAGCGAAGCCTTCGCGCGCGCCCTCCGCAGCCGAGCTAGCGCGCCTCCGTCACGGCCCCAATAGGGCGACGGAGGCATAATCTTCCCGTAGCTGGCTTGGCTTGGCCCCGCTGGGGGTCTATCCATGCCCGACTTTTCGCTCCCAGAGCGCCGATGCGGCGCACAGAGCCCTCATGAGCACCGATTTTCACCGTATTCGCCGCCTCCCGCCCTATGTTTTCGAGGAGGTCAACCGGATCAAGGCGCGCCTTCGCGCCGAAGGCGTCGACATCATCGACTTCGGCATGGGCAATCCCGACATGCCGACCCCGCCGCACATCGTCGAGAAGCTGATCGAGACCGCGCGCGACCCCAAGGCCGGCCGCTACTCCGCCTCCAAGGGCATTCCGGGCCTGCGCAAGGCCATGGCCAACTATTACGGCCGCCGCTTCGGGGTGAAGCTGAACCCCGACACCGAGGTGATCGCCACCCTGGGCTCCAAGGAAGGCTTCGCCAACCTGGCCCAGGCGCTGACCGGGCCGGGCGACGTGATCATCTGCCCGAACCCGGCCTATCCGATCCACGCCTTCGGCTTCATCATGGCCGGCGGCATCATCCGCCACGTGCCGGCCCTGTCGCCCGAGGACTATCTGTCCAACATCAGCCGCGCGGTGAAGCACTCGGTGCCGCCGCCGTCGGTGATGATCCTGTCCTATCCGTCGAACCCGACCGCCCAGTGGGTCGGCCTCGACTTCTACAAGGACGCCGTCGCCCTGGCCAAGAAGCACGACCTGCTGGTCATCAGCGACGTGGCCTATGGCGAGATCTATTTCGACAACAACCCGCCGCCGTCGGTGCTGCAGGTTGACGGCGCCAAGGACATCGCGGTCGAGGTCAATTCGCTGTCCAAGACCTACGCCATGGCCGGCTGGCGCGTGGGCATGGTGGTCGGCAACAGCCGCATCTGCGCGGCGCTGGCGCGGGTGAAGTCCTATCTCGACTACGGCGCCTACACGCCGGTGCAGGTGGCGGCCGCCGCGGCGCTGAACGGGCCGCAGGACTGCGTCGACGAGATCCGCGGCATTTACAAGAGCCGCCGCGACACCCTGATCAAGTCGATGGCCGCCGCCGGCTGGGACATTCCCAACCCGCCGGCCTCGATGTTCGCCTGGGCCAAGATCCCGGAGGCCTACCGCGAGGCGGGCTCGATGCTGTTCTCGCGCCTGCTGATCGAGGAGGCCGGCGTCGCCGTCGCGCCGGGCATCGGCTTTGGCGAGTACGGCGAAGGCTATGTCCGCATCGGTCTCGTGGAGAACGAGCACCGCATCCGCCAGGCCGCGCGCAACGTGAAGAAATTCATCGCCAACGCCGATTCCATCCTGGCCAAGGCGCACAACAAGATGGAACAGGCCTAGAGCCGTTCGACCGGGGATTTCGAGATGACCAACAAGACCTGGCGCGTCGGCGTCGCGGGCCTGGGCACCGTCGGCGGCGGCTTGCTGCAATTCCTCGCCGAGCGTCCGGACTTCGCGCCGGCCGGCGGCCGGGCCGTGATCACCGCCGTCTCGGCCCGCAACAAGACGCGCGCGCGTCCGGTCGATATCTCGAGCCTCGCCTGGTTCGACGACCCGGTGGCCCTGGCGGCCTCGCCGGACATCGATCTGTTCGTCGAGCTGATCGGCGGCAGCGACGGCCCCGCCAAGGCCGCCGTCGAGACGGCGCTCAAGGCCGGCAAGCCGGTGGTCACCGCCAACAAGGCCCTGATCGCGGTGCACGGCGCCGAACTGGCGGCCCTGGCGGAATCGCAAGGCGTCCCGCTGCTGTTCGAGGCCGCCGTGATGGGCGGCACGCCGGCGGTGAAGATGCTGCGCGAGGCGATGGTCGGCGATGACGTCGCCTCGGTGGCCGGCATTCTCAACGGCACCTGCAACTACATCCTGACCGAGATGGAGAAGACCGGCCGCTCGTTCGCCGACGTGCTGCGCGAGGCCCAGGGCCTGGGCTATGCCGAGGCCGACCCGACCACCGATGTCGGCGGCTTCGACGCCGGCCACAAGATCAGCATCCTGGCGGCCCTGGCCTTCGGCTGCGCGCCGAACTTCGCGGCCGCCGAGATCGAGGGCATCAGCGACGTCGAACTGCTCGACATCAAGCTGGCCAAGGACCTGGGCTACCGCATCAAGCTGGTGGCCAGCGCGGCCAAGACCGAGGATGGCGTGGCGGTGAAGGTGCATCCGTCGCTGGCCCCGCTGGACCATCCTCTGGCCCAGGCGGGCGGCGCGCTGAACGCGCTGTTCATCGAGGGCAAGCGGATCGGCCGGATCTTTATCCAAGGGGCGGGCGCGGGCGCGGGGCCCACGGCCGCCGCCGTCGCCGCCGACATCGCCGACGTGATGACCAACGCCCAGCGCCCGGTGTTCCAGGCCCCGGCGGGCGCGCTGAAGCCCTTCATCGCCATTGACCCGGCCCGCGCGGTGGGCAAGGCCTATCTGCGGATCATGGCCAAGGATCAGCCGGGCGTGATCGCCGCCATCTCCGAAACCTTGGCCGAATGCGCGGTTTCGATCGACGCCTTCCTGCAAAAGCCCGTGGAAGGAGCGGGCGGGGTGCCGATCGTGCTCGTTACCCATGCGACGCCGGAATCCAACCTGCTGGATGCGATTAGCCGCATCGAAAAGCTGCAGACCGTGCTAGAGCGTCCCCGCCTTCTGCGCGTCGCGCGCATCTAACGACCGGGAAAAGCCGGCCTCGAAGGCGACATTGGGAAACAGGCCTTCCGCGTCCCGGGAGGTCGGGAGAGACGGATGAGTTCGAACACCCTGGACCGTTCCCTGGTCCTGGACGCCGTTCGCGTGACCGAGGCCGCCGCCATCGCCTCGTGGACGATGCTGGGGCGGGGCGACGAGATGGCCGCCGACCAGGCCGCCGTCGACGCCATGCGCAACGCCCTCAACGAGCTGAACATCGACGGCGAAATCGTCATCGGCGAGGGCGAGCGCGACGAGGCGCCGATGCTCTATATCGGCGAGAAGGTCGGCACGGGCAAAGGTCCCAAGATCGACATCGCCCTGGATCCGCTGGAGGGCACGACCCTGGCGGCCAAGTCCCAGCCCAACGCCCTTACGGTGATGGCCTGGGCGCCGAAGGGCACGCTGCTGAACGCGCCCGACACCTATATGGACAAGATCGCCTGCGGGCCGGGCCTCCCGGCGGGGGTCATCGACCTCGACCGCTCGCCCGCCGACAACGTCAAGGCGCTGGCCGAAGCCAAGGGCGTTCCGGCGTCCGAGATCACCGTCTGCGTGCTCGATCGGCCCCGCCACGCCGAGATCATCGCCGGCGTCCGTTCGGTGGGCGCGCGCGTGCATCTGATCACCGACGGCGACGTGGCCGGGGTGATCAACACGGCCGATCCCTCGACCGGCATAGACCTCTATCTGGGCTCCGGCGGCGCGCCCGAGGGCGTTCTGGCCTGCGCGGCGCTGAAGTGCGTCGGCGGCCAGTTCCAGGGCCGGCTGCTGTTCCGCAACGCCGACGAGCGCGCCCGCGCCACGCGCTGGGGCATCGTCGAGCTGGACAAGAAGTACGATCTGCACGAGATCGTTCGCGACGAGGCGATCTTCGCCGCCACCGGCGTGACGCGCGGCGGTCTGCTGGACGGCGTGATCTTCCGCGACGGCTGCGTCCACACCCATACGCTGGTGATGAACTCCTCGACGGGCACGGTCCGCGAAGTTCGCATGAAGCGGAAGGTTTGAGACCTGGCTGTCACGCCGGCCGTATAAAGGCGGCCGCCTCGCTCTCGGTTCAAGGATAAGCATGACCCCCTTTGTCGACCTGGCCGCCCGGCTCGCGGCCGAGCCGGCCGACGCCGCGCTCAAGGACGTCGTCCTGACCATCGCGGCGACGTGCGCCCGGATCAGCCGCGTCGTGGCCGCGGGCGCCTTGTCGGGCAGCCTGGGCGCGGCGGGCAGCACCAATGTCCAGGACGAGGAGCAGAAGAAGCTCGACGTCATCACCAACGACATGCTCAGCGACGCCCTGAAGGCCTGCGCGCCGGTGGCGGGCCTGGCTTCGGAGGAGATGGAAGAGGTCGAGCCGACGGGCCGCGTCAGCGGCTATCTCGTCACCTTCGATCCGCTGGACGGCTCCAGCAATATCGACGTCAATGTTTCGGTCGGCACGATCTTCTCGGTGCTGCCGGCGCCCGTCGACCATGCGCCGACGGAAGGCGACTTCCTTCAGCCGGGCCGAAACCAGGTCGCGGCCGGCTATGCGGTCTATGGCCCGCAGACCATGCTGGTCCTGACCCTGTCGGGCGGCGTCGACGGCTTCACGCTGGACGCCGAGGGCCAGTGGCGGCTGACCCATCCGAACCTGAGCATCAAGGCCGACACGGCCGAGTTCGCGATCAACATGTCGAACCAGCGCCACTGGGCCGAGCCGGTGCGCCGCTACATCGACGGCTGCCTGAAGGGCAAGGACGGGCCGCGCGGCAAGAACTTCAACATGCGCTGGGTCGCCTCGATGGTGGCCGACGTCCACCGCATCATGATGCGCGGCGGCGTCTTCCTCTATCCCTGGGACGCCCGTGAGCCGGACAAGCCCGGCAAGCTGCGGCTGATGTACGAGGCCAATCCGATGAGCCTGCTGGTCGAGCGGGCCGGCGGCCGGTCGATCCAGGGCGCCGAGGACATGCTGGACCTTCAGCCGACCAAGCTGCACCAGCGCGTGCCCGTGGCGCTGGGCTCGGCCAACGAGATCGAGATCGTGCGGGCGGAAATGATCGCCGGCTGACCTGCGTCCGGTCCTGACGTCGATCCGGCGCATGGTCCGAATCCCGGTGACCGGTTATTCTCCAACGATGCCCGCCGATGGCGCTCCCAACTTCGTTTCCGACGCCTTCCTCGGCGTCCAGCGCTCGCTAAGCGGCCGCGTCTGGCGCGAGCGGGCGGCCGATGCGGCCGTCGTTCGCGCGATCCAGCACCGCCATGGACTGACCGAGCCCCTGGCGCGGGCGCTGGCCTCGCGCGGGCTGTGCCACGAGAGCGCCGAGCACTATCTGCGCCCGACCTTGAAGGCGCTGTTCCCCGATCCGTCCAGCTTCACCGACATGGACCGGGCCGCCGAAATCCTGATCGACGCCCTGGAGCGGGGGCGGCCGACCATGGTCTTCGCCGACTATGACGTGGACGGGGCCACCAGCGCGGCGCAGCTGGTCCGCTGGTTCCGCCACATGGGCGTCGAGCTGCCGATCTACATCCCAGACCGCCTGACCGAGGGCTATGGCCCCAGCCCCGCGGCCTTCCGCAAGATCCGCGAGGGCGGGGCGGAGCTGGTGGTGACGCTGGACTGCGGCGCCGCGGCCTATGACGCCATCGCCAGCGCCGCCGAGATCGGCCTGGAGGTCGTGGTCATCGACCACCACCTGATGCGCGAGGATCCGCCGGCCGCCGCCGCCGTCGTCAATCCAAACCGTCCCGGGTGCCAGAGCGGGCAGGGGGTCTTGGCCGCCGCCGGCGTGACCTTCGTCCTGTTGACCGCCCTGAACCGCGAGGCGCGCAAGCGCGGCCTGTTCAGCGACGAGCGCCCGCAGCCCGATCCGCGCCAATGGCTCGATCTCGTGGCGCTGGGCGAGGTGTGCGACGTCACCCAGCTGGTCGGCTTCAACCGCGCCCTGACGCAGCTTGGCCTACGCACCATGGGCGCGTGGGGCAATCCGGGGCTGAAGGCGCTGTTCGAGGTCGGCAAGGGCTCGGGCGAGCCCTCGGTGTTCCACGCCGGCTTCATCCTGGGGCCGCGCATCAACGCCGGCGGCCGGATCGGCCGCTCCGATCTCGGGGCGCGCCTGCTTTCGACCGACGATCCGCTGGAGGCGCGGGCGCTGGCCGAGGAGCTCGACAGCCTCAACACCGAGCGCAAGGCGGTCGAGGCCGCCGTCGTCGAGGACGCGGCGGCGGTGCTGGAGCGCGGCAATTTCAACCCCGACGCGCCGGTGATCGTGGTGGCGGGCGAGGACTGGCATCCGGGCGTGATCGGCATCGTCGCCGGCCGCCTGCGCGAGCGCTATCGCAAGCCGGTGGTGGTGATCGGCATCGACCGCGCGGCCAATGTCGGCAAGGGCTCGGGTCGCTCGCAGCCTGGCGTCAATCTGGGGCGCGCGATCCAGGCCGCGTTCGAGGCCGGCCTGCTGATGGCCGGCGGCGGCCACGCCATGGCGGCCGGGCTGTCGATCCGCCCCGAGATGATTCCCGAGTTCCGCGCCTTTCTCGAGGCCCGGCTGGCCGACGAAATGGAGATGGTGGGCGTCGAGGCGGTCGAGATCGACGCCCTGCTTCAGCCGCGCGCGGCGAATCGCGCGCTGCTCGACGATTTCCAGCGCCTGGCGCCGTTCGGCCCCGGCAATCCCGAGCCGATGTTCGCGCTGACCGGCGTGCGACCCGATCGCGTCTCCGCGCTGAAGGGCGGTCACGTGCGCCTGGACCTGGTCGGGCCCACCGGCGATCGGCTCAAGGCCGTCGCCTGGCGCTGCGCCGAGACGCCGCTGGGCCAGCGGCTGCTGGCGGGCGGCGGGACCCTGGACATCGCCGGCAAGCTGAAAGCGGACGATTACATGGGCCGCAACGGCGTCCAGCTGGAGATCGAGGACGTCCACGACGCCCGCCAGTGGACGGACGGATAAGCCGGCCGAAAAAATGACTTTCCGCGGCTTGCGCACCCCCAAGGTCGCGGCTATACACCCGCTTCCTCGCGGGGCCGTGGTCCCTTCGTCTATCGGTTAGGACGCCAGATTTTCAATCTGGAGAGAGGGGTTCGACTCCCCTAGGGACTGCCACCCGCGAGGCCAAAGTCTTGACGATGCGTCGCTTCGGCGGCCGTGGTCCCTTCGTCTATCGGTTAGGACGCCAGATTTTCAATCTGGAGAGAGGGGTTCGACTCCCCTAGGGACTGCCATCTCCGGCTGTATTTCACAATTATTTCCAACCTGTGTCTGCGGCGAAATGTCGCGTATCGCGTTTGGTCCCCATTTTGACGCGATTTCGTCATTGACGGCTCTCCTCACGCGAGAACACTGTTCTTGTAGTGCTCGCTTCGATGGGCTGATTGAGCGAGCCAGAGGGGTGGGATGTCTGGTTATGATTTCGAGGACGCTGTCGCGCACGAAGAGTTCGTTCGCATCAGCGGAAAGGTAAAGTGGTTCGACGCGGGCAAGGGCTACGGGTTCATCGTTCCGGATGATCCGGGACAGACCGGGCTCAAGGACGTGCTTCTGCACGTGACGTCGCTGCGCAACTGCGGTCGCGAGACGGCCATGGAAGGCGCGGTGATCGTCTGTGACGTGGTCCGGCGGCCCAAGGGCTGGCAGGTCAGCGAGGTGGTCAATCTCGACGAGACCAGCGCGCCGGCGCCGATCGAGCGTCAGCGGCGAACCTTCGCCGACGGACCGGCGCGCCGCGAGGGCTTGCGGGACGGCCACGGGCGGGGGGCTCTGACGCCCGAAGGCCCGGCCGAGCGCGCCAAGGTCAAGTGGTTCAACCGCACCAAGGGCTACGGCTTCGTGATCCGCGACGCCGAGCCGGGCGACATCTTCGTGCACATCGAGACTCTCCGTAGGGGCGGCCTCGAGGACCTGCAGCCGGGCGACGACGTCCTGGTGCGGTTCGCGCGGGGGCCCAAGGGCCTGGTGGTCGCGGAAATCACCGCCGGCGAGGCCTGACTTTCGGCGGCGCGCTCGTTAGGCTGGTTCGAACCGAACCGCGAACGCGAGGATGCATGCCCGGACCGATCATCGAGCGGCGCGCGCTGCTGGCCGGGCTGACGCTCGGCCTTGGCGGCGGCGTCGACGCCCTGGCCGCGTCCAAGCTGGAGACGGTGGAGATCGTCACCGGTCGCGGGCGCGCGCGGTTCCAGGTCGAGATCGCCGCCACGCTAGCCGAGCAGAAGCGGGGGCTGATGTTCCGCAAGGCCCTGGCCCCTGATCGCGGCATGCTGTTCGTCTACAAGCGGCCGCAGCCGGCGGCCTATTGGATGAAGAACACGCTGATTCCGCTGGACATCATCTTCATCCAGCCGGACGGCAAGATCCTGTCGATCGCCCGCAACGCCCGGCCTCACGACGAGACGCCGCTGGCGTCGGGCGGTCTGGTGCTGGGCGTGCTGGAGATCGCCGGCGGTCGCGCCGCGCAACTGGGCGTGCTGCCCGGCGACCGCGTCCTGCATCGAATCTTCCCGAAGGGGTGATCGAGAAAATTCAGTGCGTTGATCCGCGCTCCGAACCCTAGTAGAGCACCCGCCTGCCGTTGTTTCGGGGCGTAGCGCAGCCTGGTAGCGCATCTGTTTTGGGAGCAGAGGGTCGCAGGTTCAAATCCTGCCGCCCCGACCAACGGTAAGGCTTTTTGGGAGAGGTCCATGCTGGCCCGCATCTATCGTCCCGCCAAGAACGCCATGCAGTCCGGCAAGGCCAAGACCAAGGACTGGGTGCTGGAATTCGAACCGGCGTCGGCGCGCAAGCCCGACCCGCTGATGGGCTGGACCCAGTCCAGCGACATGAACGGTCAGATCCGCCTGACCTTCGAGACGCGAGACGAAGCCGTGGCCTACGCCCAGCGGCACGAGATCGCCTTCCAGCTGTTCGAGCCCAAGACGCCCAAGCGGATCATCAAGGCCTATGCCGACAACTTCGCGGCCAACCGCAAGCAACCCTGGACTCACTAGGGTCTTCGCGGCGCCCCGCGCGCGCCCTTAGCTCAGCTGGATAGAGCACTCGCCTTCTAAGCGAGCGGTCGCAGGTTCGAATCCTGCAGGGCGCGCCACTTCGGTACCAAACTACGAACGTCCAGAACCGCCGTCTCCACGCCGCCGTTCGACGCCAATGTTCGTAGAAGTTCGATCTGGAACCCATCACGGTGGCGCTCGTGGTCGAGGTGATTTCGACCCGCTGAGCCACGGTGCGGAGCAGGTCCCGCCGGACGCTATCCGCCCCCGGACGGCGCGCTGGGCTCTGGCGGCGGAGCCTCGGTGTCAGGCCGTTCGCCGGACTGCCCGGAACATTAGCGAGTAGGGCAGGGCCACGACCGGCGCGCGGCCACGATGCCGGCCGATGTCCGCTTCGGGCGCATAGTCCGTGACCAGAGCCTGGCGGAAGCTATCGGCCACCAGTCCGGTAAGGACGGCGACCTTTCTGAGCCGCGGCTTAAGGCAGTCGGGGATGAGTTTGCCCGCAAGCGGTGCCATCTGATCTCGTTCACCGGCTTCCCGCCGGGCTTCCGCCTATGACGAGTAGGTCGCGCTCACGACGCGGAGCTTGCGCCAATAAGTTACAATTTTAGGGCGTTGTGATGATGGCTCCAGGCCCCGGAAGTTGCTATTGAATTCGCGCAGCGGTGGAGTGCGCTAATGGCCGTAGCAGGGGGGCTGATCGTGCGTGGCGGGCGGCCAAACCTAAGTCGCCGCGCCGCGATCATCGGCGGTCTTTCTCTTTTGGGCCTCGCCCGCTGTTCGCCGCTTTCAGGTGGCTATCGCTACAAGCTGTTCGTTGAGATCGAAGTCGGCGGTCGGAGATATTCCGGATCCGGTATTCGTGAAATTGTCCGCGAAGACGTCTGGGCATGGCCGGACCAATCCACCCTGAGGCAAACAACGGTCCATGGCAAAGCCTTCTGGATCGAGGTGGGCGCTTTGCCCTCGTTGTTTGTGCTGCTGAGGGCGCACGGAGACGGTTTAAGCAGCATCTGGGATCCTTCGATGTATCTCGAGGGGGCGGGCAAGAGGGTGTCGCTCTTGCCAAACCAGCTGCCTGGGCTCGTGTACTTTGATGATATAGACCGAAAAACGAGCGCTGTTCTTGTGAAGCCGAATGAACTTTCGGAAAGATATGGATATGGTGCGCGTATTTCTGCCGCATGGGTCGAGAAGACTTGGAGGCTGAAGACGAGTGGTATTTCCAAGAAGCTGCCGTGGATTCGTGCGCTGAGATACGACATCCTCAATAATCAGACTATCTCGGAGTCGCCGGACGTATATTCTTTTAATCTTCCTGATTACTGGGCTTAACGGGGGATAATTCGATGAATTGCGATCTTCTCGCCGTTCTATCCATGGATGCCTATAATCGGGGACGGGGCCGGGCGTCATAATAAACGAGCACGCTTTCGGACACGCAGTGATGAGAAGCAATTCGTCTGATCTGTTAACGTCCTTTTCTGCTCAGGCTTATGAATGGGGGGGGGCAGGCGGTTATTGCTTATAGGGGAACGGATCGAGTTCTTCCCGACGTCAATCTTTTCAACTTCTCCGCGACGGCGGGAGATCTACTGACAGGATGGGTAACCGGCGGTTGGGGGGGCGCAAGCTGCACAAGCGGTGCTGTTCTACCTGGCGGCGCCGTGGTCGGGTGTCGTCGAGGCGCTGGATAGGCTGGGTCGCGTCGCTGAGACGGACGAATGTGATGAACCTACGCCTGCCGTAGCCTCAATATCGTGCCGTTCTTCGTGAAGCTGCCGTCGACAGCGTCTATATCCTTTGTCCGCTCTAGAAAGCCCTTAGAGTACAATAGCGTACTCGTAGTTATCGGTTTCATTCGACAAGGCGCGCCACCACTATTTCGCCGCCGGGTCTCTGGTCCCGGTCCGTGGCGGACGCGGTTTGGCCGGGCGCGCCAGCGCCGGGAAGCGCTCCGCGCCGATGGCCGCTGTTCTGGTCGCGCCGAACTTCATGAAGCTCGATAGGGCGCGGCCGGCGCTAAGGGGGGAGCGCGCCGGCCGCTGGCGATCGCCGTGGGGGGGCGGACGATCGCTACTCGTGCGCACCGCCGGCGGGCTTGCGATAATCAAGGGCCGGCGGACGGTCGCCGAGCATGGCCTTGTAGGTGAAGTTCGGGCCACGGCGCTCGATCAGCTCGGCCTTGGCCTTCTTGACGATGTCGGGGTTCGCGAAGAGGTCCGCGCCGGTCAGAGCCAGGGTCTTGGCGGCGTTCACCGCGCCCTTCACGCCGATCGACGAGCCGGCGGCGGCGACATTCTGCCAGCTGTGGCCCGCCGAGCCCGGCACGAAGGTCGCCGTGCCCAGGCCCACCGTCGGGGTCACCCAGCTGATGTCGGCGACGTCGGTCGAGCCGCCGCCGCCTTCCAGCTCGATCTTGTAGGGCTGGACGCTCTTGACCGTATCGATCGAGGGCGGGTTGACCAGCGAGGTCTGGAGCTTCTTGGCGAAGGCGATCTCCTCGGGCGTCCAGGTGATGCCGCCGACCTTGCGCAGGTTGGCGTCCATGACCCGGCCGAGCGTGTCGTTGGGCAGCAGGGCGTAGACGCCGCCGGTGATCTCCTTTTCGACCGTCGTGCCGGTGGCCAGCGCCGCGCCTTCGGCGGCCTTTTCGACCCGCGCCCACACGTCCCTGACCACGGCCGGGTCCGGATGGCGGACGTAGTAATAGACCTCGGCGAAGTCGGGCACGACGTTCGGCGCGGCGCCGCCGTTCGTGATCACGTAGTGGATACGGGTCTTGTCGGGCGTGTGTTCGCGCAGGAAGTTCGTCGCCACGTCCATGATCTCGACGCCGTCCAGGGCCGAACGACCCTTTTCGGGCGCGGCGGCGGCGTGGGCCGAGACGCCGTGGAAGCGGAACTTGCCGCTGATATTGGCCATCGAGACGCCTTGGACGGCGGAATTGGCATTGGCGGGGTGCCAATGCAGGGTCACGTCGACATCGTTGAACAGGCCGTCGCGCACGAAATAGACCTTGCCCGAGCCGCCTTCCTCGGCGGGCGTGCCATAGACGCGCAACTCGCCCTTGATGTCGTTCTTGACCATCCAGGCCTTGAGCGAGACGGCCGCGCCGACCGAGGCGGCGCCGAACAGGTTGTGGCCGCAGCCGTGGCCGGCGATCTGTCCGGGAATGCCGGTCTTCACCGGATCGGCGGTCTGGGCCAGGCCGGGCAGGGCGTCGAACTCGGCCAGGATGGCGACGACCGGTCCCGCGCCGTTCTTGAAGCTGGCGATGAACGCGGTCGGCTCGCCCGCCACGCCGGCCTTGACCTCGAAGCCCGCGGCCTTGAGTTGGTCCTGCAAAAGCGCCGTGCTCTTGGTCTCCTGATAGCCGACCTCGGCGAAGCCCCAGATCTTCAGGGCCGCGTCCTTGATATTGGCCGCGTCGGCGTCGACGAGCTTGAGGATTTGGGTCTTCTCGGCGTCGGTGACCGGCTTGGCGAAGGCCTGCGGCGCGAGGAGCCCGCTGGCCACCGTGGCGGACAGCAGGGCGAGCTTGAGGGCGGACAGCTTCATTGGAACGTTTCCCCGTAAGGCGAAGGATCGCGCCGCCGGACGATGGAACGGAGGCGGTCGATCGTTAAGACGCAGCAGGCCGCCGCCACCTCACCTCGCGCTCGAGAAAACTTCTGGCGCGGTCTTCAGGCGCCGCGCGCCGGGCGGACCAGCTCGATATGCCGCTCGTCGCTGTGGCCGACTTCGACCAGGCCGTAGCTGCGCAGCGCCGCGACGAACGCGTCGACCTGCCCGGTCTTGAAGACCCCGCTCACCGACGTCGCGGCCAGGGCGGGATCGGCGATGTCCAGCTTGCGATCGGAAAAGCGGTTCATCTCCGCCACGACGGCCGACAGGGGCTCGCCGTCGAAGACGAGACGCCCCTGAAGCCAGGCCGCCGCCTTGGCGGTGTCGACGGTCGCGATCGTCCAGTCCGCGCGATCGTCGGCCACCAAGCGCGAACCGGCGGACATCTCGACGCGGCGGGGGCCGTTGGGCGAGGCGCCGGCGATCCGCACGCGGCCCTCGACCAGGGTCACCGACAGCTTGCCGGGCTCGAGGCGCACGTCGAAGGCGGTGCCGACCGCGGTCACGGACTTGTCCCCGGCGGTCACGATGAACGGACGGGTCTTGTCCTTGGCGACCTGGAAATAGGCCTGGCCCTTCAACAGCGTCAGCCTGCGCTCGCGATCCCAGTGATTGACCCGGACGGCGGAGTCGGTGCTGAGGGTGACCACCGAATTGTCGGCCAGGCGAAACGTCGAGCGCTCGCCCACGGCGGTAGTGAAGACCGGCTCGTCGACGACGGCGGGGGCCTCGTCTCGGCCGGCCAGGCGACGCCAGCCCAGGGCCGCCGCGCCGGCGACCGCCACGAGGCCGGCCGCCGCCAAGCCCAGATCGCGCCGGTTGAAACGGCGCGCGCGCGACGCATCGACGCTCAGCGCGTCGGCGCGCAGAGCCGTGAACGCCGGATCATCCTCGACGCTCGACAGACCATGCCAGGTGGCCCCGACCGAGGCCCAGGCCTCGGCGTGTCGCGCGTCGGCGCCGAGCCACCGTTGAAAGTCGCGTCGTTCCTGGAGGGAGACATCGCCGCCTTGCAGTCGCGCGAACCACACGGCCGCGGCGCTAGCCGGGTCTTCGGGTCTCTCTTTCTCCGACCGTGTCGACGTCATCCTGGTCCCGCAGGCGTTCGTGCAGATGCCGAAGCGCCTTCATAACGTGTTTCTCGACAGCGCTGACGGAGACACCCAGGCGCTGGGCGACGAGCTTGTAGCTCATCTCCTCGAAGCGCACGAGGATGAAAACCCGTCGCGTGCGTTCCGGCAGCGCGTTCAGCGCCGCCATTACCCGCGCCATCTGTTCCCGACCCTGTAAGACGCGCTCGGGAGAGATTTCATCAACCGGATGATGCGTTTCTTGCAGTTCGCAGTGATCGGCGCGGCGGCGGGTTCGATCGCGGCGGCCCCGGTCGATCAGGACGTTGGCCGCCACCTCGAAGAGGTAGCCTTCCACATTGTTGACGACGGGGGCGGGCTGGCGCTTTTGGATTCGCAGGAGAACCTCCTGCACCAGATCCTCGACATCGGCGGCCGGCGCGCGGCGCGAGAAGAACGCGCGCAGGGCCGGGACGAACCGCGCGCCGCTGTCGATCAAGGCCGCCGCCTCGGACTCTTTCGGCGACTTTACGCCCCAAATCATGATCGCCGCCCCAACATGCGACAGTTAGGTGAAATCGCGCTTTCCCGCGTGTCAAGCCGCCGACGGAGGATAGGCGCGAACGCAAGCGGGCTCTGGCCTGTTGCCTAAAGCCTGAGCAACGCGCGATCTTGCGCCGCGGGCGCCGAGCGCGTTGGCATGGCCGCCCGTCAAAACAAGGCATGGTCCGCGCTTCTCCAGGGTGTGAGATCCGTGCCGCCGGGGAGGTCGGAGTCGCCGTTGTTAAGGTCCAGAGCGTTTGCAGCGTCGGCCAGGCGCGGCCTCGTCGCGACCATGCTCTGCGTGGCGGCCGTCGGGACCGTCGCGCCGGACGCCGCCTGGGCGCGGGCGGGGGATTCGGCCGACGCCCCGCGCCGGTTCGACCTGCCGGCGCAGCCGCTGAGCCAGGCGCTGAACCAGCTGGCGCTGCGCAGCGACCGCGAAATCCTGTTCTCTCCCAACCTGACCGCGGGACGGAAAAGCCCGGCTTTGAACGGCGCCTTCACCGCGGAACAGGCCCTGACCCGACTGCTCTCCGGCTCGGGCCTGACCTTTCGGCTCGCGGGCCGCAGCTTCCTGGTCGTGCCGGCGCCCAAGCCTCGGGCGGCCCCGGAGCCTGAGCCTTCGCCGGCCGCCCTGGCCGTGGACCTGGACGGCCTGATCGTCACGGCGCTGAAGCGCGCGAGCGTGGCCCAGCGGACGCCGGTCAGCATGGCCGTGGTGGACGGCGAGCAGCTGACGCGCGCGACCATCGCCAATCTCGAACAGGCAGCCCCGTTGCTGCCGGGCCTGAAACTGATCTCCACCGCGTTCGGGCGGCGTCTGGTGCTGCGCGGGGTCTACGGGGCCGGCGAGGCCACCACGGGTCTCTATTACGACGAAACGCCGATGACCGGTCCGGTCGGCACCACGGCCGATCCCGGCGTCATGGCGCCCGAGCTGGCGCTGGTGGACGTCGACCGGATCGAACTGCTGCGCGGGCCCCAAGGCACGCTCTACGGCTCGGGCGCCATGGGCGGGGCCCTGCGCATCCTCTTCAAGCGGCCCGACCTCGGCGGCGACAGCGGCTCGGTGAGCGCCTCCGTCGCCAGCGTCGCCCATGGCGGGCGGGCGGTCAGCGGGGCGGCGGTGCTGAATCTCGTGGCGGTTCCGGACGTCCTGGCCGTGCGCGTAACGGCCTATGATCAGCGCCAACCCGGCGTGATCGACAACATCCGGCTGGGGCTGTCGGATGTCGACGACGCGCGCGCCCGGGGCGCGCGGCTGGCCATGCTCTGGGAGAGGGGGGACAAGCTCTCGGTCCTGGTCTCGGGCGCGCATCAGTCCAACCATCGCGGCGACATCTCGGCCTGGAACGACTCGGCGGGCCCCTGGCGGACGGTCCATGCCGGCCGCTCGCCCTTCGATGGGGACATCGACCTGGCGTCGTCCGTCGTGAAGTGGCGCGGCGAGGCGGTCGACGTGACCGCCGTCTCGTCCTGGTACCGCTGGAAACTGGTGCGGCGCTCCGACTACAGCGGCGTCCTGCTGGGCGAGCGGACCAACGCCGCCGGCTGCATGCGGATGTTCTCGATCGCGTCGGCTTGCGGCGGCGAGCAGATGGCCGGCTACTCGGCCTATGTCGACAGCGTCTATCCGGCGATCCTCAACCAGCCGGCGGCGCTGACCGCCCGGATCCACGAACTGCGCGCGGCCTCGGTCGGGCCCGGACCGCTGCGCTGGACCGTGGGGGCCTATAGCGAGGTTCGCGAGGACCGTATCGACAGCCAGGTTCGCCACGTCGATCCCGCGACCGGCGCGCCGGTCGAGCCGCCGGTGATGATCGGGCGGCGCGACATCGAGAACCACCTGGCCCAGCACGCGGTCTTCGGCGAGGCGTCCTACGCGGTCGCGCGCGACACCGACCTGACGATCGGCGCGCGGCGCTTCGACTACGCCAAGCGCGACCGGGGCGGCGTCCAGGTCGCCAACGTCATCTCGGGCACCTGGATGGACTACGCGATCGACGCCCGGGGTCGCGAGCGGGGCTGGAGCCTGAAGGCCTTGGCCACCCGCGCCTTCGCGCCCGGCCTGTTCGGCTATGCGCAGATCTCGCAGGGCTTTCGGCCCGGCGGGGTGAACGTGGTGCCCGGCTTGCCCGAGGCCCTGGCCCTCTATCGATCTGACCGGCTCGACAACGCCGAGCTGGGTCTGAAGGCGCAAAGCGCCGATCGTCGCGTGACGCTGAACCTGGCGGCGTATCGCGCGCGCTGGCGCGACATGCAGTACGCGGCCCAGACCCAGAACCGCGCGTTCAACTATGTGACCAATATCGGCGCCGCGCGCCTTCAGGGCGTCGAGATCGAAGGCGCGGCGCGGCGGATCGCCGGCTGGGACCTGGCGGCCACCCTGACTCTGACCGACGCCCGCCTGACCGCCGACCAGGTGACCAACAGCGCCATTGGCCTCGGGCGGGAAGGGGATCGGCTGCCCATCGTCCCGAAGGTCTCGGCGTCGGCCTCGGCCGAACGCCGCTGGCCCTTGGGCGCGGACCTCGCGGTGCGGCTGCGGCTCGACGCCTACTATGCCGGCCTGGCGCGCTCGGCCTTCAACGCCGGCAACGCGGACTATCTGAAGATGGGCGGCTATGCGCTGTTCGGCGTCGGCGCGGGCCTGGAGCATCGCGCCTGGAGCGCCGATCTCTCGATCGAGAACCTGCTCGACCGGGCGGGGCGGGCGTCGGCGGCGCGGAATACGTCCGGTCCCGTCGAATATTTCGGGGTCATGCCGCGCACCGTGCGCCTGTCGCTTGAGCGCCGCTTCTGACCCGCGTCTTTTTGCCCGGCGGGAGGTGAGGGACCCTCTCGGGCTTGCGTCTGACCCTACAGGCCGCCGTCGAGCGGACCGACAAGAGGGGATCACCATGATGCAGTTTCGAAGCCTTCGGGTCCTGGCCCTGGGCGCCAGCGCGTTGAGCAGCCTGGCGGCGGGCCAAGCGTTCGCCCAACAATCGTCCGACGGCGCGACGATCGAGGAGGTTGTCGTCACCGCGCTGAAGCGCTCGACCACGGTCCAGACGACGCCGATCAGCGTCAGCGCGGTCACCGAAAAGTCGCTTCAGGCGCTGGGCGCCTCGGGCATCCAGGACTATTTCCGCACCGTGCCGAACCTGCAGGTCGACGGCAATTCGCCGACCAGCCGTCGCCTGACCCTGCGCGGCGTGCGCAGCGCTGGCGAGGCCACGGTCGGTCTCTACTACGACGAAACCCCGCTGACCGGCCCGGCCGGCACCACCGCCGACGCCAGCTCGACCAGCGCCGACGTCAATCTGTTCGACGCCGAGCGCATCGAGGTGCTGCGGGGGCCGCAAGGCACGCTGTACGGCTCGGGCTCGATGGGCGGCACCCTGCGGGTGATCCTCAACAAGCCCGACAGCAGCCGCTACGCCGGCGCGGTCGAGGCGCAGGGCACGTCCGTCAAGGGCGGCAGCAACGGCTATTCGGTCAAGGGCATGGTCAATGTGCCGCTGATCGAGAACAAGCTGGCCGCGCGCCTGGTGCTCTACAAGACCGAGGGCGGCGGCTATGTCGACGACGTCCAGCTGAACAAGAAGAACATCAACGACCAGCATGCCAGCGGCGGTCGCCTGATGCTGGGTTTCACGCCCACCGAGACGCTGACGATCAACGCCACCGGCCTGTTCCAGAAGACCACCCTGGACGGTCAGAACAGCTGGTACCCGGCGCTGGGCGGCGACTACAGGACCAACGCCCGCGTCATCGCCCCGACCAGCGACAATCTCCGGCTCTACAACGTCACGGGCAAGTGGGAGCTGAACTTCGCCACGATCACGGCGACGTCGTCCTACTACAAGTGGACGCTGCTGCGGAACTCCGACTACAGCCCGACCCTGTCAGGCAGCCGCGCCAACGCCACCTCGTGCCGCAACTGGGTCGCCGGCGGACCGGCGCCGACGGGATCGACCAACCCGGCCTGCACCCCGGCCCAGCTGACGGCCTACACCGCCTATGCCGACAGCCGCATTCCGGGCGCGCTCTACCAGCCGATGGGCCTGACCTCGTGGAACCACGAGCTGCGCGCCAACGGCTCGCTGTTCGACGACAAGCTGGACTGGACGGCGGGCGTCTATCTCGAAAAGCGCGACGACTATATCGAGAGCAAGGTGGCCAAGGGCGACGCCGCCACCGGGATCATCAATCCCAACGACCTGACCGCCTGGCGCCATGTCGGCACCCAGACCAAGCAGACCGCCTTCTTCGGCGAGGTCTCGTACAAGCCCATCGAGAAGCTGACCCTGACCGGCGGCCTGCGCCGCTTCAAGTACGACAAGACCGTCTCGGGCCAGGTCCTGATCAGCAACTTCATCACCCAGTCCTATGTCGGGCCGGCCGCCCAGGTCGACGCCAGCGCCGACGGCTGGGTCAGCAAGCTGAACGCGTCCTATCAGATCACGTCCGACGTCATGGTCTACGCCGTGGCGGCCAAGGGCTTCCGTCCGGGCGGCGCCAACAATGTTCCCGGCCTGGCCAGCGCGCTGCTGGCTTACCAGCCCGACAGCCTCTGGAACTACGAAGGCGGGGTGAAGAGCCAGTGGTTCGACCGTCGCCTGACCCTGAACGCGGCGGCCTACCAGATCGACTGGTCGAACCTGCAGATCTCGGCCACCAGCGCCAACGGGGCCTTCAGCTACCTGACCAACGCCGGCACGGCGCGGATCAAGGGCTTCGAGGTCGAGGCCACGGCTCGTCCGATCACCGGTCTGACGATCAGCGGCACCGCCGCCGTCGTCGACGCCAAGCTGACCGAGGACCAGGCCAATTCCAGCATCCTGATCACCGGCTCGACCGGCCTGCGCGGCGACAAGTTCCCCTATGTGCCCAAGTTCAGCGGGTCGGCCTCGGTCGAGTACACCTGGCCGCTGAAGGGCGATCTCAACGGCCTTGTGCGCGCCGACTACGCCTATGTCGGCGAGTCCGCGTCTCAATTCCGGCCGACCTATGTCTACTACGAGAAGCAGGGGGATTACGGCTACGCCAACATCCGCGCCGGCGTCGAGGGCTCCGACTGGGGCGCCTATGTCTTCGTCAACAACGTCACCGACAAGGTGGGGCTGATGAGCGTGACGTCGGCGGTCAACAATCCCAAGCAGGTCGTCAGCATCAGCCCGCGCACGGCCGGCTTCCAGGTCCGCAAGCGCTTCTGAGTCTCCGGGCGGACGGACCGCGTGTCCGTCCGCCTCATCTCCGTCGCCACGCGCCGGAGCGGAACACTCAGATCATCTTGTCTCATTCCCCTTCCAAGCTTGAGATGCCAACCTGGCGCCGGGGAGCGCGAGCTTGGGGGCAATATTGGACGAGAATGTCGCTGGGTCATCGCCCGCGCCGGGCCACTCCCGGCTGCGCCGGCTCAATATCAACCTGCTCTACGCGCTCGACGCGCTCTTGCATTCGCCTTCGTTGACGGCGGCGGCGCGGTCCATCGCGCTGAGCCAGCCGGCGCTCAGCGCCAAGCTCAGACAATTGCGCGAGCACTTCGGCGACGAACTGGTCGTCTACGGCGACAAGCGACGCCTGACGGCCTTGGGCGAGGCCCTGCTGCATCGGGTCGGCCCGGTGCTTCGCGAGGTCGACGACACCTTCAATCTCACGCTCGATTTCGATCCGGCGACCGCCGAACGCGAGATCACGATCACCGCGCCCGAAGCGATCGAACTGATGTTCGTCAGCCGGATCATCCCGGACATCCGGGCCGCCGCGCCGGGCGTGCAAATCCGCATGGTCCCGTTCGTCCACGGCGCGGTCCAGAAGCTGTTCGACGCCGGCGTGGACGTGGCCATCGTCCCCCACGCGATGGCGGACCCCAATCTCGGCCGCCAGCCGCTGTTCCGTCACAGCCTGGCGGGCCTGGTGTCGCGCAACCACCCGTTCGCCGAGCGACAGGTGGGCGAGGCCGAATATCTGGGCGCGCGCCACGCCGCGCTGCTGGACGAGATGGAACAGGCGCTGTTCGGCCCCTATGGGCCGAATGATCCTCGGGCCCGCCGACATATCGTCGCCCGGACGAGCCTGAACTCGATGCTGCCGCTGCTGGCGCTGGGATCGGATCTGGTCGTGACCACCAGCAATTGGTTCGCCCAGTACAATGCGGCGATCCTGCCCTTGAAGCTGGTCGATCTGGACTTCGAAAAGCCGTCCTCGGAGCTGGTCGTCCAGTGGCAGCTCTACAGGAGCCGAGAGCCGGTGATCCGGTGGCTGGTCGATCAGATGGCGCGCGGCGTCGACAAGTCCACCTATCGCCATCCAGAATTCCGATAGGGGCATAACGGATTACAATTTGATGACGTTCAGACTTCGGAGCAGTCTTCGAACGTCGAGGAAAGCAATGCGCCGCGGCTTCTCGGAGCCCGGAAGACAGAGACACCCGACGCCACAGTTATTGTCGACCACCGCCGGGGGGCGGAGTCGACCAGCCGCTTCGCCCGGGGGCGAGGCTTCATCGCTGCTGTGAACGCGCCGCGAAGACCGTTCAAGGCCGCGCCCGAGGAGGTGCGGGCAAGCGGTCGCGCGTCGCCAAGAGGGGAGATTGGAATGTCACGTCTTGCCGCCGCTCGGGGCGCGTACATCGCGACCGTCAGCATCCTGCCCATCCTGGTCCAGTTCGCGCCCGTCGTGGCCGAAGCTCGCCAAGGTCCCGCCGCGACGCCGCCCGCCGCGAACGCGCCGGCCAAGGTCGAGGCCGCGCCGTCGTCCCGCGAGGCCCGCAAGGCCCAGCGGCGCGCCGCCAAGGCCCGCGAGGATCAAGCCCGGACCGACGCGATCGTTCGGGAAGAGAAGGACGGCGTCCTCAGCGAGATCGTCGTCGTGGCCCGCCGCGACGAGGCCGAAACCAGCGTCCTGGTGCGCGGCGAGACCGGATCGACCCGCACCGGGCAATCCCTGCGCGACCAGGCGCGCAACGCCCAGGTCATCTCGGCCAAGCTGCTCGCCGAGCAGCAAGCCCAGAGCCTGCCCGAAGCGCTCCGCAACGCCGGCGGCGTGACGGTCAACACCGCCACGGTCCAGGGCGGCGTCACCTATTCCGTGCGCGGCTTCTCGTCGGGCGGCGCGGTCAACGGCATGCCGACGCCGTCGAGCAGCAGCTTCGCGGCCGGCAGCACCCAGCCCATCGCCAACATTGAGCGCCTGGAAGTTCTGAAGGGCCCCGACGCGATCCTGCTGGGCGGCGACAGCCTGGGCGGCACGGTCAATATCGTGACCAAGAAGCCGAGCACCGAGCAGCAGTTGTACGTCACCGGCGAGGCGGGATCGTTCGGCGCGGGACGCGTCACGCTCGACGCCAACGGGGCGGTCTCGGAGGATCAGCGGTTTTCCGCCCGCGTCATCGCCACCGCGGCCGGCGCCGACCACAACGCCGGCGGCTATCGCGGCAACGAGGATTTTCTGTTCGCGCCCTCCCTGCGCTTCAAGACCGCCAAGAGCGACGTGATCGCCAGCGTGACCCTGGGCAGCCAGGTCTTCGGCATGGTGCCCTACACCTTGTTCAACGACAGGACGAACGAGGCCTATCCCACGGATCGCGCCAAGCCCCTGGTCGGCGACAAGGATCAGTACGCGAAGATCGCCGGCGTGACCTACGACCTGCAGGCCAAGCAGCAGGTCAAGTCGTGGATGCTGGTGTCGGGGCATTACCAGCATCAGGAGACGTCGCTGCTGCTGCGCCAGTACTCGCCGTTCGCCGTGCTCGCCCCGAACGGCTTGCTCCTGCTGTCGCGCAGCGGCGTCAAGCAGCACAGCGTGAACAATGCCGTGGACGGCTATGCGCGGTTCGCCGCGACCACGGGATCCGTGGAGCACAAGCTGGTGGTCGGCGGTATGGCCAGCGATTACGACATCGTCGCCGACAACGCCGCCTATTCCGACGGCCCCGGCATGTTCACCTATAACTACCAGACCAAGCAGGGCACGCTTTATCCGCTGGCCAGCCAGTACCAGCGCGCGTATCGGGTCACCGGCAAGCAATCATCCTATTACGCCCAGTACCTGGCCAAGGCCTGGAAGCTCGCCTTCATGGCCAGTGTCCGGAAGACCAACTCGGAGTCCACTTCCGAGATCGTGGGCCGGCCGACGGCGCAGTACAGGTCGAACGGCGCGGTGACGCCCAGCTACGGCGTCGTCGCCAACCTGACCGATAACCTGTCGGTGTACGGCTCGCTGGCCTATGGCTTCATCCCCAGCTTCTCGACGGATCGCTTCCTGAATCTGCTGCCGGACAACCACACGCGCAACCAGGAAGCCGGCGTAAAGCTCGACCTCTTCAACAAGCGGGTTCTGGTGAACGCCTCCTGGTTCAGCCTGCGGGAGAGCAACCACCTCTTCAACGATCCAGTCGCCCCGCGCTACCAGATCGCAGGGCCCGGGCAGTTGGGCGAGGGCGTCGACCTCAGCGTCTCGGGCGAGCCGGTCAGGGGCCTCCTGGTTAGCGGCGGCTTCACCCGCACCGACTACAGCCTTCTGAGCCCGAGCACGAAAAACGGCACCACGGTCACGAAGGCGCCGCGCGATCAGTACAGTCTCTACGCCTCCTATCGCCGCCGGATCGCCGAGGGCGCGGTGGCGGGCCTCGGCGGCGGGGTCTATGGCCGCTCCAGCGCCGCGATCGACCGGTTCGGAGTCAACCACATCCCGGCGACGAACCAGGTCGACCTGAACGCCTTCGTGACCGTGCGCAGCGTCGATCTGAGACTGGGCGTCCGGAACGTGTTCGATCGGGTCAACTATGGCGTGACCCCCGCCACCAGCTACGTGCCCCTCGGCGAGCCGCGCACCTGGCGGCTGACCGTCGGCTACCGCTTCCGTTGATAAGGGCTTCCCGTTGATGCTGTCGCGGTCCGTTCCATCCGGTGAGCCCCCTCGTCAGGGGGGGCTCGAGTCATCGCGCAAGGGGAGGGGCGGGCGGCTCATCTTCCGGCTGCTTTGGGATTACGCGACCTCCAAGGACTGGAAGTTCGCGTGGCTGGCGCTGTTGGCGCTCACCGTCTTCCAGTTCGCCGGCGCCTACCTGTTCGTTCTGATGAACCGCTGGCAGCAGCGCTTCTTCGATGGGGTGGAGAACCGCGACATCGCCGGCTTCAACACGCTGTTGCTGACCTTCGCCGGCATCCTGTCGATGCAGATGATCTTCGTCATCGTCGAGCCCTGGATCCGGCGCAGCTTCTGCCTGCGCTGGCGGATACACCTGACCGAGCGCTACGTGGATCGCTGGATGGCGCGACACCGCTATGCCGAGATCGAGCGGCTGCGGATGATCGACAACCCCGACCAGCGGATCGCCGACGACATCCGGTTCATCACGGATGAACAGTTGGGCTCGCTGTCGATCATGATGAGCGTCCTCAGTGCGGTGGTCTCGGCGTTCTCGTCGATCATGATCCTGCTGGAGACCGCCGGTCCGATCGAGTTCACGCTGCTGGGCCACGCGATATCGATCCCGGGCAGCACGATCTGGTACGCGGTCGCCTATGTGCTGGTCAGCAGCGGGATCATGTTGCTGCTGGGCAAGCCCTACATCCGGGCGATGATGCGGTGGCAGCACCGCGAGGCCGACTTCCGCTCCGGCTTGGTCCATGTGCGTCGCAACGCGCCCCAGATCGGCCTGGCCAACGCGGTCCCCGCCGAGCGCGGCGCTCTCGGCAGGGCGATCCAGGAAATCCGCGCGGCCGGGCGCACGGTGATCCTGTCGCTGATCGGCCTGAACGCCGCTAACGGTCTTTACGATCGCCTGGGCTCGCTCATTCCGCTGTTCATCCTGGTGCCCCGCTACTTCGCGGGCGCGATCACCTTCGGCCAGGTGATGGGCGGCCGCGACGCGTTCTCGCAGTTGGTGCCGCAACTGGGCTTCTTCGTGCATCTATATCCGCGGATGGCCACGCAGCTGTCCTATCTGAACCGGCTTCAGGCCCTGGACGACGCCATCGACGATGCCCGCGTGTCCGGCATCACCGCCGTCGCCGGCGCGCCGACGGGCGTGGCGCTCGCGACTTCGGGACTGCTGCTGCGCCGGCCGCACGGCGAGCCGCTCGCCAACATAGGCGACTGGCGGGTGCGTGACGGCGAGCGCTGGGTGATCCGGGGGCCCTCGGGCGCCGGCAAGAGCACCCTGCTGCGGGCCTTGGGCGGCATGTGGCCCGACGGCGAGGGCCAGGTCGCTCTGGCCGACCGCGCCACCGCCATGTTCGTTCCGCAGCGCCTGTACCTGCCGATCGGGTCGCTGAAGGCCGGGATCTGCTTCCCCGATCCGCCGGAGGCCCATGAGGACAAGGCCATCGCCGCCCTGCTCGAGGAGGTCAACCTCGGCCATCTCGCCGAAGACATGCATGCGTCGCGGGTTTGGCAGGACGAGCTGTCGCCAGGCGAACAGCAGCGGATCGCGCTCGCCCGCATCCTGCTGCAGCGGCCGACCCTGCTGATCCTGGACGAGGCGACCAGCGCGCTGGATCCGGCCAATACCAGTCGCTTCCACGAGTTGATCGACGCGCGCCTGCCGGGGGTGACGCTGATCAGCGTCGTGCACGACGAGCGGCTGCATCGCTACCACACCCACGCGCTGGTGATCGCCGACGGGCGCGCCGCCGTCCGGCCGATCGCGGAGGCGGCGCGGTGAGACTGCTCGCCGCCGATCCGAGGGAGATGGAGGAGGTGGCCGCCTGCGCGGTGGCGATGGCGCGCGCCCTGGGCGCGGATCAGGCCGTCGCCTCGGCCCAGGCCAGCGCCCGCGTGCGGGTGACCGCCCGCGACGGCGCCACCGACATCGCGCTGCGCGACGCTCGGCAAGGCCTGACCCTGACCGTCTATCGGAAGAGCGTCGTGTAGGGAAAGAGTG